>NZ_JAIMIE010000010.1:0-131288 GCF_019795955.1 Pantoea sp. DY-5
ATCGTAAAGCACTCCGAACCGTAAGCCGTCATCAGTTGCGTCCTCAGCCGGGAAACCCTGGAAAAAGGACGATAAAGCGGACATCTCAATATAGCCAGAGGCGGACATCTGAATTTAGCCACTACAACCAAAGGTCGCATAAAGTTATTTATGTTAAATATCATATAGTTAATCCAATATCGTTATCTGGAATCTATTCTTTTCCTCCCTGTTTTTGCAATCCAACAAGAAATATTCAGGCCACATAGCCCCTTCCCTGCTTCCGGAAAAGCGCATAGCCATCAGCGCGTCGCATGAAGTAACAAGCTTCTGACGCTGTTCCAGCATCAGAAGTTCCAGTTACTAATGCAGATTACAGAGCGAAAATTGCTATAGGTAAGCCTGATTTTTGAGCAGGCTTACCTATAGCAATTGGACACACATCCACACTCTTTATGCCGTTTTCGTTCAGTATGTTTACTAAGCCTCGATTACCACGATTTAGTTGCTTTCTTTGTCAATCCTTTTAAATAGAAGCCATATAAATCATATCGTTGAAACTACGTTCTACAGAATCTAAGATGCGGATGCCCTTAAAAAGGTAAGTGGCTTACGGGCAAGCACGTAGGCCAATCAATTCCCTATATCCCAGTAATGGTGAATGTATGGCTCAAATAATTTTTGAAAGAAACAGAGGTGTTCCGTGGCTACAAGAAAGAGAACGAATGGAGATTCCATCCATGAGCAGTTAAACCAGTTAGAAATGCAGGGGCGTGTTCCAAGTAACATTCGTGAGAAAGGCACTAAACAAATGCGCTGGCAGTGGGACGAATATCCTTCAGGTGTACATTATGGCGCACCGAAGCCCCCAGAACCGTTAGGTCGCTACAACGACCCTACGGGCCGCACAGGTATCTGCTACGCCGCAGATAACGCCGCCGCTGCAATAGCTGAATCGTTGGGAAGAATCTACCAACGTGACCCGGAGAATTTTACTCTTGGTTTGAGCGATTTACACAAGGCTCAGATGTATACGCTAGAGACGACTCGTGATACGAGAACCATCAACATGACGAAGTTGCAGGGTATGTTGCATATTACTGCTGATCAGACGATGGGTGATCGACAGGACATTACACAAACCGTTACCGATTGGGCTGCGAACACTCCAGGGTTACAGTATGACGGAGTTTCGTATAGTTCCAGACATTACGGTGTGGGGATGTGTACTGCCTTCTGGAAACGTGAGGGGGAGACAGGCCCCTTAGCTGATGTCATGAATAGTTCCGTTTATTCACATGTTGATTCGAACCCAGATAATTTCCCTCAAAACTGGCAGGAAGAAAACATTGATGGATTTGAGATTGTGGTGGAAACACTACAGTTTGATGTGACTGCAGATGATTCGTAAATAAAAGGCCCTAAGGGGCCTTTTTTCAATGGGAGGCCTGACGACCGAAGAGAGCTGCTTGTTTTCGGATCTCTTTCATGTGCTCACCTGCCGTGCCGTATTTTTTTAGCGCATCAATGACATTTAAATTTTTTTCATCATCGAAAAAATACATTGCAGTCAGGAACGAGGTTTTGGTGACCGGGCTAAAATCTCCAAGCAACAATAATACTTCTTCCAGCCCTTCAACCATGCGGTTTCCATCAAACTGGAATGCCGGGAATTTGCTCTCGCCTCCTACCTGCACTGCCAGTAATTTGTTTGCTTTCAGTCGATTGTTAATTGTCTGTCTTCTTACACCGAGGATGTCCGCTGCTGTACTTGCCCGGCATGTTCCGCCAAGTCTTTTCAGACGCTCTGCAAATTTGACCGCGCTTTCATTTAGATGATCCATTTTGCGTTTTTCACGCGGCGACATTTCAGAAGACCGGTCTAGTTGGGTTTCAAAAAAAAGTTTAGCCAGCTCGTTATCTGTCATGTTGCGAGCGGTGGTTAGCTGTTTTTTTTCAGCTAGTTTTGCCACTAACTCAACTGCCAGATTTGATAACCGGTCAACCACGACCATTTGCTCTGCTGGCAATGGTTTGCGGGATTCTTTTTGAATAGTGCTAGTCATATTCACCTCTCTTTGACACTTAGATTAGTCACATTAGAGTAAAGTGTCAAATAAAAGCGACTTAAAAATATACAGCCTGAACCGGCGTGTTGCCGCAACAGGGTGTACTCCCACTCTATAGGCTTTTTCCCGTGGATTTCATTTAACTGAGTTACCCTAATGCGATACCACTGAGGCGATAATATAAAAGCCCTAGTCACAGGTATTACATCAATCCTTTACAGGCTCTTGTAGTAGAAAAATGCGCTGAAGGCAGCCTAATGTCCGATCGCCAATCGGGCCCAAGCTGGATTCTGGCTGATTCATGGAGAAAGCCTACTTCAGCCATATGCTGATCCAAAGCCTGAAGACTGCAGCCGGCGACGGCTACATTCACGTGCTCATCGGGCACCTGTCGACGCCCGACCGCCTCATTGCGTTCCGCCTGATGCGCTACGCCGTGGCCGCCATGCAGCGCCACCCCGACGCTGGCCATAAAAAGCTGCCGCTGGTCATCCTCTTGCTGTTCTACACCGGACGGCGCTGGCCGAAAGCCTCTACGGCGCACCGTTCCCGCTGGTCGACGTCACGGTTATCCCGGACGAGGAGATCATGAACCACCCCAGCATGGCGGCGCTTACCCTGCTGCAAAAGCACATTCACCAGCGCGACCGTGACGACCTGCTGGACCGGCTGGCCGCCACCCTGATGGCCGGTCACCTGACGGGACAGCAGCTGGTTTCGCTGATAAACTACCTCGTACAGGCGGGCGAAGCCGACGATGCCGAAGCCTTCGTACGCAACCTGGCGCAGAGAGTGCCGGAGCATGAGGACGAATTGATGACGATTGCACAGCAGCTTGAGCAGAAGGGCCTGGAGAAAGGGCGCATGGAAGGGCGTCAGGAAGGGCGGCAGGAAGGTAAAATGGAGGTTGCCCGCAACCTGCTGGCAAAAGGCATTCCGCTGGAGTCGGTAAGGGAACTGACCGGGCTGTCAGACGACGATCTCGCAAAAATTCGCCACTGATTTGTCCGGGGTAAACGAAACCATGTCCAATGAACTGACGAAATTAATTGACGGCGGCGCCCAGGCTCTGTCGTCCTGGCTGCCGGCAGGGTTACGCACGTTGCTGAATGACGGCGCTCATCTGATGAACTCATGGATGGACATGAATCAGGTTACAGAGCTGACCGGCGTGATCGTGATTGCAGGGCTGTTTATTACCGGGCTCTCGATGATCGGCATTATGCTGGGATCGCCAGCCTCATCGCATCAGAAGTAAACCGGGCCCCTGCCAGGGGGGCTTATGTCCATACCTGCCCCGGACGTCATCGCCTTTCATTCTCCCTTCGGTTCCTTCTGATAAACCGGATCGGTCCCGCGCGGGAACTGCAGTGCCAGATTACGGTAATACTGCAGCCGCTCCCTGAAGTATTCACGCAATTCCTCTGGCTGCTGCCTTTCAGCTTCGGCCGGGATAACGGGAAGGTTAAGGCGCTCTTTGTACGCCACGCCTGAGGCGGCAAGATCCACGTTGACCTTTGCGCGTTCTTCCGTGCTTCGTGCGGCTAAATTGTGTTTCATGTTAAATCCTCCTGACGTCAGTATACCCCGCTATCCTTACAGCAGGAGGTGTCTATGTGTGGACGATTTGCGCAGTACAGCAGCCGTGATGAATATTTTGACGCACTCGGACTGAAACCAGACGAAATCACGTTTGATCCGGAGCCCATTGGCCGCTTCAACGTGGCGCCAGGCACAAAGGTGCTGCTCCTCAGCGAGCGTGAGGATGCGCTGCACCTCGATCCCGTGTTCTGGGGTTACGGCCCGGAGTGGTGGGATAAGCAGCCGCTCATTAACGCACGCGGCGAAACGGCAGCGAGCGGCCGCATGTTTAAGCCGCTGTGGAACCACGGGCGCGCCATTGTGCCGGCTGACGGCTGGTTTGAATGGCAAAAAGAGGGCGGGAAAAAGCAGCCGTTCTTCATCTACCACAGAAAAAAACATCCCCTGTTTTTTGCCGCCATCGGTAAGCAGCCTTACGGACAGGACCACGGTAAGGAAGGGTTTGTCATTGTGACCTCATCGAGCAACCAGGGCATGGTCGACATCCACGATCGCAGGCCGTTAGTGATCGCTGCTGACGCCGTCCGTGAATGGCTGAGTGCTGACACCACACCACGACGGGCAGAAGAAATCGCACGTGATGCGGCCATTCCGGAGAGGGACTTCACCTGGCACCCCATAAGCGCGAAGGTGGGCAACATCCATAATCAGGGTAGTGAGCTTATTGAACCCGTTCAGTAAGAAATACTTCATCCTCGTAAACAAGTAATGAGCAGGCGTACCGAAGCACTAAACCTCTGGCGTACAACAAAAGCGCGGGGAAATGATTGTCTCCGCGGCATTTACTCAGTATTTCCGCTAATAAGAATGCTGTTTAAAGAATCGTCCGGAAGTGATTTATTTGATCAGGGGAATATCACTGAGTCGCGTCGTGTATCTGGGCGAGAGCATTTCTCTTTTCATTTGCCAGCTGCTGTCACGCGCTCCCTGCCCTGCAAACCAGACCTTTCCCCTCCCGGAACGATTTATCTTATCGAGAGCTGACATCAGCGCATCGGCGTTTGCACGCGGCTGCTGTTCGCTGAACATGTCATACTGCGCCACACCCGACTGATAGAAATCGGCCAGACTAACGCCAGCTTTTGCGTACCGGTAGCCTCCCCGCCAGATAGTGCTTAGTCCACTGAGCGCTAACTCAATAATATCGCGCGTGTCATTCGTGGGATAATCGCTGATGCGTGAGGCTGTGTTGGAATACTGAGGCTCACTTCCGTGACGCCCGGTTGCGATCGACACGCTGATATGCCGGCAGTGTGACTGCTGTTCCCTGAGCTTTTCTGCTGCGCGGGTGGCATAAAGCACGACAGCCTGCTGCATATCCTCAGGATGAGTGACGCGCTGGCCAAATGATCGGGAGTTGACGATCTGCTGCTTGGGTGGCGGTGCATCCTCAAGGGCGAGGCACGACTCACCGTTGAGCTCCCGCAGGGTGCGCTCAACGATAACATCAAAGTTTTTACGTATCATACTGACGTTGCTGTCGGCCAGCTGCAGGCCCGTGTTGATGCCCAGCTGGTTCAGCCGGACGCTGATGCGCCGTCCGATACCCCAGATGTCGCTGACGTCGATCAGCTGCAGTAGCTTCCGCTGCCGGCTCCGGTCGGACAGGTCTACAACGCCGTTTGTCTGCGTCCACTTCTTCGCCGCGTAGTTGGCGAGTTTAGCCAGCGTTTTAGTCGGCCCAAACCCAACGCCGATAATCAGCCCGGTTTCCTGCCGGATGCGCGCGCGCATCTGCTGCCCGAACGTCTCCAGCGGAATGAGGCTGCCAATGCCGGTGACGTCAAGAAAGCTTTCGTCAATTGAGTAGACTTCCTGCCCGGCCGCCATCTCCCCCAGTATGGCCATCATCCGCGCCGACATGTCGCCGTACAGCTCATAGTTGGAGCTGAACACGTGCACGCCATTCTCACGAAAGAAGCGTTCGTTCTGGAACAGCGGAGCGGCCATTTTAATGCCCATGCGCTTCGCCTCTGCCGAACGCGCGATAACGCAGCCGTCGTTGTTGGATACCACCACGACAGGCCGGCCCAGGAGGTCGGGCCTGAATATGGTTTCACAGGAAGTGTAAAAGTTGTTGGCATCGGCCAGGGCAAACATGGTCACTCTCCCGCCGGTCCGCTAAACCCCAGGCCGGCCACATCGGTGAGGGAATAGGCCACCACGCCCCAGACGGGCAGCGGCAGGCTCACATCGATAAGCGTGACGGTTTCATCCGCATCCAGCGCCTGCAGGGCGGGAACGGGATTGAGAAGCAGACGCCGTAGCGACAGCTCACCGTCAACCTCCGCCACGATAAGCTGGCCGTGCGATGGCATCAGCGCCCGATCGATGGCCAGCACTGAACCTTTCACGATGCCGGCGTCAGGAAAATCACTGTCGCTGCGCATCAGATAGGTCGAATAGGGTGACAGATGAACGAGGTCACCAAGATTCAGACGCGTCTCAACGTAATTCTGTGCCGGGCTCTGAAAGGCCATCGTTATGCTCCCTTCTTACTCATTAGTGTCTGCCAAATCCCGGGGACACCTCCGGTTTTGTGAGCCAATGGCAGGAGAAAAAACCGTATTGTACTGTCCGCAGTAATTAACCATAACCGCGTGATTTACGTTCGCCAGTTCAGACCGGGCTTATAGTTACAAAATTAAGCGATCACTCAGGTGTTTGGCCATGAATTATGCAAACCAGTATTTTAACGGGTCGTGACAGCAGGACGTAACAATGTGACAGGCCTCAGCCTGTCAGAGGTCTTTTCTTCTGCAGTGCGAGCGAATTAACGAACGATCGGGAAGGGGTGAAATAAACAGCCCGGCAGCGCCGGGGCAGGATTTACCAGGTTTTATCCGGACTCTTTATAAAAGAGCAGCCATGGACGGTGCCATCTATGGCATTACGGCAGTCTTCAGTGCCGCGCGAAGCGAAACTGAAAGGCATCCGGTTTGGCCGCAGCCGCACTCCATCGGAGTGTGTTATCGCAATGCAATATCAGCAGTTTCCATATTCAGTGCAGCTTCAAAAGGCGCTTTTCCCGCTCCCGTAAGCCAGTCTTTCAATGACAACATCGGACCGAACTCTCGCTCTAAGGCGGGGATATCTGCAATACCTGCAACCACGCCGTTATCCACTAGTTCCGTCAGCTTTTTCAGGAACAGGTTGCTCTCCAGCAACGCTTCTGAAAACCGCTGATAGCGAATAGGTCGAGCCGCTGCAAGTGAGAAAGCATGCTCCAAATCTTCGCCGGTGATACTCTGCCCCGAAAGCTCCAACGCCTGGCCCGCGTAACGCTCCGGGTGGCATAGGATCTCGGCATTAATTCGGCCAAGGTCGTCAAGCGCGATCATTTGCATAGGCTGGTTCCTATGCATGAAGTAGGTGAACACGCCCGTATTCAAGCCCATACCTGGCAGCAGCATCATCTCCATAAAGCTGGCCGGACGCGTTATCGTAGCAGAGATCGGCAGGCTGCGAATGTGCTCCTCTATCACAGACTTGCTGTCGAAATGTCCCATGCCAGTCGAGCCTTTTCCCGCCGCCCCGCCGGAAGAGTACACAATGAACTCAACGTTTGCGGCAACCGCACTATCGGCAATTGCCTTGCCCTGCATCACCTCCTGTTCGTCTGATACCAGACCGGATGGCGAGCTGGTCTGCACGCTGAACACACGATTGACGCCCTGCATAGCCCGATCAATCGAGGCACGGTCAAACAGATCGCCAACAACCAGCTGGATACCCTGCTCAGTAAGAGCCCTTGCTTTATCACTCTGCGCATCCCTGACGAAGGCCCGTACCGTTTTCCCCCTGGCTTTCAACGATCTTACCACAGCACCACCCTGTTGCCCTGTAGCACCAAAAACCAAAAATTCTAAAGACTGTTGCATAGCAGTAACCATTAGTAACTATCGAAGGTTCTCATTTTGAACTATCATGATTTTTCCGCAAGACGGCACTTTTTTGATACTAAGTTACAGAGAGATAACTAATGAAGAGCATTCCTGAAGATGCGCAGACCGTGATGCCCGATGAGATTAATGGTCGACCTGTTCTGCATACGACCAGAGGCCCGGTACTGACGCCTTGTGCTCCCGGGAGTGTATTAGCCCGACTGGGTGACAAGTGGACAATTTTGGTTATTTCGTTCTTATCTCTCTATCCCGATACACCGATGCGTTTCGGGATGCTTCGACGGGGCATACCAGACATCTCGCAACGTATGCTGACGTTAACGTTGCGTAACCTTGAACGGGATGGTCTGGTTTCGCGCCACTACTACCCTGAACTGCCGCCTCGTGTCGAATATGAGTTGACTGAACGAGGGCGCTCCATGCTGGAGCCACTTGCTGGTTTTACCCGTTGGATTCGCGACACATGGCAGGATATAGAAGCTTCACGACGCGCCTATGATGAAGCTGAACACAGATCTGACGAAGTTGAAGGTAAAACATTCAGACAGGAATAAAGGGAATGTTAAAAAAATTATATTGATGTCTATGAATCACATACTTAAACAATGAGTTATATCCCGATCGTACGTTTTCGTTCCATTGTCCCTCAAACCACGTTTAAGAATAGCTACAGCAATTGCAGACGGGCATCATACGCGTTTTAAAGTTCGGCAGTATAGGCTCTGAGTAAATACACGCCTTTGAATCAAGGGGTAATGGCCCTGTGCCCAGCATCTCAGATACTCTCAGGCAGGCGAGCAGCGCGCAGCCTGTCCACTGTATGCCGCGTCAGCGGCATGGAGGCGCCAGAAATCGTTAAGGACCACTTTTATGCCATTGGGCGCCGTGAGCCCGGCAGAGCCGGTTACAGGCTCAATGGTGGCGAAAGCCCAACCCCTCCCTGTCTGACGTCGTTTAAGCAGCGGCCTTTCAGTCGCGTATTAGTCTGATGGTCGAAGACGAAAGACAGAGACCGCGGGCCTCAGTATTACAGCAAAGCCTTTGGTAGTTACATCATCCATCTATAAAGCGACACTGTTCCGGCCCACTGGGCCGGGGCGGCGGCGGTTTTCAGGGTGGGTTTCGCTCGGTGCTGAGTGGAGTCTGTTCTTAATGGTTCACCCATGTGAACACCGAGTTCGGTGTAGCTGCAACTGCGCCCTTTTGCCCGCAATTTTGCGGGAGCTACCTTCAGACGCGAAGTGGCTGTACCGAACCGGCGCGAACGTCAGTTCGCTGCGAGGGCGGGCATTTAATTGTTCACAGGGCGCAGCCGTATAGGTTTTGTTTTTTAAAGGTAAGTAATAACGGATCTTTAAAAGAAAGGAGATCGGGTTTTTAAAAGGATCATCGCGGTTTGTAAAAAGTCCGTTCAGTGGTTAAAACCCTCTCCGGCCTGAAGATAAAATACATACCCTCTCGTAGTTAATGTGGATAACTCAGAAACGGTGATTGCGGACGTGAAGTCGGCGTGCTTTTGTGCGCCGGGTCGCATTCCGGCGGTCTGGCTAAACGGCTGATGTGGATGATATTTGTGCGAAAGGCGTTTTGCAGGCATGGGGAGGCCTCCGGCGCAAACCGGATAGCTGAATCCTGGGCAGGAGAAGTGAAAAGCCGGCTTCGGGTGCCGGGAATCAGACAGGGGTAATCCGGCGCTCATGCGCCAGCGTTTTAAGGGGAATGCCGCGACGGCCGTCAGGTCGTGACCAGCAGGTCATCTCCGAGCCGGGCGTAATGGCCGCGCGACAGCTTCATGCGTTCGGTGACGCGATGCTCTATCTCCGCTCTTACCGCGTCGAGGCTGCCAAAGAAGCGACCATTGCGGATTTCTTTCTGCATCTGCAGGCGCACCAGCTGCTCGATGTCCTTGCGCGTACGCGGCGCGTCTTTGCGCGCGCGGTGACGCTTCATGCCGTGTTCACGGCGCGACTTCTGGTACTCACGGAAGCGTTCGCGGACGAACGACCAGGCGGCGCTGATGAGCTCGCCGGCGTCGGCGCGCGGCAGGCCTTTCTTCTCGCGTTGGCGGTTTTCCCACTCGATGCGGCTGCGGCGTGCGGCCGCAACGGCCTCTTCAGACACGTCCAGCACCTGCCACATCAGTGGCATAAAGGTGATGTCCGTCGGGATATTGCAGCCAATCTCTTTGTCGTACTCGGTGTTGTAGGTGAGGAGCTTCAGCTGCGCCAGGAACTGCACGGCACCAGTAAAGCGGGTGATGGAGAGGCGTTTTTTCTCCGTGGCCAGCCCGCAGCGGATGCTCATGGTGGTGAGCGAGGCGCCTACGCGGTTGGCCAGCGGGTTAAAGTAGTGGCAGAGCGCCTGCAGCGACGCCTCCAGCGCGCGCATGCGGAGCTGCGGCGGACGACGACGCCGTTCGCCGCGGGCGATCGACATTGCAACCAGCGTCTGGAACTCGACGCGCTGGGTAAAGCCAGCCGCCTTCTCACGGATTTTTTCGCAGAACGGCAGGGTCTTCTTTCCTTTCTCAGGAATAAATTCCGGATTCGGATTTTTTACCTGCCGGTAAAATGAAGTGTTTTCAGATACCTGTTCAGTCACGCCTTCCTGCGCTTATGTTGCACAGCAGGAGTACGCACAGAAGGTATTGCAGTTTTCCGGGCATGAATCTATACTCCCCGCATAGAGCAACAGCTTCTATGCAGAATAAGTGGGCCCCGTTAGTCTTCTACCTAGTCGCCAAACTGAGGAAGATTATCGGGGTTTCGTTTTTTCTGGCCTTCAGTAATCTGTCAGTACCAGTCTCTTGCCACCTTGCGGCGTGGCCCGCCAGAATTCTTTACGGTTTGCAATCTATCACTTCAACAGACATACGACAAGAAAGTAATACCATTACTTATTGCTAGCTTCAAATGCCTGTTCTAAAAGACGTTCAATATACTCAGCCTGGGTCATGCCTTGTTTGTCACACTCGACCAAAAGCCGGTCTTTTATTGGATTGCGCACAAAAATCTTAACTTCTTTATGGGTCAGTTTTTTTCTGGCCACCGCTGCCTGCTGCTTTTCAGAAGCACTTAACGGATTTCCTTTGCGATATGGGCGCTTAGATCCTGCTGAGGAAGTGACTGCGTTAGCTGGCTGCGACATCTCTGCCTCCTCCACTAAATTCAGAGCGAATTTTGCAGAGGATACTACATAACTCATAAATCAGCGACTTAACTTTAAGCTGGAGTGTGATCGGCGTTGGCGCGCGGACCACTCTCACTTTTGTCAGGCGTAATTCAGTAAGTTGATCGCCAGTCCGTACCGCCATCCCAGCGAGACTGCCAGTGCGTCAGGTACATCTGCGCCAGCGAGGGCACCCCGCGTACGACCAGCGCGTTCTCGGAATTCGACTCTGCTGCGCTCCGGGTATAGTTAAACGAGCCGAGCTCTACGTTCTGGCCATCGGTGATGATCACTTTGTCATGCATGATTTTGTACTGGCCGTTAGTGCGCAGCGTGATGCCGGCGTTGACCACCACGTTCATTGCTGCCTGGCTCGATTTGCTGCGGTTGTCTTTGTCGTCCACCACTACCCTGACGTCCACACCGCGACGTTTTGCCGCGACCAGGGACTTAACGATCGTGGGCGAGGTGAAGCTGTAGCCCATCAGGCGGATACTCTCGTGCGCCTCGTCCAGCGTGCGGAGGACCAGCTGCTCCGCGCTGCCCTCAGGCGAAAATCCGACTTCAATGGAAGGCGTCGCGGCTGATGCGTACGCAACAAAGCTCAGCGAGGTCGCCATAGCGATCGCTGCAAACGTTAATTTCATGTTTTATTCCTTCAGTAAGCCGGCAGTGGCCGGCAATAAGTCGGATGATTCATGTCGCAGAGGCAAAAAAAGAGGGCCTTAAAGGCCCCTAAAGGGATCAGCATTACAAACGTTTATTTAAGCAGTGGCAGACTGTGGAGCAGTCTCACGGTTGTTATCGGACTCAGGCTAAAATGCTTTAGCCCTTTCGCTTCAAATAACCATACGTGACAACCGGTTAGCTAAACGTTTTAGTATTTTCAGCCGCCTGCGCCACATAGTTCTGCGCGGCTTTTTCAATTGCCTCGCGCCCCACGCCCATCAGACGGGGCTGGCGCAGCCGGACCTTATAGCCCCGTCCCCGCGCAGGCAGGCTTTCCAGCACCATGTGCCAGAGTATTGCCGAGCGCACCGCGGCTGAGGGAGCCCGCTTCCAGCTGTATTCGCACTCGAGGGAGAATTCACAGACGGCGGCAAGCGCCGGGTCTGTCAGCACCAGCCCACGGGTATCCTGCGCGGCCGGGGGTGCGTCCAGGACCTGCAGAATGTGCTGAACCCGGTCGGCCCGCACGTAGCTGCGGCGACGGCGATAAGGCATGGTGGCCAGCAGCCGGGCTTCAGATGGCGGGCTGACCTCCATAAAGCGGTTAATGCGCACCGCCTCCTTCGTGAACTTGTCGGCATCGCTGATATAAAGCGAGCTGCCGCGCACAACCTGCCCCCTGAAAAGCGTGACGTTCTCACCCTCCTGCAGCGCCTGCACCTCCTCCACGTCGACCTTTTTCTTTTCGCTCACCTGCAGGCGCGGATCATCGCTCAGGCCGCTCCCGAGGATACTGCCCTGCTGCACCAGCGCACTCATATGCGCGCGGTATTCGGTGCCGGCCATCAGCTGCAGGATTTCCAGCGTGTCCTTCGGATCCATAATTTTGCCGGTGATGCGCACGCCCATGTTGGCAATCAGCGTCCACACCGCGTCGCCTGCCGCCGTCTTCAGACGCTGCACCTCCTGTCCGGCCAGCAGCAGGCAGTAGCCCAGCGAGCGGATCTGCGTGGCCAGCTCGCCGAGCTTCTCGCTGTAGCCGGCGCCCACCTCGTCAATAATCCAGAGCAGCGGAAAGCGGTCCTTAAACTTCCGCACCTTCATGTTCTCGTCCGGACGCCCTTCCAGCTTTTCGCCAAGGTCCTGGCTTAATATCATGGCCAGCTGCGACTGATAGAGGCGGCCCAGCGTGCTGCTTTCCGTGGCGGACAGCTCCAGCGCCGGCACCAGCACGATCAGGATACGGTCATTGTGGACCACGTCTCTCAGGTCGATGTCGCCCGCGTCGCGCGCAAAGACGTGGCCGTAGGTGTCGTTGAACAGGCTCAGCATGCGCGTGTACTGCTGCATCAGATAGCCGTGCTGGCGGTTCGACTCTGGGTCCCACTCGGACGGCGTGGCCACCTTGTCCATCTCAAAGGCGGTCAGAGTGCTGAGGTAGTTTTCCAGCGCCACGCGGATTTCCTCGTGCCACTGCTCCTCAACCGCCTGCACGTAGAGTCCTGCAATTTTACGCAGCGGCAGGTGGGCCTGGATAGTGCGCTGCGACATCACGGATCCCTCGCGCCGGCACTTATAGACAAGCGCGATCACCAGCGCCTGGTTCATCGAGCGCGCCTTCTCCTGCCACTCGCCGCCGCTGCTGCCGGTTTTGGGCAGCATGGAATCCATCAGGTTGATGGTGTAGGTTTCCTGCGCGATGCCGAACACGTTGGTGGTATTCGTCTGCGGGCGGCCCTTCACGTCTTCCAGCAACTCCTGCGCGCGGGAGCGACCACCGGTGATGAAATTCATCATGCGCAGGTCGTCCTCACGGCCGAAGCGGCGCGCCATGGACATCATGGCCAGCGCCACGTCGTTCTGCGCCTTGTGGTCAGAGAAAATGACGCCCTTACCCCAGCACAGCGCGTTAAACACCCAGCCCAGCAGCGTCTCCGTTTTACCGGCACCGGTGGTGCCGAACATCAGCACATGGCGGGTCAGGTCATCCATGGAAAGCCACAGCTCCCGCCCGGCGTCCCTGCCGCGCAGGTAGCCGGCGTACAGGATACCGGCCGCGCGGCTGGTGTGAATGCGCACGGTGGCCACCGGCAGAAAGCCCAGCACCTTTGCCGGCACCTTTCGCTCGGTAGACGGATCGTCCCGGTTGATGTCGGTCGGCATGCGCATCGGCATCTTCCAGCGGCCGGCGGGCGCCACGACCAGCGCCCAGAACATCAGCACCGGCAGGCTCAGCACCAGCGTGGCGGGCCAGACGATGCCGGCCACCACGGCGGCCAGCATCCCCCAGGCCAGCGTGCCGGTTTCGCTCAGCACGTCGATGAGCCACGAGCGGCCGACGTGCCGGTTGACGCGCGCACTGTCGAGCGCAGCGTTATTGTCCGCCATGATCGCCTCCGTTTAAAAAGTCCGTGAGCGCCGCTGGCGAGCTCAGTACGCTCTGCGGCACGTAGCGGCCGTCGTCTGAAATCGTCCAGGGGGTACCAGGCAGCCGGTAGGCCCGGAAGGCCACCTCGTTGACGCCGATTGCCCCGCGCGCCGTTTCGGCCTGCGTCTCGTCTGTGATCGCCGGCACAGTCGGGGTGGCGCCCGGCACGCCAATACCCGCGTCAGCGGAAAACAGCTGCTTCCAGGCGGCAGGACGTTCAGCCTCGGGCAGCGCCATCAGCGGCGTCAGCGTTTTCAGGGACGCCTCGCGGCCCTCGATGGTGACCGGGAAAATCACCACGTTGACCGTGCCGGCAGCAGTTTCAAAGTGGCGCTCCATGCGCTGGCAGTTCGGGCATGCCGGGTCGGCGAACACGTAAATCGTGCGCGCGTGGCCGGATGACAGCGGTACGGTGAACAGCCCTCGTGATGCCGCATTATGAAGTTTTGCTGGCAGCTCCGCGCGCACGCTCTGCGGAAGGTCCCAGCCGTCGGCTGCGGCGGCGGACGGCTGCTCCCGCGGCGCAGGCGGTTGCAGTACCGGACGGTCAGGTTGCACGTCATTCTGGTTCGGCATCAGTACCGGGGCACTCCGCTCAGCGGATGTGTTGCGGGCAGGGCCGGCTACTGAATTGAACACCGGCCGGGCATCCACTGTAGTGAGAAGACGGGAGCCTGAAGACGAAAGCAAGCCGAAAGCCATGACGGCTACTGTCAGCAAGGCACCCGTCAGACAGGCCGCTGCAAGGACGCAGCCGTACTTCGTGAGTCTCCGGCTGCGTATACGCTTACTCTCTGTAGTGGTCAGCAGGTCAGAAATACAGCGCAGCAACTGCGCCGCGTCATCGCCGCGATAGAGCGGAGCCAGCCCATCCTGTGCGTTCTGCGCGTACAGGCCGTCGCCGTGCAAGACAAACCACGGCTTCTTCTGGAGCGAGCAAACAAACAGCGTGGTTAAACCTCGCCCTGTCAGCGAGTCCGCACCCACATTTTCGTCAGTCTGAAAGCGGTGGGCGCTAAGCAGGTCGCCGGTAATTTCAGCCCCGAACGGGCCCTCTCTGCGTGAAGTTGTCATCATCAGATCCTTGTCTCAGCGCGCGCCGGCGCCGTCAGAAAATTCGTCTTCGCCCTGTCCGGGCAGATAAAGTGCGTCAGGGAACGGTATTTCGCGCTGCGGTTTCGCGCGTTTCGGCCGCGCGTCTCGCGGGTATACGAGCCCCAGCGACTCGAGCTCAAGCTGCAGCCCGGCCACTGCCTCATCCGTCATCAGCGGCGGGCGCGGCAGATTCATGCGGGCGGCCATCCGCTCCGCGCGCGCCTGCGCCACGATGCCCGCCCCCTCCACGAACACCTTGGCGGTGTCGGCGGTGTGAAGTCCGTACCACAGCGTGCGGTCGCAGCCCTTCAGCCAGCGAAAGCGCGCTGGCGGCAGGCGGAGGTCGCGTCCGTAGAGCCCGGCCAGCGCGGAGCGCACCGTCCCGTGCATGTTCAGCCACTCGCTGACGCCCGGGCTGGCCAGCACGCTGGCCACGTGCTTTTCTGCAACCTGCCAGTCGGGCACGCTGCGAAA
This sequence comes from Pantoea sp. DY-5, assembly GCF_019795955.1. Taxonomy (NCBI): domain Bacteria; kingdom Pseudomonadati; phylum Pseudomonadota; class Gammaproteobacteria; order Enterobacterales; family Erwiniaceae; genus Pantoea; species Pantoea sp. DY-5. The sequence goes on from NZ_JAIMIE010000010.1 coordinate 15,390, forward strand.
TTCCGGCGCGCGAAACAGCCGGCGGGTCATGCAGGAGCGGTTCAGGTCATCCAGCAGCGTGGTGGCCGCCTTCCTGTCACCGGTGAACACCTGCAGGCCAAAGACGGCCAGCAGAGCACGCTCATGCGGCTGCCACTGGTCAGGTGACGTCATGGCCGGCCCGTTCTGTGCATCGAATAAGGCTGTTGCCGCGTCACGATCGAGCACGCGGCGCTTGATCAGCCCGTGCTGCTCCGCAAACTCTTCGGGCTTCAGCGCCCAGGCGTTTTCCGGCGTGGTGTCGTTCATGAGCCCGTCACCGCGATGCCCGGACAGAACCGGAATGACGGAAGGCGCGAAGGTGGCCATTACACGCGGCAGCGAATGGATATCGATCGCGCGCCGGCTGCGAAAGCCCAGCGCAGGATGACGCGCCAGCGCCCAGCTGGTCACCGCGACTAACGGCATCATGGGCACGAAAAGGATGCCGGCGGTGAGGTTCATCACGTCGCGCCATTCGGTCAGCTTCACCGACTCCGCGCCGTTGCCGGTGGCGGCGAGCAGGTTGATGCGTTCGGCGGCGTAGCCGTGAATCTGCGGAAAGTCGGCGAAGCGCCACAGCCAGTAAAGGAACCAGCAGCTCCAGCGCACAAAGTCAGCAAAGAAAAGCCAGCAAAGCAGCAGCGTCAGGCCAAGGGTGATCATCACCATGGCCGGCTCGTTACTGCCGGTGGCGTTCGGATTAGAGGTGTACATGTGAGAGTTTCCGGGACCGGAGGCGGACGCAAGGACCCGCCAGACTGCAGATAAGAAAACACCGGCGCGGGGCCGGTGTCAGAGGAAAAGCGTCAGAATGTCGGGATAAATCAGACGACCTGCGGGACCACCACGTTGTGTTCGAACTCCACAAAGCGGCTCTGACGGCCAACATACTCCGGCCACGGCTCCTGCGGGAACGATTCTGAATAACTCTTGTGACTCATAGCGCTGATCGTATTAAACAGCTCTTTGGCTACGGTCGGATGCGCATTAATACTTAGCACCGGTACCTCAGGGTTTCTCGTGTTCAACCGCAGCGTACTACCTTCCAGTTCGCTGTCCGTCCAGTCACGCATGGTGAGGCCGATAACGTCGACAACGCCCTTTTTCACCATGTGGATGTACAGAAGATTGCCGGACCTGATATCGACACCCAAATATTTACCGCGGCCCGCATCCATAACCTGATGGTGCTTCTGTGGACTGAAACGTTCGTCACTGCTGAGCATGGTGACCATCTGTTTAAGCTGGCGACGACGACGAATGATGCTGACACGGCGGAAGCCTAAAGGAAAAATAATTCCACACCACACGAAAAGAAATAGGAAACCCAAGCCTGAACCTGGTTCAGAAGGACCGTTGTTTGAGTAAATAATTACACTTGCAAAGGCTAAAAAAACAAGGCTTGGCAGTCCCAAAAAATAATAAAGCACACGAATTAGAGCCCAACTAGAATCAACCCAGTTATCATGACGTTGAATGGTTTTCATGGCATCCTCCTGCCGCAATTCCTCTGATTAAATTATACGCACGACTGTAAATAAAGCCAGGTATAATTATCTAACTCCGTCTTTATTACCGGGCCCTTCAGGATTGGTAACTTTCTGAAGACCCGGCGTTATGCGAGCACCGCCACCTGCGCCGGCAAACATCCCTTTGACGTCTTCCACCAGTCCGCCCATGATGCCGGCCATACCTGCACCGCCCAGGAAGGTAATAACGTAATCGGCAAGCGTAGCCTGCAGCCCGAATACGCGCGTCACGCCAAATGTCGCAATGCGGGCGTAGATCAGCAGCCATCCCACCATTTTGAATAACCCGATGATTGAGTCGGCGTTAGCGTTGGCCAGCGCGGTTCCAAACAGCAGGTTTAAGAGCGTTCCCCCAGCCATAACGGCAACAGAAGCAAAAAAGAATCCGAGCACCATCAGAGAAGGACGCAGCATCATGTCGATTAGGAAGATATAGCCGTACGCACTGCGGCTGCCCTTATCCTCTTCGGCACCGAGGTGGGTCGCTGACCACATAGGTCCGGCAGCACACCCCACCATGACGCTGACCAGCCAGTTAAATACCCCTACCATCCAGTACAGAAAGGGTACAGCTGGCAAAAATACCGCCAGTGAAAAACCCACTGCAAATAAGAGCAACAGCAGGAAATAAAATGGCGGTGACAGTTCAGTCAGAACATCTTTAGCCGCTGCAGTTACGTTGAACGGGAGTATTCTTCCAACGGTGCCCAATAGTGAATTATCAGCAGCGGAAGCCGCCGCGTAGACAAGAGTGTAAGTTGTTAATGCACTCTCGCTTGCCAAGAGTGTGTAGTCACCTATGGTCTGCATCTTGATAAGAGGATTAACTTGGTGTGAAAAATCCGCATCAGTACCAAATTCTCTATTGGCAAAATAAGTAGTGATTTGCTGCATAGGCGATTTGAAAATACCGGTGAATACAGCATCAGGATCTGCTGCGTTCGCTGCTGCGCCGTCATCTTTAGCTGTCTGCGATCCCAGAGGCGCCGTGTAAGTGCTGTTCTGTACCTGCGATCGATACGCGGTGAATACCTGATGAAACAGGTCACCGGTTCCCGTTTCGCCATGCAGACTGGCCCCTGACGTCACCGGTGCCGCATTGGCCACTTCGTTCGTTTTGCTGTTGGCCGTCGCAAAGGTGTTGTACCAGGCACCCAGTGAAATCCAGCCGTAGGTTTTAAGCTGCGTCGTCAGCTGACTCTGCAGCGAGTCTTTGTAGTTCAGCTGATTAAGCGCGTTGTTGACCGTGGTTTCATACGCGGCCGCCGCGTTCTGAATGGTGGTCTCCGGATCGCTCAGGGTGCCGGTATCCTGATCGCGCCGGCTGAGATAGGCATCGACGTAAGCCTGCGCGGCGGTATCGAGCGTGGACTGCATGGTGTCCAGCGCCCCCCGCGATGCCGTCGTGACGCTCGCCGTGTTCACGGCCGATCCAAACAGGCTGTCCATAACACCCGTTGACGGCTCGGGGATGCGGGCGCTGCCGCAGAGCGCGCTGCCGTTGCCCGTGGTGTAGTCGCCGTTTCCGCCCTTTGTTTCCATCAGCGCCGTTCGCGCCTGCCCATCCTGATAGAGGGAGGACAGCTCGCGGTTGGTCGCGTACTTACATAGGTTCATCTCGAACACCGCGCGCGCCGCCGAACGCGTGGAGGGTGCCGTGGGCTGGACGACCAGCGACATCCCGCTGCTTATCATGTCCGCAGCCTTGTCGGTAAACAGGTTCGCGCTGCCGATGCCCATGGTGGAGGCCGCCCACAGCATCACCAGCTGCGACAGCGACCAGCCGGACGAGGTCGGCACGAGCGTGATAAAGCCGGCAAAGCTCATCACGGGATGCAGCATGGTACGGCCGGCGCTGAATACCTTGCCGTCCTGCCCACCTTTGAACACCGTCTTCAGCGTCACTATGAGGAACCACACCAGCGCAACCGAGCAGAGCACGCCGTTCAGCAGCGCAAACAGCGAGCCGATTAGCGTGACCTGCCCGGGCTGAAACGGAGTAAGCACCACGTCGCCGAATATCATTACCAGCGCCTGCCGGGACAGGTCACCGGTCTTGCTGGCGGCATCGCTGATGGTCTGGTAGTCCACGCCGTCGGCAAACGCCGGGCAGGACGCGGCGCACAGCAGAGCCGCCGCCTGAATTTTTGTCAGTAGCTTCATGGTTTACCTGTGGGTCAGGGGATGACCTGAGTGAAAAGTGTTGGGGATGGCAGTGTGTGAAAAGCAGGCGGGCTGAATACGCTTAACGTTACTCCACGAACCGCCACACGTGCATCGGCACGCGATCGAAAAGCCTGCCGGCGGCGAGCTCCGCCCTGCGGTGGTCCCAGGCACAGGTCATCGCATACTCGTCCGCCGGGTCACCGCTGTATTTCAGCATCTCGTAAACCTTCTCCAGCGTGTCGGGCGACTGGTGACGCCGGAACTTCAGCAGCCATTCATCACGGGTCATGAGCTCTCTCCGTTCGATACGCGCCTCAGGGCGCTGACAAACCGGCTGACCGCAGCCGGCTCAAACAGCAGCTGCCCTTCGGACCTGACCGGCACCGGCAGCGTGATACCGCGCAGGCGCTTACGCCGGCTGACGGCCTGCCAGAGCGCAAGCGGCGCTATGCCCGCCTCTCTTGCAAACGCATCGAGCGGTATCAGCGGTTCCCCGGAGGGCGCGGGATGATCAGCAGGCTCCCGGGCGTGCCAGCGCGCCGCAAACGCCGTGGCTTCCGCATGATCGAACATCAGGGCCGCACCGCGCACCTGCCTGCGTGCAGGCAGCAGCATGCCGTCCAGCTCGCCCGTAGTGCGCACAGCGTGAAGCAGTTCTCCCGGCCGCACTCTCAGCAGGCCGGCTAACACATCAAGCCGCATATACATGGCTTCTCTCCTTTTTCAGAGTCCCGGCAGCTGACCTGCCAGCCAGAGCAACGGCGTGAGAACGAGCGTGACGCCTGCAGGAAGCAGCAAAATTAACAGCAGATACCGCCACAGCGATTTCGCAGCAGCGTCTTCCTTCACCGGAAGCAGTAGCTCAATGGCGTACTCAAGCGGTGTGATCTCCTGCTCAGCCACGCCAGAGACACGCAGGCTGTGCCGCGCTTTACGCAGCTGGCTGAGTGCCTCAGTGCTGTGCTCCTGTGCCGTGAAATCATCCTGCTCCCGACTGGCGCGCCGTGCGCCGTGCAGCAGGTTTGAAATGGTCTCCTTGCGATCACCCAGACTGGCGTTATCCAGTAGCGTAATCACCCGGATAAGAAGCTGTTCGCGTGTTTGATTTCGCATGCACAGTATCCTTAAAGCAGGCCGCCGCTCAGCACCTGCCGGCACCAGCGCGTCTCCTGCAGAAAGTCCTGAAAACTGCCCTTCTCTGACGCCGACACCCGCTTTTCCGTCAGCTGCCACAGGCGGAAGCTGGTGACCAGCGCCTGCACGAACCCGGTCGCCGCCAGCAGCATCAAAACGAGCATCACGCAGCCCACGCGCAGCCAGCCGGTCCCGCCGATGCTGCTGCCCGCGGCAGTCAGCATCAGCAGGAATCCCACTACCGGCAGGCCGGTGAGCCACATCAGCCCCCACCATATCCAGCGGCTGACGCGCAGGTTACGCGCAAGGCGGGCGGGCGGAAGCCCGCTGTCCGCCACCGCCTGCGACCAGTCAGCGGGGCGGTAATCTCCGGCGCCGCGCCCTGCCGTGACCTCGCGAAGGCGCTGCCACAGGCGCGAAACGTTGCGCCCGGCGTGGCGGCTCCAGCTGGATACCTCCCACGCCGGCAGGACAAAGTTCAGCGCTATCCAGCCCACGCGCTTCGGCGTGATGCGGGACTTCTTTGCGCTCCCTTGCGGAGCGGCTGAATCAGATTCATTCACAGGGGATCTCCTTCTGCGGACAGGGTTGGCTCAGCGAGCGAAAACGTGACGTGGTGAAGCGCCGCCAGCGCCTGCAGCGCGTTAAAGACGAAGCCGTACACGGACGTCAGCGCCTCACTTTCCATGCAGCGGATGTCGGGCGTCAGGAAGATAATCTGTCCCGGACGCTGGCGCAGCGCGCTGAGGCTGAATCCCGGCGCGCCCGTGAACGTCTCCGCCACGTGCGGGTGGTGGAAGATGGCCATGCGACCGCGGATAGCCAGAACAGACTCGCCGGCGCCTTCATGCGTCAGCAGCGCGCGCGCCGCCTGCAGCGCCGGATGGTGCGGATACTGACGGCTCCAGCGGGCGATAGCCGTCCACAGGTCGTCAGCCCACAGCTGACCAGCCAGCGCACCGAGCCCGGATGAGCGCCCGATGAAGTGGGCCGTGTCGTCCGCGAACGCCAGCACGCAGGCCATCAGGCTGCGCGTCAGGTCGCTGTGCCCGTCTGCCGGAAACAGCGCGGCGGCCAGCGCCTCGCTCCCGACCGTGGCGGGCACGTGGCGCAGCGCGCTCAGCACGTCCCATACGTCGCCCTCCTGCGTCTGTCCCGGCGCCAGGCGCCACGCCTGCCACAGCGTTTTCCAGCGCGGCGCCTGCCAGAAGGCCTCCCACAGCGCGCCGCAGGGGTCCAGCACCAGAACCGGGCCGGCGGCCGCGTCCAGCAGGGAAGAAAGCGCGCCGGCGTCCGGCGCGAAGGTACCGCTTGTCGTCATGGAATGCTCCGTAGGGATTACTTAGCGCTCACGCCGGCGCTCATCTGCGAGGACAGCGCCTGCAGCTGCGGGGCGTATTCATTTTTTGCCGCCAGCGCCAGCTGCTGGCCGCTGATGATGTTGGCCTGACGCAGTTCGTTTTTGATGCCGAGCGCCAGCCAGTTGGCCAGACTCTGCTGGCGCGCCATCTCGCGTGCCAGGTTATCGCCGTCCATGCCCTGCAGGTCGGTGACCCACGCGGTGTTGGCGTAGCGGCGGCCCACCTCGAACGCCTCAAACTCGCGCTCGCTCATGGTGCCGGTCTGCTTTGCCTGCGCTGACGCGGTCTGCTGGAAGTAGCTTTCCGCCGACGGCGCCTGCCGCGCCTCGGTGAGCGCCGCCTGCGTGGCGTCCTGCGGCTGACTCGCCGCCACCATGTCCAGCTGCGGCTGCATCGCCGCGCTCTGCATCGCCTTGTACTGCGTGAGCAGGCCCTGATACTCCTGACCGGTGGCGGTCTGGATTTCACCCTTGCCCGGCGTGCGTCCGGCGTCGAGCTTCGCAGAGTTGTTCACGTAGGCCATCGCCGCATCGGTCTGCGCCTGGGTGAAGGTGAGCTCGGGGTCTTTACCCGCCGGGCCCGCCCCGTCGTAAAGCGATCGCGCCTCGGTGTCGCCGCCCGGAAGCTCCGAGACGCCCGGGCACAGCCCGGTACCGCCGTACAGCTTCGCCTCCTCCGCCGTACAGTAGCCCGCGTGAATAAGCGCGCTGCGATAGCCGCCCTGCCGGGGCGAGGTGGGCAGGCTTGCCAGCGTCTCCCGCACGACCGCACTCGACACGCCGCTGCCGCCGGCAAGCTTTGACGCCGCCGCGCGGGTTGCCTGGCTCACCTGCGCGGCCGTCCCGGAGGCCGACTCGCTGCAGATGCTGTCCGGCACCGTGTAGGCCGCCCGGGCCTTCTCCAGCCGGTCCGCCTGACGGTTAAAGTTCTCCGCTTCGCGCTGGGTGCGCGCCGCTTCCGTAATGGCCGTGGTGGTTTTGTCCGAGGACTGCACCACCGCCGTGCCGGTCTCCTTCTCCGCCGACAGGATTTCAGCCAGCGTGGCCTGCATGGTCTGCAGCGCCGGCACGACGAGTAGTTCTGTCGGGGCGCTGGTTACGACTTCTACGGGCATGGCGAGCGCTTTCGGCGCCAGCGCCGCCAGCACGCAGGCGGCAAGCAGCCGGCGCCCCGCGGGGCGCCATGGTGTGGATTTATGCATGTCAGAACTCCTGAGGGGTCAGAGGTCGTAGCCCTGTTTATCGATTAGCTCGGTGGCGAGCGTGCGGATGACGTTGTCGCCGCGCGCCTCGCCCGCGGTGCGCTGACGGTGCTCGATGACCTTCTCGGCCGAGCCGTTCGGGAAGGAATTCCCGAGGATGCGGCGGGTCGTGCCGGCGCCAACGTCTTTTTCGAGCATGCGGCGCAGCGACATATCCACCGGCGTGGTGCTGTGGCCCCACAGCTCCTCCGGACCCACCGTATTTTTCATGATGTGGGCAATAGTGCTGCCCCCCCTGATGCGGAAGATGCCAAGAAACGGTACGCCGCTGCCGTCGGCCGCCGGGCCGCTGCCCATGCGCTCAAAGCGGTCAAGCGTGGCGTCCGGTACCTTAAAGCGCTCTTTCAGCAGCGCGCGGTCTTCCGGATCCACGCCGACCATGTAGACGGAGTTGGCTGACTGGCGCAGCGCGTCGGGCATGTCGCGGAAGTACTGTGAGGACAGCACGGTGCGCACGCCAAACTTGCGCTGCTCGCGATCGGCGGTTTCGAGCATCGGGAAGATAAAGGGGACGCCCTTCGCGTTGTGCAGCTCGTCGTACTGGCGGGTTTTAACCTCCTGGTCGAGCTGATCCACGCGCGCGCGGTGCATCGGATGCCAGCGTTTATGAAGCGCGGGAAAGAGCTCGTCCTGATACTGCGGCAGCACGAAGTCGCCGCCCGCGATGTGGCCGGCAAACAGGTACATCATGCCGGTCTGCAGGTAGCCTGCCTTTGACTTGTCGCCGGCGACGTACTGAATGTCGACCGTAATGACGCGCGCCTTTGGGCTTATCATGAAGCGCGTGCGCCCGGCGAACATGCGGTACTGGCCGCAGGCGTCGCGCAGGCAGCGGGCGATGTACTCAATAAGCGGCTCGCTGCTGCCGTCGCGCTGAATGTTGCCGTACATGCTTCTGAAATCCTCGCTGAGCAGGCGCGGCGCCATGTCGGCGAGCTCCGGCACCGCCTGAAACTGCGCGCGCTGCGCGGCGGCCGGGTGGGCCGCGTCCTGCAGCAGGTCACGCACCTCGTACCAGGTGGCGTTGTCGCGGTATTCCGGGTGCGCCTCCCAGATGCCGGCGTCACTCAGCGCCGCGTCCACCTCCGGCACGAGCCCCGGCTCGTAGCGCCGCGGTTCCTCGCGACAGGCCTTAAACGAGTCGCTGACCAGACGACGCAGAATAATCGGCGTATCGCGGCCGTTGGGCGGCACGCCGGTGCCGGGGTCAATACACAGGGCCTGCAGCGCGTTCTCCATAAATTCGGATTCGTAGCTGAGCGGCATCGAAAGCCCCAGCTGGATGTCGAACAAGTTGCGGCAGTGCTGCGCGTCGTTACGCAGCACGACGCTGAGCACCTCGTCCTGACGCTCCGGCGGCAGCGCATCACGCAGTATCGAGACCATGCCCTGCGAGCTGAACCCCTTATCAATGCCGGCAAAGAAGGGTAACTGCTGCTGCGCGGACATCGCCAGGATGATGGGCTGCCGGTTGATGAACACCGATTTACCGCCGCCGGACTCGCCGGCCACTATGCTGGTTTTTTTGGTCTGGTTGGAGGGCGCGAGCGCCACCGGCATCAGCTTGCCGTCCGGCGACACAAACAGCGCGTTGCCGTCCTCGCTCCAGGCCGTCGTCGGACGGGTAAGCGGCATCAGGTTCAGCGCCTCAGACAGCGGCGGATACATCAGGCACGGCCCGCTTGACGCAGACGAGCCCGTGAGCGTAGCCACCCACGCCTTAACCGGGTCGCCGAAGGTCTGCGTGACGCCGCATATCCCCCACGACGTCAGCGCCTGCTGCAGCAGCGTCAGGTTGCGCGTCACCGTTTCCGGAGAGTCCCCCCAGGTCGCGGCCGTGATGGTCATCACGCACACCGGCTCGTGCATCTCGCGTTCGGCCAGCATCGAAATGGAATCGAAAATCGGTTTCAGGCCCGGCACCCAGGACGCCATGCTCAGCACGACGTGTTTGCCGCCGAGGCGACGCATGCCGCCGGGCATCAGGTCCTTGCGGATGCGGAACGGCACGCTCCGCGGAATAAGTTCGCGCAGGCGGGCAAAGCTCTGCGGACTCTGCGGCCCGAGGTTGACGGCGAGCGTGCCGTGCCAGACGCCTTTAATTTTGATCAGGTTGTTGCGTATCTCATCAACGCCCGCGCCCATGACCTGAAAGTTCAGCCAGGGAGCCAGCAGCGCGGTGGCGTCCTCCCCCTGACGCACCCCCCGGGGGATAATGCGATCGTCCGGCAGTAGCGGCTGCCAGTCATGGCCCGTGCCCGGGTCCACCTGCGCGCGTAGCACCCGCCCGGCTTCGTGCGCATCGATGCGGCGCATCAGTACGCCCTTCCCGCTGTCGCCGAGCGCCCGCTCAACCTGCGAGAGGAAGGCGTCGTGACGGATTTTAAGGCCCGCCAGCTCGGTGAGCAGCGGATTCTGCCCGAACGCGGCCGCCGGGCTGCCCTTCACCAGCTCCTTCAGGCGGGCGTTTTCATCACGCAGTTCGTGCCCGGCCAGCACGCCGCGGCCGCTGTAGCAGACAAGCCAGGTGCGCTCCGCGTTGACCCAGGGCGTAAGCTTCTTCACCTGCTCATCGAGCATGTATTTCAGATCCAGGCCGGTGCGCTTCAGTGACTGATACTGCGGCGCCAGCAGCCGACGGATGACAGCCCCGCCGCCGTCCGGATCGCACTCGTGTACGGTGCTGATTTTATGACCCATATGGCGATAGTGGGAGTTTAAGGACTCAGTCATGCGGTCAAGCCGCCCCTGCCACGCATCGTCATGCCCGGCGGCCAGCTTTTCGTCTGCCTCACTGTAGCTGCCGGCAACTTCATAAACCGTCAGATAGTCACCGCGATGAGTGACCATGATGTACGGCGCGCTCAGCTCCGGGTGACGAATGCGATCGTCGTCGGTGAGGCGCACCACGGTCTGCAGATCGCAGTAGTCGGGCAGATCGCGCGACACGGCAAAGCGCGTCGCGGCGGTGATCACTTCTTCAGTCCAGCGGATGAGGCGGTTTGGCATACAGGTCGCTCCGGGTATAGGTTGCCCATGCCGGGGTATGCACCGCGTTATCGGCGGTGCGGCCCAGCGGCAGCAGCAGAGTCAGGTCGTTAAAAACGTCAGCGGGCAGAATGAGCACGCAGCCCTCGAGCCGCTGCTGCATCTGCGCGCGCTTTAACGGGGGAAGCCGCGCGAAGGCCGCGGCAAACTCGGGCGCGCGGGAGGTGCCCCACATGCCCTCCACCTCGCGTGCGTGGCGGGCCAGCCAGTTCCAGACGCGCCTGCCCTGTTTACGCACGGTTTTACTCTCGCTGTGCTGCCCGATAAGCGCACGGCGCTGCAGATTGATGACATCGGCGGCGGGTGCGTCAGGCAGCCAGGCGAGGTGCCCGTGCGCGGCAGTGGGGCTGTCGAGGTTAAAGGTCAGCCAGCACAGCGTGCAGACCGGCTGCGCGTCCGGCCCCTGCCACAGGCGCTGCGCGCGCGTACCGCAACAGCGGCATGGCTCGCCGGGAGACAGCGCCACAGGTCGCGGGGATTCGTCTTCACCGCTGACGTCCGGTACAAGCGGCAGCAGAGAACCTGCCACCGGAGCCGGCGTATGATTCAAAACCATAGTGATGTCCTGTTCGAACAAGAGGAGAACTGCCCGGAGAATCCGGCAGTGATGCGAAGAATTGCCGCCCCGTGCTGGGGCGGCCGGTAAGTTAACTGACGCTGACCGGCGTCATGCCCATCTGCGTCATGCCACGCTTGATGATTTCAGGGATACCCATAGCCAGCATCCCGCCAACGATGGCCAGTACAATCATCCAGGGCTTGATCTGCGGGTTATTCTTCATGGCCTTGATGGAGAGAAGCCCGCCGGCGAACGAAAAGAACCCGATAACCTGAATAATGACGATCCCACTGGTCTGCAGGGACTTGGCGCCCTCGGATAAATTTTTTCCCATATCCGCTAAATCACCGTCGGCCATGGCCATCGGTGAGATAAGGGCAAGCCAGGCGCTGAGGGCGCGTAAAGTCATGCGGTGCAGGGTTTCAGACAGCATCAGGACGCGTGCGTATGCCGCGCGGTAAAAGCGAGTAATCATGGTGTTTTCCTTAATAAATAAGAGTGGCCGGATGGCCGGGTGAATCGTCCATGAGGACGGAAGTCTTTGAATCTGCCTCAGCGCATACTGAGGGTTTTCTGTAAGGCGTCGAGCAGGTAGGGGTTACAGATGAGCAACACTCCAAGGATAAATCTCACGGTACCTTTGTTGACGTCGTCACCCGCTGTCAGGCCCGAGTGGCCATCTTTACGGGAACGGCGGTACAGCAAACCGCCAGAAAGGGCCATCCACACGCCAATCATGCGCAGCAGGCTCAGCAGGGCGTTGGCCGCGACCGCGCCCTGCCCGAACGTCCCCTGGTCCACATAGCTGATGGCGTCAAACGAAACCTGCCAGCCCACCTGCCGCGCCCCAGCGCCGATAAGCTGGTCCAGCCCTACCAGGCAGCCCGACAGCAGCAGACAGGCCACCACGGCCCCGCCGCTCGCCGACTGACCGGGCGCCTTGCGGGCAAGCCAGGACTCGCGGACCAGAAAGCCGCCGGCACCGAGCACGCCGAACAGCGACCCCAGCGTCAGGGCCAGGGTAATGAACGAGCTCTGCAGCCCGGAGGCCAGGTTAGACAGCATGGTGATGCCGTCAAGCGATCCTCCCATGACGCCTCCCTAGCGCAGCACGCCGGCGCTGGTTGTGACGCTGCGTTCCGGTGCGTTAATGTCGCGCACGGTGACGCCCCCGAGGCTGTCGCCCGCCTGCACCGCCCACGTCCTGCCCTGCCAGCTGACCCACGCCATCCCCTCCTGCAGGCTTTCCAGCCGCATGCCGGTGAGCGCCGATCGCGTCGCGCGCTTGCCAGCGGCGTGTCCGCCCGCCTCAGGATAAGGCCGCGCAGCCAGCACGGTCAGCTGATTACCCAGCCGGGCGTTTTCCTGAGCGATGCCGGTAAGCTGCTGCTGCAGGGTGGCCAGCGCCTTACTCTGCGCGCGTACCGTGTCTGACAGGCGGGTGATCGCCTCGCGGTTGGCCGCCTCAAACTCGCGCCCCTCGCGGATGAGCTTCACCACGTCGTCCGGCACGCTGCCGGCCGTTTCCGCCACGCTGAGCGCAGCGGCAGGGACACTGAGTCCGCCCGTCTGCAGCGGCGCCGGCGCGGACGCGGCAGAGGCGGGCTGTACCGCCTCAAGCCCGGCGTCCTGCCCGAACGCGCGCTGGCTGGCATCCAGTGAGGAGCCTGCGGGCCAGAACAGATACCAGCCGAGGAAGCCCATCACCAGACCCATACCCGCCAGCCAGGGCAGGGAGTAGCCCAGCAGCAGCGGGCGCGTCAGAAAGCTCTGCTGCTGCGGGGCGGGCGGTGAAGCGGCGGGGGTAACCGGCGCGATTACCGCCGGCTGCGGATCGAATTCATTCACGGGGCATACCTCTCTGTTCGGCGGCGCGGATGCGCGCCTGGGTTTCTTCGCGCAGATCCGCGGCGCTCGGGGTCGGGTTGCTGTTCAGAGCTGCGGGCGTTGCAGGGCTGTCCGCTGACGCCGCCGCACCCTGCGGGGGAAGCGCGTCCGTGCTGTACACCGCACTCATAAACTGGATGGCCACCACCAGACCGTTATTCACCGTTACGGTGCGGTCGGGCAGGCGCGCAGCATCGCTTGTCAGCACCTGCCCCGCTCGCTGGGCCATGCCGCCAAGAATTACGCCTCCTACAGCAGTAGGATCGGGCAGGCCGGGTCGGGACGTAACGGTGTTGAAGCCGTTACTCAGCATCTGCGTGTTTGACTGTGCGTAAAGCTGGCCGGCCTCCCCTGTACCACCGAATAATGAGGGCAGTACGACGCGGCGCAGATAGTGATGGTCGACGTCAGAGGCGATGTTGGCCACGAGCGTCTTATCGTCGAGCGCGTAGGCGTCCACTTTGTAGGCTTGCCCGTTCAGGGTCATGGTGGTGAAGTGGACGATGACGCCGTTACCCGACAGCTTCGCCCCTTCAGGAGCCTTGAGTACTGCGCCCGCATACTGGCCTGTTTCAATGCATCCCAGCACCGGGGTAGCCCCGTTGTCAGAATCCACTCCGGTACAGATTTTCCCCGGCCCGCGCCAGTAAGGCGCCACAACGACAGAGGCCGGAGGTGTATTTGCTGCGACCTGACGGCTTCGCGCGGCGGCCTGCTGCACGTAGCTGCCCGGCTGCGAGTCGCGCCATGCGGCCCAGCCGCCGTCCTTTCCGCCCAGCAGCTGCGCGGCGGGAAGATCGGTCCGGGGCTCCGCCTGGATTTTTGCAAGCAGCGCGGTCAGCGACTTCTGCCGCGCCTCGCTGAGCGCCTTCTCCTGCTCCTGCGTGCGCCCGTTACCCTGCGGACGGGGCAGCTCACGCGGCGCCACGGCCGGGGCGACCTTTGGCGTTTCTTTCGGCGTGACCACGTCCTGCTGCAGCGGGATGCTGGCGATAAAGCTGCCGTTCGAGGCGGCGGCGGTCTGTGCGCCCCGGGCGTTGTTTTCGCGCAGCAGCTCGCGGTAGGCCGCCTGCTCCTGTGCGCTCACCTGCGTGCTGCCGGCTACCCGCGTCAGGTTCACGCGGGAAGGTTCAGGCGGCGGTGCGGCAAAGTAGCTGTACAGCGCGTAGCCGCCGCCCGCCACCACCACGATGCCGCCAAGGATAAGGCCCATCATCAGGCGAATGTTGCCGCCGCCGGTGTTCTGTTGATCGCTCATGATTACTCCAGGGCAATGCTGAGGGCTTCGGTGCGCCCGTCAACCGAGAAGGCCACGCGGGGCGTCACCGGCAGCTTCCACAGGTGGGTGCCGTCGGCCGACGAAAGCGTGGTGTCGAACTCGTCGCGGATGTCCGCGCGCGAGCGAATATAGAGGTCGTCGCCCTGCTGCCACACCGCCGTGTCCGGCACGCTGCCGGTGGTCTTCAGGCGCTTCGCGCCCGACGGCGGCACGCCGTCCAGAAACGCCTGCAGCACGTCGTCATGCAGCCCGATGCGCGAGGGGCCCGGTGCGTCAGGCGCCGCGCCCGGCCCGCGGCGGGGAATGCGCAGGTCAAGGCGCGCGTCCACCGTCCAGGTCTTTTTCGCCGTGTCGGCCTCGCCGCTCATCACGCTTATCTGCAGCGGCACCGGCAGGCCCTCAAGCCCCACGGTCACCAGCGTATTCACGAAGTCGCGCTTTGCGGTGATGACCATAAAGGACATACCCGGGATCCACTTCACGTCGATGTCCGGGGAGCCGCTCACCGGGTCGCCGAGAATTTTCCAGGGCGCGCCGGTGCTGTCGATAAAGCTCACGGTCGCCGGCCAGTTCACGGCGGTGCGCACCAGCGGCAGGCTCGCGCCCGGCTGCAGGCTCACCGTCTGCGCGGTGATGCGCGGCACCGCCGTAATACCCGGCGTGGCCAGCGCCCGGTTCTGTTCGGTCTGCTGCATACGCAGCTGGCGGATTTCATCGGGCGTCAGCGGGGCAATGGTCGCCTGCGCCTGGTCATACGTGACCGAGGTGGGCGGTGGCAGGGGCTGCCCGGGCAGCGGACCGGCCGCCGCCGGCGCAGCGGGCGTGCCCGTACCGCCACCGGTCTGGCCTGTCGCGACAGCACCGCCGGCGGAAGTAGTCGAGCGCCAGCCGCCGTCGGTGCCGGCTGCCGGGGCGGTCCCCGTTGCCGTGGCGGCGCTCGCGCTGCCGCACAGCGCCAGCCACAGGGCCAGCGTGCGAAAGTTGCTCATAGCATTATCCTGCGTTGTTGGTGATGGTCTGCGTGACCTCAAGGCCGCGCGGTTTAAGGCGCGGATCGGCCTGCTGGATGCGCAGCGTGAAGATGTAGCGCAGCGGCGGCGTACTGGTATTCTGGCCCTGCAGGCGCAGCGTTACCGGGTACTGGAACTCCCACGTGTAGCGCCCGCCCACCACGCCGCGACGGGTGATGACGCCCGGTTCGACGGTGTTGGTCAGGTTCATGCGCTTGTCCTTCACCAGCGACAGGGTGTTGGAGTCGGTGCTCAGCGCCCTGTTGTAGCCGGTGAAGCCCTCCTCCGAGAAGTCAGCGGCTGCGGCGGTCATCTGGTCGCGGTAGTGCACGAAGTCGAGCGTAAACGCCTTGCTGATGGTGTCCGCACCAAACTGCCGCACGTCGCTCTCGCTCCAGACCGGCTTGTCCGTCGGGTAAAGCGGCGTGATGCGCCCCGCTTCGGTAGCAAAGTACTCGCGCGGGAGAAACAGGATGTAGACGGCAAGGGCGCCGATGACGATAGCCTGAATGACGTTGACGCTGAGGCTCCAGCCCAGCCTCTTCAGGCAGGTGCGCGCAAACTCTGCGCCGAGCGTGCGCTCGTGCTGCGCGTGCAGGGCGTGCTCATAGGCGTCCGGGTCTGTCAGGACTACAGCCGCCTCCTGAGGCGGCGCGGTGTGTTGGGGGTTGTGCATGCGGTACTCCTTACATTCCGTAGGACTGCCACGGATCGATGCTGGTCGGCAGGTTGCTGTTGATTTTGTCCGTCAGCGCTCCGCAGACCTTCTCTGACGCCTGGTTCATGATGTCCTGAAGGCTCGGCAGGTTTGGCAGTCTGATGGAAATGTTGCGGATGCCGGAGAGGCAGTTCTGCAGCTGATCGGACGTCTGGCTTTCGCGGGCGGCCCACGCGTCGTTAGCCTTTTTCGCGGCGTTATAGCCCGCCTCGCTGCCGGTCTGCGCGGCGCTGCCGGCGCGACAGGTTGCGGCGCTGGCGGCAAAGGCGGTGCAGCAGAAAAAGACCGCCACGAGGGCGGTCGCTGAATGTTTTTTCATGTGAGAACTCCGGAAGGATCGATTACTGAGCCGGCCGCGGCGGCGTGACCGGTGCTGCCTGTGGTGCTGCTGCCGGCTGCTCCTTTACCCAGCCGGACTCCGCTTTGAAACGCTCGTCATACCCGAGGCGGGCGTGCAGCGCGGCAGGAACGTCGGCGGGCGCATCCAGCTTCGCGATGCGCGGCTCTGCGTCACCGGTGAGGCGCACCACCACGTGCTCACGCGGCACGGGCTGACCGTTTGAGCGGTTGATGCCGTTGCCGCTGCCGATGGGCTGCGCCCCTTCCGGCGTCAGCAGGTTGACCACCATCGGCGGCGCGTCAGCGCTGCCCGGCAGGCTTACCAGCACGTGCTGGTAGGTGCCGCCCTGACGTACCACGCCCTGCAGGTAGTCCCCGTCGCCCTGCACCAGGTGCAGGTCGAGCCGGCCGTCATCGCCCCACGCGGACATCACCGGGATGCCGGCGCGCTCGCTGTGCGCCGGACGTGGCGCTGAGAGCGCATCGCCCGCCTGCGCGCTGCCCTGCCCGTCCGGCTTCAGCCAGTACAGGCCGTCGGCCGGCTTTGGCGGCGCGTCGACGTCCAGCCCGAGGCGGCTCACCAGCGTGTGCTGGATCTGGGTGTAGCGGTTCACGTCCACGGCCGCGAGCGGCACCATGTCTTCTGCACCGGTCTGCACGCGCGTCCCGCCGGCAGGCGCCAGCGCCCACTGGTTGCGGTGGGTGTTCACGCTTTCATAGTGCGTAACCACCCCATGGTCATCCCTCTTCGGCACCTTCACCGTGACCGGCTGTTCGCCCTGCCACTGCAGCGTGACCATGCGCCCGGGCTTAAGGTTGGTTTCGCGCAGCAGGCCGGCAAGCTCCTTACCCCAGAACGTCTGCTGCCCCTCTTTAGTGCGCAGGGTGATAAAGGTGCTTTCGCTCTGGCCCGCTTCAAAACGGAACGGCGCCTGCCCGCAGGCGGTGACCTTGCCGGTCACCGGCTCGCGGGCATTTTCCGCTGGCGTATGAACCGCCGGTGAAATCTTCGGCGCGGCGGGCTCAGGCGCCGGTGCAGAAGCGGGCTGCTGTGACGCTGTCACGGGCGCTGCACTTTGCGCGGGAGCCTGTGCAGGCGCAGCCTGCGCAACCGGCGTCACGGGAGGCGTCTCAGTGGCCCGCGGTGCCTGCGGGTCTCCGCGTACCGCATCAGCTGGCGCGGCCGGCGCCACGGGCTGACCCGCAGCGCGGCGCGCTGCGTCCAGGTCCGCCTGCTGGCTGGCGTTTTTCATGCTCACGTCAAGCTTATTGGCCACGATGACGCCGATCGCAAACGCCTTAAACTCGTCGCTGCCGGTAAGCTCAATGCGCCCCTGATAGTGATTGGCGGCGGTCAGCAGCGCGGCGAGCACTTTCTCCTGATGCGCGCTGGCGCCCTCTGCCATGACCAGGCGATTACCGCGGTCAATGAAGGCCGCCTCGCCGTCCAGCTTGTACAGCACGCTTTTGCCGTCCGGGTGCTTCTCGTGCGTGACGCGGCTCAGCAGCTTATCGGCATCGATGCGTGCCTGTTTCGACCCTGATGAGGCTGGTGCATCTTCATCCTGCGTCGCCACGCGCGGTGCGCCGACCAGGATGGC
Source organism: Pantoea sp. DY-5 (assembly GCF_019795955.1). Lineage (NCBI taxonomy): Bacteria > Pseudomonadati > Pseudomonadota > Gammaproteobacteria > Enterobacterales > Erwiniaceae > Pantoea > Pantoea sp. DY-5. Next base: position 33,303 of record NZ_JAIMIE010000010.1, read on the forward strand.
ATTTTCTGCGCCAAAAGCGGAGGTCAGCGGGTTACCCGGCGGCACGTCTGGCTGCGGAATGGTCGCCGCTGGTGCTGCTGCTTCATGCGCAGGCTCCGGCGCGCGGGCAGCAAGTTCAGGTCGGGCGTCCGCTGCTGCCGTCTGCAAGGATACGTCCGGCACAGCCGATGCAGCTGGAGCCGGGACCGAAGGTGCCGGTGGTGCCTGCTCCGCTGCCGTGACAGGCATCAGAGGCGGTTCGGATGCCGTTGCAGCTGCCGCTACATTAGCCTGCGGAGCCGTGACACTGGCGTCTGTCACCGGTGTCGCCGGTTCAGACACGGCGGCCACGGACGGTGTGGCAACAGGAGCCGGCGCTGCCGCAGCTTCCGGAAAGGTTGCGGCAGAAGATGTGACCGGTACTGAAAGCGGTGCCGGTGTGGCCGCAGCGGCCGGTAGCGGCTGTGCGCCCAGGTTAGCAAAGGCCCCTTCTGCGGCTGACAGTGCCGCCGGCGTGACGTTGCCGGTCTCTGAGAGCCGCACGACCTCATTGCGCAGCACCGCCAGGTTATCCTCAAATTGAGCGCGCGTGACCTCACCGCGAACGAGCAGACCAATCTGCGCCTCAATACGTGAAGGGACGCTGGCAACGTCGAGCGTGGCGGATCCGGGATTGCGGGAGAGGTAGTCTCCGCGGGGAGCCGGTGCGTCCGGCGAGGGCATACCCGCAAGTCCACCCTGCGTGACGCGGTCAAACGCGCCCTGCACTTCTTTCAGGTGGCCGCCGGCATAGACGCCCAGCGCCTTTGCATCATCAAGCTGCGCCTGCAGTCGCGCCACGTTTTCCATCAGCGCCGGCGCCGCCGTTTCACCGCGGGCCAGCGACACAAATTCATCGCGCAGGGCCGTCTGAATACGATCAAGCGCCGTGGCGTTCGGGTCAGCGGCGGACGCCGGCGGCAACTGCGCCGCGAGCACCGCCGCGCCAGCCGAATACTGCGCGGCGCGCTCAGGGCTCTCCAGTGATGCCATGCGATCAAAGACCGCGCGCGTTTCCTCCTGACGCCCGGGCGTAAAGCTCCCCGGTTCGGCGCGGGTAAACTCGCCGTAAAGCATCCGCACCTCTCGATCAAACTGCGCTCGCGTCACGTCCCCGCGCGCCAGCAGCGCGTACTGCTGACCCACCCTGTCTGGCACGGTATTAATATCAAGCGTGCCGCCGGTCGGGTGCAGTGAACTCCAGGTATCGCGCTGCCCCAGCAGGCTGCGCAGGCGGCTGAACCCGCCCGTCTCCATGACGTTTGCCCCTGCCATTCCGCCCTGCGTCACCCGGTCAAAGACCTGCTGCATCTCCTTCACGTGCTCACGGGTGTACACGCCGGTTATCGCCGCGCTCTCCACGCGTGAACGCAGCGTGCTGATGTCCTGCAGCAGCGCCGCCGGTGAGACCTGACCGCTGGCCAGCGCGGCCAGCCTGTCGCGCAGTTCGGCGCCGGTGCCGTAGAGCCCGGTGAAGCCGTCATAGGTACCCGGTGAAGCCGGCGCCGGCGTCACCGGTGCTTCGGGTGCTGGCTGTGCTGCCGCGACGCTTTCAGCCGCCGGCACGGTGACAGGTTGCGCTTCGGCAGTCGATGTCACGCCGGTCGCAGGCAACGGGACGTCCGGTTCGCTGACGTTAACTGCGGGTACCTCTGCAGGCACAGAGGTCGCGGCCGGGATGACCGGCTCGCTCACAGTGGCTGCAGACGGAGTGCTGTCCGCCGCCGGCGCGTCTGCCTGCTGCGCCTTCAGAATGCGATACACGCTGGTCTGTCCGATGCCGAGCTGCTCAGCAATCTTCGCGGGCGTGAGCCCTTCATCACGCAGCTTCAGGATTTCACCCGTTTTCTCTTTTGCCGCCCCGGGGCGACGGACAGGTGTGGATTCGGCTGCGGCGTCCGGGGACGCTGCAGGAAGAGTGTCCGGCGCTGGCTGTGCGTCGTCGGGTGTGGCCATGACGTTTTCCTTGTAGTTAAGCCCGGCAAGGGCCTGATTGATTTGCGGAAGGAGGTCAGCCCTGAGGGCTTCCGTACCGCGTGACTGGTGTACATCATTGAAATCGGTCAGGCCCGCGGCGCGCTCTGCGGACGTGAAGTCGGGGATGATCACCTTCCCGCCGGTGTTACGCGCGGCCTGCTCCCCCATGACGAGCCCGGTGTTAACCGGCTTGCTGTGGTCGAAGTCGACCATGAACAGGTGTGGGCTGTCGGGATAGCGGGCGCTGAGAACGTTAGCCACGTTCAGCATGTTCCCTGCGTCGATGGTCATCACCACCGGACGCCCGGTCACCTGGTTCAGGCTACGCGCTGTGGCGTAGCCTTCGGCGTACAGAATCGGCTCCCCGTCCGTGAGCGTTCCGCCCACCACCTTGAAGTGGCCGGCTTTCGGCGCCTCAGAAAACAGATATTTTTCGCCGTCAGGCGGTATGTACTGCAGCGTACGGAAAGCACCGTCCACGTCCTGAAACGGGATGACCAGCGCCCCGTTACGGGTCTGCCTGAGATCCGCGTCCGCCGTTACCCCCTTGCGCTGAAGATAACCGTGGTTAGGGTCGGCGGGCGGGAGGCGCTCGTAGAGGGCCTTCGCCTTTGCGGTCTGCTGTGCATGAGTGGCTGCCAGCCGGCGTGCGGAGTCATCACGGGACTGCCGCGCAACTGCCTTCATATGCAGGCGAGCAACCGGATCGGCTTCACCGCCGGTGCCTTTCCACTTCGTGATGTCCTTGTGCGTTTTAGCGGTCCAGTAGTTGATGAACCACCCACCCGGCTTGCTGCCGTTCAGAAAGCCGCGGTAGACGCCGTCGCCGTTGCCCTTCGGCCCGTCGGTGACCGATACGCGGTGGATTTCACCGTCCATCACCGGCAGGCCGTCAATAATCAGCCCGGCGCTGGTCAGCGCGTCCAGAAACTCCGTCTGCGGGTCCCCGCCGCCGCTGCGCCGCGACGGGTCTGGCAGCCAGGCCTGCAGCCGGCTGAGGTCAGCGCCCGGACGGGCGTACCAGAGCTGCGCCTCCTTATCCCACGTGATGGCGTTCCCCCCCTCCGGATGCTTTCCGGCGTCGGCGCGCGCGGCGTCACGCTGGTCCGGCATGACGGCAAGCCACACCGGATAATCCGCTGTTTTCATAAAGCCTCCTCTGCTGCTGTGTCAGGACGGCTACTCGCCGTCGGTAAACCGGCGGTACCACCACGGGCGGCCGCTCAGGGATTTGCCGCGCGCCCAGCGAGCCAGGCGCGTAAGCAGTTCGGTGACGCCCCAGCCAAACATCCTCAGCACGCGGAACACGGCGATGATGCCGCTTACGACGTAAATCGTGTTCATGGAGGGAAAGCGGAACCAGAAGAGGTAGAGCAGAAACAGCCAGGCGGGGATGCCGACGAAGTTCAGAGCGCTGCCGGCCCGCCGCCAGAATCCCGGCGGATAATTTTCTTTATTCAGCGTACTCACGCGGTCCCCTCCTCAAACTCGCGGCGCTGGAGCGGCGACATCACCACGGCCAGCTCGGATTCGGCAATGCGGCCCTCGCGGTACAGGCGCCAGGCCTGATCCACGATGCGGCGCTTTTCAAGCCGGATGATGTTGTTGATGTGCGCACCCCACTGTGACCACAGCATGCCGCCCAGCTTTTCGCGCAGGTAATAGTCAAAAAGGATGAACTCACGGACCGCGATGCGCTTCCCGTCGGTCGTGCGCAGCAGCGTCTGCACCACCACGTACTGCAGCACGCCCAGCAGCGACCACGCCATGGCGTCGCGGCTCTCGTGCGGGAATTCATTGATGACGCGCGGGAAGGCCTCGCCCGGCGAGTCGATGTGCGTGGTGGAGAGCATCAGGTGACCGAGCTGGCCTGCGCGGATGCCGGCGTCAATAGTCTCGCGGTCGCGCATCTCCCCCACCCCGATGACCGACGGCGCGCGTCGGAGGTCTGCGCGGATGCCCGTAGCAAAGTCCGGAATATCTTTCCCCACCTGCGACTGCAGCGGCGGCAGCACGTCGCCCGGACGGCCGAGGATGAACTCAATCGGATCCTCTTTAGTAGTGAGCTTGCGATCGGGGTCCGTATCCAGACAGTGGCGATAGGTCGAGGCGAGCGAGGTGCTTTTGCCTGAGCCGGTAATTCCACCCCACAACCCCACCCCCTTCGCTGGCAGGAGGTTTGCCATCAGCTCCGGCTCCAGCCCAAGACTTTCCAGCGGCGGGATGTCTGAAGGAATGACGCGCATTGTCCAGCCAATAGTGCTGTCCTGACGCCCCGCCGTGCCCTGTAGCAGATTGACGCGAAAGCGGATGCGCTCGCCGCGCTTCAGCCCCCAGCGCCCGGTCATGTCGCCGTCGAGTTGCATCGCACGGTCAACCGACACGCCGCCGCGCACCTGCGGGCGGAGCTCCGGGGAAAACACCTCGTCCATCAGTTTGGCCATGGTGTCGTCCGCCACCACAAACGGGCTTGCCCTGAGCAGGCGGCCGTAACGGCCGACCACAAAGTGGTTGTCGCCCTGCAGGTGAATGTCGCTCACGTTGTTGCGCGCGCACCACACCATAAAGCCGCGCAGCGTATCGGCGCTGAGTCCGCCGCTGAAGTCATAAAGTTCCAGGTCTGAGGCTGCCATCAGCGCTTCTCCGTATTGATGACCGGCTTCCACTTCGCCTTGTCGGTGACGAAGCCGGCGCGGGATTCAAGGCGTCGCTCGCGGTCGCCGGTGGTGAGTTTGTTGCTGTCGCCGGTGACCGTCTGCTGGCGCTCGGTGACCACCGGCGCGGTGATGAGGTTCTGACGGCGCAGCAGCACGTACTGCAGCATGCCGTTGTAGTCGCGCGTCAGGCGGTTGACGTTGGCCTCCAGCGTCTCGTCGGCGCTCTGACGTCCTTCCGCCCAGCCTTCGTTGACCGCCGCCTGCCATATGTCGCGCTGCACGCCGTTCTCCGGGATAAGCCCGCCTTCCGGCTCGTCCGGCGGCACCGTGCTGAGCCCGGCCATCAGCCAGCCGCGCCACGTCGGCGGGTTGCTGACGAAGCGCTCGGGCTGGATGATTTCGTACACGTGGCTCGCGGTGCGTATCTGGTCGGGCGTGACGTGCGCAACGTCCACCGCCTCGGTGATAACCGGCGGCAGCCAGCCGCGGCTGCTGATGAGCGGGCGGAAGTCATAGGTGGCATCGAGCTGCTTAGCCCGCGCCTCCAGGTCGCGGCGCAGTTCCCACGCCCGCTGCGCCTTGCCGCCGCGAAAGCCGGTGGTGCGCCCGCCCTCGGTCAGCATCTGTCGGCGGTTGTCGGAAACGTCAGCGGTGTCGCGCTTTTGCGGTGACAGGTAGGCCTCCGGCCCCGGCGGCGGCGCACCGTCAGGCCCGGGCGCAGGTGCCGCTTTCGTGAAGTGAAATCCCGCGCAGCCCGCCAGCAGAACGGGCAGCAGCAGGACGCAGAGTCGGGCTTTCATCGGCGGCCTCCCTTATGGTTACGTCCCGGCTCAGCCGGCAGCGAGGGCATAAACTGCAGCACCATCTGCCCGGGGTACGTCACGAGCGTGGCGCGCCAGGCGGTCTGCATCTGAATGATGCGCAGCAGGTTGGCGTAGGTGACGTCCTGCACCTCAATGTCCACGGGCAGTGGCAGCCGCACGCCGGCGTAGCTGAACTTCAGACCGCGGGCGCGTGCCAGCGCGCTCAGTAGCTCCAGAGCGTCGCCGTTCCAGCTGAGCGTAACGCGATCGCTGTCGGCGCGGATTGTCGCAACCGGTAGTGGTAAGGACTGGTTTAGCGAACCGGTTTGCCATAGCCCCATCATTTGCTGTGATACATAAGATGGCGGAACCGCCGGTTGTTGCGACCGACTGGACTGAAGCTGGGTGAACTGGCAACCGCAGGCAAGGGTGGCAAGCGAGAGAATCAGAAAGGCTTTTATTTTCACAGTAGATCTCCACCCTGCAACGCCGGGAGTCGAGGCAGGTTAATTAAAGTGAGAGTTAAATCCTGTGCTGAGCGGGGGGATAAACGCACAGCAATGCGCCAGGCCCGAATAATCAGGCCTGGTGTTGGTTTAATTTTCTTGAGTAATAATCCTTCGCATTCTTCACGAAGGTGGGGGAGCCCCCAAGATCAATTTCTGAAAGGATTACCGTAATTATTGAGGTACATCTGTCCAAACCGATAAGATGCATAATCTGTAAGGTGGCCGACATCGCGATATACCGGAACAGAATCTATCTGGCTTATACATTTCCCTTTCAGACACTGAATATCTTTAGGATCAATGATTATTAAAGAGGGGTAATCTGCTTTGACCTGTTCAAAGAGTGAGGCGATATACGCATCATCTTTACCTCTTGGCCTGAGAGCATTACAAGCAGAACTGGAGAATTCTTCACGAAGTATTTCATGCTTGTTTATACATTCCTGATAGTCCTGTGGCATTGGAAATATGGTCTTTATCAATACAGGTCGAGCTCCTGTTTCAACGATAATATTTAGCGCATTACGTAGGGCGCTATTCATCCTAGATTTCGACAGGAATTCAGAACGCTGGTCATCAATATTAGTTATCAAATGAGGGCCGCTGGCGTACATTTCCCAAACCTCCCCGATAACGACATAGTCATAATGGTTTTGCTGGATTAACTGAAAATAGTGCTCGGTTTTTTCATGGCATTTATCATAGACAGTATCCTTGTATATCCACCAATCGTATTGCCATATTCGCGGAAGTGTTAGACAGGACGACTCACTCAATGCGCTCATCTTAACGTGCTGATTTTTACTGAGCACATCGAAAAAGCCCCAGAAGTGGTTTGAGTTTGAGTCCCCAATCATGAGACCTGTACGGGAGCCATTAAGGTCACCTAAAAGGCATTTTTCAGGATCTTGTTCATTACCCAGGCATTGTTCGCGGTTTCCTGCGCGAGCCTCGTAATCGCTAAGTGTCGATTGTCTCTGTGCATAACCCTTGCCCAGACGTTCAGGGAACCCATCAAACTTGTTAGCTAAGGAGTAAAAGGTTGAAAAAAGAATTATTGGAAAAATAACAAGGATGGTTACTGACCGCTTCAGAGAAGTACGCACTCGTCGTAGAGGTTCTTCAACAAAGAAAAAACTGGCCAGAGAAAGAATAATTATTACAACTAACGTGATGGCTAAATACCGACCTGAAAGCGTAATGCCGGCATAACGGCTGAATGCAAAAACTGGCCAGTGCCATAAATAAAGTGAATATGAGATTTTACCAATAAATACGAGAGGTCTGAGGTTAAGTGCCTGGGTTAAATACTTTTCTTTGCAATACCCTGAGAAAAGTAGAGCTGACGTACAAAAAACGACAGCTAACGTCCATAAGTCCGGATATCTATCAATGATATTTTTGCTGACAGAAATAAAGATAATCGTCGTCAATGACACTGTTGACAGAAAAGATAAGCACCATGAGCAGCCTGTCTGAATACGTTTCTGGAGAAGAAATGCGCAGCCTCCGGCGGCAAATTCAAATGCTCGGGTTGATAGAAAATAATACGATACCCCAGGTAAGTGCTGGCTTATGAGAAGCGATGCGACAGCCAGTGACACCGTTGCAATGCCCCAAGTGAAATATTTTATTGAGTTAACATTTCTTACGTTCAGCCCTGTACGCTGTGAAACGAATTTCACTGCCATCACAATAAGAGGCAGGAAAAGATACCACTGCCACTCAATTGATAATGACCATGTATGAAGCAATGGGAAATATTCACTTTGCGGAGAGGCATAGGCGACAGACTGTCTTGCAAAGAACTGGTTCGAAAGAAAAAGGCTGTTGTACTTTGCACTCTTCAGGAAAACCAAGTAATCAGGTACAACATAGAGCAGTGATGCCGCAAGTAACGCAGCAATGCTTACAACAATCAGGGCTGGTTGAATTCGCCATAATCTGCGGTTGAAAAAATCTGCAAGACTAAAGCGTTGTTCTTGCACCTGCGTCATGATAACTCCGGTTATAAGATAACCAGAAATGACAAAGAACAGGTCTACACCGATAAATCCTGAGGAAATGGTTTCAGAACCGGCATGAAAGAGAATAACGAGAATTACTGCCACAGCCCTTAATCCGTCGATATCTCCTCGATAATGGCTATTTGTTGAATTTATACTCATTGTTGTAATGATTTAGCTTATGAAAAGTAAAGAGGATTATATTTAAATGTGGTGCAGGGTCCACATTTAAACTGAAAACTATCCTCTGTTTTGAATATTCACGGCCTGCATGAAGGCGTTATTCATAGGAATAAAGTGTGAATGAACCGGGTGAGCAGCCAAAAGATGGGTTCGGATTTGAAATTACGCTATAGCTTGTGTTCCCTGGAACCTGGAAACTTATTGTGCCTTGCTTGCCCCAGTCAACATTGCCGTCGCTGGCATTCGCAACCTGAACTCCTCCAGCGATTCCCTTCAGAGCCCAGGTATTTGAGCAGTTACCATCATTAATGCCTTTATTTACCGTTGAAGCCCCGCCAGACGCATAAATTGTTATCGTGGCAGATGAAGAGTTGAAACCGTCGTATTGATTTATAAATCCCCCTATTCCCACATAACGGCCGTTTGACTTACTGCCCTGCCATGTGCCCGAAACGCAGGAAAGGATAGCCCCTGTCGAGTCACGGCTGATAAGCCCATTTGGTGAGCATCCGCCACCAAGGGCACTGACTCCGTCTAATTGCAGTACCTCCCCGGTGGAAAGGCGGCCGTCAGCTCTGACCGTCCCCCCCCGCACTTGGCCGCCAGTGTAAATATTCTTGTTGTTGACTGAGCGAACCCACTGATCGTCCGACATATAAAAGCCGCCACCGTAGGTTTCGTTCATCCAGCCTTTGCTACCGCGGGTGATGACCCAGCCGTTGTTGCTACGTATGTCGTTGTTCGCCGTGATACCATTGCCAGCCGTTACGTTACTGCCGGCGGTGACGTTCGTTCCCGCCGACACCTGGCCGGTGAAGGCCCCCGTCGCAGCGTTGACAGTGCCGCCGCTGTTAATGTTGTTGCCGTTCATATCGATGGCCGTATGCATACGGTTCAGGTCCGGCCGGCCGGTCACCTGATAGCGGTAAAGCCTGTCGCTTTCATCAGCATCGGTGCCGAGCGCATCGGCGGACAGGAATGCTGCAAGGCGCCCCTGCTGACCGGTCAGCCCGTAGTCACCGAGCTTTGCCTGCCAGCCGCCGTCGGCGCCCACCGCGTTGTTTGCTGGCCAAACGTAGCCGCCCATGCCGTCGGTGTCCGTCGCTATCTGACGCAGGCCCTTATAGGGAATTTCGCTGCCGCCGGTGGTCAGCACGAAGGCGACCAGCTGGCCCGCCTGCCCCGGGTCTCTCGCCACCGCGAGCTGGTAGGTCTGTCCGCTGTCGTTGGTCAGTGAAAAGCCAGCCGGGAGGTAGCCCTGCGTGCGCAGCGTGGCGCCGGTAATCACGACAGGGCCGCCGGCAACCTGCGTCAGCAGCGTGTCGCGGTTGTCGCGAACGTAGCGCTTGCTCGCCTGCGCCACGAAGCTCAGATGCGAAGCCGTTCCGGTCCAGACTTTTTCCTGCTGCATGCCAGCGTAACGGTCCATGGCGCCGGGCATGATGAAGAGCACGATGGCCATCACGATACCGAGCTGAAGCAGCATATTGCCGCGGTGTACCGCGCGCGGCTTCCGTTTCAGAAATTTCATCAGAGCACTCCCGCCAGTTGTTGGGGAAAGAAAAGGCACACGCCGCACAGGTAACCAAACAGCGCGGGCGCAAAGGGTTTTGAAGTCTGGCGCGTCAGCGCCGCGCACAGGCAGCACAGCAGTAGCCCGCCGGCGGCGGCGTAGCACGCACTGCGCCACGGCAGCCAGGCGCACAGGCCGGCCATCAGATAAACGTCACCGAGCCCCATGCGCTCCTCGCGCTGGCGAAAGCTGGCCAGCCAGCGTACGGCGCCGGACAGAGCGAAAGCGGCAATACTAACGGGCAGCGCCTCGCTGAGCGGCAGCACCGCATCCGGCAGCGCCGCAGAGGCCAGACCGCCCAGCCAGAACGTCATCGTGTAGCGCAGCGGCAGCCACTGACAGCGAAGGTCGGTGAGCGTCAGCGGTACCGCAAGCACCAGCAGGAGTAAGCTACGCAGGACGGCGCTCACCGGCACCGCAGGTGGAAGCGCCAGCAGCCAGCTGGCGGTGAGCAGGTAAATCAGGGCAACCGGCGTCAGAAGCGGCCAGGTCAGAGGCGGACCGTCATGGGTGCGCAGAACGCCTGCAGCGCAAACAGCCCCGCGCAGCAGGCAAGCCATGCGCCGGCCGCCGGACCATCGGTAAATAAAGTCATGAAATTTTCCGTGTGAAAGGTCAGCGTCGGGCCATGTAGTCGGCGTATACCTTGCGGGCGTAAAGCATCCGGCGGGCGGTATTGTCGTCGGCGAAGCCGGCGTTATAGCTGCCGAGGCACTCCCACGTGACGCCGCAGACCTGCAGGTGCCGTGCGAGTATCCAGGCCCCGACCATCACGTTCAGGCAGGGTTTTGTCAGCAGGTCCTGCTCGCTCTGCAGCACGCCCATAGTGCGCAGCTGCGGCACGTGCGTGGAGTTGATCTGCATCAGGCCGAAGTCCCGGCTGGTAACCTGACCTTTTTTGTTGCGGTTATAGCCGATAGCCCCGGCGTTGAAGCCGCTTTCCACCTTGCTGATGGAGCGCAGCAGCTGCGGATCGACGTGGTAACGTGCGCCCGCCTCGTTGTAGCAGTAAGCCTGCGCCGGCAACGCGGCGCACAGCAGTAATCCGGCCACCGTCAGCAGGTATGTAAGCCTGTTCATCATGAGTCACCGTGAGTCGGTCAGAAAAGGCGCCGGGTTTCCCCGGCCCTTCATCAGGTGTTGCTGGTGAAAACCAGCGTATTGGTGCCGGTTGAGCCGCTGTCCGCCGTGCATTGTGACGCCGCCACTGCCGCGCTGACCGGTCCGCTGGTCGTGCTGCCGTTGATGCTGGTCGATGCGACGTTGTTGGCACCACTCAGTTTCTGTGACATTTGCGTACATGCCTCCATCGGCACCTGCGTGTACGTCAGGGCAAATGAGGTGTTTGACCCGCCGCCAGTGCTGACCGGCTCTACGGTGATGCTGCCATTCCAGCGGTTAGTCAGTGTGGCACTGCCCGAGGATTTAGTACCGTTGACCGCAATCGTGCCGGGTACGCCCCCAAACTTAATCAGCGCGCCGGTCATATCAGATGATGAGCTGAACTGATAAGACCCTGCTGTTTTCATCTGCCCGCGCGTATTGGTCATGATGTCGCTGGCATTAGTGATTTCTTCCGTGTAATCAGCCCGGCTGAACTGACTGTTCCCGCTGGAGATGTAGTAGATAATGGCCAGCAGAACCAGCACACCAACGATGGCGGCTTCGGTCAGATTGAACGCACCGCGATGAACGGCAGAGATAGTTTTTTTCTTCAGGATGGACATAAAAACCTCAGAGGTGATTATCAGTGGTTGCCGATTAGATCGCTCAGGTTCTGTGTGGCAATGAACGTGAGCAGCAGATAGCCGGCGCAGATGAGCATGCCGGCTACCTGGAGTAACCGGGTGGTACGTTTTATTCTTTCGATGGTTTTGGTAAGCCACATGCGGGCAAAGTTTTCGATATTGTCTTCACCTCCGGGGCTTGCCGTCAGCAGGCTCAGGCGATCGATTGCATCACGGGAAGGAAAGACATAGCCGCTGTCAGCCAGCGCCAGACCGAGATGCTTACCGCGTGCGACCTGACGCTTCGCTGCAGTCAGCCGTTCATACAGCCATGGCGTCGCGTTTCGGCTCAGCATGTCAAGCGCCTCATCTGTGCGGACGTTTGCACGCAGCAATGCGCTGAGGTTCAGCAGAAAAGAGACGCCCTGCATTTCACGGTAAAGGCTCCAGGGGAAAAGACGGTCAAGAACGCGCTTCCGGGCAGGGCCGGTTAGACGGGGTAAGGACCAGATGACCCACCCGCTGAATACCGCCAGCGCGACAGCCAGCAGATATCGGTTATCGATAAAAAAGTGCGTGAGGCTTCCGAGCCACCACAGCGCACCCGTCCAGTTTTCTACCGGCACCATCCGTTCAAGCTGGGGAAGAAACCGCTCGTACACCATTTTCATCATGTAGAACGTGCTTCCCAGCAGCAGGGCGGGGTAGCTGAGGTTGGAAATGGTGATCGACTTCATCTCCCCCATACCCTTAACGACAAAAATCGCCCTGTGCAGCGCCCCCTGCAAATCCTTAGCCGCGCGTCCGGCCCGCAGAATGGTCGTTTCCTGAGGAGGCACCCATCCAGCAAGGCCCGCTTCAATCCCCCGCCCGCGAGTAAGGGCGCGCCTGACATCACTAAGACACAGCAGCATCGGATCATTTTTACGTCTGCGGCTGCGCTGCATACCCGCGATGGCGTCCTCCGTCTTCTGGTTGCTCTCAAGCAAAAACGCCAGGTCTTCGTAGAGTGTTGTGCGGTCCGAGGTACTGAACGTTTTCTGCCCGATCCATCGCCCAAGCTCTTCGGACGTTGCGCTGCCCTTTTTTAACAATGCCCGAATACGCTCAAGCAGCACGCGAATAAATTCAGCCATGATCCCCTCCGCTGCCTGAAGGGCTCACCGCCTCCGCCGGGAGCAGGTTCAGGGTGTCCTCATCGAGCGGACTGAGTTTGTCTGCATCGATGGGGTCAACCTCGCCTGCCGCGATGTAGCGCATCAGGTGCATGCCGCGGGTGATGCCGTCCATGTGATGCACCCAGTAGCTGCGCGCGGCGAGTTTGCCTTGCTCGCGGTAAAGCTGCATAAAGCGGGCGTCAGGGCGAATAACCTCAGCAATGACTTTACGTCCCGTGATGCCGTGCCAGCAGCCGGCCGCGTCGCAGCCTTCGTGGTTACGGAACGCGACGGTTGCGGTATCACAGTACGTTTCGACCAGCTCGCGATCGTCTTCCGCAAGTGTTTCCCTGACGTCGGCCCAGTATTTTTTGCAGGACGTACAGAGTGTCTGCACCAGTCGCTGGGCAATGAGGCCAATAAAGACCTGTGAATCCATCACCATACCGGGTGCGATGTTCAGGGTATCGGTTAGGCGGTCGACGATGCCCGTAGCATCGTTAGCATGCGTTGTTGACAACACCAGACTGCCGCTCTTTCCTTCGCTAATACAGCCGTCAGCAGAATCGCCGTCGCGAATCTCACCAACGACTACAGCATCAGGATCAAGACGCTTGAATGCAGCCTGACGGCGCTGCCAGGCACGGTTGACGGAGGAGGGATCATTACGGTCTGCAATAATTGTGGTCTGCACAGCCCTTTTTACTTTTCCCTCAACCGGGTCCTCAACCGTGAGCAACCGGCGGCGTCCCCCTGTCAGCTCAATGTATATCTGGCAGAAAGTTCGCATGGTGGTGCTTTTACCAGAGCCTGTGGGCCCGGCCGTAATAACGATACCTTCCGGACGCTGGAGCATTCGTCGGATAAGCTTTTGCTGTTCCGGCAGGTAGCCCAGTACGTCCAGCGAAGGAGCGTTATCACTTTCATCAAGGATCACGCGCAGCACCACGTAAAGTCCTGATTCGGTAGGTACTGCAGAATAACGGGCAGCATAGAGACCGAGCTCTTTTACGAACTCATTGCGCAGGCGGCCGTCCTGCTCATCACTTTCACTGAACTGCTGCGGCGCCACGTCACACATCGACATCACGATAGTAGAGGCGAGATTCATGCCTTCTTCCACGCTGAGCTCCGACTGCAGCTCAAGGTCACCGTGAATACGGAACACTACTGCCGTGATATTTTCGGCACCGATGAGGATGTGAATGTCTGACGCGTGTGCTTTTCCCGCGCGGCGCATGAACTCAACCACCTGCTCCTGCTCTTGTGACCATGCTGCGCCACTGCCACCGGCGCTACCGCGACCCTGCTGTAAACGACGCAGCTCGCTCAGATGAACGGGCTGCAGGGCCGGCTGCGGCCGCTGCCGCATCGCACGGGCAATATCTGACTGCACCGCAGGACTGTTGCGGTGCTCAATGGAGACGTACAGCCGACCCTGTTCAGGGTTACTTGTGTCCAGATAAAGCCAGTTAACGGCTTGTTCGCTGAATTCCATTCGTCTACCCCGCGAAGGCCAGTGAAACGAGGCCTTTGTCAGGACTGCTGACAGTCACCTCGCTGAATGTGATTTTTGCCACCGTCCAGGCGGTGCCCGGAATGCGGCTGCCTGCCTGAACGCGCACCTGATTGCCGCCGTCGAGCTGGAGCGTGGCGGAGAGCTGCTGGCCGCCGGAAATTTCCACAATCAGCGGCAGCGCGCGGCTCTCCTGTGCGGGTTTGGGTGCGGAGCTGTCCTTCACCGGCGCGGCAGGCTGCGGATTAAATGGCCCGCCCGTACCGGCGTCATAGCCGTTTTTCTGCAGCTCGTTGAACGCTTTGGCCTGCGCCAGCTGCGCCTCGTACAGCAGGGTTTTGGCCTGAATATCTTCCAGCCGGCCGAGGCTGGTATCGCTTGCGCCGGCATCAGGAGAGGCTGCCGGGCCAGACGCATTCGGCCCTTCAGTCGCTGCGGGAGCGGCGACGGCCAGCTGACTGGCGATCAGCGCGGGCAGCAGCAGGTAACGCCACTTAATTCTCTGCATAGAGCATTCCTTCCAGGGTGTAGGTCAGCCGGCTGCTGTGCAGCTCGGCCTTTACGGAACTCAGCCGCAGCCCGTTACCCGGGAAGCGCGAAGCGTCGAACAGCCGGTCCGGCGGGATATCGGTGATAAAGGTGAAGCTGTAACGCTTCCACGGCAGCGGGATATGCTCCTGCCCGATGGTCTGGGTCAGCGCTACAGGTTCGCTGAAGCGCAGGTTTGCCCGCAGGCGCTGCGCGTAGCTGGTCATGCGGCGAAGCTGCTCGTCCCCCGGCAGCAACATCTCGGCCGGCGCAGCGGCAAAGCGGACAGTCTCCTTAAATGACGCGTCGTCGGACGGCCCGGGCATGTTGAACACGGCCTGCGTCCCTGCCCCGTAAAGCTGCGGCAGCCGTGCGGCAAAGTCCCCCACAGTGCCGCCGTCCGGCAGGGCGTAGTGCAGCGTAAGCTGCCCTGTGGCCTCGCACGTTGCCCGGCTGAACACCCAGCCGGCAATCGACAGCGGTGCCTGACGCCACTGCTTCACGCACGCGTTGAGCATGCCGGAGAAATCAGGCTGGGCACTCCACGGCTTGCTCAGGCTAGCGGGTTTCAGCGCGGCCGCTTCGCGCGCGCGGGTCAATTCGGCCTGCACCCAGGCAGCGTGCTCGGCCTTTTGTTTTTCCTCCAGCCAGTGATTGCCGTACCAGGCACCTGCCGCCAGAACCGCGCCCAGGAGAAGCAGCCCGGAAGCGGTACGGCTGTCCGTTTTGTTCAGCAGCGCCCGGGGTGGCACTCGGCTCGGGATCAATGAATTAAGCTGGTCACGGCGCGCGTCGGGCAGGTCCAGCAGGGTGTCCGGATCGAACACGGTCCACCCCGCAGACGGTGCCGGCGCCGTGGCGCGAAACAGTTCGGCGGCGCGGAGTGCAGTGGCCGCGTCTCCCGTTACGTCCCCATAAGGCGATGGGTGACCGCCGCTGACCGCCATAAACCAGTACCTTCCGCCGGGAAGCAGAAAGATGCCCCAGCAGTCGGCGGGCACGCTCCCGAGCAGAGTCGCCGCCAGCGAAGCCGGGCGCTTACCCTTGGGAAGAACGGTCGTATCGTCGGCGAGAGTGCCCAGCCAGGTGGCGGGCTCATCGGCCGTGCCGGCGGGCAGCGCCAGCCAGTGGCTGGCGAGCTGGTCACGGGCCTCAATGCGCATGCGCCGGCGCCCGCGCACGGACACCCACTGCCAGTGCAGGCCGGCAATCAGCGCGTACTTCCCGGAGGGGACCACGCTGACTCCGGGCTGCGTCAGTTCAGACGTCATAAAGCCTCCTTATCCCAGCACGACAGGCGTTACGAGGATGATGAACATGCGGCGACTGTCGTCACCACGCGCGCCACCACCCAGGCCAAAGAAGCTGTAGCTCCCCGTGCCCTGCCGGTTAGCCGAATCGCTTAGCTGCTCATAGCCGCTCAGAACCAGCGTCTGGCCAGACTGCATGATCACGCGCTGGATGATTGTTTTTGGCGTGGTCCTTGCCAGCTGGGAACTTTGACCGCCAGACGTGAAAGGTGTGAAAACAGGGTCCTCGGACATGCTGATGGAGAACTCCAGCTGCATTTTTGGCGAGTTGGGGAACAGTAGCGGCAGCGCCGTCATGTTGAAGCCAGTTGTAATGGTCTCTTTAGTTATCGAGGTGCTGGTCCCGACGTTGGCCGTCTGGCTGGTGCTGATGTTGGGTACATAGTCCTGCTGGATAGCATTCTGAACCGGCACGGCCGAGAGGTTAGTGGTCAGCGCCGAGGCGGATGTCACCACGCTGAGCTTCGCCTGCTCGTCCAGCGCTTTAAGGAATGTCTGCGTACCCTCCCCTTTGCCGTCGAGAATGGCCACACCGCCGCTTAGCGCGTCAGAGGCGGCTCCTGTGAACGGGCTCGTCAGCGACAGGCCCACGCTGCCGGTATTCAGTACCGCATTCCAGTCGATCCCCAGCTGGTTCTGATGGCGGTTTTCAATGCTGAAGACCTTGACCGAAATCATCACCTGACGATTAAGCTCGCGGTTGCGGTCGTCAATGTAGCGGCCGATGGCGTCGAGCACGCGAGGCGTATCGGTAACCGTCAGCACGCCGGCGGAGAGGTTAAGGCGCCCTGAGCCCGGCGTCAGCATCGACTTCACCGTGCTTTCCACATCTTTAAAGATGTTGGACTTGATGGTCGCCGTCGTGGTCTGGCTGGTGCTGTTGTCACCGGTGTTACCACCACCGCCGCCAGACCCGCTAGACGATGTGGTACCGCTCACCGTTTTCGACACGAAACTCGCGTCGTTGTCCATGAAGTTAATGGCGAAGTTGCGGGTATCAAGCCAGAAGATGGCAATGTGCCCGTACTCATAGCGCCAGGAAAGCCCGAGACGCGTGGTCACGTTGTCCAGCAAGCCGCTGAGCGACCCGTTCCAGCTGACGCCGCGCAGTCCGCCGTCACCTTGCTGCACCGCGACCGGCTGACTGCTGGTCTGCCCCATAGCGGCCAGCGGCACCATGCCGCTGGCGTCCGGCGCCGGCAATGGGCCGGGCATTTTTTCTGTCCTGCCACCGCCACTGCTGCCGGCCATGGCCGCCTGCGCGTCCGGGGTCACGACCACCGGAATGCGGCACTGATCGGTAATAAAGGCGCTGACGTAGGCGAGCGTGACGCTGCCGGGACGGTTAATTTTGACTGCGCAGGGCGGAAGTTCGGGACGCTGCCCGGCGAGCCCGTTCAGGGGTACCGGGTTAATCCATTGAGATGTCAGGTCGCGCACGACCTGTCCGCTTTCAAGCGCTCGCTTGTGCGCATCGGCCTGCGCCTCTGCGGCAGCAGACCGCTTTTCAGTGGCGTCCACGCGGTCAAGCGTACTGCAGCCGCTGGCCAGCAGGCAGAGCGCTGCCGCCGTGGTCAGCCGGTGAGGTATTTTCATTGCTGTGTCCTGTAAGAAAGGGAAAGTCAGTTAACCCACACCACGCTGCCGTCGGGGATGGCGGAGGGGACTGTGAGCTGCATGTCAGCGCCGGAATTGTCGACCAGGCGGCGCGATACCACCCGTCCGGCCAGCGCAGAGTGACGGGTCTGCGTCAGCAGCGCCGTCATCAGCCCGGGCTGAGCCGCGCGCCACACGTAGGTCCTGCCGCTGGCGATGACGTTGCTGAGGCCGGCGACACTTTTCCAGCCGGTAAGCTGCGCGTCGCTGACGCTGAGGTTATCCGCTGAGGGATTCAGATAGCGCCAGTCGTTGATGCGGTTCATGTAGCGCACCATCTGCGTGGCCTGCAGGCTCTGCGTCTGATCCTGCAGCTGCCCCGCCTCCTGCACGGCCCGCTGCTCGGGGGAGATCCCGCCCAGCAGCAATCCAGCAAAGAGAACCAGCAGCCAGTACATGATCATTACTGCACCTCCTTATCGTCCACCGACACCACGCACTGTGCGGCACGCACGCCCGCGTAAAGGGGCACCTTCGCGGTCCCGTAGAGGGTGAAGAGCCGGTTCAGCATCTCGCGGAAGCTGCCGTCAAAGTTGAGCGGTGCGTCTACCCGGTAGTTGGTTGGCGTCAGCCAGGCCACGGTCCAGTTCTTAATGCCCGGCACGGTACACGTCTCCGCGGCAGCCTGGCTGTAAAGCCAGTCCTTCACGGTGCTGCCCGTCTCAATGCGCCAGTGGCGAACCTGAACCACTGGCGGCGGTATCATCGGCAGGACGGGCACGCGGGTTATTGCAGGTGAAACCGGCACGCTTGTCGCCCCGGCAGCTTTTGATGTGGCATCGCCGTGGAACGGGTTACGTCCGGTGGTCGGCAGTGGCACAGCTTTCACCGCCCCGGCCGGAGCCGGTCTGACGGGCACGGCGGCAGGAACCGGTGGCGATATTGCTTTGTCTGCGCTGCGTGCCGTCTGCGCGCGCTGCGCGGGTTCTACGGTGACGGTGCCGGTTTTCGCGTTAACGGTCGCCTTCATCCCGCGCCCGGCCAGCAGCTTGTCCACGACGAACGGCCAGCGATCGTTGCCCGTCCACTGCCACAGCTCGGGCGCGTCGGCGGAAACAGCTTTGTCGAACACCACCGTGTGTCCGGGCGGGATAATTTTGCGCAGGGCTGCACGAAGCGTTGGCGCCGCGCCACCCTGATGCACGAAGCCGTCGGAAGGCCCGGCGCCCGCCGTGGACGGTGGCGCTGCGGTGCCTCTGAAAACAGGGGACCCGCCCGCCGAGACAGCCGGTTTCGACAGCAGTGGCGCGGGAGCTTTCGTGCCCGACGGTGAAGCCGGGCGTTGCGCGGAAGGCGTGCTCTGGTGCACCCGGTACTGCATGGCGCTGATGTCGGCCGCGCTGCGCGAGAGGATGCCGTCAACCACGCTGCCCGAGGGCGGCCCGGTGATGACCGCCTGCTGCGCGCAGCCAGTGAGAAACAGGACCGGTATCAGCCCTGCCCGTTCGGTAAATGACATAGAGAGAACTCCGGATAACTCAGGGCTGCACCGTCTCTGCGGCGGCCGGAGCCGGGCCAGCAAAAACCGTGCGGGAAGGCAGGCTAAACCTGCCGGTCAGAAGGGGTGTTGCGGCGCCGGGTGCCTCCCGGTGCTCTGGCCAGACTGACAGACGCCAGAGCGGCATGACTTAGACTTGTAGCATCGCATTAATAAGCAATAAGACGATGTCAGTCTGACCGCGTGCGCTGGCCGCAGGTCCGCCACAACGAAAAGCGCACTGACCGGTCAGGGTGAGTGCGCTTTTCGTTGCAGGGAAAGAAATGGCCCGGACACGCCGGGCAGACGTCAGGCGGAAAACGTTGCGCCAATAAGCCACACAAGCCAGCCGTCACGTACGGCGTGCACCGACACAACGGTATCGCCGTCTCTGAGCAGAACCCGCCCGTTAACCCGCGATTTCTCCCCGGGAGTGCGACTGCCGGGAGAGGACGCGCTGTCTGACAGGCTGAATTTCACCACGCGTGACGGGAGTTTTCGAGTCTGAGGACCCGCTGTCAGCACGGCTGAGTAAGCACCTGAGGCGTTGTCAACGCTCAATGGCAGGCTGTCTTCGGACGCAGTAACTCCCCTGAGATTCGCGACAAAGACGGCAAGCTTGTCATGCTCCAGGCGCTGCATGATGGCATCTGCCGCTAAAGAGGTGATGACTTGAGTGTTATCAGAACTCAGCGACTCGGGTGTACTGTAGCGGACAGGCTGCAGAATGTCCTTCAGCCCGCGATCACCCGCGCTGACGTGCCAGACGCTGACGCTGAATGCACTGCAGCTCTGACATTCGCCAGCAGGATAAGCCTGTGGGGCCACGTTTTTTTCGTGGGGAAGGCAGGATGTCATGACAAGCGGAGAAACGAGCGCCAGCGCCAGACCGGCGCAACGGAGAAGTGTCTTGTTCATGATTTTATTCCTTCAGAGGCCGCCCTTTTGCGAGAAGGGCCCGGCTGCGAAACGGGCGGTGCTGGCCGGCAGGTACGAAGCGCTCGCCGGAAGGATGCGCGCAGGAACACAGAGCGTTTCATAAATTATTTCCGGCGCCTTCATTTAGCTTCAGATGCCGGTCTCTCAGAGAGCTACTACCTGTTTCATCCTGAGCTTTATCAGACTTCTGTGGGCGAATGCCGTCACAGCGCTGATACCAGAATTCAACACGTTCAGCCCGCGGGCTCACCAGGCCGAATCTCATCGCCGTACGGAAATTCACGCTGTGGCGCAGCGCTCTGTCGACCTGCTCTGCGAGCAGCGCCCTGAACTCATCAGGAGTGGAATTTCCTTTGATCATCCGGCAGGAGGTGCAGACGGGAACAATTCCCCCCTCAACGAACTCTTTGCTGATAGCTTCAGCGTGCCATCCTTGAGCGGGCAGCGCTTCACCACAGTAGGCGCAGCAGCCGTTAAACTGCCGCCGCAGCGCTTCGCGTTTGGATTTTGAAAGATGCATGATTTCACCCCATGAAATACGCCCGCGTCCCCGGGCATCCGTTTAAATGAAACGATTAAAAGACTATCCGGGCAGACCCACTCGCGAGAGTGGGCCGGCACAGAATGCTCTGTGTCACTGTGCGTTTTGCGAATTGAAACCGTCAGGGATGCCCGTTCACGACCGCACGAAAGTGCAGGGCTAATCTTCTCCAGATACAGGTTGTGTCCGGCGGACCGCGCCGAGGCCTGATGCAGTAAATGCACCGGTCGAACTGGATACATCGAATTTGTACGTAGGGGTATAACGGTTACGTTCCACAAT
This sequence comes from Pantoea sp. DY-5, assembly GCF_019795955.1. Taxonomy (NCBI): domain Bacteria; kingdom Pseudomonadati; phylum Pseudomonadota; class Gammaproteobacteria; order Enterobacterales; family Erwiniaceae; genus Pantoea; species Pantoea sp. DY-5. The sequence goes on from NZ_JAIMIE010000010.1 coordinate 54,162, forward strand.
TCCGACTTTGCGCGGTGCCCGCCTGTAAAGCCGCACAGTCGTTTCTTTGTGGCTTTACTGTTCTCCCGACGTAGTGCAGGCCATGACGTAGCCTCCGGACATCTTCCGCGCATCGGTAAAGGATGCCGGCAAGAGAGGACCCTGAGGTCGGGAATATAAAAACGGGCACATTGTTAAAGAGCAGAAGAGTTTTCAGGCAAAACGATGCCCTGCGCAGGAGCGCATAATTCAGTCAAAAAGAAGGCCAGCAATTATTCTTGCTGGCTGAAGAAATTATTTAATAGCTTTGTCGCTGTCTTCAGCGGTAAACCGGCGCCCTGGTGTGGCGAGGTCAGTAAAAGATTTAAGATGGTCTTCAAGGCGCACAAGCGCCTCTTTTGTATTACTGCGACCAGAACGGTCTGCGGCCTGGCTCAGCATTGCGGTCATCTCAGGCGAGAGGCGCAGCAGGACTTGCATTCCTTTATCTTTATTGATGTGAGCAGGCATCTGTATTCTTCCGTAACCGAGTGTATGGATCGTGTTAGCAATGTAAGCATTAAATAAGATTGGTCCTAAAAAGAAAACACCCCCTAAAAAGGGGGTAGTTAGTTATCTTATTGATAATAAATAAAAAGCAGCTTAAAAAAGCTGCTTTGACACTAAAAAATCTTTTAATAGTTTAATGCTTATAAAGTTAAGGCAAATTATTGCCATACATAAAGCTAGAAATACTCATCATCACCCGAAGTACCACAACACCCCGAAGTAATTTCATATTACTTGCTCTAAGACGTTTTTGAGCAGCAACTAATGAGTCTTTAACTGTATCAACTGTGACATTACGATACTCTGCTATTTCCTCAGCTGACCAGGATGAAAACACGAGCATACATACATGTGCTGACTGAATTTCGGTCAATTCAGGAAAGAACTTGTTTAGATGAGAAAAATGACTAAGATCCTCGGCAGCCATAGCAGCCTCCTAGACAGGTTGTTAAGGTTAGCTGGTTGTACAGGCTCCTAACCCTGTGCAATCAGCGACAAAATACTTCCGTTTGGCTTATGTCTCTCTTTTCAAACCCCTCATGGTCGTGGTAAATCTCTGTTTACAGGACGTAAATCTTGCTCATCCCTGTTCTGAGGTTCTGCCTGATTCAGTTCTGGCTGTACATTCTGATTCCGCATGCTTTCTTCAGTAGCGTGTACGCTGGCCATCAGTTTCGGATCGCTGACTTTAAACACGTGCCCGTCACGCTTAGTAATGTTACGGACTACGCCAGAATACAGTACGCGGTTAACGGCTTTCTCCTCTCCTGTCAGCGTCGTATTATCGCCGCTGTGCCACGCAGTAATCTCTGCAGCAAGGTCATTGTTAGAACGGTCAGACTTGTTGTCAGCCGCAGCGTAAACCTCAACCCTGTCACCAAAATCGGTAACTGCGGGCTTACCGTCGCGCAGGTAGCTAACCGTTCCGTCACGGAGAAGACGCGTTTCGTGCTCGCTTGATTTAAATGTTGGAACGTTGTCACCCGGGCCGTAATGAATGACGGCTTTAGGTTCCGGCCACCCACTATTCTGCTTACGGGCGGCGCGCTTCTCACGATAAGCCCAGCCACGCATCTGGCTGAGTGCTGCAGCATCCCCTTTCAGCGCTTCTCGCTCAACCCATGACTTCCAGTTCAGCGGACGGCCTTCGCCGGTTTCTTTGAGAGTCTGACGCTCCTCACGCAGTTGCAGGCGCAGTTCGGCCATCGCCTTCATCTTTTCGAATTCGGCAACGCGGTACATAAGCTTGCGCATCAGCGGATCCCTGACAGTATCGCGGACGTGTGCTTTAGCAACCACGCAGTGTGACGCAATCTGGCGGAAGCGCTCACCCGCACGCAGATCAGGTTTCTCCCAGCCGGTACGATATGCATCATAGCGGGCACGCAGAATATCGCGTGCAACGGCGCGTGCTTCACGACGTTCGCGGCGGGCTTCCTGATCGCGCACGTGCAGCTGCGGCATGTAACAGGTTTGCATATGAAGCATACCGTCTTCAGGCCTGTCAGGATTATAAACGGGAGGTGCTGGCTGATACTTCCCGTGCTGACTGACCATAGAGATCAAGCTGATATCCGGATGTACGTCTGAGGCTTTCACACTGACGCCTTCCGGATTCATCAAATCGTAAACGGCAAGTCCGCCGTTCTGCTCACGCACTCCCAGCCCGCGGGTATAGAGAACATTATGGAGGCGATCCCAGCTGAGTTTATCCTGCGCAATCACGTCAGATAACACCTGCCGCGTTTCGCGTACTGCATAGCCGTGAAGACTTTCTTTATCGGAAAAGATTTCGCGCTTAGCAGCACCGCGAGGGGCAGAAGGCATGTCGCGGCGGGTACGATGGAGATCACCATACTGATCCATGTGCCAGCTGCCGTTATCCACGTTAAAACCAAACTCACGCTCCAGCACGCGGCAGCACTTCTGCAGCGTGTCCGCATCGTTCCACATGTTTTGTGCAGCATAGGTCTGCGGATGAACGCGGTTAGCCGACACGTGGCAGTGAACGTTGTCAGTATCGCGGTGAATGGCGGCCACGTACTGATGCTCTTCCATGCCGAGCTGTTTCAGGCTGTAGCGAACGGAGCGGAAAATCGCGTCCGGTGACGGGTCTTCTTCGCCCTGCCAGGAAAGAATGAAGTGATAAACCGCATCCTTACAGTGACGATTCTGGTCAGCTATCAGGTTCATTTCGGTTGCGGCAGTTTCCAGTGACCAGCAGTTGGTTTCACACAGCACCTCACCCGAGAGCACGCGCTGAATGCCCTCGGGTGAAATGCTGACAATTTCGCTTGCGGGTGCTGCACGCTTACGTCCGACGTAGTCAACCAGCTGACCAAATCCGGGCGTAGAAATGTACTCAGCTCCCGGAGCCTGCTCTGCTGCATCAGGGGATACAACCTCAGTACTTTTCTTTTCCTCGCGCGTGCTCACGTAGCTAACCAGCTTCTTAAAGCTGGTCTTCTTATCGCGGCGCTTTGGCGGGATGATCACGTTCATTCGTCTTTCATGTCCTCAACCGGCACCGGCGTCATGTCCAGCGCGTTAATAGCATGCTTGATGCTCGTCAGAACTTCGGAGAACTGGTGGCTGAGCTCGGTTGTCATGTTCGCCTGCATCTGGGTATACAGGTGTTTCTGCAGGCCGCCCAGACGTAGCAGCTCGTTCATCATGCGAATGTCGGTGCGTACGGTAATGCGTCGGTTGAGTGCCGTACGGCGCAGGTACTCAGATGTCGTCAGGCCGGCGGCCAGTGCCTTCTTATTGATGGCCTCAAACTCTGCATCGGTGCAGCGGCATTTAACCAGTTTTTCTCTCTGACGCTTTTCACTTTTCGACATAACTCAACCTTGGCACATTACCCGGGTCTCGGGGCGGAGCCCTGAGCAGGTCGTTTTGGGAATCACTGCCAGCGTGCTGGCGGTGGTCACAAAACATTTCCTGTCCCGTCATTTAATCAACTGTTCGTATTTTGCCACTTAGCTGGTCAGAAGTAAACCGGCGTCATGTGGGGTGAGGTACTGGAAATTCCCATGAATACGGGGCAGAATCACTGTTTTCACATGATTTTCATTGGAGTGGTTATGGCTACGCAGCAATTTTTCACACAGCAGCAGATTGAAGAGGCAAAAACCCGGCTGGAAAACCTTCCGGATTTATCGCCAACACGAATTACCAGAAACGATGCGCTGGAAAATCTTCGCTCCACAATTCTGATGCTGGCAAAAGAAAAGGGTTACACCGTTAAAGATATTAAGTCGGCGCTGGATTCAATGAAATTTGTTTTCAGTGAGCGATCAATTTCTGAAATTCTCAAAGAAGATGATAGCGGTAAAAAGCGTCAGGGCGGAAAGCTTAGAAGGAAAAGTGATTCAGTAAAAAATACAGGTGAGTCCGTTCAGCAGCAGAACTAATGACAAAAAAAAGGAGCCGTTTTGGCTCCCTTATCGTTTGTCAGGACTTCAGTTCCTTCATTTTTTCTGCAAGTGACCAGAGAAAACGATTGGTTTTAATATCACCATCAATACCGTTAATAGGGCGGGTTTTTGTAAGTCCACCTTTGGCCGTTCTCCCGCGCAGACCACCACGGATAACGTTCTCCTGTGTACGCTGATACACGGTCCACAGGTCATCCGCATTGTCTTCACGACGGCGAACCTGTAACAGCGAATCGGCACTGATTGGAACGTGCTGCCCGTCATAACGAAACTCCAGCGCAGTTTCAGCAAAAGCAGCCTGCTCGCCGCGATCGAGATAGATGCGCTTCATCTCTTCGCGTGAATGTTCGATTTCCCCGAACCGGTCCAGAATTTCATATGCGCCCTCAATCACCTTACCAACAATGTCGCCCTTGTGTGGCACGCGGATTTGCCCGAACACCTCGCCGCAAACCATACCGTTCGCACAGATGTGACGGAACTGGCCGGGGATCATCTGATAGCTGCTGCTGCCATCGTGGCTGTTCAGAAGCAGAATTTCTGAAACTTCTGAATCCTTAATCTGGTCGTGACGACGAAGGCGCAGAAGGTGCTTTGCGTGGTCGATGCGGTCAGTATCGCGCACGCGCTGCTGGCAGGCGTAAAACGGTTCGAAACCTTCCTGACGCAGACGGGTAAGCAGAGCGATTGTTGGGATATAGGTGTATCGCTCGCTGCGTGAGCCGTGCTTGTCTTCAGAAAAGACGCTCGGCACAACCTGCTTCAGTTCGTCGTCCGTTAGCGGACGATCACGACGAATAGCACCCGCACTGCGAAAACCGGAAAACATACGTCCCATCATAATTAAATCCTCACATCAAAATTTTTAGAAGCCGCCCCGTGAAGGGCGGCGGGTTGTTGGTCAGGCTACGGCACGGCGTATTTCAAGAGAGCGAAGGAATTCACCCCACTCGCTGCTGCGCATGGCAGGTACGCGAACGCTTTTACGCTTGCGCACGCAGTGCAACACGTGGCGGCTGCGCGCACGGATTTCCGGCGAAATCGCCTTCGTTTCCGGATCGCTGTGGCGATGACGCACCTGCACCTTCTTAACGCCGGGCTTTACATAACCTGCAACCGATGTGATGATGCTGAGGTCGGCAGTTTTCATGATTAACTCCATTTTTTCTGTTGACTATCCGGACGGTCATTTGGTCGTGTCGTCCGGGGTGAAGGGGCGGAATTTCCGCCCTTTTTCTTTGCCGCCTGTCAGGACTCGCGGCGGATAACCGTATAACCAATATCGAACTCGTAAACGGCAACCGGCCATCGGTTGCGCAGGTAAAGCTTCAGGGCTTCAGGCTCTTCAGTTGGCTCATCGATCACGTCCAGCCCTTCAAACGCATCACCGGTCAGACCCGACGGCCCCAGAAATTCACCGCATGACCAGACGTATTTGCAGACATCCAGAAACTGATTTGCTGTCAGCTCCGGGCCTGTAACTTCAGTACCTTCCAAAACGTTTTTCATCAGTCAGCCCTCATGCTGTGTGATTCTGTTCTGCAGCGCGTTGCGTTATCGCAGGACGGCGGCTGAAGCCAGAAAAGACCTCCTCTGACGCGGATTTTTCTTTTCCGGGCTGGCCTTTCGCGGCGAGGGCCGAGTAGCAACGACGAAGAGAGGGCATAAAGGGGCGGAGGCAAAAAGTTTTTGTGGCCCTTCCGCAAAAAGTTTTTGACGGAGTGCATTTCACCCCTTTTTGAACGAACCGGCGGTGCTACGAAAAGCCCCTCCGCGTAAGGCACGACCGGAAAAACGGGAAAGACGTCAGAAGGGGGAATTGCAGCCCGCAACGCGGGATGACAACAGAGTTCCGGCGGCTTTATGCCGGAACGGTGAAAGCAGACGGCGCAGCCGTCAGCGGCCGTTGACCCTGGACATCAGCCCGAAACCGCTTGCGGCCGAAACCCGAAGGGGTTCGGTGGCGCTTAGCGGCTTGCCGCTTAGCGACGTAGGGCTCGACGACCCGGCTTGCCGGGGAGCCGAAGGGGGCCCACGCAGTTGCTGTTGAATTGAATTTAACGGTGATCGGCGGGCAGAACGGATGAACAAAAAAGGTAAACGCACAGCATCATCACACCACAACGCAAAGGCGTGTTCAGCAGGACGGCGATGGCCGGTGCGTCAGCACCGGCTTTTCCCTGTCCCCTAGCTCGGGGTCAATGCTCAGGCGCCTGGCCCCGACTCTTTAAGCTGCCTGATAGCGTCGGCAATGGCGTTTTCAATAATGCTGCTGATCCTCAGGAGCTCATCGTCCTTCAGGCTGCGGTTGATACTGAATTCAACAGAATCTGTTACCAGCTGCACATAGCCTTCCTGCGAGCTGAACATCGCGTCGGTAATGTCGGTCAGGGTCATCTGTTTACTCTCCCACGGATTCAGAACTGAAATGCATCCGGGCCGTTTCCAGCAACGATTCAAACGAGGTGGCGCAGGCGTCCGGATAGCAGTGCGCGCACAGGTGCATCAGGTTTGACAGCAGGTCAGTGATGGCTGTTTCTGCCGGTTCGCAGTCGCCGTCAATATCGGTCGCGGCAGCAAAAAAGAGCAGCGTGGACGCTGCAACGCCCGTGCGGCGGGTGTTATCCGCTTCATACGGCAGCACATCGGTGTCAGCCGCTAAAATGCGCAAATCGTCGAGATCAGTCTCAGCGTCACAAGGTGCGGCAGCGGTTAATGCATGGTTCATAGAGGTTTCCTGGTCAGGCAGTCAGCTCTGCGGAGTCATCCGGAGCGGGTAACGAAAAGGGGCGGGGGCAACCCCCTGCCCCTTTTCGCATCAGGCGCAGATTTTGCGGTTATAGATGACTTTAAAATCGCTGCATTCAGCGCAATCGCGCAGCGGCACCAGGCGCACCACGTTTTGCGCAACACCGTTTATGGTCAGCACGCGCTCGATACCCGCGAGCCAGTCCTCCGCCGGATTCAGCGGGAACCAGAGATTGCTGTTGATGCCGCTCAGCAGCGGATCGCTGCAGACGTGTACCGCGCGACCGTAGCCCGTGGTTTCGCTGCATGTCACGGTAAGCTCTCCGCGCACGTCCCGGGTGACCGCGCTGCGGGCCAGCTGCGTGACGATATCGTCCCAGCTCCAGTCACTGTCATCGGGCACCGGCAGATCAAAACAGCGCAGCGATTTACTGCCCGCGCGCGCCATACGCTGGGCCAGCCCCATAATCGAGGCTTCGTGGCTCGCGGCGTCCGCGCCGGTTATCCAGTTGCCATTATGAAAAAATGCCTCATCGCCGTTATCCAGGCGGATAAAGCAGTATTCGCCCAGCACGCGGGTGATGTCAGCCTGGGTGACTGTCGGCAGGAAAACCGGGACGCTGAGGGTAATTTCGCTGCTCATGCTTTGTTCCCCGCCAGGTTATTAATGGTGGCCACGAACTGGCGCAGACGTGAAACCGGCCTGGCGATTACGCGCGCCAGCTGGCCATAGCGCAGTGCGTTTACAAAAGTCAGCACCTGTGCGACGATTTGCGGGTCAAAAATCATAAAACTCTCCTGAGGGTTTGGTTTTGATAAGGCAGTCAGGTGGGACTGGCCGCCGTGGAAAAAGCAGGGGCAACCCTGCTTTTTTTACGCCTGGTCGCTGTGAATATCAGAAGCTTTGTCCTGCCCTAGTTCGCGCGCAAGCCACTGACTGGCGTTCATCCAGACAGACTCGCCGTGAGGCCCGAATAGTGACAGAGCGATGTGCCCGGCCTTTGTCCAGGCCGCGATTGACGCTGCTGGAAGTGATGCGACCTGACCAGCCAGTGCAGTGGCTGCGACTGCTTTAGCCATATCATGCAACTCAAAACTGACAAATTCGCGGCGTTCGCTGAAGCTCAGGGCCTGCCTGTACAGCGCTTTCAGTGAAACCAGCCTTTCATCCAGCGACTTACATACACCGCTCTGCGTGATATGGCGACGAAGCCAGTAGCCCGCTTCAGATTCAAAGTTAAAAGCTCGCCAGATAAGAGCGCCCGACGGCTCACGCACGACCAGGCGGAAATGGCTGCCCTGATCGTCTTCAATGAACACATTGCTGAAGACGGCTGTGATGATTACAGCCTGCTCGCGTGTAAACGCACCGTCGCCCAGCGCCGCTACGCAGCGCAGTTCAGTGGTGGTGCCCGTCTGGGTTGAGGTCATGATGTGCTCCTTACTGGAAATTAATGGTCGGGCTGACGGCCGTGCGGTACCCGAAAAGCCCTTCTCTGACGCGGTTTTCTTCTTTCCGTTCTGGCCTTTCGCGGCGAGGGCCGAGTAGCAACGACGAAGAGAGGGCATAAAGGGGCGGAGACAAAAAGTTTTTGTGGCCCTTTCGCAAAAAGTTTTTGGCGGAGTGCATTTCACCCCTTTCTGCACGAACCGGCGGTGCTACGAAAAGCCCTCTGCGAAAGACCAGGACGGAATGCAGGGAAGCGTCAGAAGGGACGTTTCAGACCGCCCTGCGGGCTGGCCTTATAGTCCCGGCGGGGTTTACCGGGACGGTGAAAGCGACGGCGAAGCCGGCAGCAGCCGTTGACCTCTGCCATCAGACCCTAGCCATCAGGCACGGAACGCGTCCGTTTGCGTTCCGGCGGAGCTTGCCGGCTTTGCCGGTTAGCGGAGTGGGGCTCGACGACCCGGCTTGACGGGGAGCCGAAGGGGGCCATGCTGTTGCTGTTGCTGTTGCTGTTGCTGTTGCTGTTGCTGTTGCTGTTGCTGTTGCTGTTGCTGTTAAAACGTATTTTTATACGGCGGGCAGCCTGAATAGACAGAAGTAAGTCGGATGCTGAACCGGTTTTGAAGAGGGAGCTCATAAGCACTCGGGCGGAGAGGGCCGGTGCGATAGCACCGGCTTTTCCCGGGCCGCATCGCGGCGGTGTTGCCGTTCCCGGGCAGGCAGAAAGCGCAAAGCAAAACCGCGCCAGCCGGCGCGGTGTTAGGTATCATTCGCGAGGCCTACTTTCCTGGCCTGGCCTGTGCGGAATCGGCCATCATGCCCGGGTGCAGGTGCACGCCAGAAACGTCCGTGGTTTCACGCGCCTTGTGCAGGTCGCATGCGGCTTGCATGGATAACCAGAGACGCGCCGCAATACCCAGCCCCGCCTCCAGCCGCACCGCCATTTCAGGGCTGACGGACGCCTTTCCGCTGGCAACCTTGCTCAGCGCCGAGGCGGACACGCCCAGCTCTTTAGCAAGCACGCGCAGGCCGATATTGTTATCTTCAATGTATTCGGTGATCAGACCGCCCGGATGCGGGGGATTGAACATAGCCATCAGTGGTAGTCCTCCAGGTTGAGAATATAGGCGTCGCCGTCCGTGAATTCGAAGGTAATGCGCCAGTTAGCCCTGACCGTAATCGAAAACAGGTTTTTCCTGTCGCCTTTCAGGGGGTGGAAACGAAAGCCGGGATAGTTTTTGAACTCATCCGTGGAAAGCGCTTCATCGACGACCAGCAGGCGAAGCCGGATACGCTCGGCGTCCTGCGCCTGTACGCCACTGATATCGCCTTTTTCAAACAGCTTCTGTAATCCTTTGTGCTTCCAGCTCTTAATCACTTTTCGGCTCCATGTTTCCTGTCGAGAAACAGTATATCACATGTTTCGTATCGCGAAACAGTATGCGTATTAATATTTATCATTCCTGCTCTGACGATTTCCGGGTCGTCAGCTTGTTGGGCACCAGCCAGCGGTTCATGCCTTTCTGCGCGCTGTCCATGTGCAGCGACCGCAGGTGAATTTCTCCCGCCACCTCACAGGCGACGTCTCCGGCGTACGGCTGCAGGGTTTCCAGCCCGTTCAGTGACGGAAAGCGACGCGCCCACGTGGCGATCATGTTCTTCAGGTCGTTTTCCGGTACGTCGTCACACCAGACGGAAAACCAGCCGCGCAGCGTTTCCGGCGTGCGGAATGTCAGTTCTGTTTCAGCCTGCCGGATTCGGTTTTCAAGCTGGCGCTCCCGGTAGTCCTCTGCCTGCCTCTCGCGCCGCCCGGCATGGCCTACGGTCTTCATGGCGGCGTGTTTTGCGCGCTCCGCGCGGCGAAAAACGGCCTCCGGAAACAGGACCGTTGCCAGCTCGCCAGGCAGCGGCAGCGGGCAAACCTCGCCCGCCGTGCTGAGGAAGATATCCAGCGCACCTTCCCACTCCGGCAGCGGCGCGCGTTTTTCGCGCGGGCGCAGATAAATGCCCCGTATGCGGTTCAGTGTCTGGACGCTGACGCGGCTCCTGCCGCTCAGCTGCTTCATAAACGCGGCGGCCCAGGGATGGCGGGCCAGCCGTGTCCCCCGCTGCTGCGCGTGCTCAACCGCCGCGATTGCCTGCAGCGCGGCCTGACGTTCCGGCAGCAGGGTGACCAGTGAGTGTGATTTCGGGATCATGCGGCGTGCCCTCCCATCCGAAGCGCGGCGATCAGCTCACCGGCGCCGGTGAAGCCTGCCCGCGTGTACTCTGCGATTTTTTCAAGAGTTACGCACAGCGCCGCAGGGTCAAAGCGATAGCTGATGCTGAGAGGAACACGCGACCGGGTGCGGACATCGGTCAGCAGCGCGCACCACAGCGGCGAATCTTCCGACGGGCTGACCAGCTCGACGGCAAGCCCGGACAGATCGGCACGGGTCAGCCGCAGGTGAACCGGATGTGCTCCGCCCCACTCGCCGCGCATTTCGCAGTCAGTCTGCCAGCTTTCGGGCACCTGCAGCGCGTTCATCACGGCACCGCTCATGCGCTGGCGAAACGCCTCGCCCCGGTGGCGGTAGTCTTCAAAATCGCAGCCGGTAAAGCTCTGCAGGGTGTTAAGCGTAAATTTTTCTTCTCGGGTCATGATGTTGTGCTCTGCTCGATGTGCTGTTGTCCGGCCCGCTTTGCGGGCCGGTGCGGTATCCGGCAGGGTCGCCCCTGCCAGCCGGGCCGGTTTTATTCCGGCTTGTACGCCATGAGGCGCACCACACGAACACCGGTTCCCGCAAACATGCCCTCCATCGGCGCGGACCAGCTGCAGTCCCAGCCCGGCAGCAGGTCTTTGCGGTCGCTGCCTGCGGGCAGAATGGCCGCGAGGCGTCCGCCGTTCTTCACCAGTGCCGCCGCCGCGCTGAGGTGCGACACGGCGCGCCCTTCGCTGTACGGCGGATTCATCACCACCACGTCAAACCGCTGATCGGTCACATTTGCCCAATCCAGAAAATCGGCTTCGATCACCTGGTGGCCTTTGGCCTCCAGCACGCGGCAGTGCAGCGGCGAAATCTCCACGCAGGTTGTTTGCGCCTGCGGCATCAGGTCAGCAAGGCCGCCCATGCCTGCGCTCGGCTCCAGGCAGGTTTCACCCTCGCGGATGTCCGCATCGTCCAGCAGCTGCGCGGCGAGTTCGCCCGGGGTCGGGTAAAACTGGTGTGTTTTCTTTTCCGGCAGCGCGCCGGAAAGCTGAATATCTTCAAGCGCCGTGGTCGGGTCGTAATCGAATTCAAACCAGGTTAAGGCGTTGAGATTCTTTTTTACGCCGCCCAGGCTCAGCAGCACTTTTTCAGCTTCCGCACGCGCGGCCTTATCCTCGTCCGAATAGCCTTTAATGCGGCGGTTAAAAGGATTTGTCGTCACGGGCGGGAGCGGGTCCTCCCGGCGGTTGCGCTGCTGTGGCTCGGTGCGCTCTGTCTGAAGGTCGCTGAGCACGCCCAGCACGGAAAACGGCAGCAAATTTGTGTGCAGCTCATAGGTTTTCGGCTTCGTGCGCGGCTTCTGGCGGTGCTCCGCCGGGATGGCCGCCGGATGCAGATAGGCCAGAATGTCATTCAGGCGCCAGGCCATGTCCGGATGAATTTCAAGATGAATGGTGCCTTTCAGAAAGGCTTTCACGCGCAGCGCGCCGCCGTCGATCGCTACCCACTCCCCCGAACGGTCGCGCGCGATTTTCAGAATTTTATTGGTCGTGTTAAGGCCGGTCGCATCACGCCCCATAAACTTCGCGATCACCTTGCGCAGGTCGTCCACGTAGCCGGTGCGCTCGTAGTTGCACATGCCCCACTGATCGAACATGCATTCGATAATCATGCGCTTGCTGAAGCCTTCCGGGCGGTTGGTCACGTGGCTGCGTGACAGGATGCGGAAAATACCGTCAACGCGCTCGGAGAAAAATTTCTGACGTGAGAAAAGCAGTTCGGAGAGCGTCGCGCGCACCGCGTTTTCCTCAAAGTCCGGCGCTTTCTTTTCGCGGATCTGGTCGTTCCACTCGTTGCGGCGATCGTTAGGCATGTACTCGTAAACGTCCGTCAGGTTCAGCGCTTTCTGCCAGAAATCGGCATTCAGGGCCGCTACCGCGCCGGGCAGGTCAAATACCACGCGAACCGGCGGCATATTCAGACGTGTATCGCGCACGTTACCGCACAGAAAATACTCCACCGCCTCGCCGTTACCGCCTTCACGAATTGTGGCCGAAATATTCTTTAATTTTGCGTACATGTGTTCATAGCGGCCCAGCAGCCCGTCAATGACGTCAGTTTCAACGGGCGCAAAAAAGGTATCTGAAATCACTTCACCGGCGGCGGCGATCGGTGCGCGTTCTGTGGTCGCATCAGAGGTGACGTTCACGAGGGTATTTTGCATGGCATGGCTCCTTAAATCCGGCTGAGTAGGTGCAGCTCGCGCTGCGGACCCGAAAAAGACCTTCTCTGACGCGGGTTTTATCTTTCCGGTCTGGCCTTTCGCGGCGAGGGCCGAGTAGCAACGACGAAGAGAGGGCATAAAGGGGCGGAGGCAAAAAGTTTTTGTGGCCCTTCCGCAAAAAGTTTTTGACGGAGTGCATTTCACCCCTTTTTGAACGAACCGGCGGTGCTACGAAAAGCCCTTTGCGAAAGACCAGGACGGAATGCCGTAAAAGCCGTCAGGGACCGCCCCGGCGGTCTGCCCTGAAGCCCCGGAGGCCTTTTCCGGGGCGGTTAACGCACCGGCGCAAGCCGGTTGCAGCCGTTGACCTTCGCCATCAGACCGAAACCGCCTGCGGCCGAAACCCGCAGGGGTTCGGTGGCGCTTAGCGGCTTGCCGCTTAGCGACGTAGGGCTTGACGACCCGGCTTGCCGGGGAGCCGAAGGTGGAGCCATGCCCTTTAAGTGGATTTTTAATTTTTATAGCGGCCCGCAATCGCTCTCCGGCTCCGGCTGCAGGCATGCGTTTCTGGGCAGTTTCTGAGACTGACGGCAGTAAAAAAAACGGCAGCTCAGGGCAATAAATATCGCTATCCCTCACTCTGTAAAAACGAAAGTTAAAATCATTGAATTCAATAACTTTCTGCATAGTCTCGTCAGATTTCTGCTGGCTTCAATATCTCTATGTCCACGCCTTATTTCTGTTTTCAGCAGCACGGAAAGCGGCGCCGAAGGCGCCGCATAGCGGCCGCCGCCCTCAGGCGGCTGGGGTTTTCACGCGCCCGGATGTGGCACAGGGCTTCCCTGCCCTGCCCCGCGCTACCCGCGCATGGCCTCCTGTGCCTGATGGATAGCTTCCTCAGCGTCCGTACCGTCGCCCGTTTCGCCAGCCTTTCCGGCCAGCTCCAGCAGTACCTTCAGGCTCGCGGCCGGCAGGGTGACGTGCCGCGCTGCCTGCCTGTCGCGGCGAACCTGACACGCCAGCTCACGCACGGTGTCCCGGCCTATCCCGTAGCGCCGGTGATCGTCCAGCTCGCCGAGCTCATCCAGCACCGCGTGCGCCTCCTCCTCCGTCAGTGCCATTGAATCCGTAGAATCCTGAACGTCCTCCTCCGTCCATACCAGGATGGTGAACGGAGTGCCCGGCTGAAAGGTCTCCAGCAGCCAGGCGCAGATTTCATTTACGTTACCGTGCATCGTGTTATCTCCTTGTGGGCGGCTCTGCCGCCCCTGTTAGTGTTCAGTCAAGCGCGCGAAAAATGGCGGCGGCTTCGGAATGAGTTTCTGCCCAGACCATCAGCTGGCGGTGGCGGCGGCAAAACAGCGCACACAGCTCCTCCTCGTCGTGGCGGTCATACATCCAGCTGCGGTGGTTGAGAACCAGCGCGGTGATGATGATCCCCGCCGCATCAGCGGAGACCTCTGCCACAGACCAGTTTTCGGGATTCTCAAACCGCCAGGTGCCATCCGGCGGGATCATGTATCCACCGCCCTGCTCCAGGTGAACAAAAGTCCACTCACCGCCGTTGTAGTTCGTCATATAGCGCGCGGCGTACAGATAGACGTTGTTTTCAGCGCGCATAAAATCATCGCCAAACAGAGAAGGCAGAAAGCGCAGCTTTACGAAGCCGTCCAGAAAACGCGCCGCCAGAGGCGCGTGCAGTGCTGTGTTCATCAGAAACCTCCGCAGGTAAAGGGGATACAGTTCCGGCCTGTGCCGTGCCTGAATGACAGCCCGACGGACAGCGGCGTGATCAAGAGCGACGACGAGGCCGCAGCGCAAGCGAACGGAGGCGTGATTACGCACGGCGGCGACGCGAAGCATGAGCGGAGACGCGACGGGAGTAAGCGCGCAGGAGTGAGTGCGAACGGGGGAGGAGGAGAGCCTGCGGCTCTTGAACACGCCGCCGTCGGGCTAAAGTGAAGGCACGGCACTGGCCGCAGACCGCACGGACGTTTATTCCCGCACGCCGCCGGCGTGCATAAACGGCGGAGCTCGCGACATCCTTTTTGTCTTGTCCACATCCGGGGTGCATATCCGCCCCGGAACCCTGTGGATACATTTGTGCAGGCCAGGCAACGGGGGGAATATCCGGGGGCGGTTACTTTTTAACCGCCCCACAGAATCCCGTCACCTGCGCAGACAGCCCCGCAGCTGCTCCGCGCGGCGGCCTGCATCCCTCAGGGAATCGCAGATATCGTCAATTGCCAGCAGCGTCAGTCGCACCGCGGGGGCGTCGCTGTCCCGCGGCCAGCGCTGGCGCATCGCGTGGATCCGCAGGAACAGCTCGATCAGGGTCTCGTCGATATCGGCCACGTCGTCAGCCAGACGATCGGCCGCGTGTTGTTCTGTCAGATTAAGCATTTATCGGTCTCCGTTATGCCGCACGCGCGGCGCGATGTGCGTAAAGGCGGCGCAGGCCGGCGGCGTGGTACTCCTCCAGGAGCTCGATCCCAATCCAGCGGCGGCCGCACTCCTGTGCGGCAACACAGGTTGAACCGCTGCCCGCAAACGGGTCCAGTACGATCGCGCCGGGCTGGGTGAAGGTTTCAATCAGCGGCCGCAGCACGCTGACCGGTTTTTCAGTCGGATGATGGCGGTTGCCGGTGTACTGCCAGGGCATGACGTCAGGAAGCGGCTTTGCCGGCAGCTGCGGGCGGCCTTTGGCCAGGAGGTACGCGCTCTCGTGCTGGTAGCCGACGAACGCCGACTTAGAGGCGTAGGGTTTGGTAAAGACCAGGTGGCCGACGACGCGAAAACCCGCGGCTTTCCACGCCTGCATAAAAATGTCCACGCGGTTCCAGCCGCAGAAGCTCACCGCCAGGCTGTTGTCCTTAAGCACCCGGTACATTTGCTGGCTTGCCGGCAGCACCCACTCGCTGTTTACATCGTTCGCTATCGAGCGGCCTGAACGATCCTTAAAGCCGACCAGGTACGGCGGATCGGTGAGGATGAAATCAATGCTCTTGTCCGGAAAGCCGCCCATAACCTGTACGCTGTCGCCGTGCATGAATCGAGACATAGTGATGCTCCTGTGTATGAAGGGGCACCGGTAGTGGTGCCGTGACCTCCACACAGACGGGCGATAAGCAGAGCAAACAAGGGCGGACGCGGAAGCCGCACGCGCCGCCGGAGCGGACTGAATGTCCCGCGCACGGCGGGGAACGGGTGAGCAGGACGGCGCCAGCTTACCTTGTTTGCGAAGCAGCCCGGCTACCGTGAGGGCACGGCACTTTATACCCGCCGTTTTCCGGCCTCAGGACGGGAAACGACATGAAGGCGGAGCGCAGCGACGTCTTTCTCCTTTCCGTAAAGAGCGCCGCCCGCGGGCGGCAGCCTTCGCTTACTTCAGCAACCTGCGCGCCAGCACCGTGTCTGCACAGTGGCGCAGGAAATACCAGCTGAGGCTGTTCTCAGCGTCGAGCGTGTTGTCAGAGAGCGCTAAGGTGGCCACAACTTCCTCCGGCGTGAGCTCCGGGGCCACGTCTTCTAAGTCGTCAGCTATCCAGAAGTGACCCAAGCAGGGCGTGTCGGGGGCAAACCTCTGCAGATGCTCGATCAGTTTTTCAATGGTCAGGGATGCATTCATTTTCTGTCCGGCGGGCCTGTGCCCGCCGCCTCCTGTTCAGCCGCCGTAGCTGGCCACGTTGTCAATGATCCATGCCGGGCCGGTCACCTCACTGAACCCGAACTCGTCTTCCTCATCGCCCCACTCCAGCGAGTCGCAGCACTCCCCGGTCTGACAGCCCGCTTCATAAACAGCCCATCCGCAGTAGCTGCTGCCGGACTCGGCATACCAGTGCTCAACGGTGACGCC
Source organism: Pantoea sp. DY-5 (assembly GCF_019795955.1). Lineage (NCBI taxonomy): Bacteria > Pseudomonadati > Pseudomonadota > Gammaproteobacteria > Enterobacterales > Erwiniaceae > Pantoea > Pantoea sp. DY-5. The sequence continues at coordinate 70,594 of NZ_JAIMIE010000010.1, forward strand.
GTAACGCTCGCTCAGCGCTGACAGCACGTCCGGCGAGGGAGGCGACCAGGGCGTATCAAAATCAGCGTCAAAAGTGATGAGCCCGGAGTGCGACACGTCAAGATTGTGCGCGTGTGGCCACTTTGTGCCGCAGCGCTCAACTACGTCGGTAAACCCGTCCGGCACACCGTGGAGCAGGCGTCCGTTATATCCGTTTATCTCCGCATCAAGACGCGGCGGGATCAGCTGCAGCATGTCGAACGGAAGTGCCTGCAGCGGCAGCGCGTCTTCGCGGCACTGGCAGTCCCACGACTCGCTGAGGCCGTTATTACCCCGCATCCAGTACCAGTCACCGTGCTTTATCTGCCACAGCCCGGCGATCACCGTCTGCTGCTCTGCAGAGAGCGATGACCACGTCATGCGCTGGAGACCGCTGGCCAGCCACAGTTCGTGCAGCTTGTTGCAGATTTCCGGCGTCAGCTCTGCGCCGTCACGCAGCTGCGCCACCCACTGCGTAAAAGCGCGGTTCTGCGGAGTATCGCTTCCCGTCCCCTTCACCAGAGCGGGATACGAGGCATAGTCCGTCGCTTCCACCGGGCGCAGCAGCCCGGCGCAGCCCGCCAGAAAGAGCTGGATCCCTTCTGCAGCCGCCCGCGCGTAAAGCGGAACGCCCTCCCCGCCTTCAATCAGCGACCGCGCATTTTTTACGTGATATTCCGGGCCTGAAACCCGCAGCCTGTTGGCACACCAGTTTGGCATGTTGACTCCTCCGTTAAGGGTTGCACGGCACCATCTGCACCGTGCCGCCACGGAAGCCGGGCGCAAAGCGGAGCAGGCAACGGGCGAGGGAGAAAGCCGCACGCGCCGCCGGAGCGGACTGAATGTCCCGCGTACGGCGGGGAACGGGTGACGACAGACCCCTTGCCGGCGCAGCGGCACGGCTAAGGTGAAGGCACGGTGCAGGCCCGATGGCACAGAGGGAGCTTGCATGGCGTTTTTAGGATCGGGCGCCAGCCTTTGCAGTGCTCTGGCGTCGCGCGTATGGGAGAAGAGAGAGAATCCCGGATGATTTATAACTTCTGAAAAAGTGCAGTTTCTGCACTTTTTATAGATAATAAAACGAGAAAGATGGGCAAGGAGAAGGAATATGACGGGTTGGCAACTGAGGCTCTGGCGCCGGAGCCTGCTCTGGAGCCGTGACAGGGCTGCTGAAGAGCTCGGGGTGAGCCTTCGCACGTACAAAGACTACGAGAACGCAGAACGCGTCAAGCGATCGGTGGCGATGGCCACTGTCACGCTATCGCTTATCAACGTTATGCCGGCGCTGAAGTCCGATCAGCTCAGTAAGGAACTTCTGCTGCAGATGCTTCAGAAAATGACGGCCGAGGTCTCAGGAAAAGAAACTGTAAGCGATTTTGGCAGGTGAGCGGCTAAAAGATGGTGTTTTTATTAAGCCGACAAGGCGGACTGACGTTAGGCTAATGTCCGCTATGAGCGAAAAGCGGACATTGGACTTTCCAAACTTACAAAGTAATCTAATTTGTAGGGTTATCACGTGATAAATGGACAGAATTGGCAGTTTTAAAGGCGTTATACATCAAGGAATGATTTCCATGTCCCGCAGGACATACCGCGCTTTGAGCCAGTTTTGAAATTCAGTTGTACTCTCGTCCTTCTGTAAGTTCTTCCGTTTCCAAGCCAAATTGAGACTTTAATTTATCTTGATAAATACCGCCAATTAGTTTGAATATGGTGCAATTTCTCAACACAGGGTTTACCCAGATGGCTATGTCACCTCCTCCTATTTTTGAAGGCGACGACTATTACAGCGTCTCTGAAGAATTTTTTAGCAAATTACCAGCTGATTTAAGAGCGCCTTTTGAACAAATAATGAAGAAAGGGGCGGAGATTATTAGCGGTTGCGATAAAGAGATTGAAAGTCTGATTAGACTTATAAAGGTAATACCTACTACAACAAGCCTTAGTTACATTTATCGTCGGCTTCGTACGACCAAGTTTGAAATCACTACTGAGTCGATGCTGGAACAGGAGATGTTAACAACCGCTTTTGTGGTCAGCTATGCACGCTTGTTCGCCAAAAGCAATGGCACTTACGTTCTCCAGCGGAATGATCTCCCTGTCCACCTACGGGATGTTCATGATGATCTGTATAAAATTCGTAACGAACGTTATGCCCATAACGGAGGCCATAAATCGATTGATAGTTTAGTAGGGTTTGCGTTCAGCGGCACACAATTTTATGTGCAGGCACAAATGAGTTTAGGGCTTCATATAGGCGGAAGAAATGAGTGGGAAGACCTAATCAAATTCATCGACACTTCAATTCACGAACGGCTTTATAAAATACTTGCGCGTTTGAAGGAGCAAACGGGCTATGAATGGATATTTCCAGACGGCCCGGCACCAAGTTGGGTGGGCGATTACGGCGATTGGATAAGTCGTGCGAATTGATCGGCATCATTGACCTTCAAAGTCATCAGTCAATAGGCACGCTTTTAAACCTCTTTTACGGAACACCGAAACCGGGCAATTAGCCCGGGCAAGAGCGGCAGAGCTAAATTTTTCTCTTCAATTTAGTTCAGGCAGGATCAATGACAGCAAGTTAGGTCCATTCCTGAAAACCAGCTGTAATGAGATCTTCTTTTAATTCTTTAAGGCATGATTGTGGTACAGCCAGCCAGAACAAGTTCTTTGCCCGAGTTATTGCGACATACCCGATACGTCCTTCTTCATCACCTGTACCTGAAAGCAGTGCTTTGATATTGGATTTCTTAGCCACATACATAACCGCACCGATAGACTCCCCTTTAACCTGATGAACCGTCTCGACTCTTAGCCCGTGTCCTTGAGCCGAAACTATACTGGTCAGTGTCTGATCTGGTAATAATTTCTTAGTAAGTTTAGTTCCTACATTGCCAGCAACTTTATATCCGCAGTGCTTTTCAATCTCTGCGAGAAGCATTTTAACATTCGTTAATAGCTTGGAGTGCCAGTCAGTCTTAGCCACAAGCGCAGATGAAGGAAGTCCCAAATCAGAGTTACGACTGAAACACCATAATAATCGCTTTAGTCCCTTTATCTCAGCATCATGTGATACCCCCTGAAGTCTAGAACTGAGGCCATGGGGTATATCCTCCAATAAGCTGAGAATAGCCCGGCAGACCAAGTTAAAGCATCCATGGTAGTTACTATGCTGATCCCTTAACAACGTTGCTTCTGCTAACACCTTAACCATACCTTGTCCTGGAGGGACAGTCTTACCCGCAATTACTGCGGCTCTGTCTGCTCCCCGACAGAGGAGCACAGCATCCTGATATTGCATGCCTAACTCATCAATATGGGCCTTGAATGCATCAGTTAATTTGGGAAGTTCCGAATCACTGTATCCAATAAAATAAGCTCCACCTTGTTCGCCATGGCGGCATGGTTCGTCTTCGCGGCCACTAAGGATGTTGGCGATATTTATGATTGGAGGCAGAGAACGATAATTGCGAGTAAGTTTGTAACCGGTAACGTCTTCACGATGCTCATAGCTCTTAAGGAACTCACCGTCAGCACCAGCGAAGCCATAGATCCCCTGATTAACATCTCCGATAAGCGTAAGCTGAATCCCTGCAGTAATGAGTAGCTTTAATATTTCCTTATGCACTGTGCCTAAGTCCTGAGACTCATCGACAAGGATTTGCGGGTAGCGAGCTGCCAGAGCCCTCAATACTGCAGGTTGAGAATTCAGAGTTTTATACACCCAGTACCGACCAATCTCATGAGTGTAAGCACCTAAACGGCCAAGGTCATGAATGATCTTTAACACCTTGTCTTTATCAAGAATTTCAAGGTTATTTCTTATATCCGAATAGAAGACGAAATCGCCATCGATTATGATGATTTTTATGTCTTTTAATGGCAGTGGGGGATAACCTTCACGCCAATATCTAAAACTTGTAAGAAAAGGCTCCGAGCCAGAGACCAAGTACGCGGCTTGAGTCGCGGCCATAGTCCTGCTTGCATGGGGACGTAAAATATGTTTGGTAAAGAAACCGTCAAGTGTATCGACTTCTATCCTTCGACGATTAGCATCGTCTGGTAGGCCAGCAGCGAGCTCTGCATAGCCTGTATTAAAGGTATTGACAGCAACATTTGAGAAAGACAAAAGCACAACACGACCACGACTATTTTGCATTTTCTGCCGAATAGCAATCAGGCGTCGAATAGCTGTAGCTGTCTTCCCACTACCTGCACATGCTGTGATAGCAATTGGCCCTAGCGGCGCACCAATAATATCAAGCTGTTCCTCTGATAATTTCACGGCTTGACCACTCCCTGACATACATGCTGAATGGCTTTATTAAGGTACTCAGGGACTTCAAAACCAATTTCTTTCGAAATCTGATCTGCTAATGCCTGAGCGAATCGACCTTTCTGGATATTAGCGCTATCTTTACGCTCAAACATGCCACAGAACAGCGATTTGGCTTTAGCCGTATTGTCTGCTTGACCATCTACGATCTTACGGAGAGCCTTTGAAATCCTTGGATGTGGATCGGCTAATGCAGTGAGCATAGCGTCGCGGTTTGCTTCAATGAGCGCCAGATCGTATTCCAGGGTTTTCAATCCGTGAAAAACTTTCACGAAATCATCTTCACGTTTCTTCATCTTAAGAGTATTACCAGACAACCTCACTTGGTCTCCAAGTGCGGGATACACCTCTTTCCTTTTAACTTTTTTCTTTTTTCCAGCCTTGTCAGCTGGATCTTCACCATCAGGCGCGTCAGTCTCTTCCTGGTAGGCGGCTTCAGCAAGTATGTCGTCAATTTCTTCTTCAACCGTTCCCCCCTCTGCTACGTCTTCAACCTCTTCTTCTTCAAATGGATCTGCATCGGTTACTACAGCGACAGGGATTCTCAGCCCCTGCTCTCCAAAAAGCGGGAGGAAGGAGTCAAAGTTTAGCCCTTCGACGCTGATAAGACTGACCCCATATTTTCTGAGATCAAAGTCCATTTTTTTAGCGAGCGCATCAATCAACATGAGTTCTGCAGCGCCCTCAACGAAAATTACCCGGCGGGCAAAAAACAGTTCAGCCCTAGTTACGTCCAAATACCGCTCCAGCTTTTCACGTTTTCCCTTTTCAAATTTGATATCACGTGGAAAGAACGTCTCTACACCGGTCTCGTTTTCGATAAGGCATACAAGGGAATCAAGTTTTGAATTACTAGCAAAATTGGGTGAATGGCTAGTCACAAAAAGTTGTACAGATTTTTCGCCTTCACCCGTTGGAATCCCTGAAAGGTACTGCAATAGCACACGTTGCAGTTGAGGATGCAAATGTGCTTCAGGTTCCTCAATAATCAAACTCCTGAAAGCAGAATCAGTATTTTTAGCCAATTCACTAAGTACTACCGCCATGAAGATCAGATTATTGAAACCCAATCCATTCTTCTCAATTTCCATGGATTCAGCCGTCAGGGTCAGTCGGGAAGAGAGGCGCTGAAAATCAGTCACGCTGAGCCCGACGGCAAGCTCCTGCGCTAGCTGAGCACCCATCATGGAATCATGTCTGGTTGATATAGCTTTATGGGTACTTTGAATGGATTTGTCTTGTTTAAGTGTTTCGTCAAGTTGCTTTAAAGCCGTATCTATTGTGTCACGACCTGCATCATCGGTGAGCAAATGAAGTAATCGAGCCAACTGGCTGTTACGGTTAGGACGAAGGCCCTGCGCGGCATCGCGGAGAGGCTGGAGGTAGACCCCCCGAAGGTTCTCCATCATATCTGAGGTAAGCGAAACCTCTGGGTGATCACCGCACCAGCGCCGGACTTTGAATCGTCCCGTCTTATCCATATCGGTATACTGGACATGGATATGCGCCTCCATGTTCTTGTCCCCATTCGGCTTGAGGGCAGCAATAAAGTCCGCTTCATCTTCAAGGCTAAGATCTCGGAATACAAAATGGAAACTTATATCACCAGTTGGTTCGCCCTCATGCGGACGGTGCCTATCAGAACCATCGAAGCGAGGATAATTCTCATCGTGACCTGCAAGAAGCGTCCGGAGTGCATCGATTACTGCACTTTTCCCTACGTTGTTTGGGCCTACCAGAACATTTAAACCGGGTTGAAATTTCAGCGTGGCTTCGCGCAGTTTGCGAAAATTCTCTATAGTGAGCTCTGCAAGATACATAAAGATCCCTGTCCTATGTTGCTATTCTGAATAAATTACGCGAAGCGTGAAATTATTCCAGCTTGAATAAGCACGTATTCATTGACCTGCGTCCAATTTTTTTGACATGAAATTTCTATCGAAACGTCCGCTTCTGGCACTTAACGGGCATCTTATGCCTGTACTCTACTTCAAAAAAAATCAGGCTGGCATGCTGTGCGGAGACTTTTTTCTGATGCCTCAATACGTCATTAAGCCGCTAGATTTTTGCTCCAGACCACTGGTACCCAGCTGGCGCCGTAATAGTTGAATTCACTTAATTCCGTTCAGCTCAGTAAAGACTTCATGCTGCAGATGCTTCAGAAACTAACGGCCTAAGTCTCAGGAAAATAAAACTGGTCGCCATTCAGGCAGATGAACGGCTAAACGATGCTCATTCAGCTTAGGGGACTTGTCAGACAAATCCGCCTCAATAATACTGTATATAAAAACAGTATCAATTTAAGGAGGATTTTTATGCGCGACGTACAGACAGCAATTGCCTTATCCCCGGATCATCTGCAGAGGGCAGCTCTATGAAACAGGCAGTCTGTTCTGCGGATCTCACTTTGCTCTGGCCACCCATTTTTACGCCCAGAGTACGCGTGCCGCTCTTCGCGGAGCCCTGCGCGGCCGGCTTCCCCTCCCCTGCACAGGATTACGTCGAAAAAGAGCTCGACCTCAACGAGCTCTGCATTCGCCGGCGCGCGTCGACGTTCTTCGTGCGCGCCAGCGGCAACAGCATGCAGGATCTCGGCCTGTTTGATGGCGACGTCATGGTGGTTGACCGGGCAGAAGAGGCCGCGCACCACGACATCGTCATCGCGGAAGTAGACGGCGAGTTCACGGTCAAGCGCCTTCAGCTGCAGCCGTGCCTTGCCCTGCTGCCCATGAACCCGGCCTACCCCATCATCTATCCGGAGGAGCTGCAGCTGCTTGGCGTGGTCACTTGGTTTTTCAACAGTACGCGCGCACGCCGGAGGTAACCATGCCTATGTTTGGAATAGCCGACGCGAACAAGTTTTATGCCAGCTGCGAGGTGCTGTTTCGGCCGGACCTGCGCGGCAAACCCGTGGTTGTGTTGAGTAATAACGATGGCTGCGTAATCGCAAGATCGGTCGGAGCAATCGCCATGGGTATCAAAATGGGCATGCCGTGGTTTCAGCTTAAAGCTCAGAAATACCCTGATAAAGTTCACGTATTTTCAAGCAACTACGCCTTATATCACTCGCTTTCGCAGCGCATTATGACAGCGCTGGAAGAAATGACGCCCCGGGTTGAACAGTATTCCATTGATGAAATGTTCCTCGATTTAACCGGCATCGATGGCTGCGAGGACTTTGAACATTTCGGGCGGCGCCTGCGCGCGCACGTGCTGGCCACAACCGGCCTGACCGTGGGCGTCGGCATGGGGCCGACCAAAACTCTGGCGAAATCCGCGCAGTGGGCCAGCAAGGAGTGGAAGCAGTTCCGCGGCGTGCTTGCGCTGACGCCCGGCAATCCTAAAAGAACCGAAACCCTTCTCCTGAATCAGCCCGTAGAGGAAATCTGGGGCGTGGGGCGTCGCATCGGCAAGCGCCTTAACCTGATGGGTATTGAAAATGCCCTGCAGCTGGCGCGAGCGCACCCTGCCCTGATCCGCAAAAATTTCAGCGTTGTGCTTGAGCGAACGGTGCGCGAACTCAATGGCGAATCCTGCATACCGCTCGAGGAGATGCCGCCGGCAAAGCAGCAGATCGTCTCCAGTCGCTCTTTTGGCGAACGCATCACCACAAAGGTGGCCATGCAGGAGGCGCTCTGCCAGTACGCCACGCGTGCAGCCGAGAAACTCAGGAAAGAGCGCCAGTTCTGCCGGCACGTTGGCGTATTTATCCGGACCTCGCCGCACGCGAAAGATGAGGTGTTCTACGGCAACAACGCGGGCGAGAAGCTACCGCGTCCGACGCAGGATACGCGTGACGTCATTGAGGTGGCCATGAGATCGCTGGACCGCATCTGGCTGGAAGGTCGACGTTATATGACGGCAGGCATCATGCTTGATGACTTCACGCCTCATGGCGTCAGCCAGCTGAACCTGTTCGATGAAGATCAGCCGAGAAAAAACAGTGCGCAGCTGATGAAGGTGCTGGACGGCATAAATCAGTCCGGGCTGGGAAACCTTTGGTTTGCGCGTCAGGGAGTGAACAACGAGTGGAAAATGAAACGGGAGCTGCTTTCCCCTGCCTGGACCACAAACTGGAAAGATATCCCTGTGGCATTTGTCAGATAAGGTCTGTCGAACAAATCCGGATAAGAAGGCGATCGTTATCAGCGCTGCCCGTGATGAGCAGCGCATCAGCAGTCTCGATTACTTTGGCCGGACCACCGTGCTTTTTTCACAGTAGACGACGCTGTTAGCCGGCACATTTTTATTCACGAAGGTCATGACGCCGATCGTCACGTTATCACCGATTATTATTCTCCCTGATTCATCCTCAGCGTTTTTCTGCCCAATCGCCATATTCTGACGCAGCTTGATGTTACGGACGATGACTTTTTAAGCTCTGACGAGAATCCCGACGTAGTGATTTACTTTCACCCGGGACCTATAGAAGCCTTACGACTAATGTCAGTTCCCTGGAATTTCAGAAGGTTGTGACGGTTGTGCCCCCTCTTTTTTTTTCATGCATGGAGGCAGAAGGCAGCATATGAGTGTTGTTTTTGTTCAACTCCTCTTACGCGCTCGCCGCAAGTCATGACCGAGCTTGCTCGCGAATGACTGAGGAAGCGAAATTTCATCCAATCTAATATCGTCTGCTTACGCTCGATGTTTTCCAGTGAGAGGTTATACACGTTTTTCACAGGACTAAATTTTAAAGGATTTTTAGGTATTTTCTGTATTTTAAGCTTTTTAGCCCGCTGTGAAGCCTTGTTGTAACTGTCTTCATTGATGACAGTTATGGGAAATGGCGCATGTATTGATGGGAAGGAAGACAACTAATAATGGGATTCGATGCATCTTCATATGGGAAGTGCATCAACAAGCTATGGGAAATACATCAAGTTAAAAATCAAGCTATCCACATGTTGATAAGTGCGATGTTAAACGTTGCAAATTTCTCTCCTGATGCGAATATGGGTAATAATTTTTTACCCACAAAGGCTTTGGATGAGCAGAATCTCACTAAAAAGTTACAAGAAAAAGGTAAGCATCAAGCAGTCAAATGAGCTAACCGAAGCTGCCTACTATCTTCCACTACAGGCAAAGCGCGTGCTCTGGCTTTGTCTGATGCAGGCTTATTTTAGTGAGGCATCTGAAGATCTTGAGTCTGATGTATTGCCGCTCTTTAGCGTGAGCGTCTCCGACTACGTTAAGTATTTCAACGTTGCAACCGCTGTTGCAAGTCGCGATGTTAAAGCTGGCGTAAAGGCCCTAGGTGAGTCGACAGTGACATTTTATCCAAGAGAAGGAGAGTTCGAGCAGGTTACCCGTCCATGGCTCTCTGAGGCAGGGATGAAGCGAGGCAGAGGCTCATGGCAGATAGAGTTTAATTACAAGGTAATGCCCTTCTTGGTAGGATTGTCATCTCAGTTCACCACCTATTCCCTTTATGACTGTGGCCAGCTCAACAGCGTCAAGGTTATTCGACTTTATGAAAGCCTGTGCCAGTTCCGCAGTACCGGAACATGGATAACTGATCACGAATGGCTATGCGAACGCTTTATGCTGGCTGATTCACAGCGATCAAACAAAGCAGAGATGAAGAGAACTTTTCTTGAACCTGCTATCAAGAAGATTAACGAGAAAACCCCATTAAAAGTCAGCTACAGCACTCAGGACGATGGTCGCCTGCTGTTTAGTGTTATGGATAAACCTCTGTCTGCCAATTGACAGTCTGCAAGGCTTAGAAAGTTGACTTTCTTCCCACATTTCCCCGAAGTTGATGTTTTTCCCATATCATCAACTGACTAACTTGATGTCTTTCCCATAATGCCCTTAAGGCTTGCCGGTAAACTTGACCTGTTTCCCATATAACTCTGACACTGATCGTATCTGGCTGACTATTGGAGGTTCAAAGTTGACCTGTTTCCCACACTAGACAGCCGGACATAACTCCTTTACGTATGGAAAGGTTTCAAAGTTGATGTATTTCCCACAGTCAGTTATACGCTACTTAATGTATAGGCCTCACCCTGACAAACTTGATGTATTTCCCACAGTAATATTCGTGATGAAAACGGGTGTGTCGGTTAGGTCTTTTAAACTTGATGTATTTCCCATCACATAAAATTCAGCCCTCCTAAACTTGATGTATTTCCCATGTTATCCGCGATGTTCCCTGACTTGAAAGAGGTCTTTAATCGGTCATGGAGTGGTGGCGAATTTCGCATTTTCTCAGGTACATAGCTTTTCACCCGAGCGCAGCGGGCATAGATCACCGGCTGCATGCCGGCAATAACCTTACAACGTCTTTCAGAATACAAATAAGAAAGGAATGAATAATCAGAAGACTTTGAAGGCCATGATGTGGTCATCCTTTCACCGCGCAGTTGCCGGACATCAATATAGTGAAAATCGTTAGTGCGAACCGCCTTATCCAGCTGGTCAGATATTATGCTCACGCTACAAACAGCCTCATTCAGCCATTCTTCTGGTCCCTCCCCCCTCGTTAGTACACGATGTGTTTGTAGAGTCCGGTATCATTAAGGTCATTACCTTTTTTAAGTCGTTATCCCTTTCAGCGTGATTAATAGGCTCTTCAGGTTACTGTAACCGCTGCTTATCGTGTGCCTACGTCGTGGTTGAAGGCGTCATCTTCAAACCGTATGCAGTAACGCCGCCACTCGCGCTGTGCGTAATTGCCCACCCCCGTTACGCCTTGCCTTGGGGCCAGCATCTGCGGTCCCGGAACAGCCCTGGCCGGGAAAAGAGCCTGCTCATTCACGCCTAAACTCGGGAGTAAACGTTCTTTCACTCATCAGGTCACTCCCGTATGAATGAAATAATAACCCCTTAGCATGTCCAAATTTGTCAGACCACTACAATAGTAAGTCACTCGCGTGGCTGCCCCCTCTCTGAAAGGAATATCAGTACTGTCGACAAACAGATGCCTTTATTCGGACCTTTCTGCTCCAAATAGATGAGATGTTCAGTGCAAATAGGGCTAGCGAGCAAGTTTAGCTTCCTGCTCAGGATACGCGTGATGTGACTGGCGTAGCCATGAAACCTGGCTGTACGGGCACCGTTATAGGACTGCGGGAATCGTGCATGGCGACTTCATGCCAAACGGTGTCAGCCTGCTGAGTTGGTTTGATGAAGCGCGTCAGGGAAAAATAGTACGTGGCTGATGAAAGTTCTGTACGGGCTCAACAATTCCGGTCTCGTAAATCTGAGGTTTACGCAACGGGGATCAATAACGAAGGGTAGATGATACATAAGCTACTAATTTCCAATGGATGGCTATTCCTGTCCTTACGGTCTAATGGATACCGTCTTCAGGACATGCATCATGCGGCAAGGGTTACAGTTTATTCGGAGTTGGCGAAGGTCTTATTATGCTTAATTCGGCGCTAATCAAGCATTTTAGCTCGTCTACTTTCATCAAATCACAGAATGAATGGAGGGCTCAGCGAATGAATAAAGATAATGTGCCGGCTCCTGCATGAATAGCAAAACTCATGGTTGCTTAGGAAAAAGTATCACCAGACCGGGCGAATAAATGGGTTACGTTCAGCTAGTTAATCATGTCTGCAACGTCATGTTCACTCTTAAGAAAATCGTGTTGATGTACGAAACTGACTTATCTATAGTTCCATTTGTTTGTTTTGAAAATTCTGGTTTTATGAGCGAGTGCAATTTTTTACAGCGTTTACGGCATAACGTCACGATGACGTTTTAAAGCTAACGACGTTATTCTTTGGGCAGACCAAGAGTTCTGAGCCTCCTTGTCAGCATGTCGGCGCCTATAATGCGGCTTTACATTGCAGCCTTCTCTGCTGGGATCATGAGTCCATCTAATGAGCTTGTCATACAGATATGAGTTTTCTCAATGACTCAGCAGTCATAGGTTTTTTCCTCACCAACATTTCTGGCCTCTAACCAATCTGGGACCATGGTCCCAGACAATTATTTACCGGATGTAACACGACTTGATATATGAGTCCTTCATGCTTGCAAAGTCGACTTTCAGATTATTTCTTCAGTCCAGTTGAGACCATGGTCCCAGTTAGTGATTCATACCCGATTTATGACTTCCTGCTGAAGCAATGAAGTTCTGACATCGTATTTTTGAAGGATTGTAACCAGTTTTGCGAGGGGAGAGCGCTTTAATATATGAATACAGATTACAGGTTGGGACCGTGGTCCCAACCACTGAAAAAAGTGTCACATACATTTTTATAGAAGGAAAATTGGAGGGTCCGATGGAAAAATAAAAAAACAGATTCCAAAACAGCGATATCCGGGACCATGGCCCCGGAAATGAAGTTAATGTTTGGTATGACTTTTTTCCATTATCTCCTCGAGCTGTTCAACAAGTCCCTGAGGAACCTTTGTGATGTCAAGATTGTAAACCACACGGTTGCCCTTATACTGCGCCGTCATTCCGGGTCCAAAATCCCGCTTGTAGACGTTTTGCCTGGAAGGCTCGGATTTAGATTTCACAGCATTCATCAACTCTTCCAGGAGCTCATCCGCTTCTAATAAAATTCCATCTTTTCGACGTGCTGTTAACTCGGCGACTTTGTTTGTCAGTAACGCCTGATGTTCTGCAAAAGCACGGTTTAACTGCTCGCCAGCGCGGGCAGAAAGTTCGCCAGGATGGGAGAAAAGAGCAATAACATCGAAAGGTAATTTTGAGGTGTTGATGCAACGGGTGATCACCTTTCGGGAAATATTTTCAGCATCAGCCAGCGCTGAAATATTATTACCAAATTCATTCTGCAACCGAGTGGCATAACGTCTGCCGCGTTCATATGCGCTGGTTGGCCGATAATCATTACCCAATTTGCAGAGCGCATCCATCTGCTCATCATCCAGATCCCCAACAAGAACACGGTAATCAGAAGATGTCAGTATCGCGGTCATGCGGCGGCGACTGCCGTCAGCAATTTCTATATGGTCATCTACCCGACGTCCAAACGCAGGCGTCTGCTGCCCCACCGTCAGAAATGAGGGGATCAGGTCATCCAAAGCGTCCTCTGTCAGGAATGCTTGGACCCGCTCGTTACCCGCCCAGACAAGTGTTGTGCTTTCAATGGAATCAGCCGGCACTGTTTCAAGCACGAATTTTACGTCACGGCCGCACACGGGCAGGACAACACTATTGCCTTTTGTGAGCGTGCCAACCCGTGCAATAAGAGAGTCAACCATCGGCGCAGCAGGTGCTGACGTCGGTGTTTCAGATGCAGAACGTGAAGTTTTCGGAATAAGAGGCGCGCGTTTCATCAGCGTAGCTCCCAGCGAGGTTTAATAAGACGGTCAAAAATTTCATTGCAGACAGGTTCCCAGATGGCCAGAGCATTACGCCAGGCGCCTGTTGAGGAACGTTGATCGATAGCCTGTTCAAAGACCGTTCGCATACGTATCTGTCCTTTTCCGACCTCGTCCGTTTCGCGAACAACATTTTTGAGAACCATGCCACCCCAGGCATCACGGATCTGTTCTTCCATCCAGGGCGACTGAGAACCGTTACTGTTGCTGTATTTGGTTAGCAGTATACGCACGTCCGGTTCAAAGCCCTGCAGGTCGACATTTTTAAGCAGGTCACGGAGCATATCGAAGAACTGCAAAGCCGATGTGTAATCAAAAAGCTCCGCCGGCGTAGGCACAATGAGAACATCTGCTGCACAGACAACGTTAATCGTACCAATACCCAGGTTGGGAGCGCTGTCGATAACGATGACATCATAGTCATGCGCGACCGATTCTATCGCCAGCCTCAGCATCATATGAGGTTCAGTCGGCAGCTTTCCCTGATCATAACGGCCCATCAGCTCCGTTTCGATACGGTGTAACGCAAGGCATGAAGGAATAATATCCAGACCTGGCCAGCAGGTTGGCTTGATGGCATAGAAGGCATCGTCCCGCTCGCCCAGGTAGAACGGGAGTAGGGTATCGTCCGCGTGAATGTGCAGGTCGGGTACCCATCCGTGATACATCGACGCGGTACCCTGAGGATCGTTGCCCTCGATGATCAATACGCGAAGCCCTTTCAGGGCCAGATCTTGAGCCAGATGCACCGAGACGGATGTTTTGTACACGCCGCCTTTGTGCGCAGCCACGCCGATAACTGGCGGCATGCTTTCATTGGGCCTGCGCAGGCGGGTGCCGAAGACATCCCGCATATGATTAATCTGTTCAATCGTATAACCAACGCGTTGCTCAACCCGGCCGCGCATCTCCAAGTCCGGATAAGGCAGGCGTCCGGCTTTTTCAGCATCCCGAATGGCCTGTGGTGAAACGCCGATAAGGTCCGCGGCTTCGCCTACGCGCCATCTGCGTGTTATTTTTCGCGCCTCAGGGCTGTCATCATTGAACTGCGCAACGGCAATGGCGCGGGTCATATCGTGTCCGGCAGCAATGCATTGATCCAGTGTGTTCTTCAGGCCCAAAATAATTCCTCCCTATATCATCTTTGCATTTATTTATTAAATCTTGAATTTTGATGCAAAGCAACACCAAATAAGCAAACCATCATGTTTTATGCAAAGTATTGTTTGCGCATGGCGCGCAGCCGTTTCTGATGAAGTATCTGTATAAGATGCAAGGGGAGGGGATGGCATAGTTAAAAACGGGGGCTGGCTATCATCAGATATCCCCGCAGCCTGCACGTAAACCGGGGATATCGACTGCGAATTCTGACATGACCTACCCAGGTAACCATACGGGATGGAAAAATAAAATCCGGGTCATCCAGAAAGTGCTCGTTGCTCAAATTTATGAAGATAATTACGGGAAGGAATACCGCGTAATATTGTCCTACCAGAAATGGTTCGACGTGCCAATGACAGCGGAGTCACTGGTACCGCGCAGTGCCTGCCGTCGCTTCCCCTGGCCTGAGAAGAAAGGAACCAGACGTGAAGAAATGACGACGCGGCCTTTAAGGCTTTCCTGACACATCCCGACAAAGCCCGAGACTTTCATCGAGTTGCAGCTGTCGGCGGAGCTTCGCGTCGTCTGCGACCTCAGCACACTAAAACTAGAGTCGGGCAGCTGCGTGGAGGAAAGCCTGCGTGCTTACTACAGCGACGTTCTTTACAGCCTGAAAACGCCGCCGGCGACGGCTACTTTCGCGTGCTCATCGAGCACCAGTCGACGCTTGCCGGTCGCCTCTACGGCGCACCGTTCCCTTTGGTCGACGTCAGGGTTATCCCGGACGAGGAGATCATGAACCATCGCAGCATGGCGGCACTTAACCTGCTGCAAAAGCACATACAACGGAACAACCCGCAAAGCCCTGGAGAGAGTCATACGGAAAACGTCAGCCTCTTCAGCTTCCACCAATAAGATGCTGGCAACGGTTTTTGGGATCCCAGTTCCGTTTCAGGGGAGTTTTGAAATCTGAAAAGATGCTGGTAGCTTTGGTGTAAGCTGTTACCGGGTAGTCAGACGGAATTTCTCTCGCCCCCAGGGCGGGATCCAGGAAATAGCGTTTACCCGGTTCCGGGATGAATGAAACCCAGCGTGATTCGGTAAATCCGTCTTTATTGTACGTCATTTTCCCGTCAACCAGTGCCCACTGGCCTGCGGAGTAGAGCTGTTGCAGCGCCATCAGCTGGCCGGGCCTGACTTTAGCGGACATCAGTCTTCCCTCAGAGGGAAGAATATTAGAACCCAACTCGTAGCGCTCCTTTCTGTCGAAGCAGTTGCCCGTCTTCTCATACACGGAAAGGTAGAAAGTACCGACAAAACCTTCAGGATCCTGGGCAAAGACGGTCGCCGCATCCTGACCGGTGTAGTTGGAATAGTCACGGGGCAGGAGGGCAGAACAGCCGGCAAGCAGCACAGCGGGTACCAATATAAAAACGGCGCGACAGGGGCGCATGAAAGGCATAATTTACTGCTCCACATATCAGAAATATGAACATGTATCGGCTTCACCGTACTGAAAATTAATGCTTTTTGACGGGAAAGCACTTTTCGTCAAAAGGCTGTATATATTATCGAACTGATTACTTTCAGTATCTTACTGAGCGATCAATAGTGTAAACGTTGCCAGCAATGCAAAACCCCCTCCTGAAAACCATCAACATTTCTGATAAGAGGCCGATAAACCACAACAGAGACGTTGATTTGCTGTCTGAGACCGGCCACACCCAGCGTGATAATAAAGTCAGCTCTCCGTCAGCAAAACATTCCGGAGGATATGCATTCAGTGAAACTCTATGAAAACGTGGTCATTGGTAATTTCCTTTACGGGCTGGGTGTTTCTGTGGGGGCCCAGCTGGGAGGAGAGGTACTTCCAGCGTCGGTGAACCTTCTACAGCAGACACCAGAAGATAAGGCGCTGGGTGACGTACTCCTTTCGTTCCCCGGCACGCTGCGGCTGATTGAATTCAAAAACGCGGCTAACCGGTCAGATAAAGAGGAAACCCGCTTCAGAAAGCTCTCCCACGCCCTGGAGTGCCGTAAGGGACTGAGTGAGGTTTCTCACCGGATCCACTGGTACGTTGAGACCACCCCTGACGTTCAGTCGGGCGTAAAAACCTACTTTTCGAGCTATCTCAGCGCGCTCTCTCAGCCTGCCCGTCAGGCAGAGCCCCTGAACCTTGAGCGCTTTATTGCACATACAACGCGCAGCATCTTTTCAGCTCAGACGGACGCAGAAGATCCGGTGGCCGTCAGTAACTACCTGAAACTGATCCGGTGGTGCCAAGACGTGGATGAAGAGAGTAGCGCCGGGGCGCTTATCGTCGTGTGTGACGGCCGCGGCAATCTGCACTATGCCGAGCTGAAAAACATCATGGAGCTGTCGATGACGCATGAAAAATGGCTCGAATACAGACTCAGTATGGAACACAGCAAAGAGCTGGAGAGGGAAAAATCAATGGATTACGACAGAGGAATGGATCTGAGCCTGTGAAAAACACAAACATAAACACAATCAGCGACCACGACATACGCCTGTTCTTTGACGCCGCAGACAGGCTGCTTCAGGCCGCAAAGGAGCAGGGAAAAAACGCCGAGCGTGCAACCTCAGGGCTGGTTCAGTCCGCCGCCGTCCAGGAACGACAGATGAGGGCAGTCAGGGATGATGTCATCAATGCCATCACGTCCATGGCCAGCTCAACGGCTGAGGAGTCAGCACGGCTTCTGGCGGACCATTTCCGGGAAGCCGATCGGGCCGCAGATGCGGCAGCTGAACGCTATGAGCGAGCCAGCCGTTCGCTTGACTGGCGAAGATGGCTCTGGTTTCTAACTGCACAGGGGGTACTCTGTACTGTGGCCATCGTGCTGATCCTGAAGCTGGTTCCCTCGCTGGATGAGATACAGGCGCGACGCTCAACGCTCGCACAGCTGCAGGAGCAGACAGAAGGCTTACCACTGTCCTGGACAAACTGCACCACCGCTGAAGGAAAGGTCACCCGGTGTTTTCGGACGGACGATAAGGCAGGAAATTTTACGTCAAAAGATGGTAGCACCTGGCACGTTCCATGGAAGAAGCCTTAGGCCCGGCAGGGCTCCGGATAAACGCGCTGGCGGCTCCTGGTCTGCAATGGCGCCAGGCCTGGCAATTCGTCAGCGTCATCGACTGCACCTCCGGACGGAGGATCGCAACGCCTTAAAAGATGAAAGACCCCTCCGGTTTCCCGGAGGGGTCTTAGCTTACCGGGTGATTTCAATCAGAAAAATCACCACGCTCAGGGCCATTCGGAGCCCCTTCAGCACATATAAGAACGCGTCCATATGTCATCAGCCTGTGGTACTGGGCGTCACCTGGCGCAGTCAGCCACGAAATTCCCGCTGCGCTTTTTTGTGCTGTTTACAGTACACAGACAACACGTTCAGCTCCGTCCCGGATGGCGCTGCGTACCGTTGCAGTCGGTACGTCGGGAACTTAATCTGTGCTGACTTCAGAACCGGCCCGCTTGATACCACCCGCGGGTTTTTGATATTCTCGTCAGCACAGTACACAGACAACACGTTCAGTGTCGTCTGAGGAAGCGGTTAACCTGCGTTGCAGCGCGGGGTACCCTTCCGGAAAAAGATCAGCCTGCGGCTGGTCTTTTTTTTTGCCCTTTCACTCAACGCACGCCAGAGCGAGCGGTATGATGAGTTCAGTGGATAAACACTACATACTGGGGGTAGCGATAATGGAATGTCTATATGCGCTCTGTACGGCAATAGTGTATGAATTTACCGGTGCTTCACAAGAGGCATAATGGTCAGGAAAAGAGCCTGACTTTCCGGGTCCATAGCAGATCCCTTGAAATCACAAGGCCAGACGTGATGTCAAGGTCTGCAATAAATATTTTTCATAACGACTGTTTGCGCATTTATTAAGCAAATGAGTTCTGCGGGATCCGTAAAAACAGGATTATTCCGCTGTCCGAAGCGCAGAGCCCACAGGATTTCTGATCACGAAATGGCTTCCGGATCCACTAAAATCACATACTTGGAGGGGGGGACCTGTCATTGCTCCCTCCGTGATACCCACATCCGCTCCCCTGTTAATCCTGTCATGCATGCATTGTGAAACATGCACAACCTGTGGATAACTTTTTTATTTTGCATAATGCAAACAGTTTTTTTGCAGGTATGTTCAGCGTGAAGCCCCGATGCAATAAAGGGCTCCGCGCCCGACTGAGGTCCTCTCTCCGGGCGTTCATAATAAGAGGGCAGAGATGAGGTCAACCTTTTCAGCTGTCAGCTGACCTTCCGGTCAGGGAAGTGTTACCCGATGTCGCGGGTATCTCACGCGCGTCATTAACCACTTTCTGAGATACCGACAAGCCGGATGAGATGGCCGATAATCTGCCGCTGTCAGATCACGAGGGAAAAGATGATGTCTGAAAATCAGAGTGATGCGGTGGAAGGCATAACCGCAGTGTTGAAGAAAAAGCTGTCTGAGTGGCGGCAGGAGGCTGATCCCATTTTGCCCGGCGCCTGGCCGGTGTTTGAACGCCTTATTGCGCGTCAGGTGGAAATGACCCCGGTATGGGAAGAACTTGCGGACAAAGGGGTGTCGGGCACCCGGCTCTGGTTGTTGACTGAGCAGTGTATTCTTGCCGCCGTGGAGGGAGAGAGCGGTGAACACGCGCAGATGCGCGCCGAATACCGGGAGCTACAGGCGCTGAATGAAGCTATTTCAGCGATGAGCATCAGGCTTGCACAGCTCATTGATGAAAGAGCCGCATTGCTTAACCGAAGCGGACATTTCTACGTGGAGCGCATGCTCAGGCTCCGGGAGTTTATCGACGCGGCAGGATTTCATAACGGCCATTACCGCTCAAGGATCCAGCCCGAACTGGATAAGCTGAATGAGTTTGACAGGAAATACTGGCCGGAGATGCCGGCGCTGCTTTACGCGCTGGGAGAAGAGAAAACCGAAATCAGCTTCCGCTATGATGCGAGCAAGGCAATTGTGCTTGCCCGTCCCAGCCTGCGCACGGACTTCCTCCGAAACATTTTTGACCGCATTCGGGAGATCAGCGATGGCAGCGCGTATGGGCTGCGCCCAGACTTCAGGCTGTCGGACGCCTCCCTGGCCACGCTCTGTAACGTGGTGTTAGATCTGCCGCCGGATGAAATGACCGATGCGGCTTACCTGAAAGGAGCCAGACAGCGCCTCCGGAAGCAGGGCTACAGCGCGGCATGGTAACGGAAAGTCAATGGCGACACGGCGGGATTTTCAGCCGTCACCGGAGCGGGGTAAGAAGGGCATACGCTTCGGTGGCGTCCATCGAGAACCGCACGCCGAGCTGGCGGGTCACGTCCAGCGCGAACACCCGCGTGTACCACTCCGTCGACTTCGCGTCCTTATGGCCCATCAGCGTCTGGATCACCTTCTGCGGCACCTGGTGCTGCACCAGGTGCATCGCAAACGAATCTCTAAAAGTCTTCGGCGTCACCGGGCGGATGGAGAAGGTGACGCCGTCACGCGCCGCCGCCGCGACCGCCTGCGAAATCCAGCTGCGCGCCGTGTCCTCACTTCTGATGTCCCAGAGCCGGCTGCCCGCCGGCAACTGCGCCGTCGCAAACCACTCCCGCAGGCGCTGCACGAATCCCGGATCGGTGAGCGGCACCGCGCGCGGCGGGTTGTCGCGGATCGCGGCCTCGGTCTCGCGCTCAGCCTGCTGCTCCTCCTTCGTCGGCCGTCCGCGCCGGCGGCTGCGGCTCTTCGCCGCCTCTTCCAGCTTCCGCTGCTTGAGCGTGCGCAGCACCACGAACGGCGAGGCGAGCGGCGCACCGGTGAGCGGGTCGTCCAGCACAAAGTCCTCACGGGTCAGCGGCAGAATTTCATTCAAACGCCCGCCGGTGTTCCACAGCGCGTCGATGAACAGGCGTTTGCGGAGATCGGTCACCTTTGCCAGCAGCACGGCCACCTCGGGCGCCAGCAGGTAGCGGGGCATGTCGGTGCCGTAGGCGGCGGCCAGGTTGCGCAGCGCCACGGCGCTCCCGTAGTCAAAGTAGCGCGCGGCGCCGGTTACGGTCACGTTTTGTTCAGTGACGCCGCTGCGTGAATTCTGCGTCAGTTCGCGGGGTAAAGTGCCCAAACTTTTAATCTCCGTTGTCTGGCGGTGTGGAACGTATTTTCCCCTGTCTGTCCAGCGAAAACCACGGGAATAAATCGATCCCCGGCGGATCCGTTCTGGATCGGTTTTCCGGCTTTTTTCCCGCATAGGGAGAATAACCTGGACGGCGCGGATTAAACAGCGCGGCGATCGCGCGCGGTTTGTGACGCATTTCGGGCGTAACCTGCTGAGTAAAAAGGGAAAGCGGGGGGAAAGGCGGGGCAAGAGCTATACCAGGCACTCTTGGTTGAATGCCTGGTTGCAAGAGGAGTTAGTACAACAGGCAATCGCTGATAAAGGATCTCGCTCAGTCATAGCGAACAGCTACGGACTTTTTCAAGGGAAATATGAACGTCTAAATTATGTTTACATGTCACCAATATCGATTCCACTACATCATGGTACAATTATGATGACTAAGATAAACGCCATTAAGGAGAATACATGAACTGGGCAGATAATAAAGACTATAAGGCATGCTGGATTAAAGAGGGGAAGAGTGTTGGGGCTGGAGGACAGGGAGAGGGTTTTAAAGTGAAAAATAAGAATAGCGGTGAATTAGCATTTCTTAAGGTCATCAAATCCAGTAAAGATAAAGAGCGCCGTGCAAGATTCTTTCTTGAAGCTTCAGCCTTTCATGCTATTAAATCAGAAGGTGTGCCGAGATTAATTGAAAGCAACGCTCATCAACACGAAGATTTATCATTCACACCTTATATTGTTACCGAATTCCTTGCTGGAAAAACATTATCTAATTGGCGTGATATTCAGTCCTGTGTGGAACCTGATGTGGCTGTGGCTTCAACGAAGAAATTGGCTGAAATAGTCATGAAGTGTCATTCCGTAAGGGTAATTCACAGGGACATCAAACCAGATAATATTATTCTTCTGGATGATAGACCCGAATGTCCTTATTTGATAGACTTTGGACTTAATTATCATGATTATACTGATAGGGATTTAATGACCTCAGTCGGACAAGAGGTAGGAAACCGCTTTTTGAGATTACCGGAACTATCCGCTGGAAGCCTCGATAAGCAGGACCCACGTTCTGATCTTGCTTTTACGGCAGGCATCCTTTTTTATCTGATAACCGGAAGCCATCCGGACGTATTATTAGATGGCCGTAACCGCATGCCTCACCAGCGTGAAGAGCTGACCGATCAGTTCAGGAAGATGAATGCTAGCCATAAAAAGAATATGATGGCATTTTTTGACAATTGCTTTGCCTATCAGCCTGAAAAAAGATACCCGAATATGGAATTCTTTATCAATAAGCTGGACCAAATTTTACTACCTGAAAAAGTCTCCACGTCGGTTAAAGATGATTTCAATAAAATCCTGTCATTGTTAACTCTTCCTGCCGAAAAACAGAAGGCTGAATCGTTAAAAGCGATGAAAGAAGCCTCAAATCAGGTAGCCCTGGTTTTTAATAAAATTTGCTCCAGCCTTAATGGAAATATTGTTGCTCAGCAAATCAACTATGAAGAAAGCTCAGAACGCTGCCTGACAAGCTACGCATGGACCAAAACCGCCACAGATGAGGCCTACGTGCTGACAACCGTTAAAACAGTAGTTAACGGGAGCCAGGTCATTATAAGTTTTGGAGCCAAGGAAATCCACCGGACGTCTGTCACCCCCCTCATCTGGAACAGCAGTTTAAAAAGTGATATCGAAACCGATATTATGCCTCGTCTTCTGGCAGCATTGAATGACCCCCAACTTCATATTCCGGAACAGGAATATTTTAAGGAAAATCAGCCGTATCTAAAACTGGCTGATGCAAGACTTGAGGCAGAAAAAAAAGGTAAATGGATAATTTCTTTTGTCTATGACGATAAGATTGGTGACCGCAAGGATTTTAACTGGGCACTAAGATACTTTCTGTGGCATCAGGAAACTCGCGCCTTGATTAATGATAACTTCATAACTGCTCTCGTACCTCTTTCGGACATTTCAATTTATTCGCATAAAATGTCAGGAAGTGGAATGTTAAATGGAAGATGCGTTTTATTGAATGCGCAGCTGGATATTGAATCTCATGATGGCATGAACGGGAATCCGGAAGACAGTGAACTCATCATCCGTAATTTCATCAGTCTCCATAAAATAAGGACGAGACCTGAAAATTCAGTTAAATAGCCGTTCGGAACAGCAGGCCACGTTGAGATAACTCCGTCAGGATTGTGCACTCTGATCAAAAGCCAACAATTAAAGATCACTAATCGAAATAAGCGATGTTAAAGATATCACCAATTACCTTAAACCAACCGGGATGAAAAAGTCAAATCACAGAGCTGTCTGGCATGCGCGTCACGTCAGCAATGTGTGGTCATTATCTTGCCGAGAGCAGATAAAGATCAAATAGAGCTTTCTACCATATTCTTTAATGTATAGGATAATAAATAGAGAAGTTAAATGAGCAAAGGAAAATATATATGGCGAAGTTGTGTTGGAGACCCGTATATCAGTAATGAAATCAGAAAAATGGCAGTACTGAAGACCGGTGCATCAACTGCTAAAACAGAAAAAACTGTGCTGCTCAGTGAGCTGGTAGCACCGATGCACAGGATGAGACTTCATTGATATTTTGATGAACATACATAACGCCTTTAGCGAACAGATAGATAAAATAGATGGATGAGACCGAACAGTTAAAAAATTGTAAGCATTTAGCATAAGCACACATATACAGGCTGACAACAGAGTCTATCCGCTTTGCCGAATATTAATATGATCCGCTATGGCATGAAACAAACCATTACTGTTAAAATAAACTCATGTAGCTTCGTTAAAGTGAAAAACCGATACATAATCTCTACAGGAAGATGTCTAGTGGGACAAATGATGTACTATGCACTTTATGCTGGACGCCAGGTGACCATATAAAAAAGATAGGGCGCGCTGAGACGCTTAGCAGTCTCTGATGTATCGGGAACTTTGCGCATTTTATATAGCCATGATTGTTGGGCGCTTCTATTCATTAATAAAATGGACTTTCATTTCTGGCGCCTGTGATGGTAAACCGCACAGGTGAAATAATTACTCCAGTTAAGGAATGGGATTATTTAAGAAGTAATTAATGAGGATAGAAATCCATGGATATCCTCCATAAATTATTTGAAGATAACTGTGCTGTCGACTCCGATGTAAGCAATATAATAATTGTTATTGTTTGTACTAATTATGCCTTATCGAAGGCTGAAATGAGAAAAGTTGCACAAATATCTCAGGGTGAATTGGCCTGCATGACTTATCCGAAACTTGCAACCGGTTATTGAAGCACATTATTTGTCTAAGAATGTGATAAATATATCATCATCTGACAATGTTATTGGTGTGCTAACGCAGATAGCTTTTTGCAAAAGCTGTTCTGTATGCTGTGAAATACAAAAAATCAAACACAATCTGTTTATTATAATGATATTTACACATTTTAATAAACAGAACAATAGTGACTTTCAAATAAGGAAAACGCTTATGGTCAATTTTACCAGTACACCCGATCTTGTAGATCATTTTTTCCATCATGCTTTCATTGCTGATGCCGGATTACACAGCTTTGGTGGTAAAGAAAAGTTTTTTGGGGAGATACAGACAGTTTTCTGTTTTGAAGACAGTACTCAAATAGCAGCAAATCTTGACTCAACGGGGCAGGGAAAGGTCTTGGTGATCGATGGTGGGGGGTCACTCAGGATGGCATTAACGGGGGATGAAGTGTTGGGGAGAGGAGTTTCAAATGGATGGGAAGGAGTAATTTTAAATGGCTGCGTTCGTGACTTGCCAAACGTGAGAAAGCTCTGCGTGGGGGTCAAAGCCCTCGCAGCGCATCCAGGAAAACGTATTCGTCGCGGGGAGGGAGTCTCTGGTATACCTGTTAACTTTAAAAATGTTACTTTTACACCCGGCGATTATGTTTTTTGTGACGAAACGGGTATTGTAGTTTTGCCCCGTGACATTGCCCTGAATTCAATATCTGAGTTGCAGATTTAGATTAAAATTGATGGGATTGACTGGCGACGTCTCTGATAAAAAAGAGGTAACAACTGTTACCTCAATATGATATTCAGCTTTTTGCGGATGAATTTTTACTCACCACTCGCGCTATAACATAATTATCATTCGCTTTTTTCTTAGTGACTTTCATACCCAACTCTTCGTGCAATTTCGTCACATCTAATGACCCATTCCAGCGTGAAATAACCAAAGTAGCTACACCATTACCGATCACATTTATCAGGGCTCCACCTTCAGAAATAAACCGGTAAACACCAAGAACAAGCACCAAGCCAGCTGCAGGCACGCTGTTCATAGAACCCAGCGTTGCCGCAAGCGTGATGAAAGCACCCCCACTGACGCTCGCTGCTCCTTTGGACGTGAGTAACAGAATAACTAACAGTGAAATCTG
Source organism: Pantoea sp. DY-5 (assembly GCF_019795955.1). Lineage (NCBI taxonomy): Bacteria > Pseudomonadati > Pseudomonadota > Gammaproteobacteria > Enterobacterales > Erwiniaceae > Pantoea > Pantoea sp. DY-5. Next base: position 95,912 of record NZ_JAIMIE010000010.1, read on the forward strand.
ATGCTGCACGGACAGGTTAATGTCCAGAGCCTGCGCGATGAAAACTACCAGCACGGTCATATTGATGCAACTTCCGTCCAGATTAAAGCAATATCCGGAGGGTACTACCAGGCCAACTACCGGCTTATCACAACCAAGTTTTTCAAGCTTTGTCATCAGGCGTGGTAAAGCGGATTCTGAGGATGAGGTTCCCAGAACTAATGCCAGCTCTTCACGTATGTAGCACAAAAAGCGCCACAGACTGAATCCGCATAGTTTTGCCACCACATTGAGGATGACAAAAACAAAAATGAAGCCGGTAGTGTAATAACATACAAGCAGTGCACCATATGAGGACAGGGAAGATACACCATATTTCCCGATCGTGAAGGACATCGCTCCCATCGCGCCTAATGGTGCAACGTACATCACTATTTTCAACATACGGAAGAAAGTTTTGGCAATCAGATCAATTGTATTAAGCAGAGGTTTCCCAATATCCCCCAGAAGCTGAAGGCCGAAGGCAAAAAGAATTGAGATAAACAGTACCTGAAGGATATTCCCTTCTGCAAATGCGCCAAATACGGTGTCAGGTATGATGTGTGTCAAAAAACCTGTCACTGATTGTTCGTGAGCCGCTTTGGTATAAGTTGCAATAGCTCCGCCATCAAGCGATGCAGGATCTATATGCATCCCTTTTCCGGGGCTCATCAGATTTACACCAATTAAACCGATGATCAGGGCAAGGGTTGTGAGAACCTCAAAATAAACGAGTGACTTCCAGCCTACCTGGCCAACGCTTTTTAGGCTTTTCATGCTGGCGATACCACTGACAATGGTACAGAAAATAATAGGTGCTATCAGTAAGCGAATGAGTTTAATAAATGTATCGCCAAGCGGTTTTAAATCCACTCCCACTGATGGATAAAAGTGCCCTATACCTATACCAATGATGATGGCAATAATGACCTGTACATATAGATGTTTATACCATCTTTTGTTGTTTTTCGAGGTAGCGATGTTCTGAGACATAATATTTCCTCGGATGAGATACTATATTTGTAGGGACAGTTAAAGGCGCGTCATTGCACGCCATTTTTATTCAGGCAACGCGATTTTTTATTACGCCAGCGAAAAAACCAGCAAGATTGTAATTAATCCCTTTGATAAGATTTTGCACACCTGTCTGACTCGCCCAGGCAATATGAGGCGTGATTAACAGGTTTTTATGCCGAACATGAAGAAGCTTATTTTCCGGGGAAGGCGGTTCTCTAGTCAGTACATCCAGCGCTGCACCCGCTATTTCTCCTCTGCTGAGGGCGTCAGCCAGGTCGTCCTCATTGATTAATCCCCCTCTGGCCGTATTTATCAGCAAAGCACTGGGCTTCATTCGTGCCAGCACGTCCTGATTAATGATCTGATGAGTTTCCGGAGTCAGGGGGCAATGCAATGTCAGGATATCGCTCTGCGATATCACGTCGTCAAAGAGCGTGTAGCCCTCCCGTACGCTGCTTTGCCCGGGCCGTTCAGCAAACAGCACATTCATGCCAAGCGCTCTGGCCAGACGGGCAACGGCACACCCAATATCTCCGCGTCCGATAATGCCCAGCGTTGCCTCCTGAATATCACCGATCGGCGATTTATGCAGGCAGAAATGCGAGGACAGCGTCCACTCAGTATGTGACGAGCAGCTGTACTCAAGAAGGTGACGCCTCAGGGCAAAAACAGAAGCCATCACGCTCTCAGAGACGCTGCGGGTCGAATAACCCGGCACGTTACTGACCGCTATCCCTCGCGCCCGGCAATACTCCGTGTCAATACAGTCATAGCCTGTGGCCGCAACGCAGATAAAGCGCAGGGAGGGCAATTTTTCCAGGGAGACTTTACGTAACGGAACTTTATTGGTGATAACAATTTCTGCGTTATCCAGAACGGACACGATATCCTCTTCGCGCGTGCTTTCCCGGTAAATCCAGTTATCGCAGCTCTGAGGTTTTTTTAACAGAACGGGCAACGTCCCCGCATCCAGCGTCACAATTTTCATATCGCCCCCGGTGACTGGTCCTGATAGCGTGAGATCTCAATGAGATTGAGGTCGGGATCCCGAAGGTAAAACGACGTAATGGGACCGCACGCCCCGGTGCGGGTTACCGGTCCCTCGACAAGCGTCACGTCAGACTGCTCCAGATGCGCCTGTATTTTTTCAACCGGATAAGCACTTATCAGGCAGATATCCAGTGAACCCGGCACGGGGAGATGCGCTTTGGGATCTATTTCTTTGCCGTATTCATGGACATTGATTTTTTGCTGGCCGAAGGTAAACGCTATTCTGTTGTCACCAAACTGGATCAGTTTCATGCCCAGCACGCGAGTATAAAAATCTGTGCAGGCTTTGATATTCCGGGTGGTAATGACAATGTGATCAATATGGTCAATCATGTTTAGCTCTCTGTTTTTCTGAAGCAATCAAAATTTTGTTCAAGCGATGCCGGTATCTGATGTAACTCAGAGCGCTGGCCGGCTTTTACAACTGCGCCATGCACCTTGTGCCCAATGAGTGGCTCGAGGTCACGCGATATATCGAGAAGAGCAGGCAGATCCACATTGGTCTGATAGCCCATCAGTTCAAGCATATGCACCATATCTTCCGAACAGACGTTGCCGCTGGCGCCCGGCGCGTAGGGGCATCCGCCGAGGCCCCCTGCTGATGAATCAAAGCGATCAATGCCTTCAGAGAGCGCTGCAACGGTGTTTGCCAGCGCGAGTCCGCGGGTATCATGAAAGTGCAGGGTGATCTCTAAGTGCGGGAAATGCTGTTTTACCATCCGGCTCAGCGTGGATACCTGGACTGGAAACGCCATTCCTGTGGTATCACATAACGTCACGCCGCGAACGCCCAGATTAGCGAAGCGATCAACAAAATTCAGGATCGTATTCTGCGGTACGTCGCCCTCGAACGGGCAACCAAAAGCTGCTGATAAAGAAACGTTAATTGCAACGGGCGTGTTATTCAGCTCGTGGATCACCTGGGTCAGTTGCGAAAAAGACGCCTCCCGGCTCATGCGCAGATTCGTGTTGTTATGGCTTTCGCTCGCGGACATGACCAGATTGGCTTCATCAATCTGGCAGGCCATGGCCCGTTCCGCGCCGCGCAGGTTGGGCACCAGTACGCTGTATTCGACGCCTTTTTCCCGGCGGATCCCGTGCATCACGGCTTCAGCATCTTTCAGCGCCGGTATGGCTTTCGGAGAGGTGAATGACGTTACCTCTACCTTAGCGAAACCGCATGCACTCAGGCGGTCGATCAACGCAATTTTGTCCTGTGTTTCTACAAAGACGGCCTCATTCTGTAACCCGTCCCGCGGGCAGACTTCCTGCATGTAAATGCGTCCGGCCGGGAGTTGTTGCTGTAGAGTCATACCGCCCCCTTTTCTTTCAGTATCTGGCGTTGTTTCGCATCAATGCCCAGTTCAGACAATACCTCTTCCGTGTGCTGGCCCAGCACTGGCGCTGCATGCCTGACGCTTCCTGGAGTGGACAGCAGTTTAGGAACGATGCCCGGCAGGATAACCGGCGTGCCGTCAGGCAACTGCGCTGGTAACAGCATGTCGCGCGCTTTATAGTGAGGATCGTTGGCAATGTCCGCTGCGTCGTAGATTTTTCCGGCCGGAATACCGGCCTCATTTAATGAGGCCAGCACTTCAGGAAGGCCACGCTGACTGGTCCATTTTCCAATCGCTGCATCCAGCATTTCGACCTGCTTCACGCGCCCGTCATTGTGTGCCAGCGCCGGATCGGCGGCCAGGTCCGGGCGTTCAATAATCTGCATCAGACGCTGAAAAATAGAATCGCCATTTCCAGCCACAAGCGCGTACTTGCCGTCTTTACAGCGGTAAGCATTGGTTGGCGCAATGCCGGGCAGGCTGCTGCCCGCAGGCTGACGGATATGATCGAATACAGCGTATTCAGGTATCAGGCTTTCCATCATGTTGAAGACGGATTCATACAGCGCCACGTCTACCTGCTGCCCGTGACCGGTCGTTTCACGGCTCCGAAGTGCGAGTAAAACGCCGATGACGCCGTGCAGGGCGGAAAGAGAGTCTCCAATGGACACGCCGACGCGCACCGGCGTTCTGCCGGGTTCACCCGAAAGATGACGTAAACCTCCCATCGCTTCACCTATCACGCCGAAGCCTGGCCGATCCCGATAAGGGCCAGTCTGCCCGTAACCGGAAACACTTAAGGCGATAAGTCCGGGGTTGTTCGCATGCAGGGTTTCCCAGCAGAGTCCCCATTTCTCCAGGGTTCCGGGACGGAAGTTCTCAATCAGTACATCAGCAGTACTGAGCAGTGACATGGCAATCTGCTGACCTTCTGTCTGCCGCAAATCCAGCGTGACGGAGCGTTTATTGCGCGACTGTGCTGCCCACCAGACAGATGTTCCGTCATGCAGCATGCGCCACTTACGTAAAGGATCGCCTTTGCCTGGCGGCTCTATCTTTATGACATCAGCGCCAAATTCTGCCAGCATCCGTCCAGCCATCGGCCCGGCAATAAGCTGGCCCATTTCAATAACGCGCAGCCCTTCGAGTGGTAAAGCCATGCTTCCTCCGTTCACTATTTCGTAACATAAGAAAGCATTGCTCTGCATAAGGAATAAGAGAATTCACATTTTTTCAAAAGTACTTTCCATTATGGAAAGTGGGGAGAAGGGGTAGATTGATTGATTATTTTAATTAATTGTTTTTAAACATTTTTAATTAACTACTTCTTGGTGCACTTGTAAAAAGGGCAAGTTAATTGCTATTCAGGGGATGATGAATCTGAGACACTCATCAAATACTCCATGAGCTTGATGGCTTCGGGAGGAAGGATTTTTTTAGCATTAATACCAAGACGCAACGTCCTCAGCGCCCAGTCGTCTTTCAGCGTAATGGCTTTCAGAGATGAACCAAGAAGGGCCGGCGTAATGGCTTTCAGAGGTAAAATACCTATACCCAGGCCTGCCTGGATCATGCGGCACACGGCATCAAAACTGGTTACCTGAATGTTGACCTTCAGTACGCGGCCTGCGCTTACGGCCGTATCGGTTATTCGCCGGAGCAGCGAACTCCCCTGGTTCAGGGCTACATAATCCCAGGCGAGGGTTTCTTCGAACCATATGGCTTCATGCGCTGCCAGAGGATGGGCTGCAGGCACAAGCAGTACAAGTCTGTCCTGTCGCCATGGGAACGTTTTTAACACTGTCGCATCAACGTTATCTGCAAAAATACCGATATCAACGCGGCCTGACTCGACTGAGTCAATAACGGCATCGCTGAGCGCCTCTTCAAGATAAATCCTGATTCCCGGGTTCAGTGCGAAGAAAGTGGCAAGATCTTCAGGAAGGAACTGGATTACGGCTGAGACATTCGCAGCAATCCGGACATGGCCAACAGCACCGCGGGCATAGTCGTTCAGTTCACTTGCCATGGAATTAACACTGTCGAGAATTGAGCGTGCATGCCTGAGAAGACCGGCTCCTGCTGTAGTGAGCTCAATACCCCGGGGTTGTCTGGTAAAGAGTTGACAGTTAAGATTCCGCTCAAGCTCACTGATCCGTTTGCTGACTGCTGAGAGCGTAATGCTGGATAATTCAGCCGTTCTGGTCAGACTTTTGCAGTCAGCGGCCGTAACAAACAGGCGCAACGTATTGAGGTCGAAATGACTAATGTTCACGAAGAGACCCATCAAATTAATTATGAACGAACAGCATATCTTTGGCACGGGGAGCAAAAATGGGCTTTTAACAGTCCTGTCGAGGTTGTTCAGTCGTCTTACCAGGCAGGCCTGTCGTTAGCAGACGGTCTTATACCACCTCTGACAGGTCTTCTTCTGCCTTCAAGGCCGTATGATTTCAGGAATGCCTGTCACTAATAGATAGTTCTCTTTTTTAGCCATCTTAAACGAATCTGTGGTGTCTGTTAAACCCGCGCTGATCCAGTGCCTAAGCAAGCGCCCGAACCATCGGGCACTATTATCCTGATATTAACCTACTGCATTTTTTATTGAACTGTCATATTCCAACGTTCTCGCAACGTTTTATCTTCATACTGTTCGCGAAAAATGCCTTTCTTTCTTAATAGTGGCACAACTTCATTAACAAAATCTTCCAGGCCACTCGGTAGAATATCTGGCATCAGATTAAAGCCATCCGCACCACCCGATAAGAACCACTCTTCCATAAAGTCAGCAATGGCTTCCGGAGTGCCTACAATACGCTTGTGACCGCTACCCGCCAGGGCGGATACCGCTTCCCGCACGGTGTAAGGGCGTTCACGCAATAAACGCACAGAGGCTTCACGGAAGCCCATCGAACCTTTAAACAGTTGTGGGTCAGGGTAGTCCGAAATGGCTTCCTGAGGCAAAGGATCATCGGGATCAACCTGGGATAAATCAAAGCCCAGTTTTTCACTCAGGCGACGAATTTCATAATCACCGGGCTCTTTAGACTTTTGAGCCAGTTCGCGCGCTTCGGCTTCAGCCTGGGTACTGCCAATCACCGTGACCAGACCGGGTAGAATCGCAATCTCTTCTGGTTTTCTACCGTGCGCGACTGCCACATTTTTCACGTACTGATAATGTTCCTGCGCGGCGGAAAGCACCATCTCCGCAGCGAATACCCCATTGGCGGTTCTACCCGCTAGTGACCGTCCCTGATCCGAACCTCCTGCCTGAATGAACAGCGGGTAGCCCTGCGCGGAGCCAGGCAAAGCAAGCCGGCCATGCACCTGAAAGTCTTGATTGTTAATATTGACATCATGCCCGTAGTAAGCAGCACGCCACAGTTGTGCCACCACATCCACAAAGGCTTCTGCCCGGCGATAGCGCGTTTCACGATCGGGATTCACCTCTACACCAAAGTTAGGCCCGGTGGCCGCACTGTAGGTTGTGACAGCATTCCATGCCGCGCGCCCTCCGCTGATATGATCGAGGGTCAGAAAACGATCTGCCAGTTCAACCGGATCGTTATAAGTGGTAGAGAGCGTACCCACCAAACCGAGATGCGTTGTCGCTTCTGCGACCGTGGTAAGAATCGCGGTGGGCTCCAGTGCTCTTGCTCCACGGCTGCTGCGTGGGTCGTTAGTCAGAGAGGGGTGATCCGCCAGAAAGAAAGCGTCTAAGGTACCCCGCTCTGCGATACGTCCGAGTTCCGCATAATAATCTGCCGACATCACCGTGTCGGCGGGAAGTCCAGAATAAGCACGTGCCGAGCCCGAATGACCGAAGTCCAGAACGTTAACGTTAATTATCAGTTTACGTGCGGTGCTGTTTTTCATGCTGGCTCCGGGTTTTTAGCGGAAAATGCGGGGGCGTTGTCCTGTAGATTAGGTTCAGCATGTCGCGTAATGCCGAGCACCTCACGCAGTGAACTTGCCGATGCACTATAGCGGGTCAAGGCTCTGAGACGTGGGATGGTCAGCATATGATCAACCAAATCCGGCAGTGCATCGCTGATGGCGTAGATGACCAGGGCAGTGACATCCGGATGCTGCTCCAGAAGATTTAGGTTGTCCTGCTTCAGCGCGTTTAACGGGAGGCGAACATGTAACTGAATCGGTTCACCGTTCTGACGTGCTGCGTCAAGCTGTGGGGTAGCCCAGTGAGTGAAGGTTTCAAGATCGGAGAAATCCACGATCACCGCGTCGGCCTCTGCCACACACTGTCGTTGTTCTTCCCGGTAGGGCGACGTGGGTACACGCCAGAATAGTAACGGCTCTCCCTGTAGCGTGGTCGGGCTGTTGAGGGGACCAGAGGTCGGGAAAACCCCTTGATGGTGGGCATAACGCACCACCGCCTGCGCAGAGGTCGCGGGATCAGCGGACAAGGTTTCACGTGGCCAGGTGCGCCAGAGTTTGCGTATGGCTAACATGCCATCGGCAACCGCATGGGCATCCAGCGGGGCAGTTGTCCACGATGATTGTGCATTGAATCCCAGCGCCTGCGCCGGATCCTGTTCGCTAATCGCCACGCCTGTGCGCCCTTGGCTAATGTGGTCAAAGGACGCAACGCGGCGCGCAATATTAAAAGGATGATCGCGTTGAAATGACGCGGCCATGACGAACCCTGTCTGCGTTAACTTGCGTGAGAGCCAGCCAGCAACAATGCCCGGGTTAGGCGATACGCCCTTCAGCGTGGTACTACGCTCACCACCGATAAACAGATAGGCAGGGTTGATCTGCTTTAAATAACGCGTAACGAGGTGGTTGCCTTCCACAATGGCACGAAGCAGGTCCTCTCCCGGCAGTTCAACGCCGAGGCGGAGATTATTTGACATACAGACCTCAGAGAGATGAGTTAACGATGTTCTGCCGGAAGGGGCAGCCCATAATGTTCACGTAATGTGTTGCCACTGTATTCACGGCGGAATAAACGGCGTTCCTGCAGAATGGGTACCACCTGCTTCACAAAGGTCGTCAGACCGGATGGCAACAGTGCCGGCATGATATTGAAACCGTCGGCAGCACCTTGCTCAAAGTAGTGTTGTAAGGCATCAGCGGCTTGTGTCGGCGTCCCAACTAGCGTCCAGTGACCCCGGCCGCCTCCCAGACGTTTAATCAGCTGCCGTACGGTCAGATTTTCACGTCGGGCCAGTTCGACAACCAGCGTTCTGCGGCTGCGTGCGCCTTCAACCAGCGCCTCTGGCGGCAGATTGTCAGGAATATGGCGGTCCAGATGCAGATCGTCCACCGGGATCTGCAGCACACTCGCAAGCTTGTTCAACGCGTATTCAGGAATAATTAACGCGTTTAGCTCGGCTTCAAGTTCGCGCGCTTCGGCAAGCGTGTCGGCAATAACCGGCACGACACCCGGCATAATGATCAGATGATCCGGATTTCGGCCATTGTTGGCTGCCCTTGTTTTCAGCTCCGTGTAAAAGACTTGTGCCTCTTCATACGTCGTCTGGGCCGTAAAGACCGCTTCCGCCCACTTCGCGGCAAAAGCTTTCCCTCCTTCGCTGGAACCCGCCTGCACCAGCACCGGGTAAAGCTGTGGACTACGGGAGATATTCAGCGGGCCTTCAACGGAAAAATGTTCGCCGTGATGCTTAACTTCTATGATTTTGCTGGCAATGGCATGGATACCCGCTGCTTTATCTGCAATGACTGCATCCGGCTGCCAGGATTGCCAGAGTTGCGTCACAACCTGCACAAATTCATCTGCACGATCGTAGCGCTCCGCATGCCCCGGGTGGAACGGGAGACCAAAACTGCGCGCCGCCTCTTTAATTGAGGTGGTCACAATATTCCACCCTGCGCGGCCGGCAGAGATATGATCCAGTGAACTCAGGCGGCGTGCCAGTTCATAGGGCGCGTTATAGGTGGTGGAAGCCGTGGCAATCAGTCCAATCTTGTCCGTACTGGCAGCGATAGCAGACAAAAGGATCGTGGGGTCAAGACGTGCCGTTGGGCGTCGTCCTGGTTCTCCCATCATTGCCGGGCTGTCGGCCAAAAACAGCGAATCAAATTTGGCCTCTTCGGCCAGTTTTGCCAGGTGCTGATAGGCCTTCACATTGACATTGACATGGGGATCGGACTCCGGCATCCGCCATGCGGCTTCATGATGACCGGTATCAAAAATAAATAAATTGAGATGGAGCTGACGTGTACTCATCACTGTGTTTCCTCAGCAGGGGGCGCTAAACCCCGAGCCCCGCGTCTTCACTGGCCAGATTTTTGCTCTTATCTTTTTTATCAAAGGGTGATGTGCCTTTCAGGCGATACTCGCCCAGCTGGCGATGGCGATAAATCAAAGGATTGTGTGAGGCAAGCGTACGAACATTGCGCCAGTGGCGATCCAGATGGCGGCGTTGATCGATGGCAGAAGCACCGCCCACCTCGAAGATCTCATTCGTGACGCGTAGGGCAACATCAAACACCACCGTTTGCGCGCGATAGGTATCAAGACCCGCATCTCTTTCCAGTTGATCAATCTCCTGCTGCGTCAGTGACGTGTCACCACGATGTTGCGCATAGCGGGCGTCTGCCAGCTCATCAAGTTGACCGGCAACCTGGAGCACCAGCGCCTTAAGAGAATATGCGGCGGCATCGGCACGGCCGATGACAGACTGCACGAGGGGGTCGTCGGCAGGGACCTGTGCGCTTGCCTGGTTATAAGTGCGGTGGCGTGTGGCCACAAATTCACTGATTTCATCCGTTGCACGACGCACAATGCCCGCAGTCGTCGCGAGGTGAGATAACTGCACATGCGCATAGTGACCTCCCGTACCGCGAGCGGGGGGCATAATATTTTCTTTATCGACCAGGGTATTCGTAAAGATCGCGGTACCGCTGCCGCTGGACTTTTGACCAAATCCCACCCAGTCATCGATGACTTCTACGCCCGGTGCATTAACAGGCACCAGCACGGTAACAACTTCATCCTGATCGTTAGTGGCGGTAACGGAGAGGTAGTCTGCATAAATGGAACCGGTAGAGTAATATTTTCCGCCGTTCACATAGAACTTACCGTCTGACTCCGTGACACGCGTGGAGGGTTTACCATGCTGACCGGTACGCTCAGCACTTCCCGCTGCAATCACGACGCCAGAGGCAATTTTCTTCAACCAGCCACTGCTCCAAGGGGTATCACGCTGTTTTAGATGCCCTTCAATAAAGCGGAACTGTACGCGTAGTGCGTGAGACAGGTTAGAATCAGCGGCGGCCAGCTCGATTAATAGCAAATGAAGCTGACGTAAGCTGGCACCCAATCCACCGTATTCACGAGGCACGCGTACGGCGGTAAAACCGGATTCACGAAGCCATTTCACTTCTTCAAGAGGACGACGTCCATCTATTTCACGTTGTATGGCATTTTCTGCGATGCGTTTAAATACGGGGCGAAATACATCCAGAAGTTCTTTATCGGTCGGAGGATTTGAACGCGCCGAAAGAGATAATGCACACATGTTACACTCCAGATAGTTGTGGTCTGCTATCAAACGCTCTTAATATCCCTGATATTCAACAAGGCGAATAATTCAGAAAGGGTGAGTCATTATTAGCAACATTGAGTTTGTCAAAAATAAATTATCCCTTTCTGAAGGTGAATGAAATGGCTTCCAGTTGATGCAATGTCAATGCGGGTTTCTGTGAAGGAAATAAGGACGTTCGGGTTATAATGAGCAGGATAAAAAGGGAAATTACCGTCAAAAAAAGCATCGCCCCCCTGATTTTAGCAGTATTCTCCGTTCGCATATTCATTTTCTGACAAAGCTTTTCTGTAAATCAGCTAATGATAATGCTTATGCAAAAAAGTCGTTTATCTCTGTTGCGCGCCGTTTTTAGCCTGTGCGGGCTATGCATTATAAAACTCACAGGAAGGATCATGACTAATAAAATATTAAAACGAAAACCGCTGGCATTACTTTTAGCGGGAATCACGGCTTCACTCTTCTCGTCATGGGTGCAGAGTGCCACACCTCCGGATACATTAGTGGTAGCGAAAAATATAGAAGACGTCATCACCCTTGACCCTGCTGAGGCCTATGAAAATAGCACCAGCGAAATTCTTAATAATGCTTATTCACGTCTGGTACGACGCGATCCGAAAAATCCTGCCACCATTGAAGGTGACGTTGCGTCCACCTGGAAAGTCTCCGATGATGGGAAAACCTTTACGTTCACTATTCGGCCTAATGAGCATTTTCCTTCTGGCCGCGCCATTACTGCAGATGATGCCGTATATTCGCTGCGCCGCGTGATTTTACTCAATAAAACACCTTCCTTCCTGTTGAAAACCTTTGGTTGGGACAGTAAAAACATCCTGCAGAACGTCTATTCTGACGGGAATAATGTGGTCGTGCATATCGCAGACAGTATTGCTTCCGATCTGGTATTACAAATTCTTGCTTCGGCACCGGGATCGGTTTTGGATGCAAAATTGCTGGAGGAACATACCAAGAACAATGACTATGGCAATGGCTGGTTGCGCACCGCATGGGCGGGCAGTGGCCCCTTTAGTATTCAAACCTGGCAACCTAAACAAGCTATTGTGCTTGAACGCAATCCCACCTATTTTGGTGATAAAGCCCATCTGGCGCGCATTATATTCCGACACGTCGCCGACAGCAGCACGCAGGCGCTGCTGCTGGAAAAAGGTGATGTTGACGTGGCGAATAATCTGCAGCCCGACCAGTTAACAAAATTGCTGCAAAATAAGCATTTCACTACCGTTGACACGTTGCGGTTCACCCAAATTTATATGCCTTTGAACCAGACAGATGTACCTTTGCAAAATGTAAAAGTGCGCGAGGCATTAAAATGGCTCATTGATTATCAGGGCATTGAGAAAAATCTACTTCAGGGGCAATGGGTCGAGCATCAGTCTTTCATCAGTATTGGCCAACCGGGCGCCCTGACTGAAAATCCTTTCCATCTGGATGTTGCTCGGGCGAGAAAATTGCTGGACGAAGCCGGGTATAAAAATGGCTTTGATTTGCGTATGGACGTTGAGAATGCAGCTCCTTATCCAGATATCGCGCAATCGATTCAGTCCACGTTTGCACAAGCGGGAATACGGCTTAAGCTGGTCACTTCAGACCGCCGTCAGATCGTTACCGAATACCGTGAACGTAAACATCAGACTATTTTGTGGCATGCATCGGGCTCCTATAACGATCCTAACGTATCCGCATCAGATTTTGCCTATAACGTTGATAACAGCGCCAACTCCACGAATCGTAATCGTGCCTGGCGTAGCAACTGGATTAATAACAATATCAACCAGCTTACGGATAAGGCCTTACATGAACGCGATAAAGCCAAACGTATTGCGGAATATCAGCAGTTACAACGCGAGATGTGGAAGGTTGCCCCGTTCATACATTTATTCCAACAGAAAGAGCGCCTGGCAATTAATACGAAAGTCAAAAATCTGATTACCGGTCCTAGCGACTCAACGCTGTACGATGAAGCGATTAAACAATAGATAAAATCCCCGGAGTTTCCTCCGGGGATTTTATCTAATTCACGCGGCTAAAGTGGCCTTTGTTCAAGTGCATTTCTTCATCACACAAAAACTCGATTACGGCTGGATTATGGCTCACCAGCAGATAGCTAATATGATGGCTTTGTTTAATATCTTTCAGCAGATTGAGTATTTCAGCTTGTACTGAAACATCTAACGCGGAAGTCGGCTCATCAAGAACAACCAGTTTGGGTTTTAAAATTAACGCGCGAGCAATTGAGACACGTTGTCTCTGGCCCCCAGAAAGCTGATGCGGATAACGGTGCAAAAAACTGTGATTCAGACCGACTTCCTGCAGGGTCGAGATGATATCTGCGTCATCATGCTTGATGTCATTGATCACCAAAGGTTCAGCCAGAATTTTTCGAATAGTGTGCCGTGGATGCAGTGCGCCAAAGGGATCCTGAAACACCATCTGAACACGCTGTGAAAACGCACTGAGTTTTTGCCCTGGCTTACGCGCCGTACCCTCAATCTCGATGGTGCCACTGTCAGGTGTGAGCAGCCCCATGACAATTTTCAGCAGTGTTGATTTACCAGAACCCGATTCACCACTGATGCCCAGGCTTTTTCCCTGAGGAAGGGCAAAATTAATATCCTGCAAAATTGTTTTGTCGCCATAGCGCAATGAGACATTTTCAATCGACAGCACGTTATGACTCGTCATGCAAAGGTTCCTTCTCTTAAGGTCGGCAATCGATCCGGCATCTGGCCTGCTCGGGGAATGCATTTCAGGAGTCCTTGCGTGTAAGGGTGCTGAGCTTCATCTATGCGTTTTGCCGCCAGCGTTTCCACGATGTTGCCGCGGTACATCACAATGATTTGGTCACAGAACTGGGTAGCAAGATCGAGATCGTGAGTAATAAAAATCATGCCCATATCATGCTGTTTAAATTGCTGGTCGAGCTCCTCAATCACGCGCAAAGCGGTTGAGCCATCCAAGGATGAAGTGGGCTCATCGGCAATTAACAGCTTGGGTGATGCAGCCATCATCATCGCAATCATTACACGTTGCCCCATCCCCCCGGAGATATGATGCGGCCAGGATTTAAAAATTTTCTCCGGGTCTTTAATATGCAGTTTTTCCAGTGATTCCAGGGCTTTCTGCCTGGCGAGTTGACGTGGAGTACCAAAATGATAACGATAAACCTCCGCGATCTGTTCGCCTATCTGCATGACCGGATTCAGTGAATAGTGCGGATCCTGCATAATCATCGCAATCTGTCTTCCGCGCATCGCCTGACGCGCACGGCGGCTTAAGGCCGTCACATTCTGATCGGCAAACAGGAACTTCTGTGAGGTGACCTGTGCCTGATCAGGCAAAATACCTGCAATCGCACGAGCGAGCTGCGTTTTCCCCGATCCTGATTCCCCTACAATAGCGATCTTTTGCTGGTAGTTAAGTGTCAGACTGACCTCATTGACTACGCGTCGATTCTGATAAGCAATCGACAGTTTTTCCAGTTCAAGCAGTGGGCTGGTCATGTTGTGACAGCTCCTTTTTCGGGTCGAAGGTATCGCGCAGGCCATCGCCTAAAAGGGTGAATGCAGCGCTCATCAACAGGATCGAAAGACCGGGAAACAGCGATATCCACCACGCGGTAGAAATGTATTGACGGCCTTCCGAAATCATCGCGCCCCATTCAGGTGTGGGCGGTTGAATCCCCAATCCAAGAAACCCCAGACCGGCAGCAATAATAATGATTCCCGACAGATCGAGTGCCAGGCGAATAAAAGCAGAAGAGGCGCAGAGTGGCAGAATGTAATGCACAATAATACGCATGTCAGAAGCGCCAGAGAGACGTGCGGCTTTGATGAAGTCCATTTCCATGATGGTTAACACCTCGGCACGCGCCTGGCGAGCATAGGGCGGCCAGGCACTAATGACGATCGCAAACACGGCATTAAACAGGCCTGCTCCTAACACCGCGGACAGTGCCAACGCTAACACCAGTCGTGGGAACGCAAAAAAAATGTCCGTAATGCGCATAAACAGGGTATCAATCACGCCGCCGTAATAACCCGCCAGTATCCCAACCAATAATCCCACCGGCGCAATCGCCAGTGCGGAAAACAAAACGATGATCAGCGTGGCGCGTCCGCCGTATAACACCCGGCTAAGCATGTCGCGTCCGAGCTGGTCTGTTCCGAACCAGTGTTCAGCGGAAGGCGGTTCAACGCGGTGGCTCAAGGATTGCAGTATCGGATTGGCATGACTGATCCAGCCTGCACAGGCCACGGCTAAAACGGTCACCAGTAAAATCAACGTACCGGAGAGTAACAGGCTATTGCTCGTCAAAATCTTGTACGCGTTTTTCACTTGCTGGCGAACGCTAATCAGCCTTGGCAGAGCGGGATCGCTTATGGCCACAGGCTCAGTACGATCAATGTCAGATTCATAGGTCATTTTTTAGCTATCCTGGCGTCGAGGAGTGGATAGAGCGCATCTACCAGTTTGTTCACGACTAAATAAAAGATGCCAATAAAGGTCACCGCTCCCATGACGGCAGGGAGGTCGGCGCTGAAAATGGATTGTGTGATATAGAGGCCCAGGCCTGGCCAGGTAAAAATGGTTTCCGTTAAGACGGCTCCTTCGATCAGGTGTACGTAGCACAGTGCAGTCGACGTCACTAAAGGCACGGCAATATTGGGCAGACAATGACGCAGAATAACCACGTGCTCTGGCATACCCTTCATGCGAGCGGTAGTGACATATTCCGAGGTGAGGGCCTCAATCATGTAACCCCGCGTCAGACGGCAAAGATAGGCAGCACTTGCCAGCCCCAATACCAGTGAAGGCAAAATGAGGTGCGCAACAGCATCTTTAAAGGCGGAGATATCGCCTTCACTCAGGGTGTCATAGAGCAGAAAACCTGTTTTCAAAGGAATGCTGTATTGATAGGCAATATCTATGCGACCCGGACCGGGTGCCCATCCCAGCTCTACGTAAAAAATGAGCAGGAAGATGAGACCCAGCCAGAATCCTGGCACCGCGTGCGAGAAAATGCTTAATACCCGGATCAACCGGTCCGGGATTTTATTACGGTAGACTGCGGCCAGAATGCCGGAAGGTATACCTAACACAAGGCCAATCAGCATGGCCGTTGTGCCGAGCTCAACCGTAGCAGGAACCGCGAGCAGAACGTCGTGCAAGACCGGTTTACCGGTAGTGATGGACGTGCCCAGATCGCCATGCACCACTTTTTCCAGGTAGTGGAAAAATTGTGTCGGAATGGGATCATTTAACCCCAGTTTTGCTTTCTCCTGAGCGTAAACATCGGCGCTGGCATGCTCACCCACAATCGCTAATACCGGGTCGATGGGTAATAGTTTTCCGATCAGGAAGGTGAAGCACAGCAGTCCGACTACTGTGCTCAGGAAGATTGCCACATTGTTGCCAAGTCGTTTAATTACAGGCATCAGCTTACTCGTCTCACTTAGCGTTTAACCACGTAGTTGTAAATCGTGGCATCGTAATTAGGGCCAGTGATCAGGTTATGTACATGGGTATTAGTCGCTAACCGCTCTTTTTGCTGGAAGAGGAAGATATACGGTGACTCTTTCCACATTTCACGCTGCAGTTGTTGATAATCCGCAATACGTTTTGTTTCGTCCTTTTCGTGCAGGGCAGTGTCAGTCAACTTGTTAATATCGGGGTTAATCCAACTGCTGCGCCAGGCGCGGTTACGATTGGTCGAGGCCTCACTGTTGTCGATGTTATAGGCGTAATCTGCCGCAGAGGCATTAGGGTCGTTATAATCCACTGACGCATGCCACAGAATAGTCTGATGTTTACGTTCACGGTATTCAGTGACGACCTGACGGCGATCAGAGGTGACTAGCTGCAATTTAATGCCTGCCTGGGCAAACGTGGACTGAATCGACTGCGCTATATCCGGATAAGGCGAGGCATTTTCCACGTCCATTTTGAGTGCAAAGCCATTTTTATAGCCCGCTTCATCAAGCAGGGCTTTCGCTTTGCTGACGTCTAAATGATACGGGTTCTCTGTGATGACGCCACGTTGCCCAATACCATAAAAGGACTGATGGACGACCCATTGGCCTTTCAGCAGATTTTTTTCAATTCCCTGATAGTCAATGAGCCACTTCAATGCCTCACGGACTTTCTCATTTTTTAATGCATCCACTTTCTGATTCAGAGGCATATAAATTTGGGTCAGTTTAAGTGTGTCAACGGTAGTAAAGTTCTTATCTTTCGTTAAATCACTTAACTGATCGGGCTGGAGATTGTAGGCTAAATCAACATCCCCTTTCTTTAATAAGAGAGCCTGGGTACTGCTGTCAGGTACATGGCGGAAAATAACACGCTCAATTTTAGCTTTATCGCCATAATAATGATTATTTTTTTCCAGTACGATAGCCTGTTTGGGTTGCCAGGTTTGAATACTGAAAGGACCACTGCCGGCCCAGGCCGTGCGCAGCCAACCGTTACCAAAATCATTATCTTTGGTATGTTGTTCTAACAGTTTTTCATCAACGATGGACGTGACGGATGTAGCCAGAATCTGCAGCACCAGTTGTTGAGCTATCGCATCCTGGATGTGTAATACCACTTTTCCGTCAACCGCTTCGACATTCTTCTGGATATTATCTTTATTCCACCCGAAATTACGCAGCAGGAAAGCGGGTGTTTTGTTTAACAGAATGACACGCTGTAAAGAGTAAACCACATCGTCAGCACTAATTTTACGTCCTGAGGGGAATTCCTCATTCGGATTAAGTGTAAAGGTGTAAGTTTTACCATCATCGGAAACCGCCCAGCTTTGTGCCACATCACCAACGATTTTAGTGGCATCCGTTTTGTCGCGATGAACTAAACGAGAATAGCTGTTATTAATGATTTCACCTGTGGTGTTTTCATAGGCTTCGGCAGGATCAAGAGTGATAACGTCCTCAAGATTTTTTGCAACGACTAATGCATTTTCTGGTGTAGCAGCATGAGCTAAACCGGCCATAGCGCCGAAACTCATAACCAAAAGAGCTAAAGCTTGTTTTTTTTTAGTCAAAAAAGTCATTTTGTAATTCCTGCGATGTAATGAACTCCCGACACGTTATTGGGGTTGTACGATGTGGCTAAAGTATTTTTAAGCATTTACTAATGCATATGATGTATTCAGCATAAGCTAATGCGAAAAATGCAGTAAGATGGCGTTTTTAATAACTTTTCCTCTTCGTTTTATATAAAAGATAATAAAAAAGCATTTTTTTCAGAAAGTTTTCTTTTTTCGCTCAGCACTTTCTGAAAGGGAAAGGCGGCTTGATTATCTCTCCAGTGGATTGAAGTTTGGGTTCCACCAAAATGCGGGAAACAAACAGGAGGATATGATGACTATATTAGTGACAGGTGTGACGGCAGGAATTGGATTGGCAATAGCACGACGTTTCATCGCCGCAGGACATAATGTTATTGGCACAGGTCGCCGCCAGGCGCGTTTAGATGAAATTCGCGCTGAATTAGGTGAGCGTTTCTACCCCATTCAGCATGATGTTGCTGATCGATCATCTTATCCTGATATTCTCAATGCGATTCCTGAAGCATTCTCATCGATCAGTGTATTGGTCAACAATGCTGGTCTGGCATTAGGCATTGAAAAAGCGCAGCAGGCCAACGCTGAAGACTGGGTCAGTATGATTGATACCAATATCACCGGGTTGAGTCTGCTCACGCACACGTTTTTGCCGGGTATGGTCGAACGTAACCGTGGACATATCATCAACATTGGTTCAGTAGCCGGAAAATATCCTTACCCAGGCGGCAATGTCTATGGTGCCTCAAAAGCTTTTGTTAAACAGTTCAGCCAGAATTTGCGTGCTGACTTAATTGGCACCGATGTCCGAGTGACCAATGTTGAACCCGGTTTAATTGGCGGCACTGAATTTACCACCATACGTTTAAAAGGTGATGAGCAAGAAGCTAAAAAACGCTATGAAAATGTTAAGGCACTGAGTGCTGAGGACATTGCAGAAACGGTCTACTGGATCGCCACGCTTCCCGAGCATATTAACGTTAATGCCATAGAGATTATGCCTGTCAGACAGTCCTTTTCTGCGCTGAATATTTACAGAAAACAAGCATAAGGATGGCATAAACATGTTACCCCATCGTCAATCTCATTCCCAAACGGCTAACCGCAATGTAATCAGAGATGATAAACATGCCGTGGCCGTGGCAACTGCGCTGTCGGAACAGTACGCCCTGGAAGCTAGCCAACGTGATGAGCAACGCATTCCACCTGACGTAGAAATGTCCCTGTTTGCTAAATCTGGCTTATTGGGCTGTACATTGCCAGCTGAATACGGCGGTGCGGATATCGCGGTTTCGACGCTGGTCGATATTGTTCGTCTGATTTCTATTGCCGATCCCTCTATTGGTCAGATTCCTGTCACCCATTTTGGTGCGATTAATACGCTCAAGACGTTGGGGGCAGAGCCGCAAAAACGACGCTATTTCGAGCGTGTAATGGCGGGTGAGCGTTTTGGCAGTGCGACCTCTGAGCGTGATACCCGACATGCGCGGGATATAAAAACGACCCTCCAGGCGAAGGGGGATTCTTATCTGCTGAATGGCACAAAATACTATTGTACCGGTGCGCAATTTTCGGACTGGCTACAGGTTTTGGCTCTGGACGAAGAGGGGCATCTGGCCCGGGTATTTGTGCAAACCCATAGTGAAGGAGTTACGTTGCACAATGACTGGACTGGTTTTGGCCAACGCATTACCGGGAGTGGTAGTGTCTCCTTTGATCAGGTTGTCCTTGAGGCGTCGCAAATCCTTCCAGCACATACGCTCTATGATGATCAGCTGTCATTGCAGGGCGCCTTTGTCCAGATTTTACATGCTGCTATTGATGCAGGCATTGCAGAAGCTGCCCTCAAAGATACGCAATCTTTCATTAAATCACGCTCCCGTCCATGGATAGACAGTGGCAAAGAAACTGCGGGTGAAGATCCCTACATCGTTTCTGCTATCGGACTGCTTTCTGTCAGATATAAAGCTGCACGTGCTTTATTAAGCCGGGCAGCAGAAAAGCTGGATGCGCTCACCACCCAACGCGTCACGTCAAAAATGGCGGCCGACATATCCGTTGCTGTGGCCGAAGCACGAATTTTGACCACGCAAATCGCATTGGATGCGTCACAAAAATTGTTTGAACTGGCTGGCACTAGCTCTGCTTTAGGCCATCTGGGCTTTGACAGGCACTGGCGTAATGCACGTACCCATACGCTGCACGATCCTATTCGCTGGAAATACAAAATCGTTGGCAATTATTGGCTGAATAATGAATACCCGCAGCGCCACTCTTTTATCTAACTGGAGCCAGAGATGATTGACCTTTCACGTAATAAGATGCCATCTCAGATGCTACCTGCCTATGTTATTCGTTCTGAGCAGGATGCGTTGGCAGTGATCCAAGAGGTGGTCGGGCAGATTGCCGCCTCATCATCTGAACGCGATGTGACACGCACGCTGCCGGCCAGTGAACTTAACATCCTTTCTCAGAGTGGAATCCTGGGCATCACGGTACCTAAAGCATTTGGTGGTGCAGATGTCAGCACACGCACGCTGGTAGAGATTGTAATGACGCTCAGTGAAGCAGACCCCTCTATCGCACAAATTCCGCAGACGCATTTCTATTCAGTTGAATGTTTTAGGCTATTAGGTAATCAGCAGCAGCAGCAGACGTTTTTCGCTAAAGTGCTAAGAGGAGAGCGGTTTGGTAATGCGGTGGCTGAAACTCAGGGTAAAACCGCCTCTGCCGCACACCGAAATACGCTGTTAACGCATACGGCTGCGGGATATCGCATCAATGGCGCTAAGGCGTATTGTACCGGAGCTTTACTGTGTGATTGGCTGGCCATCTTCGTCAAAGATGAGGAGGGCTTTCAGCATATGGCTTATGTGCCTAAAGATAGCCCCGGATTAACACTGCATGACGACTGGACCGCCATGGGGCAACGCACCACTGCCAGCGGAAGCGCGACGCTGGACAATGTGCCGGTGGTCAGCACAAATATCCTTCCTTTTCAGTCGCTCTTCGATTCGCCCACGAGACTAGGGCCCTATTCTCAGATCTACCATGCCGCTATCCAGATAGGTATTGCGCGTGCTGCCTTGAAAGATTGTCGTCACTTTGTGCTCACGCGTTCACGTCCCTGGATCGACAGTGATGTCGACAGCGCCGCCAAAGACACGTTATTGCTGGCAGATTATGGTGCGCTTATGACGGAGTTACATGCAGTAGAGACAATGATCATGAATGCGGCAGAAAAGGTTAATGACATCAAACAGCACCCTGCACCTCAGGCTCTGGCCGAAGCGTCAATTGCCGTTGCGGAAGTGAAAACGCTTTCAACAGAATTGTGTTTGAATGCCAGTACCAAGCTTATAGAACATGCAGGTGCACAGGCAGCACTTGCCCAATATAATCTTGATCGTCACTGGCGGAATGCCCGTACGCATACTTTGCATGATCCGGTTCGCTGGAAGTATGCAGCCATTGGCAATTACTATCTGAACGGGATTTTGCCGCCACGTCGTGGTTACATTTGATTGGATACAGATAACAGCGGGCAAGCTGAGCGCTATTTATGCAGGGTCAGCTTTTGCAATATTCAAATCATAATGGTTGCATTATTTATCGTTTTATCCTTATTTCATGAATTTTTGTCAGGAGCGTCAAGCTTGGTCAATGTCAGTAGCCTGGATCTTATCACACTGAGAATTTTTGTACTGGCCGCATATACGCGTAGCCTCACTCAGACATCTGAACATGTCTTTATGACGCTTTCTGCCGTGAGTAAACGAATTAATGAGCTGGAAAAGCTGATTGGTCAGCGTCTGTTCGAGCGGCGTCCACAGGGATTGCAGCTTACAGCTGCCGGCGAATCGATTTTGATACAAGCAAAATCCGTAGTTGCCAGCGTAGATGTTCTGACTCAGCAAATTAACACCTATGTTATTGGTATTAAAGAAAATATCCGCATCTGGGCAAACACATCTTCAATAATCCAATTTCTGCCTAAAGATCTTTTTGCGTTCCAGAGTCTTCATCCAGATGTGAACATACTTCTGGAGGAGCGGTTAAGCGTGGAGATTATTAAAGCCCTTAATCATGGCGAAATTGATGTGGGTATTTTTTCTGGCAATATTGATGCACGCGGACTGGAAAAAAAAACCTACCATATCGATCAGTTAGTTATTGTGGCGCCACCGTCGTTCATGCCTGATTTAGGTAATGAATGTCAGTTCTCTCAGATTGTTGATCACTGTTTTGTCGGACTGAATAATGGAAGTGCAATTCTTAATATAATTAAAGATGCTGCGATTTCTCAAGGTAAAAGCTTGAATATCCCTTTCCATGCGGCTTCATTCGATGCCGCATTAAGCCTTATTGAAGCAGGCTTAGGAATTTCTGTTCTGCCACGCTCTGCGGTGATAAAAATCGCTAAGGAGAAGGCGTTGCGCATCATTAAATTGCAAGACAATTGGTCTTTTCGGCAGCTATGGATTGCCTGGAAAAATGGTAATGCATTAAATACCGGAGCATCAGCACTAATTAAACATCTCACGTTGAGCCGTTAAATATTTATCTATCCGGATAAAATTCATAGATCGCCTTTTACCCTGATTCAAAATTATACTCAATTAATAATTGATCGTTGTTTATAATAAAAGTAAAAGATAAGGGTTCATAATTATTTTCTATATGAAGTAAGTCTAATCTAAGCTCAAAATGGTCATGGTTCGGATGGACAGACAGTTATCATTCTCCAACAATTGAATGTGTATGACAGAACAGATTATGGTATCCTAAAGCCATTACTAATTTTTAGACTAACTTGTTGATACTGTAGAGTGAATTTCTCTGAGGCTCTGCAATGCAAGGCTACTCGTGCTGCATAAGTTTTTCTTGTATTCACACACCCGATGATTCGAGAAAAGAAAGTTTATAATTCCAATGTTATATCATGGTAAAAAAGACTGATAAACAGTTTAAAACCTGATCTTGGGCAGTTGTTCTTAAAGAGGAAAATAATGAACTCACTAAATGGTTTAAAAATTGTGATTACTGCAGGACCTACTGTGGAAAGAATCGATCCGGTCAGGTATATCACTAATGATAGCTCGGGGAAAATGGGGTATGCGCTGGCAGAGGCAGCGCAAAAAGCAGGGGGTAGGGTTTTATTGATTTCCGGACCGGTTTCACTGCCAACACCTGAGGGAGTTATAAGAATTGACGTATTAAGTGCCGATGACATGCTTGCAGCCTGCCAAGCCAATATGCCATGCGATATTTTTATAAGTGCAGCGGCAGTAGCTGATTTTAAAGTGTTATCGCCAAGCACTTTTAAAATCAAGAAAAAATATGATAACGATAATAATATAGTATTACATTTATCAAAAAACCCAGACATTATCAAAACAATATCTGAATCAAAAAAAACCAATTTCACAGTTGGGTTTGCAGCCGAGACGCATGATATTAAAGAAAACGCAAAAAGCAAAATAATACGAAAAAAAATCAACCTTATCCTTGCCAATGACGTTTCAGACGAAAGCATTGGCTTTAATAACGACGAAAATGAGCTTCTAGCTATTGATGATCAATTCAATGAATATCCTTTCCCCCGGGCAACAAAATCAAAGCTTGCAGCCGAGGTTATTGACCTCATTATTAAACTTCACTAATTTATAAAGAATTGCATCTAAATGAGAAATTTTATTTTTTTCATTCAACAGTTCATTAAGAGTTTTTTATCACCTTAGAGGTCACGTTTTGCTTCGTTGTGGGGCTAAGGCAAACAACCGGTTCCTCAGCGGTGATATCAAGCTAATAAATGTTATAGGGTGCGGACGTGGGAATTTATGAGATATCCATTTCCGCGGCCACCAAATTCACCACAAAAGAAATTTGCGAAGCTACATAGCCCTGTATGTGTTCAAAACCTACGCTGCGGCAGGAATATAGGATGTCATAACACAATGTGAGGCCTGCTGCTACCGGCAAAAGTACAAATGCTTCTTCACCTAATGACTTTAACTCAACAGAGGTGCGTTGCGCTAAAGAATGCGCGGAGGGTACAATCACTTTTATTTTCTCATCTGGCATCCGGTAGAAATCAATTTATTTGGATGTTGTTATACATGGCTTTATATACGGCATCAAGATGGCCTCCTTTAAGCTCATCAAGCAGGTCTGAAGGGTTAATCTTTGGATGATGTATCCATATTTTAAGAGAGGCACGTCGAAATACCCTTAAGTGAGGAATCACCATTGGCAAGAATGCAGCTGCGCTCTTCAATCACAACCTCAACTTATCTATCATGCCGCTGGCAACCTCCTGATCTGCTTATTAGGCGTGGTGAGCACTTGCATTGGTTTGATCAGCCTCATGTAAAAAAGGCCTTTCCTGCAGAGGTGAGTGCTGCACCATGAAATAAACCTATAAATAAAGGGAGGGTCCTATCTGTCACCTCCCTTGAGAACTGGCTACCACTCAGCGAGTGGCACCAGAAGGTCAAAGCAGATTCCCTATCACCCTCAGGCTGATTAAACACCCGGGGAGTATGCTTTTCAGAAGCACCCATTTGTCATATTCTTTCCTGTACAGGCGATGTCACTACCCAGAATATGATTAATTTTTTGAGCATAACATATAAATAAAGTATTATTATTTTTTTGTGACACTTGCGGATATAATCATTCCTGCCGTTGAAAATACCGCCGTCAAATATACAATCGCGGACCACCCGCCGTGTTGCCAGAACCATCCGCCCGCCGAACCTGTCACACTCGATCCCATATAATAAAAAAGAAGATACAGCGACGATGCATGCCCTTTTAAAGTTCCGGAAAGTGGCCCCACTGCACCACTCGCAACCGAGTGCGAAATAAAGAAACCCGTTGTAACCATAATTATGCCTGCAACAATCCCCGCTAATGAAGACGAAAGTGTGCAGAGGGAGCCTGCTAACATCAGAAAAAAACCAGCAATCAATAATGGCTTCTTGCCCAGTTTATCTGCAAGAGTACCTGCAACAGAGGATGAAACGATGCCAAAAGCAAATGCACAAAAAACTGAGCTTATTTGAGTTTGATTGAAGTTAAAGGGAACCTCTGACAAGCGAAAGGTCGCATAATTAAACAACGTGACAAATATGCTGGTAAGAAAAAATCCGATAACGTAGAGTCTAATCAGGCCCGGATTACTTAAATGTTGCCCCCAGGCTTTAAGATGAAAACGGACATTAAAACCAGGATTTTTCACAAAGTTTTTTGAAAAGGGTAGCAACACGTAGAACCCAACCGCAGAGACTAAGCAAAGTAATCCCTGGATTTCCATCGCACCGCGCCATGATGTCAGCTCAGTCAGCAACCCCATACCAACACGCCCCATCATGGCGCCGAAGGCTGTACCTCCGACGTATAAGCCCATGGTTTTACCAAGATGCGTCGGTTCAATTTCTTCAGCCAGCCAAGCCATAGCAACAGCGGGGACCCCGCCAAGCACAACCCCCTCAATTGCACGCGCAATTAATAACTGATGCCATTCCGGCACAATCGCAGCTACGATGTTACACACTGAGGCCAGCATCATTGAAGTAAACATCAGCCCTTTCCGGCCCAGTGCCTGAGAGAACGCGCCTGAAAGTAATATGGAGACAGCCAAGAGACCTGTGGTAAAAGACAGTGCCAGAGAGCTTTGGGCCGGAGATATGGAAAATGCACCTGAAAATGCCGGCAATAAAGGTTGAACGCAGTAGATTAGCGAAAAACTCGCAAACCCCAGCAAGAAGAGGGAGATGCCAGCACGAAGATATTCTTTTGTGCCACGCTTTATGGCTACTGATTGCATATCTTCTCTGCGTCCTGGTCGATTTACAGTAATAGAACGTTCAGAAGTTACGATACTTTTACCCATGTAAGTTTCCATTTTTAAAAATTCGCTAAAACTTACGGCAACAGCTAATATCTGTCCAATATATGAATGTCATTCTTGTGATATATAAATAGTATGGAGCTCAGGCATATACGCTATTTTCTTATGGTGGCTGAAGAAAGAAACTTTACGCGCGCAGCTGCCCGGTTAGGTATTGGTCAACCACCATTAAGTATGCAAATCAGAGATCTTGAAAAAGAACTGAAGGTTTCCCTCTTTGTACGCGGCAGGCAGGGCGCTGAACTGTCCGAAGCAGGTAAGGCATTTTATACTGCCGTAAAGCCCATGGAAAAACTGGCAGAGGAGGCCATAAAATCCGCACGGCGTGCAGGCTTGGGTGAAACCGGCAGGCTTCATCTGGGATTTACCGGGACTGCGGGAGTAAATCCTGTTGTCTCCGCCACGATAAACACGTTTAAGCATCGCTTTCCGGATGTAAACCTTACCGTGACGGAAGCCAACTCTTCAGATTTGATCGCCGAACTTGAAGCTAAAAGACTAGATGTGGCTTTGTTACGTCCAGCAACACAGATTCCGCAAAACATTACGCTTTCTCATTTGCTGGAGGAGAAACTGGTGCTGGCGCTGTCGGATAATCATCCACTTGCTGGCAAAAGAGGTAAGCTTGACCTGAACTTGTTGAGATCTGAACCCTTTATTCTTACCCCACGGAACACTGGTACCAGTCTTAGAGAGGTATCGTTACAGGCCTGTCACAGTTCAGGCTTCGACCCAATCGAAGGTCAGAAGGCTCCGCATATCGTTTCAATACTGACAGTTGTGGCAGCGGCTCTGGGCGTTGCCCTCGTACCTCAGTCGATGATGCAGTTCAGGCTTGCCGGTGTCTGTTTCAAACAGCTCAGGCCACCGGTGCCAGTCATTGGTTTAGCCGCAGCCTGGAATAACCAGAATAAAAGCCGTGTTGTGGAAAACTTTTTGTCCATTGCGGTGCTTAAGTCTTGCAACAACGGGGCCCGATAATGAACGTTAAGAAAACTGGCAGCCGGCTTGACAAAAGATCCTGTGATGGTCAACGGCTTACCTGATACTTTAAGGTTGCTTGATAACCTCTATAAACATATCTACAGCAGGATTGTTTCTTGCGCTGGACCAGGCAACAGCGGTTGTGATGACTTTGATATTTTTGTCGAGAGGTAAAGTCACTATGTTTGCGGGGGACAGACGTTCCAGCTTCGAGGGAACGAGCGCGATGCCCTGGCCGCAGCTCACGAATGCTATCTGAGATGCAACAGATCGAACTTCATGAATTATCCGGGGCGAAAACCCCCGGTTATGACAAGCAGCTGTGATGCTGTCGTAAAAAACCGGGCTAACATGTCGGGCAAACATAACCCACTTTTCATTGCTTAATGCGTCAAGCGCAACGCTGTTTTTTCCGGCAAGAAAGTGGTCATGGGGAAGGGCAACAACCAGATTATCGCTGGCCAACGGCAGGGACGCGATATCATTACCAAGTGCGCCGGTAAGACGCGCAAAGGCCAGGTCAATGTCCCCGCTTTGCAGTAAGGGTATAGCCTCAGCGCTGTCTATCTCTTTAACCGAAATGGTCAGTTCTGGCACCGCTTTCTTCATTTTTTCCAGGTAGGCCGGCAGCACGTCAAGCATGGCCGTACTGATAGCCCCCACGGTAATAATGCCGGTCTGACCGGCAATCGCTTCGCGAATAGCCAGATCGAGTCGCTCAACCTGCCCGGCGAACTTTTTCACTGCAGGCAGGATTGCCTGGCCGGCGGGCGTTAACTGCACTCCTTTCCGGGACCGGTCAAACAGCTGGATTTTTAGCGAGCTTTCAAGCACCTGAATTTGCTGCGTCAGTGGTGGCTGTGTCATGCCGAGCCGTTTAGCCGCGCGGCCAAAATGCTTCTCTTCTGCCACGGCCAGAAACAGCCACATGTGTCTTAATATGCGAAAATTAATCATATTCCCTCGATATGTTTTTAATATTAAAACCATTTTCTTTAAGTATTTTACCTATCAGGATAGTTGTTCAATAGTGTGGTTAAATCAACCACCACCATGGATAACGCCATGTCATCTCATTCTCTGCTCGACAGGCTTGCCAGCCTTGATACCAATACGGTTTCCGATGCTCTCGATTTTCTGGAGCTTCCGGGGGCGACCTATGGCCTGCGCCCGCTATGGAACTGTCCAAAAATCGCTGGACGCGCCAGCACGATTCAGCTTGGCCCCAAAACCGATGCAAGACCTACCGTTCACCTCATCACGCCAGTCATCGATGCAATTACCACTGACGATCGTGTGCTGGTCATTGCCGGCGGTAAAGAGGGGATTTCCTGCTGGGGAGACATCATTGCAAATGCGGCAAAGGGTAAAAACGTACGTGGTTCAGTACTGGACGGCATGAGCCGGGACATTGAAGGCAGTGAGGAAATTGGCTATCCGGTTTATGGCCGCGGCATCACTATGATCAGCGCCCGTAATCGCGTCATACAGCTTGATTCCGGCAATCCGGTCACCATGGCGGGTGTTACGGTAAAAGAAAATGACTATGTGATCGCTGACCGCTGCGGAACGGTCTTTATTCCCGCTGAATTCATTGAAGAAGTCATTAAGCAGGCTGAAAAAATCGCGCATCGTCAGAACGGCATGGTAGCCGCCGTTCGCGCAGGCCGTTCAGTAGCGGAAGTCATGCATGACAGTCAGTTTGAAGCGATTAACCAGGGTGAAAAGGCATGAGCGAAACAGAAAAGCAGCTCCTCGAGCTGTTCAAAGGACTTAATACCGCAGGCGTTTCTGACGCGCTGGATAAACTCGGACTGAGCGGACAGTGTTTTGATGTCATGCCACTTGATAACTACAGGCAAGCTGTCGTGGGTCTTGCTTATACCGTACGGTATGAGCCAGCCAGCAATCCTCCCGGAACCGTGGGCGATTTTATCGATGATGTGCCCGCCGGATATATGGTTGTCATTGATAACAACGGACGCACAGACTGTACGGTATGGGGCGACATCATGACGCAGGTTGCCGGCAGCAAAGGTATCGCGGGCACCGTTATTGATGGCGTATGCCGTGACGTGCATAAAGCGTTAGGTGACGGATATCCGATCTTCTCTAAAGGCCGCTTCATGCGCACAGGCAAAGACCGCGTGCAGGTCAATGCCATTAATCAGCCCGTATCGATCGGCACGGCGCGCGTGGAACCGAACGATATCGTTGTGGCGGATGCGAGCGGCGTGGTGATTGTCCCGCGCGACAGGGCGGAAGAGGTCGCAGGCGTAGCGCATGAAATTGAAAAAATAGAATCAGCTATCCGTCATGCACTTGTTGAAGATAAATCGCTGCGCCAGGCGCGTGAAGAGCTGGGGTACCACCTGCTGCAGAGGAAAGCATAATGTCACTTTATACAGAAGAACAGGCTCAACGCGCGCTGCAGCTTGGTAGCTCAACGCTGTTTGAAGCCTCTGGTCTGAATTGTGCCGTAGACCCGGCAATAAAAACAGTCTGGCGTGGCATGGGTATCGCGGCGCCTGCTTATCCGCTTGCCTGTTCTCCCGGAGATAATCTGGCACTGCATCTGGCGCTGGAAAAAGTGCCAGAGGGGAGCGTGCTGGTTGTGACAACGGATAACTTCATCGCAGGCTACTGGGGGGAGGTGCTGACGGTCGCTGCGCAGGCGGCCGGCGTCAAAGGCCTGATTATTGATGGTGGCGTGCGTGATATTGCAGCCGTACTGAAACGCGGCTTTCCGCTTTACTCGCGCGGAGTTGCGGTACGCGGCACGATTAAAGCGAGCTACAAATCGGTTGGCGAACCTGTCAGCTTTACCGGTATTTCCGTAGAGGCCGGCGATTTGGTCGTTGCCGATGATGACGGTATTGTCGTTATCCCGGCGCAGGAGGTGACGCGCGTGCTTGAGGCTTCTGAACAAAGGGAGGTGAAAGAGCGGGCCATGATGCAGAAACTGGAAGCAGGCAGCACTACGGTTGATCTGATGGGCCTGGCGCACTGGAGAACTCAATGACAGCATCTCAGCAGCTTAACCGATACCTGGAGCGCGGCAAGCCGTCCGCCACCTATCGCATAATGGACAAGGTGGCAGAACTGAAGGCGCAGGGCCAAAACATCATTTCACTGAGCGCCGGGGAACCTGATTTCCCGACGCCAAAGCATATTTGTGCAGCGGCGATGATGGCTATTCAGAATGGCCATACCCGCTATACGCAGGTAGCCGGTCTCAGGGCATTACGTGAGGCCGTAGTGAATAAATTCCGGCTGGATAACGGACTTGACGTCAGCTGGCAGGAAACCCTTATCAGTAATGGCGGAAAACAGGTCATTTATAACGCACTGGCCGCTACGCTGAATGACGATGATGAAGTCATTATTCCGGCGCCTTACTGGGTGAGTTATCCGGAAATGGTTCAGCTTTGCGGCGGAACACCCGTTACGGTGGCCTGTGGGCAGGAAAGCGGCTTTAAGCTCACGCCTGACTTGCTGGATGCCGCAATAACGCCGCGTACGCGCTGGATTATTCTGAACTCGCCCTCCAATCCAACCGGTGCGGTCTACAGCAGAGACGAACTGGCGGCGCTGGGAAATGTTTTGATCAGACACCCGCAAATACTCATCCTGTCGGATGATATTTATGAGCATCTCATTTTTGATGACATCGAGTTTGCTACGATGGCGGCGGTTGTTCCTGCGCTCAGAGATCGCATTCTGACGATGAACGGCGTATCAAAAGCCTGGGCCATGACTGGCTGGCGTATCGGGTTCTGCGTAGGCCCGCGCTGGCTCATCAGCGCCATGGAGAAGCTGCAGGGGCAACAGACCTCCGGTGCCAGCTCCATTTCACAGCACGCCGCGCTGGCAGCGCTGACCGGTCCGCGTGATTTCCTGACCACTTCGCGTCAGGCTTTCTCAGCACGCCGGGATTTAATGGTCCGCATGCTCAATAGCGCACAAGGCCTGCACTGTGACATGCCGCAGGGTGCATTTTATTCCTTTGCAGACTGTAGCGCTCTAATTGGCAAA
Source organism: Pantoea sp. DY-5 (assembly GCF_019795955.1). NCBI lineage: Bacteria > Pseudomonadati > Pseudomonadota > Gammaproteobacteria > Enterobacterales > Erwiniaceae > Pantoea > Pantoea sp. DY-5. The sequence goes on from NZ_JAIMIE010000010.1 coordinate 126,881, forward strand.
ACGTCAGCGGCGGGTCAGTATCTGGCAACGGATGAAGATGTAGCAACCGCATTGCTGGAAGAAAAAGGTGTATCCGTCGTGCATGGTAGTGCATTTGGCTTGGGGCCTTATATTCGCATCGCCTACGCCATTGATAACGATTCTCTGGAAAAAGCCTGTCAGTTAATCATTGAATTCTGCGAAACGGTTAAGTAACCAAAAAGGAAGAGGCGTAAGCCTCTTCCTGTGTCGCGAACTCACCACATAAAGCGAGTCATAGTTCATCCGGAGCTACACCCGGCGCTGGAGCCCTCCTCAATTACTTTTTGATCACGCTGCTGCATTGAGCAATACCTCTCGCCAAGCATGCTGAACAAAGAGCACCTGAATATCGATACGACGTGGGTTTTGCAGATGTTTTTTAAATGGGGATCGCAGGTTTGCTATATGAATGCGGTGCTTCTTCACTGGTCATATTAGTAAGTAAGCCTTTTTAGGAAAACCAGGTACACCATATTTAGCGGATTGCCTGCACATCGTATGCTACACCGGCAGCCCTCTCAATTTTGTTTGAATATACAACACTAAGTGCTTATATAAATGTGAAAAAAATAACACATATAACTAACCAGAGAACGGAGATGAATATAATATTGTGCAAAATATCGGCTGCCGCACCCTTTTTTGCAATTTTTCGGTTTTTTCAGCCTATAAAAAGTGAAAAAAGTAACAATTTTCACGCAAATTACGACTCTTTTCTTATACGGAGACCGCCATGCGTATTGCCATACTTGCTTTAGAGGGGAGCGTACTGTCCGCTATTGCAGGCCTCACCGACCTGTTCTGGATAACCAATAAGGCGATTGCCGCCTCCCCAGAACATGCATCCAGGCTTCATCCTCAAACCTTTGAAACGCTTATCGTCAGCGCGGATGGCGCTCCGGTCTGGGATGCTGAAGGCAGACTCATTCATATTGACAGTTCCTTTAAAACGGCGGGACAGCCTGACGTACTCATTGCGCCGGGAATGTTGCTTGGGCACGACCTGCAGCCGTTGAATATGGCCAGTATCCGGCTTGCAGCGGACTGGTTCAGGAATATGCATGAGAAAGGCGTACTGGTCGCCGGAGCGGGCACTGGCAGCGTTATCCTCGGCGAAGCGGGATTGCTGAAGGGACGATCATATTCAACAACCTGGTGGGTCAGCCATATGCTACAGGAACGTTATCCTGATGCCGTCTTAGCAAAAGGTAAAAAGTTTGAGGAAGACAGGGGGGTGATCACTACGGGAGGGTGCTTTTCGTGGATTTCCCTTGCCCTGCATATCATTGAAAAAGCAGCAGGGGCGGAGGTGGCCAGCCTCACGTCAGAGATGTCGCTGAAGGATAATGATTTGCTGCGGCAGAATCTGGACACAGTCTCCAGCCCTGTAGATAAAGGTATGTCCTTTCTGGTTCGCGCACAGGAATTCATCCGGTTTAAGAATCCCTCCACAAATGCCGCACAGTTGGCTGCCGCTCTTGGTACTACGGAACGCACGCTGCAGCGCAGGCTTAAGGCGCTGTCGCAGGAGAGTCCTAAGGAGTTTATTACAAGGATACGTATTGAGATGTCGTGCCCCATGCTTACCAGCACCAGCGTCAGTGTTCATCAGGTAGCTCTCAACTGCGGTTATTCTGAAGATACGGCCTTCCGTAAAGCGTTTAAACTGGCCATGGATATGTCACCTGCACATTACCGTCAGTGGATGCGAGCCAAGAACTCTGGAGGTTTAAATTAGCACCGAATTACGAATGTCCATTATTTCCCCTGGGAACCTGCATCAAATAAAATGAATAATTAATACTAATTTCAATCAGCTTTATTGAAATAATTGTTGGTTTTTTTTTGCCGATGGATCGGCTGTTAAATCCTTTTAATTGTAACTTTTACCAGGTGAAAAAATAATGAACATTACGCAAAGGCTGACCCTGGCTTTTTTTTTACTCTCGGCTTCGCTCGTTGTGACCGGAATTATTTCAGTGCATCTGCTTTCCGGATTCCAGGATCGTTTTGAATACGTTCAGGATAATGCTATTCCTTCTATAAAGGACCTGGGGGAGCTCATTGATCGCAGCAACCGGCTTTCCCTGACGCTTTACCGGCATCAGAGTCAGACTGACAACGCGCGCATGCCGGCCGTTGAAAAGGACATTACGCAGAGGATCGCGGATATCCGCACCCTGGCGGATTATTACCTGAAAAACGATGTCTCCAGCGATGAAGACAAAAAGATGACTGAAAAGGGGCTGGTCACAATCCGGCTCGTTGAGTCAAGGCTGCCAGCCTTCCTCAGTGCGTCCCGCGCGCATCAGGACAACGTTACGCTTAGCATGCTCGAGAACGGAAGCGGCATCGGCGGTGCCATCGACGAGCTGAAAGAAGGCTATCGTCAACAGCTGGTGCTCAATATCTCGCTTTCTGAAGGGCTGCGCCGTATCAACCACGAGATTTTTAAGCGGACCCTCTGGGGGATGTCTGTCGGGGTGACGCTTGCTATCGCGCTGCTTGGCACGCTGACCGTTTTTACCCTGCTGCGTATTCGCCGGAGCCTGCAACATATCAGTGAAATCATGCTGCACGCGGGTGACCGACTGGATCTGAGCGTTAAGGCTGACGACAGCCGCAGAGATGAAGTCGGGGTCATGGCAAAGGCATTCAACCAGCTCCTGCTTCGTGTCAGTACCGCGCTGGACGCTGTAAGTACATCCTCCCATGCGGTGAGTTCGGCTTCAGCACAGATTGCGGCCGGCAATGAAGATTTATCCTCCCGTACCGAGCAGCAGGCAGCCTCGCTCGAGCAGACGGCGGCCAGCATGGCGGAGCTGAGCGAAACGGTCCGGCAGACGGCCGAAAATACGCGTCAGGCGAGCCATCTGTCCGGTAATGCCGCTGAACTTTCAGACGCCAGTGCGGCATCGCTGGGAAGTATGCTGATTACCATGGCGGAAATCAGGAGCAGTTCGAAAAAGGTCACGGAAATTGTCACGCTGATAGAGGGCATCGCGTTTCAGACCAACATCCTGGCACTGAACGCAGCCGTAGAAGCCGCGCGGGCTGGAGAACAGGGCAAGGGCTTCGCCGTTGTTGCAGGCGAGGTCCGGAGCCTTTCCCAGCGGTCTACGCAGGCCGCACGTGAGATAAAACACCTCATCGATACATCCTATAACCTGGTGGAATCCGGCGCCACTCAGGCCGAGGCGGTTGAGGGGAATATGTCGGAACTCAAGAGAGCGTTCCGTCAGGTCAACGATCTGGTCAGTGACATCGCGGCCGCGGCAGAAGAGCAAAATACCGGCATTACTCAGGTGCACCTCGCCATCAGTCAGATGGACGATGTTACCCAGCAGAATGCGGCGCTGGTAGAAGAAGCGTCCGCGGCCTCCGCCTCGCTTCAGGATCAGGCGCAGAGGCTTTCTGGTCTGGTCAGGCAGTTTTCTCTTCCCGGTACCGCAGGTGTGGAGTCAGCACTGCCAGAAAGTGTTATTCCTGTTGAACCCACTCGTCTGCACGTACCGATCCGATCATTTTACAGCAAGCCTGACAGCGCGAACTGGCAGCGTTTCTGATGGGGGCTTTATTTCATGGGGAAATCATGGATATTAATGAATTCATTAAACACGGTAAGCATCATCGCGAGCTGATGACGCAGTTTGAGCAGGTAAATATCCTGCTTCACCAGCTGACTGATGGGAATTATCAGTCTCTGGATGTTTACATGAATAACTGCAACCATCTCCGGGAACAGATTAACTCAGCCATGGGATTACTCCGCAACCGGGAATTTGAAGAGTATCTGATTCAGCATGACGCCGCACTTTATTACAACCTGCAGAGCGTCATGCTCGCCGTGCAGATGCTGAAAAATTTACTGGAAAACCTGGCCGGAACGATGAAGCGCTCAGTGCTCGAATGCGCCTGAAGTAGATGAACGACAGCCTGACTCTGGAGGTATGTATTCCGTAGTCAGTGCTGTAAAACAGTGGTTGTACGCAAACACAGAAAATGGAAAGCCTTTGATACACAGCGACAGAGGCAGTCATTATCAATGGTCAGGCTGACTTGATCGTATCAACTCGTCGGGACTTATAAGGTCCATGTCGCGCAAAGGTTGCTCATCGGATAACGCAGCATGCGAAGGTTTCTTCGGGCGGATCAATAATGAAATGTACTACGGCAGCATCTGAGGATGCTCAACATAATCAGTCCAACAAAATATCCGCATCTCCGAGGCGGACATCTGAATTTATCCGTTACAAACCAATGTTGAGGCTGGTTTTAAATGTCCGGGTTTCAGCTGAATTGAAATGTCCGTCAGGTCTTGCCAAATATCTCCTGGCTGCGGGTCTGTAAGTCAGCAAGGGCTTCGAGCAAATCATTTTCATCTAAA
>NZ_JAIMIE010000011.1:0-84555 GCF_019795955.1 Pantoea sp. DY-5
ATGGCTCCTTAAATCCGGCTGAGTAGGTGCAGCTCGCGCTGCGGACCCGAAAAAGACCTTCTCTGACGCGGGTTTTATCTTTCCGGTCTGGCCTTTCGCGGCAAAGGGCAAAGGAGCAACGACGAAGTGAGGGCATAAAGGGGCGACGACAAAAGTTTTTGCGGCCCCTGGCGAAAAGTTTTGGCGGCGTGCACTTCACCCCTTTCTGCCTGAACCGGCGGTGCTACGACCAGCCCTCCGCGCAAGGGCTGGCCGGAAAGCAGAGGAGCGTCAGAAGGGACGTTTCAGACCGCCAGGCGGGCTGGCCTTAAAGGCCCGGCGTAGTTTGCCGGGACGGTGAGAGCGACGGCGAAGCCGGCAGCAGCCGTTGAACCTGGACATCAGACCGAAACCGCTCGCGGACGAAACCCGAAGGGATTCGGTGGCGCTTGGCGGCTATGCCGCTTAGCGACATAGGGCTCGACGACCCGGCTTGCCGGGGAGCCGAAGGGGGCTAGAAATTATGTTTTATTTCTATTAAGGAGCCATTCTGTTAAATGTTAATCATTATCTCATGTATTAAACATTAAATCAGATCTGGCAATCCCGATTAATAATCACTTAAACCCAGATAAAATTTGATACTCCAACTCCATTTCTTCATATAAATCATCAAAAGTGTAACATGTTATATGTTTATTATAGATTGTCGAACACTCAATCCTTTTCTCAAATCGATGCCGACAATCACTTTTATTTAGTGAGTTAGCCCTTCCAATTATAAGTGCACCATAATATTTAATGTTATGCCGGCCAAATTCAGCCTGCATATTTTGCGTGCCGTTATTTTCATGTAGATGATGGTACCAATCGATTACTTGACTATATCCGTGCTCAAATCTTAATGACCAAGAATGAGCAAGGGTTTTTTTATTTATTTTTTTAGTGAAAATTGAACTCTCCATGGCATTTTCGAATTCAATAAAAGCAAACGTAGAATTATTATCATTGGAAACCACAAAATCTGCCCTATACTTACCTATTATTGGTGTTTCATTATTGTACTGTGTAGCGCCTTCAACACCAACAAGCCTTCCCATCAGGAGAATCAACTGAGGTCTCGCTTCAAAGAAATCCAATAAATCAGTCTCTTTTATATCTTTTCCAGCTAATAAGAAACTTGCAAACTCATCTAGTTCACTCCTGCAATCACGCTCTCGTAGCTGGCCAGATTTTAATACAATCATTTGGCTGACCTCATCAAACGATATGTTTCATCATAACTAACCAAATCTACCAAGCTGCAACTTTCTTTATCTGCAGTATATATAACCAACAGATCTTTACTAACGCGGTATCTATAAATTTTTTGATTTTTAAACTCACCCATAACTATTGAATCAACAGGTCTCCCTTGCTCTAATAAATCCACTAGAGAAAATACTTTATCAAGAATCCCTTCTGGGTGCTCTTTGACTTTTTGAAGAAACCTCTGAGAATATTTTATTTTCAAGTCTATACCTCCTAAAAACTCATGAATCGCAACCGACCAGCCAAACCTCATCAAAACAAAATAAAATTACGACCCACCCTTATCATTCAAATCTAAATAAACAGCATGAACATCAAGCTAAACCAACTAAAACTGAATATTCATGCTAATTTTACAATTTCACTTTATATTCCATTTTATATAATCTTTTAGATTCTACCTTACACGATCGTATCAGATATGGGCGGCAAAGCCGCCCTTGATTTCAATCTAAGACCTTAAAAATGGCGCGGGCTTCGGGATGGGTGAAGGCATAGTCGGTCAGCTGACGGTGACGGCGGCAGTAAAGTGCGCACAGCTCGCCATCATCGTGACGGTCATACATCCAGCTACGGTGATTGAGCACCAGTGAAGTGATCACGATGCCCGCCGCTTCGCTGCTCAGGCGTACATCGCTGTAATTTTCGGGATTGATGAAGCGCCAGTCTCCCTCCGCTGCGGGCTTCATGAAACCACCGCCGGACGGCAGCAGCGCAAAATCCCACACACCGCCGTCGTAGTCCGCCAGGAAACGATCGGCGTACAGGTACACGTTGGTTTCGGCACGCATGAAATCGTCGCCAAACAGCGCGGGCAGAAAACGCAGGCGCGCATAGCCGTCGAGGACGCGCGCGGACTCAAAAGCAGGGGTGGCAGTATTCATCAGAAATCTCCGCAGTCAGGGTGGTTAACAGTTCCGGCCTGTGCCGTGACTGAATGACAGCCCGGCGAAAAGCGGAGTGTTCAGGAGCACCGCCGGAAGCCGCAGCGCAAGCGAGCGCGAGGCGGGTTTACGCACGGCGGTGACGCGAAGCATGAGCGAAGGCGCGACGGGAGTAAGCCCGATGAGGCGAGTGCGAACGGGTGAGGACGGTGAGCGAAGCGATCTCTTGAACACGCAGCGGCCGGGCTAAAGTGAAGTCACGGCACCGGCCGCAGACCGCACGATTTTTATTCCCCCGCCGCAGGCGGCATCAAAGAGGCGCGCAGCAACGTCCTTTTTTCTTGTCCACATCCGGGGTGCATATCCGCCCCGGAACCCTGTGGATAAAAGTGGCCCTGCCGTACGACGGCAGGGATGAAGATGTTTGTTCGATTTTTAATCAGTTACACCCTCAGGTGTTTCTGTATCACGGCCGCGCGCCGGTAGAGTTCAACCAGGTCGCTGTCAATCCCCTCAATCAGCAGGCCCGTCATGCGCTGTTCCCTACTGGCGCCGTGCCAGAGGTGGCGCGCAATCATGTCGCGCAGGCGCAGGTGAAACTCATACAGCGATTCTTCCAGGTCGGCGACGTCGGCCGCCAGGGTGTCGGTCTCAGGGTGCATAGTGTGATCGTTCATCGTCTTGTCTCCGGTTATCAGGCCGCGCGGGCGTCGCGATGGGCATACAGGCGGCGCAGGCCGGCTGCGTGGTACTGCTCCATCAGCTCGATACCGATCCAGCGGCGCCCGCATTCCTGGGCGGCCACGCAGGTTGAGCCAGAACCAGCAAACGGATCCAGAACAATGGCACCGGGCTGCGTGAAGGTTTCAATCAGCGGCCGCAGGGCGCTCACCGGCTTTTCGGTCGGGTGATAGCGGTTGCCGGTGTACTCCCACGGCATCACATCGGGCAGTGGCTTCGCCGGCAGCGCAGGGCGCCCTTTGGCCAGCACGTACGCGCTTTCGTGCTGATAGCCTACAAAGGCCGATTTTGAGGCGTAAGGTTTGGTGAACACGATATGGCCCACCACGCGGAACCCCGCCGCCTTCCACGCCTGCATAAAAATATCTACCCGGTTCCAGCCGTAGAAACTCACCGCCAGGCTGTTGTCTTTGAGCACCCGGAACATTTCGTTGCTCGCCGGCTGAACCCACTCGCTGTTAACGTCGTTGGCAATTGACCGGCCGGAGCGATCCTTAAAGCCGACGAGGTACGGCGGATCGGTGAGGATGAAATCAATGCTTTTATCCGGAAAGCCGCCCATAACCTGTACGCTGTCGCCGTGCATGAATCGAGACATAGTGATGCTCCTGTGTATGAAGGGGGCACCGGTAGTGGTGCCGTGACCTCCACACAGACGGGCGACCGGCGGAGCAAACAGGGGCGGATGCGCAAGCCGCACGCGCCGCCGGAGCGGACTGAATGTCCCGCGCACGGCGGGGAACGGGTGAGCAGTCCGGCGACAGCTTCCCTTGTTTGCGAGGCCGCCCGGCTACCGTGAGGGCACGGCACGTTATGCCCGCCGTTCTCCGACCACCGGGCGGGGGACGGCACAGAGGCGGAGCGCAGCGACTTACTTGTTCATGTCAGTCCTGATGCCATCGTGACCGGCGACACCAGGACAGATACCGCATTTCAGGCAACCCGCGCAGGCGTTACGCTTCGCCCTCCTCCGGCATGACGGCATCGATGGCCATCTCAAGATGCCACCAGTTAAATCCCTCGTTTGCATCATGATGGTCTTCGGCATACTCCATGGCCGCCGCAATCTCATCCGGCGTCATATCCGGGTTGATGCCGAGAAAGTCCTCTGCCAGCCAGAAGGTGCCGCAGCACAGCTCGTCATCGCCGACTGCGGCCAGCCGCGCCCTGAATTCCCGTACGGTCATTTCTCTCATGGCTTATCCGGCGGGTTGCCCCGCCGCCTCCGGTTCAGCCGCCGTAGCTGGCCACGTTGTCAATAATCCAGTCCGGCCCGGTCACATCACGGTAGCCGTCCTCATCTTCCTCCTCGCTCCACTCCAGCGAGTCACAGCGCTCCTCCAGCTGGACGCCGCCAGAGTAAGTCGCCCATCCGCAGTAGTCGCAACCCGCTTCGGCGTACCAGTGTTCAGCGGTGACGCCATAACGTTCCGTCAGTGCACAGAGCACTTCCGGCGAGGGCGGCGACCAGGGCGTATCGAAGTCAGCGTCAAAGGACGTGTCTGCGAAGTACGACAGGTTAAGGTCGTGCGCGTGTTGCCACTTCGTTCCACAGCGGTCGACGGCGTCCGTAAAGCCGTCCGTGATCCCCTCAAGCAGACGACCGTTATAACCGTTGATTTCCGCATCGAGACGCGGCGGGAGCAGCTGCAGCATGTCAAACGGCAGCGTACTGCACGGCGGCTGCTCTTCCCGGCAGAGCCGGTTCCAGACCTCGCTGAGATTCTGGCCATAAAGCGTTGTCTGCCAGTCACCTCTCTTCTTTTCCCACAGCGCGGTGATGACGGCCTGCTGCTCTGCAGTGAGCACCTCCCACGTCATGCTCCGCAGGCCACTGGCAAGCCACAATGCGTGCAGCAGCCCGCAGGTTTCGGGCGTCAGTTCTGCGCCCTCACGCAGCTGCACCACCCACTCAGAAAAAGCTCGGTTTTCCGGCGTGTTGCGGCCCACCGCGTTCGTCAGCGCCGGGTACGGCGCGTATTCTGTAGGCGTGCCCGTCTGCAGCAGACGGGCACATCCGGCCAGAAACAGCTGGATACCCTCTCCCGCTGCGCGCAGATAAGCGGGCGCGTCAGCGTTTCCCTCTATCAGCGCTCTGACCTTTGAAACTTCACTTTCCGGGCCTGTGACCCGCAGTCTGTTGGCACACCAGTTCGGCATGTCGACTCCTCCGATAAGATTTGCACGGTGCCATCTGCACCGTGCCGCCACGGCAGCCGGGCGGAAAGCGGAGCAGGCAACGGGCGAATGAGGAAGCCGCACGCGCCGCCGGAGCGGACTGAATGTCCCGCGCACGGCGGGGAACGGGTGACGAGCGAGGTGAAACAACCCCTTGCCGGTGCAGCGGCCCGGCTAAGGTGAAGGCACGGTGCGGGTCTGAAACAAGACTGAAACCATCGTAATGGCCAGACGTTCGCCCGGCGTCAGGCAAAGCCGGAACGCCGGCATGAAGCGGAGCGCAGCGACATCCATTACTGGAACTGAGACGCGTTGTCCGCTATTTTGCTGAAAAAATAACCTCACAAACTGAGCAGATGAAAGACGCAACAGGTATCCGGATGAAGACGCACGTTCGTATCGGTTACCGGATATGGGTTTGGCTGCTGGCCATCGCTTCTGGTGCCGCACTGTGCTTTTACACCGGGTCGGAAGCTGCGGTGCTCTGGATGATGAAAGCGCTCTGCCTGTGTTCAGGCATCACCGGTCTGGCGGGCACCTTCATCGCACGCCTGCTGCGCGGATGAGATGAAAAGAAAGTCGAAGTGAACTCTGAAAAAACAGCTATCAATACAGTCAAAATCCATGTGTAAAAGTGCAATAATTGCACTTTTTTACGTGGATTAGAAATTTAAGGAGACGTTATGACAGGATGGCACCTGAAACTCTGGCGAAAAAGCATGCTCTGGACGCGTGAACGCGCGGCCACCGAGCTTGGCGTGAGCCTGCGCACGTACAAAAGTTATGAAAATGCGAAGGAAGTTAAGCGCGCCGTCGGACTCGCCACGGTTACCCTGTCGCTTATCAGCATGATGCCGACGCTGAAAACAGAACAGGTGAGCCGTGAGCGCCTTGTTCAGCTTCTCGGGGAAATGACGGAGAGCGTTAATACAGAGGGGTGACGCCGGTCTTTTCTGGCTGGCGGACTGAGCCGGAAAAAATCCCCGGGCGGCGAAGCCCGGAAGCAACAGGAGTGAGCACGTCCGGTCTGAAGCCGGCGATGTTGGGTCCTGATAATATGTCAGCTATTGCAATACGTCACACTGGTGTCAACAGAGAAGTCACGCACACCTTCAGCATAACGTCATATTCAGAGAACGTTGCCAGGAAGCGTCTGATTTGAATAGTGATATCGCGGATTAAAACGCATATCTGAGCGTCGACCGGCGCTGGATGAAGCCCGGCGGCGGAACGCCGGGCAGCGGATGTACAGTCAGAGGGCGCCTCCCCGCGGCCTGTGACCCGTTGTCATCATAGTTACCGCGGAATAAACCTGCCCGAAATATTTTTTTGCTGGCACCTCAGCCAGATAAATTCATTTCCATCTCCTTCCGCCAGGCTTTCGCTTGCCAGACAAAACCCACTCAATAATACTGTACATAAAACCAGTATATACAGGAGGAGGATTTTATATGCGCGCCTTGCACACAGCACTTACCGACCATAAGAGAGACGCTTCGGGGACAGGATCATGAAACCCGCAGCGTACTGCACCGGCCTGACGCTGCTCTGGCCACCCATTTTTACCCCGCGCGTGCGCGTACCGCTCTATGCTGAGCCCTGCGCGGCAGGCTTCCCCTCTCCTGCCGCGGACTACGTGGAAAAGGAACTGGACCTCAATGAACTCTGCATCCGCCGGCGCGCCTCTACGTTTTTTGTGCGGGCGAGTGGCAGCAGCATGGAAGGCCTTGGTCTTTATGACGGCGACGTCATGGTGGTTGACCGGGCCGAAGAGGCCGGACACGGGGACATCGTTATCGCTGAGGTGAACGGGGAGTTCACGGTCAAGCGCCTGCAGCTGCAGCCGCGGCTCGCTCTGCTGCCGATGAATCCGGCCTACGCCGTAATTTACCCTGAGGAGCTGCAGCTGCTCGGCGTGGTCACCTGGTGGTTTAACAGCACGCGCGCGCGCCGGAGGTAAACATGCCCATGTTTGGACTGGCCGACGTCAACTCATTTTACGCGAGCTGTGAAGCCCTCTTCCGTCCCGACCTGCGCGGCAAGCCCGTGGTGGTGCTGAGCAACAATGACGGCTGCGTCATCGCGCGTTCAGCCGGCGCCAAAGCGCTGGGAATAAAAATGGGTGCCCCGTGGTTTCAGATAAAGACGCAGGAATTTGCTGAGCGCGTGCATGTCTTCAGCAGTAATTATGCGCTTTATCATAGTCTTAGCATGAGGGTGATGACTGCTCTTGAGGAAATGACGCCCCGGGTTGAGCAGTACAGTATTGACGAAATGTTCCTGGATCTGACCGGCATCGATGGCTGCGAGGACTTTGAGCACTTCGGCCGTCGCCTGCGCGCGCACGTGCTGGCCACAACCGGCCTGACCGTGGGCGTCGGCATGGGTCCGACGAAGACGCTGGCGAAATCCGCTCAGTGGGCCAGCAAAGAGTGGAAGCAGTTCCGCGGCGTTCTGGCGCTGACGCCGGGCAACCCGAAACGCACCGAGACGCTGCTGGCCAATCAGCCCGTGGAGGAGATCTGGGGCGTTGGTCGCCGCATTGGCAAGCGCCTGAACGTTATGGGCATCCACAACGCCCTGCAGCTGGCACGCGCCCACCCTGCCCTCATCCGTAAAGACTTTAACGTGGTGCTGGAAAGGACCGTCCGCGAACTCAACGGCGAATCCTGCATTCCGATCGAGGAGCTCCCGCCGGCCAAGCAGCAGATTTGCTGCTCCAGGTCCTTCGGCGAGCGCATCACCTCAAAAGTGGCCATGCAGCAGGCGCTCTGCCAGTACGCCACGCGTGCGGCGGAGAAGCTCCGGGGGGAACGACAGTTCTGCCGGCGCATCAGCGTATTTATCCGGACTTCACCCCACGCGGTCAACGAGGTGTTTTACGGCAACACGGCCGGTGAAAAGCTGACGCTGCCCACGCAGGACACGCGCGACATCATTGAGGTGGCCATGCGCAGCCTGGACCGCATCTGGCTGGAAGGTCGCCGGTACATGAAAGCCGGCATTATGCTCGATGACTTTACCCCTAACGGGGTGAGCCAGCTGAGCCTCTTTGACGACGCGCAGCCGCGGGCCAACAGCGCACAGCTGATGAAGGTGCTCGACGGCATCAACCAGTCTGGTTTGGGAAACGTGTGGTTTGCAGGTCAGGGAATAAGTACCGAGTGGAAGATGAAGCGTGAGATGCTTTCACCGGCGTGGACGACCCGCTGGGATGATATTCCAGTTGCACACGTCAGATAAAAAAACTTTTGAAGTATTTGCATATTCATTTGTATATACAAATGCGTAGATTCTTGCATATACGTTCATTAAATGAATAGCCACTTTTTTCGATAAGATATGTATATACATAAGCATATACATACCTGTCACGACAATCACTTATATGGGCACATAACAATTAATAAATGTATATACATAGGTATATACAAATTAGAATTTCACGTGTTTTCAATCAGTAAGTTAGCAAGTTTCTGGAGCATTTTATCATCGTCTAAGTAACAGGCGGCGCGTAACACTCTGGAACGGGTAATATTTTTCTGAGGAAGTAATTCCTGCATTTTCTCAACTAACATAGAAAGAGCATCATCATCGAGACCCGTAAGCCGCAGATTCATCTGTCTGCCCGTTGTAATGTTGCGCTTCTCAGCAACTCGGGTAACCCCTTTGGTTATGCGATCACTTCTTGCCAATTTCGGCCCCCTCAATTTGATCAAGGAGTTCTTGAGTGAAAGCTTTATAATCCCTGTATGGCCGTTCATTTCTCGCAAAGAACATTACAGGACGATGAACATCGGTTGCCTGTTTAAAAAGCTCGCTTTGACGTATTTCAGTCTTGGCCACAACATATCCAGCTTCTTCAATTAATCCCTCAATTGATTTTTTCATCCTGGAGTGAGATTCGTTTACTTTTGTCTTTACAAGTGTATATACAAAAGGTTCATTTCTTCGCACTTCCTGAACCACTTGGAATAGGTCTTTAATGCCTTTAACTGCACGCTTATCCATGTCGACAGGGATGACAATTTTATCAGTGATCAGCAGGGCGTTTTCAATGCTCAAATCAATAGCAGGACGAAGATCGATGAGGATGAAATCGTAGGAATTTTTTACCTTGTTCAAACCCTCTTCAAGAATGCTTAGTCTATGGCGAAACCTTTCTGCACTTCGGGCTTCAACCGCGAGGGTTATATCAGCAGGGATGATATCTAGGTTAGCAATCGTGTCATCACCGTCCATCGCAGAATAAATGAGTTTATTGATATCAAATTTAGGATCTGCAAATAGGTCCGTGATGGTGTAATCCTCATCACCACGTCCCAAATCATCGCTAAGGTTTCCCTGATGATCTAGATCAATCAGCAGGGTTTTATAGCCTGCCAAAGCTAATGAACAACCAACAGACATGCAGCTGGTAGTTTTGGCCACACCGCCTTTACTGTTAGCGAAAGAGATAATGTAAGGCTTTTTCATAATCACCACCGTGTATATACAAAAGTATATGCATATTAACTTATGGATTATCAGTGTCAATGTATATACACAAGTATATGCAAAATTAAACATTGGTATATACCTATGTATATACACAATCAATCTAACATTCCTTTATATACAATGCGTTATGAATCAACTCCTTTCAGCAAATTTACAGCCTCGTTTCCCGGCATCTGGAACTGCACCCGGTGCCGGGCGGCCACGTCCAGCGCGAACACCCGCGTATAAATCTCCGTCGACTTCGCGCTCTTGTGCCCGAGCAGGCTCTGCAGCGCCTTGAGCGGCGTGCCGGCGTACAGCATGTGCATGGCGTAGCTGTGCCGGAAGGTGTGCAGGGTCACCGGTATTGAGAACGTTACCCCCTCTGACGCCGCCGCCTCCGTTGCCTCGTTCAGCCAGGTGCGCGCCGTTCGGTCAGTAATGTCCCACAGGCGCACCTTTTCCGCCCGGCCGGTCTTCTCGCTCTTACGCTCCAGCGGAATGCGCAGGGTGGCGATCATCATCTCCAGCTGCGTCACGAACTGCGCGTCGGAGAGCGGCACCAGCCGGTGGGGCACGACGCCGGCGGCCGGGCGGCCGGCGCGGCGCTCCGCCTTCTCCTCGCGCTGCTTGAGCGTGGCCAGCTGCACGAACGGGTACTGCTGGCGCAGCAGAAAGTCTCCCCGCGTCAGCCCCAGCGCCTCGCTGATGCGAGCGCCGGTGTTCCACAGCGTGGTGAACAGCATCTTGCGCCGCAGGTCGGGCATGAAGTGGAGCAGGGCGCTGACCTCGGGCGCCAGCAGGTACTTCGGCAGGTCGTCTACCAGCACGGCCATCTGGCGCAGCGCAAGCGCTGCAGGGTAGTCGATGGAGACTGGCAACTGTGCCGGAATATGGGAGGGAGTGTAGGAGATCATTCCGGTCATAGAGTTGCTCTCTGTTAAATGCTTTCCTGAAGGATTTATGATGGGTGAAATCGTACATCGCCCAACATATCTTTATATAATTCATATAGATATGAAACGTGCGCATCAATGCAGTCGAGTTCGTAGCAGGCTCTTTTCATTTTCTCGCCAAATCTTCGGGTGTTGATATGCCGTATTCCAGGAAGGCTTGGTGTTCCTTCTCTGGACCTGTGATATCTGAATGCTGTTGAGCGGGAATCTATGGCAACCAGCTCTTTAATAACAGCGTCCGTGTATTTATGATTGGCACGCGGAAATGAGGGGTCTACAGTTTTGACCAGTTTTCGGGTGTGCTCCCAAAGAATGTTGAGGTCATGGTCGACTTTGGGGCCTTTGACATCAGGGACCGTTATCTGAAGCAAGCAAAGTTCGATGATACGCTTGAGGCTCAGTTCGACATAATGGCGGAAAAGGAAAACAATGGGGTACACCAGAATATCTTGGTCACGGCCTTTGCTGTCAATATGTTCGATTAGAAGCTCGGCAGCGCGACGATAACCGGATGCGTAGGTGCTACCGTGATCTTGAATCCACTCATTCAGGCAGGCATTGTTGTGTGAGTCTTCATCAATGACAAATAACTTCGACGCATTTAACTTTTTCATCCTCAATTCTCCAGCTCTTCATCCCCTTTCCACTAGGTCGCGGGCCAGCTCGGTAAACTCCACTTACTCGCAGCGCAGGTACCGGCAGTAAACGCGGGCGTCGCGGCCGGTGAGCCCGTCCGGATTGCCGGTCAGGTAGCGCTCCAGCCCCCCCAGGCAGTGTTCGCAGGTGTCCAGATCGTCACGCCACTCCCCGATCGCGCCAGCCTCGTCGAGCTCGTGGCGGAACGTGCTGAACTTGGCGCTCAGGACGTTCAGCCCGAGATGGGTGGCGGCGTGCACGTTTTCGGCGGAGGGATCGGCCACGGCGGCGCTGATTTTTTCAAAGGCGCAGCGGAAGTCGCTGCGGTTAAAAAAAGACTCGAACATCACGGGCTCCTCGTTTTAAAAAAAACGGACAGCTACTGTCACCCACGGTTACCGTTGCGGCAATAACATTACGGAGAGTGAAAATATCATAAGTTACATTTAGCGATGAAACAGTAAGCCTGCAAACAGCCACAGGATTAAATTACCGCATCACCCTGCGCGCTGGATCCGCTTTCTTCTTTATTTGTGACTTTCCCGGAAGCGTAGCACGCCGATATGGAACGTCATAGCGTCATTTTTTCCCGCATCTTTCTCTGACGCACCCCGTATGTTGTGGCTTATACAGCTGATTAAGACACTATATGTTGTGGTCAGGCCGGAAATTTGCCCCGCAGGTGCAAAAGATCCGGTTCCACCCTTTTCCGGATCTCAGCAAAAAAACAGAGAACTGTATAGGTGCTACATATGCATATATCAAAAATATGCATATGTAGCACCTATACATATGCTTAACATCTGCATATACTTGACATATGCACAAACCAGTACTGTCAACATTCCGGATATGCTCCACATATCTATCTGCTCGGGAGAGAAAGAACATGAGAACCGTATCGATATTTAAAAATGGCAATAACCGCGCCATCCGTCTGCCCCGCGATCTGGATTTCGAGGGGGTGAGCGAGCTGGAGATTGCCCGGGAAGGGGACAGCATCATTCTACGCCCCGTCCGGCCGACTTGGGGCTCGTTCGCCCAGCTCGAAAAAGCTGACCCGGAATTTATGGCGGATCGTGAGGACGTTGTCAGCGACGAAGGACGATTTAACCTGTGAACAAAATCTATATGCTCGACACGAACATCTGCTCGTTCATCATGCGCGAGCAGCCTGAAGCGGTGCTTAAGCGCCTAGAGCAGGCAGTGCTGCGCAACCATCGCATAGTGGTCTCGGCCATCACCTACTCCGAGATGCGCTTCGGTGCCACCGGTCCGAAGGCCTCGCCGCGCCACGTGCAGCTGGTTGACGCGTTCTGCACCCGCCTCGATGCCGTCCTGCCCTGGGATCGCGCCGCGGTGGACGCAACCACAGATATCCGGGTCGCGCTGCGCCTCGCCGGCACGCCGATCGGCCCGAACGACACGGCGATTGCCGGGCACGCCATCGCCGCCGGTGCCGTGCTGGTGACGAATAATGTGAGAGAGTTTGAGCGGGTGACTGACTTGGTGCTGGAAGACTGGGTGAAGTAAGCCACTCTTTTCAAAGTCAGGAGGTAAGGGCACTAGGAAACAGCCCGTATACGAGCTGTTTTAACAGATATCTACAGTAAGCTGTCTTGGACTGTAGTGTGTATTCAAAGATCAGACTATCTGGGAGCTAAGGCCTATCTTCCGAAATTAAGGCGGTAAAAACAGTGGATCAAGCGGTATGGGCAACCGAGCTCTGGTTTGCTGCCGGTGGCAGGGCGATGAGCTTGTCACATTCCATAATCACGTACTCCGGGATGAGATCGAACCTGGACGGATCCAGCTGACAGATGAACTCATTTTCAATGTGGTACGTTTCGTTAACGAATTTTCGTATTACCGGATGGTCCTGATCCAGTTCCAGTAAACGGAACACCTGCAGTTTTTCATAGCCGTTACGACAGCGACGGTACAGGTTTTTTATTTCGTCTGGGCTGCTGACGAGAGCCTGAAGTCGCGGATAATCAAAGCTGTCCACATACTCCCCTATATCCCGCCGGGCCTGCTGAATTTTCTCAGGCACCATTCTGGGGTAGCCCGTTCCCGCAGCGGTAGGCTCGCGATGATCCAGCGGGACGACGCGTCGATGAAATAGATTGGACAGGAGCTGATAAGCATCGCCACGTTCGTCAACGATTTCAAAGTAGCGGCGAAGATAGATGAGCTTAATGATCTCCTCACAGTCTGCTGACGCGGTGATGGATTTGCAGATCTGCATGAACGTCATGATATCACCGTCGTTAACCGGTAATTCCTCTATGACTCCAGCAGACAAGCGCAGGCAGGAGGCGGTCACCAGATTACTGAAAAGCTTTCTCACCGACTTCAGCGTGTCAATAACAGGCTCCACGTCATGCGTCAGCATGAGTACAGTCCGGTTCTTCAGGCATTCACCGCTTGCGCGCCTGAACAGCATTTCGAGAATGGCGAACTTCTTGTTTTTGTCAAAAGAGGAGATGGGATCGTCAAGGATAATCAGTCCCGGATTTTTTGACAGGCATTCATACATGAACAACACAATCGCAAAGGCGTTCCGTTCTCCATAACTGAGATGCTGGCTGCCGCCGCTGACGTACCCGTCAAAATCCATGTGTCGTAGTCTGAGTTTTCTCTGATCTCCCTCACCGGCAATATCCACCCTGTATTTATAGCCTGCATAGGTGAGGAAATTATTGATGTTTGTTTTGTGCTGTGCGATCAGCCGGACCATGCTGTCTCGGTGCCGGTTAATCCTTCCCTGCAGCGGTCCGGCAAGGTTTATCAGGTCCTGAAGGGCCGTGTTCAGTCTGTCGGTGATCCCCTGCGTGAGTTCGCACTGCAGATCGGGGAAGAACTGCAGGTCAATCAGCCTGGCAGTGAGCACCTCCCGAACGTTCTGCTGTTCCTGCAGGCTGAAAACATTCAGGCCTCTCAGCGCAGTGAGTTTCTCTGTCAGCGTGTCGGTCTGGCGTTTCAGCGCCACCAGATACTCAATATGTTCTGCTTCCGGACCGTTCTGAAGCAGGGTGATGGACAGAAGGCGTTCTCTGGCGTCCTCTGTCAGGTAATTACCGAGGTTTTCCACCAGTTTGATGATAGCGGTCAGATTTTTAATGGTGGATTTATCGTATTCCTCTCTGACTTGGCGGATTTGCGCTTCCTTTTCCCTGATATCACCGGTACAGAACGGACAGCAGCCATCTGAAAGGGGCGAAAACTCGAGTCCCTTTGTCTGCCAGTCAATCCATTCCACGCGGCGTTCACTGCGGATATAGGGTTGATAGTTCTCAAGACCAGCCGGAATATGGTGTATTTTATTTCCGCCTGACAGTCCTCTCATGCCGGTTGAAGAACGTGAAATCCCGGAACTGGTTGATTTGAAAGCATTGCTGAGTTCCTGCAGATGGTCTATCAGCGAGTCCAGCTCGGTGTGATCCGTGAAAACCGCCCGGATCGTTTGCGTCATCTCTTCTATTTCACGCTCTCTTTCCGCATAGGCTTCATTGCGGATAAGAATATTAAAGCTGTCACTGATGAGCTCGTCCGGTTGGAACGTAAACTGACCGACGTACCCCTCGTTAAAGCACATCACGTCCCCAATCCCGTCAGCACCGATGACAATGGGCCCGACGCTATCGGGGTTTTCTCCGCGCAGCCGGAAGGGCATCAGTGCCTGCAGTCCCTGAGTGTCGTCCCGCGCCGCACAGCTTATGGCCCGTGACAACGTACTTTTGCCGGTACCATTTGGCGCAAACTTAATGTTCAGTTTATCGGCCGTAAGGGTGATACGGGCTCGTGCGATGTTATTGCAGTGGCGTATTTCAATGTCCATTTGTCTGTCCTTTGCCAGTTATTCAGAGGGCTTCATATCCTGCAGCAATATGTGCCCGCATGCCGTGATGCAGATACATAATACGTTTCGTTGGTACCATTGTTTACACCTCTCCGAGGTGTTCATATCAGGAACAAAGATTGAATCGATCCGACTTCGCCTTTTTCCGGATCTGCCAGACGAATGAATCAACAAAAACCCATAAAGAAAACTAAAAACACTCACATAATTGATATTGAACTCAAAGTGAGTCATATTGGATTCATAGTCATAAAAAAGCATACATATTGAGATAAATACCATGCAGAAACTTCAGGCGCGAAATATCCCTGACGATTTATACGACCGGGTGGCCGCCGCCGCCGCGCGCAATGAGCGATCGCTGGAGGGGGAGCTTCGCCACACCCTGGCGGCCGCTTACCCGCCCGCGGGCAGTGAAGTGCTGTCGCTGCGCCAGCAGTGGCAGCAGGATACCGCCCGCCGCCTGCGTCAGCTAACCGCGCAGCTGCAGGCTGACGATTTCTGGCAGTTCCGCGGGCCCGGCACCGTGGTGCAGCTGGCACGGCACGTCGGCGAAAGCTCGCCGGCCCGCATTCTTGACTGGCTGGACGGCCTTGAGCCGCTGTCCTTTGACGCCGCTGCCCGCATCGCGGATTTCACCGGCTGCAGCCGCGACTGGCTTATGGAGGGGAGGCCGGATCCGTTCCCGGCCGCCGACATCGGTAATCCCGCTGACTACGAGCACTTTTTCTGTCCGGAAGAACGTGGAGACTGGCGCTTTTACCTCATCCGGTTTGCGGACGGCCAGCTCTTCTCCATCCGCCACGACAGAAGCTCAGGGGCATGGAGAGCGGGCTACATGGGTGGACGCTTCTGCCTGCAGGACGGCATGGGCAGCGGCGGCACGGGTAACCTGAAGCGGTTTCTGCAGTTCCTCAAGGCCCGCCGCATTCACCTCAGGGCGGACAGTTTTGATCGCGCTGAAAACAGCGACGACACCGGCCTGCACCACCCCTGCTACTATGCCCGCAACTCGGCGCTCGCGCAGACCGACTGGCTGCCGGAACTCCTGCAGGGCAACCTGCCCGAACGCTGGGCGTCAGATGCTTCTGAGCTGACTTATATGCTGAGTGAAGTCCGCGACGCGCCGGACGGCACCGCGGCCTGAGGACCTGAACATGAAAAAACCCACGCCGGTGCCCCACGACGCCGCCTTCAAGGCCTTCCTGACGCACCCGGATACGGCACGTGACTTTATTGAGCTGCACCTGCCGGCGGAGCTACGCGCCGCCTGCGATCTCAGCACCCTGAAGCTGGAATCCGGCAGCTTCGTGGAGGAGAGCCTGCGCGCCTACTACAGCGACGTGCTGTACAGCCTGAAGACCTCCGCCGGTGACGGCTATATTCACGTCCTCATTGAGCACCAGTCGACGCCCGACCGCCACATGGCGTTCCGCCTGATGCGCTACGCCGTGGCCGCCATGCAGCGCCACCTCGACGCCGGACATAAAAAGCTGCCGCTGGTCATCCCGGTGCTGTTCTATACCGGAAAGCGAAGCCCGTACCCGTACTCCACCGACTGGCTGCAGGAGTTTGACGATCCGGAGCTGGCCGGCCGCCTCTACGGGGGGCCGTTCCCGCTGGTTGACGTCACGGTGATCCCGGATGAGGAGATCATGCACCACCGCAGCATGGCCGCGCTGACCCTGCTGCAGAAGCACATACACCGGCGCGACCTGGCCGACCTGCTGGACCGGCTGGCCGCCACCCTGTTGGCAGGTCACCTCACGGGACAGCAGCTGGTTTCGCTGATAAACTACCTCGTACAGGCGGGCGAAACCGACGACGCCGAAGCCTTCGTACGCAACCTGGCGCAGAGAGTGCCGCAGCATGAGGATGAACTGATGACAATTGCACAGCAGCTGGAGCAGAAGGGAATTGAAAAAGGTCTGGAAAAAGGTCTCACTCAGGGCCGCGTCGAAGGTGAACGTGAGGCAACGCTGAAAATTGCCCGCGCTATGCTGCAAAAGGGCCTAGACAATCAGACTGTTATCAGCCTGACAGGTCTCACTGAGAATGACCTCAATCAAATTCACCACTGAAAGAAAGCAAAACTGTCTGGTGTAATTCAGGTGCCCCGTGGGGCACCGGCTAAAGCTTTAATCGTCTTCTGACCTGTTCGGGTGCTCAATTCTGATCGAAACATCACCTTTTAAGCTGACATCCGCTTCATATTTAATAATAAGATCAAACTTATCAGAATCGCTCCGGACATTATCGGAGGTAATTTCCACCAGGTTACCTGAATCAAATTCCCTGAGGGAGAGGGCACGGAAGAAATCCTCATCGACCACCAGTGATAATGGCTGGTTAACGAACGACATTAAGAAAATATGACAGCTACCATAATCGGTTGTGACCGTCCTCGAACCATCGCGGTTTGTCTTCAAAATATTCAGGAGACCGGGATTACTGAAAAGTGATTTATTATACTGCTGACAAATATCCCTGCTCATGACAAGAATATATTTATCTAAAAAGTCAGGGTTCGACTTAATGTTATCAAGCAGCATATTAAAATCTTCAATAATAATTTTTCGCAAGGCGGATGCACGAAGTAACTTATTAATCACAATACGCTGAATATCACTGACTACGCACTCGGCCTGGAAATCACCTTCATTGATGGCGGGGATTGCATCTATACCTTCAGCATAGGACTCTTTATCAATGCGTATCCAGGGCCGCCGCTCCGTAAAATCCTCTGCATTTTTGACAAAGCTGGTAAGCCTGAACAGCGAGAGTGGTAGGGGCTTTTGCAGGCACTGTTTCAGGCAATCTGTAGTTTTAGCAGCCGCTGCCGCGAGCCGTGCCGCATCAATAACGGCCTCATTGAGTTGCGTATCCAGGTGGTGCTGAAGCAGTTCAGTATGCTGTTCAAGCAGGATTTCGAGATTCTCTTTCGCCACGACGGTCTGTTTTTCGGTCAGATGCCAGCAGCTCTCAAGCTTACCAAGCTGTTTATGAACCGCGGATAAGACCCTCAGCAGACGCTGCTTCTCACGGTAAGTCAGGTAATTATTCTCAATAGCTTCTTTGACGCCCTGAGTTATCCGGCTGCTTTTCTCAGATACGGTTAACAGCAGCTGAGCCCACGCCATGGGCATATCAATGAAACCACTGTCATATATTCCACTGTAAAGGCGACCTGAAATCATATCCGGCTTTTCGTAATCACTCATTCGACGTGCCAGCCCGGTGAGCCACGCACTGCTCTCCATTTTTTCCGACCACGTCCACAGACAAATCCGTATCAGGCTTTTTACCAGTTGTCCGCCGTCATCTATTTTTTCTGATTTTGTTTCTAAACCACCTGTCTGGTCAGTGAGTTCGCCCTGAAGAATGAGTTTTACAAAATGCGTAATAAAGTCATCCCGGGCTGTCATTCTTGAAGTGAGATATAAACTCACGCAAATTCGCGTGTCGGTCAGAGCATTCATACAGGCAATGCTGAACCAGTCGCTATCCGCAATACAGTTCATGTTTCTGGTCATGAATACACCCGGGCTGAAAAGCTGGCCCTGATAGCTGTATTTATCACCCGTATGACTGTCAATTTTCATTGAATCCTGCCATCGGTTGAGAAGGTCGACGGCCGCATCAGCTGTGACGCTGTCACGCGTCAGTATTGCATCGACAACCATCGGCGGAAGATCCTGAAGTTGCATTCTGCAAAAGAAGTCATAAAGCCCGGCATTATCTGCATTCAGGAATCTTAAACGGACGGCGTCCTGATAACGTTCCCAGACGCTGGTATAGGTCCTTAATAACCGGTCGTAACGCGTTTTCAGCGTGACACTGGAAATCGGATGGTTCTGACTGTACCACCCGGTCAGCGTTGACCAGAAAGAGCGGTTAATCCCCATGTAGATGCCTAGTTCCGCCGAGGTTAACATCATGCGGCTGTTGAGAATGCGAACGCCCGACCACAGGCACAGTTCAAAAAACCTTTCTGACTCAGAAATTTTATCCATCGCTTTTTCCGCGACAGAATAAATTTCACTGGAAAATGCATCCTGAATACTGGATTCAAAGAGTTCTGTTTTGAGCAACAGAAAGTTATCCGGTACATTATTATTCTGAAAGTAGTATAACTCACAAAGATCAGTGAAATTATCAATTAAATTACCGACTGCGTCATCAAACCCGTTAATATCTGACTCCCGCAGACAGGAGTATACTTCCGCCGTCAGCGCCTGCATAATGGTACTGGAAGTTGAAAAATCTCGCCCAACCTTAGCCTTAAAAAAACATTTACTCAGAAGCTTAACTAAAAAGCTTTCTGGTTCAATATTTCGCAAACTGAAGAGGATTTTTTTATCCGTGTCCTCACTGGCAACGTAATGGTTGCCAACGATGAAGCAACCAATTCCCCCCTTTTTACTTAACTTTTTATTAATCAGCCTGAGTATGAAGCGGAACGGCAGGTGGTGCAGGCTCAGATTGTCATTTTTCAGAAATTTACCGTAAATGTGTTGATTTTCCGCAGAATAATCAACAAGTTTAATCTCGATATTAGAAAATGTCGTCTGCGGATAAACGGGATTAAACCTTAACGAGGCTGTCACTTTATTATTAACATGTTCCATGACTATTCCGAAAGCAATATATCGCTTTACAATCGCCTGTCGCTTTTCATCATCCAGTATTTCCAGGCTGACGATGAAAAACCAGACGGAGAGCAGAATGTTAACGGTCAGCCACGCAGCACTTATCAGACAGGCGATGCCATAGAGATAATCTCCGGAAATCATCCGGACGGGCACACCTAAAAGTATAAACGCTGACAGAAGGAGCCCACTAAGTCCTGCAAGCATGAAGCCCGAATAACGCTGGTAGGCGTTCTGTGCGATTTTTCTGTCAGATTTTTTCTGGAAGACAACGCTGACAAGACCGATCACCAGTGGATAAACAATGCCGATAATAGTCAACTGACCACTCAGAATCGTGGTCTGCCACTCTAAAACAGAGTGACGGTAGGGAAAAGAAGAAGAGAGGTATTCTCTTATGGGAACCCTGAGAAAAAAACCAGCCATCAGCATCAAAAGAGCTGCGCATAACAGACAAAACGCAGATATAAACGGTTTAGATGAAAGTCTGATGATGACTCTTTCCAGCGGAGTCCATTTTAAACGTGCATATGTTGAATTCTGTACAATGTTTGTTTGCACAAACTTTTTCGCGAGATATTCAGTTTTGTTTGTTACCCACCCGAGCATAAACGCTCCTTTATTTTAAGTTTAAATTGATCCCTGTGAAATCATATGCAGGATGTGATGTTTAATTACTTGCACGTTGCGCGATTCTTGAGCGTTTGAAGCATTTCAGCAGTCCCGCCAGGCTTACGTAGCATGTCAGAAAACTGAACAGGCGGACTGAATGACCTTGTCCCGGGCTACTCCCCCTTTGGTTCTTTCTGATACACCGGATCGGTTCCGCGCGGAAGCTGCAGGGCCATATTGCGGTAATGCTGCAGGCGCTCTCTGAAGTACTCGCGCAGCGCCTCGGGCTGCTCCCTTTCGACCTCAGCCGGAAATGCGGGCAGATTCAGGCGCTCTTTGTAGGCGACTCCCGACGCGGCCAGATCCACGTTCACCTTTGCGCGTTCCTCCGGGCTTCGTGCGGCTAAATTCTGTGACATATGAAATCCTCCTGACGTCAGTATATCCCGCTATTCTTTCATCAGGAGGTGTCTATGTGCGGACGATTTGCGCAGTACAGCAGCCGGGATGAATATTTTAAGGCACTCGGCCTGAAACCGGATGAAATCACGTTCGACCCGGAGCCCATTGGTCGCTACAACGTCGCGCCGGGCACGCGCGTGCAGCTCCTCAACGAGCAGGATGACGCGCTGCGCCTCGACCCGGTATTCTGGGGCTATGGCCCGGAGTGGTGGGATAAGCAGCCGCTAATTAACGCGCGCGGCGAGACGGCGGCGAGCGGGCGCATGTTCAAGCCGCTGTGGAAACAGGGACGCGCCATCGTGCCCGCCGACGCCTGGTTCGAATGGAAGAAGGAAGGCGATAAGAAGCAACCCTTCTGCATTTATCATAAGGATAATCAGCCCCTGTTCTTTGCGGCCATCGGCAGGCAGCCTTACGGACAGAACCACGGCAAAGAGGGGTTTGTGATTGTGACGTCAGCCAGTAACAGGGGCATGGTCGATATTCACGACAGGCGCCCGCTGGTAATTGCCCCTGACGCCGTTCGCGAGTGGCTGAGCGCCGGCACGTCACCTGAGCGTGCAGAAGAAATCGCGCATGAAGCCGCCTTGCCTGAAAAGGCATTCACCTGGCACCCGGTCAGCAAAAAGGTGGGTAACATTCACAATCAGGGCAGGGAGCTGGTCGAGCCCGCCTCGGAGGGTAAGGACTGACCGGTCAAATAATACCGGGCACGCCCTGAGCGTCGCGACTCACCCGCCGCCTTCGTCCGCTTCGACATCCGGTTCGCCGCGCAGCTGCTCGATGGCGAACAGCAGCGAGGAGGGACATTCTTCTCTTTTCTCGATCACGGCGCCCAGCAGTCTCATCAGTTCGATGGCCAGTCGCTCACGGTTGATTTCTCCGCCCTCGCTGGCGAGTTTCAGGCAACACATGCCGGCCGCAAAGCAGGCATCGTGATAAATATCCTCGTCTGTTTCATATTCATCAGTGCTCATCATGACTCCTGCTGACGCCGAATCCGATAAAGAATGCATGCTTAAGGTGAAACAGGCGTACCAAGAAGGGGATCCCGCAGCCTGAGAGAACTGAATCTCAGGTTACCATCGCTGCGGGCGTAATAAGTACAAATTTCGTACAGGCGATGATTATCGCAGGTCAGGGATGAAGCCCGGTTCCCGACCTGTCAGTCGGGGCGGCAACACACCGCTGCGGATCTGAGCTCGTTATTCTGTCGTACAGAACCCGGGCTCTCTGAGCACTTCACTGACGTCATCCAGCAACTGCCTCAGGGCAATTTTTCCGGGGAGTTTACCCATGGTTTTCCCGTCACAGGAGGTCCGGGCAGCTCTGGCGGCAAAGTCCATGAAGCGTTTGTCCTCCCATAGCTGACCAATCATCATCATGTTAACGCTAATCTGCAGGCTGGCACTGACGTCATACTCGTCGCCGGGGCTGAAGATACTCTCCAGCTCCGCCCGTGCGTCCTCGTTCATCCGGCTGAAATCCTGATCGCGATACCACACCATGCACTGTTTTATTCCGGCACCCATCAGCTGCTCAAATTCTGCTTCTTCTTTTTCGGTCATACATCCTCTGAGGTATTCATAAAAATCTGCAGGCAGCAGTACATGCTGGCCACATTCTCAAAAAAACATTGTAGTGCAGCCAGTTCTGGCAGGATATCGGAACAGACAGGCGGGCGAGCAGTGCGCAGCCTGCCCCTGAATGCCGCGTCAGCGGCATGGAGGCGCCAGAAACCGTCAAGGACGGCTCTTATGCCATCGGGCGCCGTTAACCCGGCAGAGCCGGTTGCAGAGCGTTATGTTCATGCAAGGCCAACCCACCCCCTGTCAGACGCCGTTTAAGCAGCGGCCTTACAGGCGCGCATAAGCTGGACGGTCGTAGACGAAAGTTACGAACCGCGGGCCTCAGTTCAACAGCCACATCTGACTTTAGGTACAACATTCATCTATAAAGCGACTCTGTTCCGGCCCTCTGGGCCGGGGCGGCGGCGCTTTTCAGGGTGGGTTTCGCTCGGTGCTGAGTGGAGTCTGATATCAATGGTTTCGCGTGTGTGGCCATCGAGTTTTTTTGCTGCTGTAACTGCAGCCTTTTGCCCGCAATTTTGCGGGAGCTACCTTCAGACGCGAAGCGGCTGTACCGAACCGGCGCGAACGTCAGTTCGCTGCGAGGGCGGGCATTAAATTGTCCACAGGGCGCAGCCGTATAGGTTTTATTTTTAAAGGTAAGTAATAACGGATCTTTAAAAGAAAGGAGATCGGATTTTTAAAGGGATCATCGCGGTTTGTAAAAATCCCGTTCAGTGGTTAAGACGCTGTCCGGTCAGAAGATAAATAACATACCCTCTCGCGGTTAATGTGGATAACCCAGAAATGAGGCGTGACGACGGCCGCGCGGTGAAATAGTGTGCGCCCGATCGCATTCCGGGAGCGTGGCTAAGAGGCTGATGTGGATGAATTTTGTGCGAAAGGCGTTCTGCAGGCGTGGGGAGGCCTCCGGCGCAAACCGGATAGCTGGATTCCAGGCAGGGGAAGAGAAAAGCCGGCTTCAGGAGCCGGGCAGCAGGCTGGGGTCATCCGGCGCGCATGCGCCAGCGTTTTAAGAGGAGCTGCGACGGCGGCCGTCAGGTCGTGACCAGCAGGTCGTCTCCGAGTCGCGCGTAATGGCCGCGTGACAGCTTCATGCGCTCGGTGACGCGATGTTCAATCTCCGCGCGTACCGCATCGAGGCTGCCAAAGAAGCGGCCGTTGCGGATTTCTTTCTGCAGCTGCAGGCGGACCAGTTGCTCGATGTCCTTGCGCGTACGCGGTGCGTCTTTGCGCGCGCGGTGGCGCTTCATGCCGTGCTCACGGCGCGACTTCTGATACTCGCGAAAGCGTTCGCGGACGAACGACCAGGCGGCGCTGATGAGCTCGCCGGCGTCAGCGCGCGGCAGGCCTTTCTTCTCGCGGCGGCGGTTTTCCCACTCGATGCGGCTGCGGCGCGCGGCCGCAACGGCCTCCTCGGATACGTCCAGCACCTGCCACATCAGCGGCGTAAAGGTGATGTCCGTCGGGATGTTGCAGCCAATTTCTTTATCGTATTCGGTGTTGTAGGTGAGGAGCTTCAGCTGGGCCAGGAACTGCACGGCACCGGTGAAGCGGGTAATGGAGAGGCGTTTTTTCTCCGTGGCCAGCCCGCAGCGGATGCTCATGGTGGTGAGCGAGGCGCCTACGCGGTTGGCCAGCGGGTTAAAGTAGTGGCAGAGCGCCTGCAGCGAAGCTTCGAGGGCGCGCATGCGCAGCTCCGGCGGACGGCGGCGGCGTTCTCCGCGGGCGATCGACATCGCAACCAGCGTCTGGAACTCGACGCGCTGCGTGAAGCCCGCCGCCTTCTCACGAATTTTTTCGCAGAACGGCAGGGTCTTCTTTCCTTTCTCAGGAATAAATTCCGGATTCGGATTCTTTACCTGCCGGTAAAATGAAGTGTTTTCAGATACCTGTTCAGTCACGCCTTCCTGCGCTTATGTTGCACAGAAGGAGTACGCACCGAGGGTATTGCAGTTTTTCGGGCATGAATCTATACTCCCCGCATAGAGCAACAGCTTCTATGCAGTTTTTAGGGCCCCGTTAGTCTTCTCTAGGTCGGCAAACTTTGAGGAAGATTATCGGGGTTTTGTTTTTTCTGGCCTTAACTAATCAGTCAGTACCAGTCTCCTGCCACCTTACGGCGTGGCTAACCAAAGATCTTAATCGATCTGCAATCTATCACCAGCAATCAAATCAGGCAAGGAAGTAAAGTCTTTACCTTGAAATTTATTGATGATTCAATGATTTTTCAAGTAAGCGCTCAATATATTGAGCCTGAGTTATACCTTCTTTAGTGCATGCATCAACAAGTAAGTCTTTCAACGGATTACGGACAAAAACCTTTAGTTCTTTATGAGTTTTCCGTTTACGTGCAACAGCTGCTAACTGCTTCTCGGAATCAGTTAGGGGCCTTCTCTGTGCGGCTGCACCTGCACTTAGTATTTTTGAGGAAGTGACTTCTTTGGTGTGCTGTGACATCTCTGCCTCCTCGCGAACGATTCATAACTAGGCAGAGCATACTACAGGTACTCATAATCAGCGACTTAACTTTGTAACATGCCCAAGTTGCCGCCTGGGCAAATTAACTATTGAATCAGTAGCTCGAACTCCAGTCCTTTCCTCCATCCCAGCGTGACTGCCAGTGAGCCAGATAGGTCTGCGCGAGCGCAGGTACGCCCCGAACTACAAGTGCGTTCTCGGAGTTCGACTCCGCTGCGCTGCGCGTGTAATTGAAGGATCCGAGCTCAACGTTCTGCCCGTCGGTGATGATCACCTTGTCGTGCATGATTTTGTACTGGCTGTTGGTACGCAGCGGGATGCCGGCATTCACTACTACGTTCATGGCCGCCTGGCTGGCTTTGCTGCGGTTGCCTTTGTCATCCACGACCACCCTGACGTCCACGCCACGACGCTTTGCCGCGACCAGAGACTTCACCACTTCAGGTGAGGTAAAGCTGTAGCCCATCAGGCGTATGCTTTCGTGCGCTTCATCCAGCGTACGCAGCACCAGCTGCTGCGCGCTGCCTTCGGGCGAAAATCCGACGTCGATTGAGGGCGCCGCGACGGCCGCACCGGTGGAAAGCGTCAGCCACAGCGCGCTGGCCACGATTCGTGCATTCAGTTTCATTCCAGTTCCTTGTTAATCCGGCCATAGCCATCAGTCAGCCACGCGTCAAAGCTCATGTGTGTCGGTTTCTCAGACGTTTCGCTTATCAGCACGTCCCCGTCCCCGCCGTTGACCGATACGGCATAGCTGGCAAGATGTCTTGCCATATACATCGACGGAAGGATAGCCACTTGCCGGCCGCTGCCGGGCTCCGTAACGCTGAAGCAGCGCTTTCCGGAAGCGCCCACCTGGACATACACATTGGCGTCGACTGCATTACTGCGATGGGGCACGAGCTGATACTCAATGCCGCCGTAGAAGATGTTTTCAGGGACATTGTCATCGCCTTCCTGCGCTGTCTGCCAGGCACCTGACTCGTAATCCACGGCCCAGATCCACTCCCGGGCATCGATTTGCCACGCCAGCTGCTCAACGCTGATGGCCAGCATTGCGCAACTAAGGTTCAGGGCGGGTCTGATGCTGTATCCCACCCGGACAAATTCGATGCCGATGAAGGCAATTTCAGTGCGTTCGCTTGCCGTAAGGTGCCCCCGCACTCTCTGAGCCGCCGCGATGGCCATCAGGCGCCCTTCCATCCCGGCAAGCGTATGAAGATGCCGCCAGCCCTTGATGCACACGGAATTCTTATCGGAGGCCCGGCGTGTATCACCGGGCCTGATTTCAGTCATCATGTCTGTGACCTCTCAGTTGTCAGGCTTCCTGTGACGCCGCTTTAACAGGAGCCAGCGCCACGTAGTTCTGCGCCGCCTGTTCGATGGCATCGCGGCCCGCACCCAGCAGACGCGGCTCGCGCAGGCGCACTTTATATCCACGCCCGCGTACCGGCAGGCTGGCCAGCACCATGTTCCAGAGAACTGCCGACCGTACGGCTGCTGCCGGCGATCGTTTCCAGCTGAACTCACACTCCAGATCAAACTCACAGACGGTGGCCAGCGCCGGGTCGGTCAGCACCAGCCGGCGGGTATCCTGCAGACCGGGCTCAGCATCGAGAACACGCAGGATGTGCTGTACACGATCGGCGCGCACATAGCTGCGGCGCTCGCGGTACGGCATGGTGGCCAGCAGCTGCTGCTCTGACGGTGGACTGACTTCAACAAACCGGTTTATCCGCACTGCATCCTGCGCAAATTTGTCGGCATCTTTGATATAGAGCGAACTGCCGCGGATGACCTGCCCCCGGAACAGCGTGATGTTTTCGCCCTCCTGCAGTGCCTGAATCTCATCGACGTCGACCTTTTTCTTCTCGCTCACCTGCAGACGGGTATCATCGTTCCAGCCGCTGCCGAGAATGCCGGCCTGCTGCACCATGCTGCCCATGTGCGCGCGGTACTCGGTGCCCGCCATCAATTGAAGGATTTCCAGCGTATCCTTGGGATCGCGGATAATGCCGGTGATGCGCGTGCCCATGTTGGCGATCAGCGTCCACACCGCATCGCCCGCAGCCGTCTTCAGGCGCTGAACCTCCTGACCGGCCAGCAACAGGCAGTAACCCAGCGAGCGGATCTGCGTGGCCAGCTCGCCGAGTTTCTCGCTGTAGCCTGCGCCGACCTCGTCAATGACCCATAGAAACGGGAAGCGGTCCTTATACCGGCGCACCTTCATGTTTTCTTCCGGACGCCCTTCAATCTTCTCGCCGAGATCCTGGCTCAGGATCATGGCCAGCTGCGACTGATAAAGGCGGCCGAGCGTTGAGCTCTCACTGGAGGACAGCTCCAGCGCCGGCACCAGCACGATCAGGATGCGGTCATTGTGCACCACGTCGCGCAGATCGATGTCGCCGGCGTCGCGCGCGAATACGTGACCGTAGGTGTCGTTAAACAGGCTCAGCATGCGGGTGAACTGCTGCATCAGGTAGCCGTGCTGGCGGTTCGCCTCCGGATCCCACTCCGACGGCGTGGCCACCTTATCGATATCGAACCCGGAGAGCGTGTCGAGGTAGTTCTGCAGCACGTGGCGGATTTCCTCATGCCACTGCTCCTCCACCGCCTGGATGTAAAGCCCGGCGATTTTGCGCAGCGGCAGGTGCTGCTGAATGGTCCGCTGGGACAGCGTCGTGCCCTCGCGGCGGCATTTGTAGACCAGCGCAAAAATCAGCGCCTGGTTCATCGCCTTGGCCTTTTCCTGCCATTCGCCGCCGCTGCTGCCGGTTTTGGGCAGCATGGAGTCCATCAGGTTCACTATGTAGGTTTCCTGCGCCAGCCCGAACACGGAGGTGGTGTTGGTCTCAGGCCTGCCTTTGACGTTGTCCAGCAGTTGCTGTGCGCGGGAGCTCCCGCCGGTGATAAAGTTCATCACCCGCAGGTCGTCCTCGCGGCCGAAGCGGCGCGCCATGGACATCGTGGAAAGCGCCACGTCGTTCTGTGCCTTGTGGTCAGAGAGGATCATGCCCTTGCCCCAGCACATCGCGTTGAACACCCAGCCCAGCAGCGTCTCCGTTTTACCGGCGCCGGTGGTGCCGAACATCAGCACGTGCCGGGTCAGGTCGTCCATAGAGAGCCACAGCTCACGCCCCGCATCTTTGCCGCGCAGGTACCCTGCGTACAGGATGCCGGCCGCGCGACCGGTATGGATACGGACGCTGGCCACCGGCAGAAAGCCCAGCACCTTCGCCGGTACCTGCCGCTCGGTGGACGGGTCGTCGCGGTTCATGTCCATCGGCATGCGCATCGGCATCTTCCAGCGGCCGGCCGGCGCCACGACCACCGACCAGAACAGCAGCACCGGCAGGCTCAGCAGCAGCGTAGCGGGCCAGACAATACCGGCAACCATACCGGTCAGCATGCCCCAGACCAGCGTCCCGCCCTCGCTGAGCATGTCCGTCAGCCAGGAGCGGCCGACGTGCCGGTTTACGCGCGCGCTATCCAGCGTGGAGTTATTTTCCATCACGGTCCCCTTCGTTCAGAAATGCCATCAGCGCCGCCGGCGAGCTCAGCACGCTCTGCTGGACATAGCGGCCGTCGTCACTGATGGTCCAGGGCGTGCCCGGCAGGCGGTAAGCCCGGAAAGCCACCTCGTTGACGCCAATCGCCCCGCGGGCGATTTCGGCCTGCCGCTCGTCCGCGACCACCGGTGC
Source organism: Pantoea sp. DY-5 (assembly GCF_019795955.1). NCBI lineage: Bacteria > Pseudomonadati > Pseudomonadota > Gammaproteobacteria > Enterobacterales > Erwiniaceae > Pantoea > Pantoea sp. DY-5. The sequence goes on from NZ_JAIMIE010000011.1 coordinate 28,521, forward strand.
GGCCTGTGCGGTGCCCGGCACGCCGATACCGGCGTCGGCCGCAAACAGCTGTTTCCAGGCGGCGGGACGCTCAGCCTCCGGCAGCGCCATCACCGGCGTCAGCGCGTTCAGCGACGCCTCACGCCCCTCGATGGTGACCGGGAATATCACCACGTTGACGGCACCGGCGGCGGTTTCAAAGTGGCGCTCCATACGCTGGCAGTTCGGGCACGCCGGGTCGGCGAAGACGTAAATGGTGCGCGCGTGGCCGGATGACAGCGGCACCGTAAACAGCCCGCGTGACGCCGCGCTGTGGAGTTTTGCCGGCAGCTCAGCGCGCACGCTCAGGGGCAGGTCCCAGCCGTCGGCTGGAGTCGCAGTGGCCGGCATCTGTGGCTGGGGACGCGGCTGTGGCCGCAGCGGATGATCAGCGTCCACATCATTTTCCCGGGACGGCATCACGGTCCTGACGCCGGGTTCAGCGGGTGCGGAGCTGGCAGGCTCCGGGAGGCGAAATACTGTACGGGTATCCACTGTAGTGAGCATATGCGGGTCTTCGGGCGTAAAGAGACGGGAAGCCATCACGACTGTTGTGAGCCATCCCGCCGTCAGCCCGGCCACGACAAGGGCATAGCCGAACCTCCGTAGTTTCCGTCCGCGAAGGCGTTTACTCTCTACAGTGGTCAGAAGGTCAGTAATGCAGCACAGCAACTGCCCTGCATCCTCACCGCGGTAAAGCGGTGCGAGAGTATCGCGGGCGTTCTGTGCGTAAAGCCCGTCACCGTGCATCACAAACCACGGTCTCTCTTTCAGGGGCAGTACAAAAAGCGGCTCTGAAACGGCACGGGTCAGAAATACCGCGCCGTTCATTCCATGTCCCTCTTCGGGCGTTTCGCGGCGGGCGATCAACAGGTCGCCGTTCATTTCGGCCACGAACGGGCCCTCTCTGCGTGAAATCGTCATGGTCATGTCCTTGTCTCAGCGCACGCCGGCGCTGTCGGTAAATTCATCTTCGCCCGCGTCGGGCAGATACAGTGCGTCCGGGAACGGCACTTCGCGCTCCCGTTTTGAGCGTGCCGTCCGCGCGTCGCGCGGGTATACGAGCCCCAGCGTTTCGAGCTCAAACTGGAGGCCGGTTATCGCCTCGTCGGTCATGAGCGGCGGGCGCGGCAGCCCCAGCCTGACGGCCATCTGCTCCGCGCGCGCCTGCGCGACGATACCTGCGCCTTCCACGAATACCTTTGCGGTGTCTGCGCTGTGCAGGCCGTACCACAACGTCCGGTCGCACCCTTTGAGCCAGCGGAAGCGCGCCGGCGGCAACCTGAGATCGCGCCCATAAAGGCCAGCAAGCGCGGAGCGTACCGTGCCGTGCCTCTTCAGCCACTCGCTCACGCCCGGACAGGCAAGCACCCTTGCCACCTGCGCCTCTGGTATCTTCCAGTCGGGCACGCTGTGGAACACCGGCATCCGGAACAGCCGGCGGGTCATGCAGGACCGGTTTAAATCGTCCAGCAGGGTGGTCGCGGCCGCGCGATCATCCGCAAATACCTGCAGGCCGAACACGGCAAAGAGCGCGCGTTCGTGCGGCTGCCACTGGTCCGGTGACGTCATGGCCGGACCGGTCTGCGCGTCAAACACCGCGCGGGCGGCGTCGCGGTCCAGCACCCGCCGCTTAATCAGGCCATACTGCTCCGCAAACTCCTCGGGCTTCAGCGCCCAGGCATTCTCCGGCGTGGTGTCGTTCATCAGCCCGTCGCCGCGATGACCGGCAAGCACCGGAATAACGGAGGGAGCGAACGTGGCCATCACGCGGGGCAGCGAGTGAATGTCGATCGCACGACGGCTGCGGAAGCCCAGCGCGGGGTGACGCGCCAGCGCCCAGCCGGTTACGGCAATCAGCGGCACCATCGGGACAAACAGAATGCCGGCGGTGGCGTTGAGCACGTTCTGCCATTCGCTGAGGGTGACCGACTCTGCGCCGTTGCCGGTCGCGGCCAGCAGGTTGATGCGCTCGGCGGCGTAGCGGTGGATGTGCGGGAAGTCCGCCATGCGCCACAGCCAGTAAAGCAGCCAGCAGCTCCAGCGCACGAAGTCGGAAAAAAAGAGCCAGCACAGCAGCGCCGTGAGGCCAAGGGCGATCATCGCCATGGCCGGCTCATTACTGCCGGCGGCGTTCGGATGATGGGAGTGCATGTGAAGTTTCCGGAAGCGGAGACGGGAAGCCCGTCAGAATGCAGATAAGAAAACACCGGCGCGTGGCCGGTGTCAGAGGAAAAGCGTCAGGATGTCAGTGTCATGCCAGGTTGGCGGCCTGCGGTACCACCACGTTGTGCTCAAACTCCACGAAGCGGCTCTGGATGCCAACGTGTAGCGGCCATGGCTCCTTCGGGAACGGCTCTGAATAACTGTTGTGACTCATCGCACTGAGCGTATTAAACAGCTCTCTGGTTACAATCTGGTGCGCGTTAATGCTCAGCTCCGGCACGTCTGGATTCTTCGTCTTGATACGCAACGTACTGCCTTCCACTTCACTGCCCGTCCAGTCATCCATGGTAAGGCCGATCACGTCCACAAATCCCTTTTTGACCATGTGAATGTAGAGCATGGTGCCATGTTTCGTATCAATACCCAGATACTTACCACGCCCCGCATCGAGCACCTGATGCTGCTTTTGCGGACTGAAGCGTTCATCGCTGGTCAATAACGCGACCATTTTTTTCAGCTGACGGCGACGATTATTAATACTGAATCGTCTAAATCCTAACGGCACTAAAATGGATAACCACAGCATTAATAACAGGAAATAATCTGTCGTGAACAATGAGTGTTTAGACGAGCTTCCGATAAAGACAAATAATGTCAAAGCTGCGAATATTGATGCACAGGGCAAATAGATAAAATAATAAACAGTTTTCGTTAATGCCCACATAACATCAAACGAATTATCATGGCGTTGTACGTTTTTCATGGCATCCTCCTGCCGCTAATCCTCTGATTAAATTATACCCACACCTGTGCATAATACCAGGTAAAATTACTTAATTCCGTCCTCTTTATTAGAACCGTTATTCTGCACTTTCTGCAGACCTGGCGTTCTGCGCGCACCACCGCCAGCCGCCGCAAACATCCCTTTGACGTCGTCAACCAGTCCACCCATGATGCCAGCCATACCTGCCCCCCCGAGGAACGTGATCACATAATCAGCCAGTGTGGCTTGTAACCCAAACACGCGAGTGACACCAAACGTCGCGATGCGCGCATATATCAGCAACCAGCCCACTAATTTGAACAGCCCGATAATAGAGTCCGCATTAGCGTTGGCCAACGCAGTGCCGAACATAAGGTTCAGCAATGTGCCACCCGCCATCACGGCGACGGACGCAAAAAAGAACCCCAGCACCATCAGCGATGGGCGCAACATCATGTCGATTAGAAAAATATAACCATATGCGCTGCGACTACCCTTATCTTCTTCAGCGCCCAAGTGCGTCGCAGACCACATCGGGCCTGCTGCACAGCCCACCATGACGCTGACAATCCAGTTAAATACCCCGACCATCCAGTACAGGAACGGGACCGCTGGCAGAAACACAGCCAGTGAAAAGCCCACTGCGAATAAAAGTAACAGCAGAAAGTAAAAGGGCGGGGATAGCTCAGATAAAACATCTTTAGCTGCCGCCGTGACGTTAAAAGGAAGGATTTTCCCGACAGTTCCCAGAATCGAATTGTCTGCAGCGGAAGCTGCTGCATATACAAGGGTATACGTTGCTAAGGCACTCTCAGTAGTAATTAGAGTCCAGTCCCCAATGTTCTGCATTTTAATAAGTGGATTAACTTGATCAGAAAAATCAGCTGCTGTACCAATCTTGCCCGTAGCAATTTCATTAGTTAAACGCTGAACAGGACTCCTGAATAATCCAACAAATATTGCATCTGGGTCAGCAGCACTGAGAGCTGCCCCGTCATCCTTAGCTGTTTGAGTCCCCAGCGGCGCGGTATAGGTGCTGTTCTGCACCTGCGATCGGTACGCCGTGAACACCTGATGATACAGGTCGCCGGTGCCCGTCTCGCCGTGCAGGCTTGCGCCTGACGTCACCGGTGCCGCGTTGGCCACCTCGTTTGTCTTGCTGTTGGCCGTCGCAAACGTGTTGTACCAGGCGCCCAGCGAAATCCAGCCGTAGGTTTTGAGCTGAGACGTCAGCTGACTCTGCAGCGAGTCCTGATAGTTAAGCTGGTTCAGCGCGTTGTTTACCGTGGTTTCATACGCGGCCGCCGCGTTCTGAATCGACGTCTCCGGGTCGCTCAGCGTGCCGGTGTCCTGGTCACGCTTGCTCAGGTACGCGTCGACGTAGGCCTGCGCGGCGGCATCGAGCGTGGACTGCATCGTATCGAGCGCGCCTCGCTCCGCGGTGGTCACGTTCGCCGTGTTCACTGCGTCCCCGAACAGGCTGTCGAGCACGCCCGACGACGGCTCTGGTATACGGGCGCTGCCGCACAGTGCGCTGCCGTTGCCAGTGGTGTAGTCACCGTTGCCGCCCTTCGTTTCCATCAGCGCCGTGCGCGCCTGCCCGTCCTGATAGAGCGAGGAAAGCTCGCGGTTGGTGGCGTACTTGCACAGGTTCATCTCAAACACGGCGCGCGCCGCCGACCGCGTGGAGGGTGCCGTGGGCTGCACGACCAGCGACATGCCGCTGCTTATCATGTCAGCGGCCTTGTCGGTCAGCAGGTTGGCGCTGCCGATGCCCATGGTGGAGGCCGCCCAGAGCATCACCAGCTGCGACAGCGACCATCCGGATGCCGTGGGGATAAGCGTGATAAAACCGGCAAAGCTCATGACGGGATGCAGCATCGAGCGACCGGCGCTGAACACCTTGCCGTCCTGACCGCCCTTAAACAGCGTTTTCAGCGTCACAATAAGGAACCACGCCAGTGCCACCGTACACAGCACGCCGTTCAGCAGCGCGAACAGCGAACCGATGAGCGTGGCCTGCCCGGGCTGGAACGGGGAAATCACCACGTCGCCGAATATCATCACCAGCGCCTGACGGGAGAGGTCTCCGGTCTTGCTGGCGGCGTCGCTGATGGTCTGGTAGTCCACGCCGTCGGCGAGCGCCGGGCAGGACGCGGCGCACAGCAGAGCCGCCGCCTGAATTTTTGTCAGTAGCTTCATGAGTTACCTGCGGGTCAGGAGCTGACCGGATAGAAAAGAGTAGCCGCCGCCTCTGTGCGGCAGGATCAGGAGGGCGGGTTCAGCGACCGCAGCGCAGGGCAGCAGCATCTCGCAGGACGAGGGCCCAATGGTGCTTAAAGATGTCTGCCGCACTCCACATCAAAGAAAAAATGACCAAAACCGCAGTCAGAGGAAGCGCTATCGCACAGGCGCCGCTGATTAATACCAGGTGAACAAGAATAATCCAGCCTTCCGGGGGTAAGCCTCCGGCGAAAGCGGCGTCGACCAGGGGTTGTGCCTGCGCTCTGCAGAGACACATAAGAAGCACGACGCCGCCCACCCGGGCGATAAAGCTCAGTGTTTGTTTCAACATGGTAAGGGTTCCTGCATGGGCCGGTACTTTACCGGCTGAGGGAGTGCCGCTCTGTGAGGACGGCACCTGAAGAGGAATTACTTCACGTACTGCCAGACGTGTTTGGGTACGCGGTCAAACAGCCTGCCGGCGGCGAGCTCGGCCTTGCGGTGGTCATAGGCCTGCGTCATCGCAAACTCTTCCACGGAGTCGCCGGTGTAATAGAGGTGTTCGAACACCTTATCCAGCATGTCCAGCGTGTTGTAGCGGCGGAATTTAAACAGCCAGTCACTTCGGGTCATAGTAGTCTCATCGGTCAGGAATGGCACAGCAAGGCAGGCGACAGTGCCGCATACCGCTTTCGCGAATCAGAGTGAATCTTTTGATTTTAATTCAGTTTTTTCGTGGCAATCTGTGGTATTCCGTAACAAACCTCGCCACCGCCGCCGGTTCAAAGAGCAGCTGGCCATCCTCTCTGATCGCCACCGGCAGCGTCACACCGCGCAGACGCTTTCCGCGGCTCGCAGCCTGCCACAGCACCAGAGGCGGGATATCCGCCTGCCGGGCAAAAGCATCAAGTGTCATCAGGGGTTCGCCGGACGCAGCAGGTTCTGCTTCCGGTTCCCGCGCGTGCCACTCAGCCGCAAACGCCGTGGCCAGTGCCTGATCGAACATCAGCGTGGCCCCGCGAATCTTCCGGGCAGAGGGCAACTGCAGGCCCTGCATCACGCCGCCCGTCCGCACCGCGTGAAGTAACTCACCCGGCCTGATATTCAGCAGGCCGGCAAACACATCCAGCCGGATATACATGGCTCAAGTCCTCCCGATACCGTTCATAACAGCCCCCCGCTCAGCACCTGACGGCACCAGCGCGTCTCCTGCAGGTAAGCCTGAAAACTCCCGTTCTCTGACGCCGACACCCGCTTTTGTGTGAGCTGCCACAGGCGATAGCTGGCCTTCAGCGCCTGCACAAAACCGGTTGCAGCGAGCAGCAGCAGAACCATCACCACGCAGCCGACGCGCAGCCAGCCGGTGCCGCTCACGCTGCTGCCGGCCGCCATCAGCATCAGCAGAAAGCCGGCGGCGGGCAGGCCGGTGAGCCACATCAGCCCCCACCAGATCCAGCGGCTGACGCTAAAGTTACGTGCAAGCCGCGCGGGGGCCATACCGCTGTCCGCCACCGCCTGCGACCAGTCAGCCGGGCGGTAGTCGCCGCCACCGCGGCCTGCCGTGACCTCACGGAGTCGCTGCCACAGGCGGGAGACGTTGCGCCCGGCGTGTCGCGCCACGCTTGTGACCTCCCACGCCGGCAGCACCACGTTCAGGGCTATCCAGCCCGCGCGCTTCGCGGTGATGCGGGCGGGTTTAGCGCCGTCCTCGCGGACGGCTGAGTCATTGTCTTTCACAGCGGTTCTCCTTCTGCGGTCAGGACGGGTTCAATAAGCGAAAACGTCACGGAATGCAGCGCCGCCATCGCCTGCAGGCCGCCCGCGAGGAAGCCGTACACGGAGGTCAGGTCTTCGCTTTCCATGCAGCGGATGTCGGGCGTCAGGAAGATGACCTGCCCCGGCCGCTGGCGGAGCGTGCTGAGCCTGAAGCCCGTTGCGCCCGTAAAGGTCTCGGCCACGTGCGGATGATGAAAGATTTCCATCCGGTTGCGGATGGCCAGCACCGACTCGCTGGCGCCCTCAAGCGTGAGCAGAGCCCGCGCCGTCTGCAGCGCAGGGTGGTAAGGATACTGACGGCTCCAGCGGGCGATGCTGCTCCAGAGGTCACCGGCCCAGAGCTGCCCGGCCAGCGCCCCGAGCCCGGCGGTGCGGCCGGTAAAATGCCCGGTGTCGTCCGCGAACGTCAGGACGCAGGTCATAAGCCGGCGCGTCAGGTCGCTGTGGCGGTCCGGCGGAAACAGCGCGGCGGACAGGCACTCACTGCCGTCTGAAGCCCGGACGCTGCGCATCGCTGCCAGCACGTCCCAGACGTCGCCCTCCTGCGTCTGCCCGGGCGCCAGGCGCCACGCCTGCCACAGGTTTTTCCAGCGCGGCGCCTGCCAGAAGGTCTCCCACAGCGCGCCGCAGGGGTCAAGCACCAGCACCGGGCCGCTGCCCGCGTCCAGCAGGGATGAAAGCGCGCCGGCGTCCGGCGCAAAGGTACCGCTTGTTGTCATGGGATACTCCGGGAAGGTTACTGTGCGCTCACGCCGGCGCTCATCTGCGAGGACAGCGCCTGCAGCTGCGGGGCGTACTCATTTTTTGCCGCCAGCGCCAGCTGCTGGCCGCTGATGATGTTGGCCTGACGCAGCTCGTTTTTGATGCCGAGCGCCAGCCAGTTGGCCAGACTCTGCTGGCGCGCCATCTCGCGCAGCAGGTTGTCGCCGTCCATGCCCTGCAGGTCGGTGACCCACGCGGTGTTGGCGTAGCGGCGTCCGACCTCAAATGCCTCAAACTCGCGCTCGCTCATGGTGCCGGTCTGCTTTGCCTGCGCCGAGGCGGTCTGCTGAAAGTAGCTTTCGGCCGACGGTGCCTGTCGCGCTTCGGTGAGTGCGGCCTGCGTGGCGTCCTGCGGCTGGCTTGCCGCCACCATGTCCAGCTGCGGCTGCATCGCCGCGCTCTGCATGGCCTTGTACTGCGTGAGCAGGCCCTGATACTCCTGCCCGGTGGCGGTCTGGATTTCGCCCTTGCCCGGCGTGCGCCCGGCGTCGAGCTTTGCCGAGTTCTTCACGTAGGCCATGGCCGCGTCCGTCTGCGCCTGGGTGAAGGTGAGTTCCGGGTCTTTGCCCGCGGGCCCTGCCCCGTCGTAAAGCGAACGGGCTTCGGTGTCACCGCCCGGAAGCTGAGAGACCGACGGGCATAGGCCTGTGCCGCCGTAGAGCTTCGCCTCCTCCGCCGTGCAGTAGGCCGCATGAATGAGCGCGCTGCGGTAGCCGCCCTGCCGCGGCGTGGTCGGCAGGCTCGCCAGCGTCTCGCGCACTACCGCGTTCGACACCCCGCTGCCGCCGGCAAGCTTCGAAGCCGCCGCTCGGGTTGCCTGACTCACCTGCGCAGCGGTCCCGGAGGCGGATTCGCTGCAGATGCTGTCCGGCACCGTATACGCCGCGCGGGCCTTCTCCAGCCGATCCGCCTGACGGTTGAAGTTCTCCGCCTCGCGCTGGGTGCGCGCGGCCTCCGTGACGGCGGTGGTGACCTTGTCGGCATTCTGCACCACGGCCGTGCCGGTTTCGGTTTCGGCGGAGAGGATTTCCCCGAGCGTGGCCTGCATGGTCTTCAGCGCCGGCACGACGAGTTGTTCTGTCGGGGCGCTGGTTATGACCTCTACGGGATAGGCCAGTGCTTTCGGCGCCAGCGCCGCCAGCACGCAGGCAGCAAGCAGCCGGCGCCCCGCGGGGCGCCAGTGTGTGGATGGTTGCATATCAGTACTCCTGAAGGGTCAGAGGTCGTAGCCCTGTTTATCGATAAGCTCGGTGGCCAGCTGACGGATGACGCTGTCACCGCGCTCCTCGCCGGCGGTGCGCCGTTGGTGCTCGATGACTTTTTCGGCCGAGCCATTGGGGAAGAAGCGGGCGAGAATGCGGCGGGTTGTCTCTTCGCCGACGTCTTTTTCAAGCGTGCGGCGCAGCGACATGTCCACCGGCGTGGTGCTGTGGCCCCACAGCTCCTCCGGGCCCACCGTGTTTTTCATGATGTGGGCAATCGTGCTCCCCCCTTTAATACGGAAAATGCCGAGGAACGGCACGCCACTGCCGTCATCCGACGGCCCGCTGCCCATGCGCTCAAAGTTGTCCAGCGTGACGTCCGGCACCTTAAAGCGCTCTTTAAGCAGCGCGCGGTCCTCCGGATCCACGCCGACCATATAGACGGAGTTGGCCGACTGGCGCAGCGCCTCGGGCATGTCCCGGAAATACTGTGAAGCCAGCACGGTGCGCACGCCGAACTTACGCTGCTCACGGTCGGCGGTCTCCAGCATCGGGAAGATAAAGGGGACGCCCTTGGCGTTGTGCAGCTCGTCGTACTGTTTGGTTTTGACCTCCTCGTCAAGCTGCTGCACGCGGGCGCGGTGCAGGCTGTGCCAGCGCTCATCCAGTCTGGGAAAGAGCTCATCCTGATACTGCGGCAGCACGAAGTCGCCGCCCGCGATATGACCGGCGAACAGGTACATCATGCCGGTCTGCAGATAGCCCGCCTTTGACTTGTCGCCGGCAACGTACTGAATATCGACCGTAATGACGCGCGCCTTCGGGCTTATCATGAAGCGCGTGCGCCCGGCAAACATGCGGTACTGTCCGCAGGCGTCGCGCAGGCAGCGGGCAATATACTCAATCAGCGCCTCATTGCTGCCGTCGCGCTGTATCTTGCCGTACATGCTTTTGTAATCTTCACTGAGCAGGCGCGGCGCCATGTCCGCCAGCTCCGGCACCGCCATAAACTGTGCCCGCTGCGCCGCATCCGTGTCCCCCGCGTCCTGCAGCAGGTCGCGCACCTCGTACCAGGTGGCGTTGTCCCGGTATTCCGGATGCGCCTCCCAGATACCGGCCTCTTCGAGTGCCGCATCAACCTGCGGCACAAGCCCGGGCTCATAGCGCCGCGGATCTTCGCGACAGGCCTTAAATGAATCGCTGACCAGTCGGCGCAGAATGATGGGGGTGTCGCGACCGTTGGGCGGCACGCCGGTGTCCGGGTCGATGCACAGCGCTGTCATCGCGTTTTCCATAAACTCGGACTCGTAGCTCAGCGGCGTCCTCAGCCCCAGCTGAATATCGAACAGGTTGCGGCAGTATTTAACGTCGTTGCGCAGGACGATGCTCAGCACCTCATCCTTACGCCCGGGCGGAAGCGCCGCCCGCAATATTGAGGTCATCCCCGTCGCGCTGAAGCCTTTCTCGATCCCCGCAAAGAAGGGCAGCTGCCGCTGTGCGGTCATGGCCAGAATAATGGGCTGGCGGTTGATAAACACCGATTTACCGCCGCCGGATTCGCCGGCAACGATGGAGGTTTTCTTGGTCTGGTTCGACGGGGCGAGCGCGACGGGCATCAGCTTACCGTCAGGCGACACGAACAGGGCATTACCGTCCTCGCTCCATGCCGTCGTGGGCCGCGAGAGCGGCATCAGGTTCAGCGCCTCGGAAAGCGGCGGATACATCAGGCAGGGCCCGCTCGCAGCCGAGGACGCCGTCAGCGTAGCGACCCATGCACGAACCGGATCGCCGAAGGTCTGCGTGACGCCGCAAACCCCCCAGGAGGTCAGCGCCTGCTGCAGTAGCGTCAGATTGCGCGTTACCGTCTCCGGCGAATCTCCCCAGGTGGCGGCGGTGATGGTCATCACGCACACCGGCTCGTGCATGTCACGCGCCGCCAGCTTTGTAATCGACTGAAAAATGGGCCTGAGACCGGGTACCCACTCGGAAAAGCTCAGCACGCCGTGTTTGCCGCTGAGCCGGCGCATGCCCCCCGGCATCAGGTCCTTTCTGATGCGAAACGGCACGCTGCGGGGGATAAGCGCGCGCAGTTTCGCAAAGCTCTGCGGGTTCTGCGGGCCGAGGTTCATCGCTACGGTGCCGTGCCAGACGCCGCAGATTTTCAGCAGGTTATTGCGGATTTCTTCGACGTTCGTCCCCATGACCTGAAACTTCAGCCAGGGCGCCAGGAAGGGCGTCACATCCTCGCCCTGACGTACACCGTGAGGAATGACGCGATCGGTCGGCAGCAGCGGCTGCCAGTGCTCTCCGGTGCCCGGGTCGACCTGCGCCCGCAGCACCCGCCCCGCCTCATGGACGTCAATGCGGCGCATCAGCACGCCCTTGCCGCTGTCGCTGAGCGCGCGCTCCACCTGCGAAAGAAAGGCATCATGGCGGATTTTTAGACCGGGCAGCTCGGTCAGCAGCGGGTTCTGTCCGAACACCGCCGAGGGACTGCCCTTGACCAGTTCGCCGATCCGCGCGTTCTCATCGCGCAGTTCGTGCCCGGCGAGGACGCCGCGACCGGTGTAGCACACAAGCCAGGTGCGCTCGCGGTTTACCCAGGGTGACAGCTTCGTCACCTGCTCGTCCAGCATGTAGTCCAGCTTCAGACCGGAGCGCTTCAGCGACTGATACTGCGGGGTCAGCAGCCGTCTGATTTCGGCCTTCCCGCCGTCCGGATCGCACTCGTGAACGGTGCTGATTTTGTGACCGGCATGGCGGTAGTGCGAGTTCAGCGACTCTGTCATGCGATCCAGCCGGCCCTGCCATGAGTCGTCGTGTGAAGCCGGCAGGGTTTCATCCGGCTCGCGGTAGCTGCCCGCCACCTCATAGACCGTCAGAAAGTCACCGTTGTGGGTGACCATGATGTAGGGCCCCTTCAGCTCCGGATGTCGGATGCGATCGTCATCGGAGAGGCGCACCACGGTTTCCAGATCGCAGTAATCGGGCAGGTCGCGCGACACGGCAAAGCGCGTGGCGGCGGTGATGATCTCTTCAGTCCAGCGGATGAGGCGGTTTGGCATACAGGTCGCTCCGGGTATAGGTATTCCAGGCCGGGGTGTGCACGGCGCTTGCGGCGGTGCGGCCCAGCGGCAGCAGCAGGGTTGCATCTTTAAAAACGTCGTGAGGCAGAATAAGCACGCAGCCTTCCAGCCGCTGCTGCAGCCCCGCTCGCTTTGCAGGTGGCAGCTGGCGGAACGCCGCCGCAAACTCACTGGCGCGGGAGGTGCCCCACATGCCCTCAACCTCGCGCGCGTGGCGGGCCAGCCAGTTCCATACCCTGCGTGACTTCTTGCGCAGGGCTTTGCTGTCGCTGCGCAGTCCGATAAGCGCACGGCGCTGGAGGTTGATGATGTCGGACGCCGGCGCATCAGGCAGCCAGGCAAGGTGTCCGTGCGCGGCAGTGGGACTGTCGAGATTGAGGGTCAGCCAGCACAGCGTACAAAGCGGCTGTGCGACCGGCCCCTGCCACAGGCGCTGCGCGCGCGTGCCGCAGCAGCGGCAGGCCGGCCCGGGTTCAACGGGAACGGGCCTCGGGGCTGCGTCTTCGCCGCTGACGTCCGGCATAAGCGGCAACAGACCGCCTGCCTCTGCCGGAGGCTGATAAACAGACATAGCGTGTCCTTACAGGCAGGGCCTGATGAAGATTGAGAAGTTAAAGCCATGGAAAAGTCAGAGAGGTTTGTAGCGGTGGTGCAGCGTAAGTCTGATAGCGGTCAGGGGCAGTCGTGTGCATGCCGCTGCGTTGCCTTTAGTGCCAGAAAGAGAGGGCCGGGTGCCGACCGCCGAACACAAAATACGTCACGGCCAGAACAATAAGTATGACGGCAAAAAATCCAAGGGGCGTACACTGTAGAAAGTACGAAATGTCTGACAGGTGTGGATGCTTCTGCGACCACTCACTCTGACACTGGTATATTTCGCCCAATTTCTTCATGTGTACCTGCCATTCTTTTCTGCTTACCTGCTTTTCCTCAGCAGTCTCAAAACGGAATGCCTGCCCTGTGTCATAGTGGTAGGCTTCTTCAAGCCTGTCTACGATGCTCCGCAGCATAGACTTCTGATGAGGCGTAACATGCCTGAAGAAACGGCTGCTCCTCAGGCGATAAAAGAACTGCAAGCGGTCGCGATGTAGATGATCCGCAAAAGTATCAGCAATAAAGTCGCCATCGTCCCGGATGTCCGCCATATCCTGCATAATTTTGTTTCTGAAACGGCGGGGGACGACCTCAAGCGCGTCCAGCATAATTCTGCGATAGTCCTTCGCTTTATCAATGTGGTAGAGCTTCATTGTCAGCCTCTTATGTAAAAGAACGCTCAGTCGACGGTGACCCCGACGCAGTGGTGTGAATGAGATAAATGTTGCATGAGCCCGTAGCAGCAAAGAGCAACCAGCCCGGTGGCCAGAATCGCAATGAAAAAAAGCCGCATCACTCTCCTGACCTTCATCCGACGCGGATAGCCCATGGCGAAAAACAGGGGAGTCGTGCAGATAAAAGCGCCAAAGAGCGCGTACTGTCCGAGTGAACGTTCATCCGGACTCAGGTAGCCCGGTATTGACCCGCACAGCTCTGGCGGCCTTAAAAACACAACGTAGGCAAGAATCAGCCACAGAAGCCCAGCCAGTAGCAGGGTAAACCTGACGATAACGTTCATATCTTCTCCTCCAGCGTGACGGCAGAGCTCAGCTTTCTGCACCCACCCGGTCTCTGCCGCTTCAGTCCACAACAAGACTGTCCCCATTCCACTGAGGCCAGCCCGTTCCCGGCTGCACGCTACAGCGGGCAACATGATTGCCCACCTTTGCTTCAGCACCCTGACTGAATGCTTTGCCGTCCAGCCAGCAGGCACCTTTATATGCTTCCTTATCCTGCTGCTCGATATGAGTCAGAATCTTCTCCACCCGGCTGTTGGTTTCCCTGACGATATCGTTGATATCACTTATCTCCGTTGCCATGTAGGGGTCCAGCACGCCGGCAGATACCGGTGCACTTTCGCTGATGGTGGCGAGTAACAGAGAGGCAGCCACCGCCGCCGGAATAAAGGTTTTCATCCTGAAACTCCGCAAACGTTCAGACATCATCAGAAGTGCCGCCCGGAAGGCGGCAAAGGTGGTTAATTCACATTGACGCCGGACTTGCTCCACTGCGGCCATCCCGTTTTAGCCTGTACGCCGCAGGTCACCGCGTGACCCGCTGTGGTGGCCTCTGCCCCCTGACTGTAGGCTTTGCCGTCCAGCCAGCAGGTGCCGTTCTGCGCGCTCTGGTTCAGCGCAGTGAAAAGCTGCTGCAGGCGGCCGTCAATAACCTGTGCGGTGGCGTTCAGCTGGTCGAGTTTCTGACTGACGTCAGTATCGCTCACCGGCTGGCTCGCCTGGGCGCCGATGCACAATCCGGCAGATAAGGTGAAAGCAGTAACAGTGCTCAGTAAGGTTTTCATCAGGTCACTCCGGATGAGTTGTGAAGCCAAAGGAAATGACCGCCCCTGTCCGGGGCGGTGTACCGGGGTTAACCCACGCTGACCGGCGTCATGCCAACCTGCGTCTGACCGCGGCGGATAAGCTCCGGCACAACAATCAGCAGGATGCTGACCAGAAACGCAACCAGCACCATCCACGGCCTGACCTGCGGATTGTTCTTCATGCTTTTCAGGGCAAACAGGCTGCCGATAACTCCAACCACGCCGGCAAACACCGCAATGTTGATAGCACTTTTGGTGCCCGACGTGGCCCCCTGTGACACGCTGTTAAACATGTCCGCAATATCCCCGTCGGCCATGGCCATCGGTGATATTAAGGCGAGCCAGGCAGTCAGGGCACGCAGCGTCAGGCGACGCAGGGTTTCAGACACAGTCAGGGCGAGCGCGTACACCGCGCAGTAAAGGCGAGTCATCATGGTTTTTTCCTTAAGAATGAGTGTGGCCGGATGGCCGGTTAAATCGTCCGTGAGGACGGAATATCAATGGCCTGCGTCAGTGCAGGCCAAGCGTTTTCTGAATGGCGTCAAGCAGGTAGGGGTTACAGACAAACATCACGCCAATGATAAATTTCGAGGTGCCGGTGTTCACGTCGTTCCCGGCCGTCAGGCCGGTATGACCGTCTTTTTTGGACCGGCGCCAGAGCAGTACGCCGGAGAGCGCAAACCACACGCCGATCATGCGCAGCAGGGTCAGCAGGGCGTTGGCCGCCACCGCCCCCTGCCCGAACGTGCCCTGGTCGACGTAGCTGATGGCGTCAAACGACACCTGCCAGCCCACCTGACGCGCGCCCGCGCCGATGAGCTGGTCAAGGCCCACCAGGCCGCAGCACAGCAGCACCCAGGCAATGACCGCACCGCCGCTCGCTGCCTGTCCTGGCGCCTTGCGGGCAAGCCAGGACTGTCGGGCAAGAAAGCCGCTGGAGCCCACCACACCAAAGAGGATGCCGAGCGTGAGGGCAAGATTAATGCCCGCACTCTGCAGCCCCGAGGCCAGATTTGACAGCATGGTGATGCCGTCGAGCGATCCTCCCATGACGCCTCCCTAGCGCAGCACGCCGGCGTTGGTCGTCACGCTGCCGTCAGCCGCATTCACCTCCCGCACCGTCACGCCGCCGAGGCTGTCGCCGGGCTGCACTGCCCACGTTCTGCCCTGCCAGCTGACCCACGCCATACCGTTCTGCAGGCTTTCCAGCCGCATCCCGGACAGTGCGGAGCGCGGGCTTTTGCGCCCTGCCGAGGCGTGGCCTGACTCAGCATCCGGCCTCACGGCCAGCACGGTCACCAGGTTGCCCAGCCTCGCGTTTTCTTTCGCCAGACCGTCGAACTGCTGCTGCAGCGTGGCCAGCGCTTTCGTCTGCGCGCGCACCGTGTCTGACAGGCGGGTGATGGCTTCGCGGTTGGCCGCCTCAAACTCACGACCTTCCCTGATAAGCTTCACCACGTCATCCGGCACGCTGCCGGCGGTCCCGGTGTCGTTCAGCGCGCTGACCGGCACGCTGAGCCCACCGGTCTGCGGCGGTGCAGGAGCAGACGCCACCGGAGGGGCAGCCGACGCAGCTGCGGGTGCCGGCTGCACGTTGCTGAAACCGGGCTCCTGCCCGAAGGCAAGCTGCCCGGCGTCCGGCGCGGAGGAGGACGGCACCAGCAGGAACCAGCCGGCGGCGAGGATGACTATCGCCCCGCCGGCCAGCCACGGCAGTGACTGCCCAAGAAAGAGCTTGCGCGTCAGCAGGCTCTCTTTCTTCAGTACCGGCGGCGCGGGAACCTGCGCATTATCGGGCGCGCTGACCACCGGCTGCGGATCGAATTCATTCACGTGGAGTTCCTCTCTGTTCGGCCGCGCGGATGCGCGTCTGTGTTTCCGCGCGCAGGTCGGCGGCGGTCGGGGTCGGGTTGCTGCTCAGCGCGGCAGGTGATGTTGTGGTCGTGGCAGATACTGCCCCACCCTGCGCGGAGACGGCGTCGGTGCTGTACACCCCGCTCATAAACTGAATGGCCACCACCTCGTTGTTTTTCACGGTGACGGTGCGATCCGGCAGGCGGGAGGCGTCACTGGCCAGCACCTGCCCCGCACGCTGGGCCATGCCGCCGGCAATCACGCCGCCGACCACCGTCGGGTCCGGCAGACCGGGACGGGCAGTGACGGTGTTAAAGCCGTTGCTCAGCAGCTGCGTGTTGGACTGCGAGTAAAGCTGCCCCGCTTCACCGACGCCGCCGAAGATCGAGGGCAGCACGATGCGGCGGACGTAGTGATGGTCAACGTCGGTCGCAATGTTGGCCACAAGCGTCTTGTCGTCGAGCGCGTAGGCGTCCACTTTGTAAGCCTGCCCGTTCAGCGTCATGCTGGTGAAGTGGATGATGACGCCGTCACCGGACAGCTTCGCGCCTTCAGGGGCCTTGAGTTTCGCACCCGCATACGGGCCCGTTTCAATACATCCCAGCACCGGCGTGGCGCCATTATCAGAGTCCACGCCGGTGCAGATTTTCCCCGGACCGCGCCAGTAAGGTGCCACCACGACAGAGGGCGGCGGCGTGTTCGCCGCGTCCTGACGGCTGCGGGCCGCGGCAAGCTGCACGTTGCTGCCGGGCAGCGAATCCCGCCATTCCGTCCAGCCGCCGTCCTTGCCGCCCATTAGCTGGGCCGCGGGCAGCTCACCGGCTTTCGGCTCTGCCTGCAGCTTCGCCAGCAGCGCGGCGAGCGACTTCTGCCGCGCCTCCGCCAGCCTCTTTTCCTCATCAGGCGTGCGTCCGCTGCGCGCCGCGCCGGGTGGCGTCTGTGCCGCCGTCACCGGGGCCGCCTTTGGCGGTTGGGCCGGCGCCGCCACGTCCTGCTGCAGCGGAATGCTGGCGATAAAGCTCTGGTTTGAAGCCGCCGCGTTCTGCGCGCCGCGGGCATTGTTTTCCCGCAGCAGCTCGCGATAGGCCGGCTGCTCCTGTGCGCGGGTCTGGGTCGTGCCCGTGACGCGGGTCAGGTCCACGCGGGAGGCCACAGGCGGAGGGGCCGCCACCCAGCTCCACAGCGCGTAGCCGCCCCCGACCACCGCCACCACACCGCCGGCAATCAGGCCCATCATCAGGCGGATGTTACGCCCGCCGGTGTTCTGTTGATCGCTCATGATTACTCCAGGGCAATGCTGAGGGCTTCGGTGCGCCCGTCAACGGAAAAGGCCACGCGCGGCGTCAGCGGCAGCTTCCAGAGATGCGTGCCGTCGGCCGAAGAGAGCGTGGTGTCGAACTCGTCGCGGATGTCCGCGCGCGAGCGAATGTAGAGGTCGTCGCCCTGCTGCCACACCGCCGTGTCCGGCACGCTGCCGGTGGTTTTCAGGCGCTTTGCGCCCGCTGGCGGCACGCCGTCCAGAAAGGCCTGCAGCACGTCGTCGTGCAGTCCGATGCGCGACGGGCCCGGCGCATCGGGCGCCGCACCTGGTCCGCGGCGGGGAATACGCAGGTCAAGGCGCGCATCTACCGTCCAGGTCTTCTTCGTGGTGTCGGCCTCGCCGCTCATCACGCTTATCTGGAGCGGCACCGACAGCCCCTCAAGACCGACGGTAATGAGCGTGTTCACAAAGTCTTTGTTTGCCTTGATGCGCATAAAGGAAGCGCCGGGCGTCCAGTCCACCGTGATATCCGGCGAACCGCTCAGGGGAGCGCCGGTGATTTTCCAGGGCGCGCCGGTGCTGTCGATAAAGCTCACGGAGGCCGGCCAGTTAACCGCGGTGCGCACCAGCGGCAGGCTGGCGCCCGGCTGCAGGCTCACGGTCTGCGCGCTGATGCGCGGCACCGCCGTAATGCCCGGCGTGGCCATCGCCCGGTCCTGCTCGGTCTGCAGGGCGCGCAGGCGGCGGATTTCATCGGCCGACAGCGGCGCCACCGTGGCCTCCGCCTGGTCATAGGCGACCGATGACGGCGGCGGCAGGGGCTGATTCGGTAAGGGACCGGCGGGTGCGACTGCGGGTTGTCCGGAAGCGGCGGGCGTGCCGGTAGCGGGCACCGCGGCGGCGCCCGCGCACCCGCACAGCGCCAGCCACAGGGCCAGCGTGCGAAAGTGGCTCATAGCTGTCTTATCCTGCGTTGTTGGTGATGGTCTGCGTGACCTCAAGACCGCGCGGCTTGAGTCGCACGTCGGCCTGCTGAATGCGCAGCGTGAAGATATAGCGAAGCGGCGGACTGCTGCTGTTCTGTCCCTGCAGGCGCATGGTCACGGGATACTGGAACTCCCACGTGTAACGCCCGCCGATGACGCCGCGGCGGGTGATAACGCCCGGCTCCACGGTGTTGGTCAGGTTCATGCGCTTGTCCTTAACCAGCGACAGGATGTTGGACCCGGTGGTCAGCGCCTGGTTGTAGCCGGTGAAGCCCTCTTCCGAGAAGTCCGGCGAGGCCGCCGTCATCTGGTCGCGGTAGTGCACAAAGTCCAGCGTGAAGGCCTTACTGATGGTGTCGGCGCCGAACTGGCGCACGTCGCTTTCGCTCCATACCGGCTTGTCCGTCGGGTAAAACGGCGTGATGCGGCCGTTTTCAGTGGCCACATAGTGCCCGGGCGCGTTCACCACCACGTATATCAGCACGATAATGGCGATCGCCTGGATCGCGTTGATGATGAGGCTCCACACGGCTACGGTCAGGCAGCGGTGTGCAAACGCCGCGCCCAGCGATCGCTCATGCTGGGCGTGCACGGCATGCTCGTAAATGGCCGGGTCGGTGGCGGGTACAGCCGCCTCCTCAGGCGGCGCAACGGGTTGGGGATTCTGCATGAAGGCTCCTTACAGACCGTAGGACTGCCACGGGTCAATACTGGTGGGCAGGTTGCTGTTGATTTTGTCCGTCAGGGCCCCGCAGACCTTCTCCGACGCCTGATTCATGATGTCCTGCAGGCTCGGCAGGTTAGGCAGGCTGATAGATATATTGCGAATGCCCGACAGGCAGTTCTGCAGCTGATCGGACGTCTGGCTTTCGCGGGCTGCCCACGCGTCGCTGGCCTTTTTCGCGGCGTTATAGCCCGCTTCGCTGCCGGTCTGCGCCGCGCTGCCTGCGCGGCAGGTGGCGGCACCGGCGCCGAAGGCGGTGCAGCAGAAAAAGACCGCCACAAGGGCGGTCGCTGTTCTGTTTGTCATGTAAGTTCTCCGGAAAAATCGATTACTGGGCCGGCCGCGGCGGCGTGGCCGGTGCTGCCTGTGGTGCTGCTGCCGGCTGGTCCTTTACCCAGCCGGACTCGGCCTTGTAGCGCTCGTCGTAGCCGAGGCGCGCGTGCAGCGCGGCGGGCAGGTCGGCGGGCGCGTCCAGCTTCGCGATGCGCTGCTGCTCGTCGCCGGTGAGGCGGACCACCACGTGCTCGCGCGGTACCGGCTGGCCGTTTGAGCGGTTGATGCCGTTGCCGCTGCCGATGGGCTGCGCCCCCTCCGGCGTGAGCAGGTTAATCACCATCGGCGGCGCCTCTTTGCTGTCGGGGAGGCTGACCAGCACGTGCTGATAGACGCCCTCCTGCCGCACCACGCCCTGCAGGTAGTGACCGTCTCCCTGCACCAGGTACAGGTCCGGACGGCCGTCATCGCCCCACGCCGACATCACCGCCGCACCGGCACGCTCGTTATGTTCCGGTCGCGGCGCCGAGAGCGGGTCGCCCGCGACGCTGCTGCCCTGCCCGTCCGGCTTCAGCCAGTACAGGCCGTCGGCGGGCTTCGGCGGCGCGTGGATATCGAGTCCGAGGCGGCTCACCAGCACGTGCTGTATCTGCTGGTAGCGGTTCACGTCAACAGCCGCCAGCCGCACCATGTCTTCAGCACCGGTTTGCACGCGGGTGCCGCCGACCGGCGCCAGCGACCATTGATTGCGCCGCGTCGGCACCTTTTCATACTGACCAGTAAAGTTCCCCTGCGCGTCCTTCATGGGCTTATTGACGGTAACCGGCTGCTCCCCCATCCACTGCAGCGTAACCATGCGCCCGGGCTGCAGGTGAGTCTCGCGCAGCAGCCCGGCGAGCTCTTTGCCCCAGAACGTCTGCGAGCCTTCTTTAGTACGCAGGGTAATAAAGGTGCTTTCGCTCTGATCCGCTTCAAAACGGAACGGCGCCTGCCCGCAGGCGGTGACCTTGCCGGTCACCGGCTCACGCGCCTTTTCCGCCGGCGTATGAACCGCCGGTGAAATCTTCGGCGCGATGGGCTCTGCCGCCGGTGCAGAAGCGGGCTGCTGTGACGCTGTCACGGGTGCAGCGCTTTGCGCGGGCGCCTGTGCAGGTACAGCCTGCGCCTCCGCCATCACGGGCGGTGTCTCAGCGGCCCGCGGTGCCTGCGGGTCTCCGCGTACCGCATCAGCTGGGGCGGCCGGCGCCACGGGCTGACCCGCGGCGCGGCGCGCGGCGTCCAGGTCCGCCTGCTGGCTGGCGTTTTTCATGCTCACGTCAAGCTTATTGGCCACGATGACGCCGATCGCAAACGCCTTAAACTCGTCGCTGCCGGTCAGCTCAATGCGCCCCTGATAGTGATTGGCAGCGGTCAGCAGCGCGGCGAGCACTTTCTCCTGATGCGCGCTGGCGCCCTCCGCCATGACCAGCCGATTACCGCGGTCAATGAAGGCCGCCTCGCCGTCCAGCTTGTACAGCACGCTTTTGCCGTCCGGGTGCTTCTCGTGCGTGACGCGGCTCAGCAGCTTATCGGCATCGATGCGTGCCGATTTCGAGCCGGAAGAGGCTGGCGTATCTTCATCCTGCGCCGCCACGCGCGGGGCGCCGACCAGGATGGCATTTTCTGCGCCAAATGCGGAGGTCAGCGGGTTACCCGGCGGCACGGCTGGCTGCGGAACAGCCTCCGCCATGGGTGCTGCTGCTTCATGCGCAGGCTCCGGCGCGCGGGCAGCGGGTTCGGGTCGGGCGTCCGCTGCTGCCGTCTGCCAGGAGACATCCGGCACAGCAGAAGCAGCGGGAGCTGAGACCGATGGGGCCTGTGTTGCCTGCTCAGCTGCCGTGGCGGGTACCGCAGACGGTTGGGATGCCGTTGCAGCTGGCGCCGCATTAGCCGGCGGAGCCGTCACACTGGCGTCTGTCACCGGTGTTGCTGGTTCAGGCACGGCGGCCACGGACGGTGTGGCAACAGGAGCCGCCGCCGGCGCTGCCGCCGGCTCCGGAGAGGGAGCGTCAGAAGATGTGACCGGTACGGAAAGTGGTGCCGGTGTGGCCGCAGCGGCCGCTAGCGGCTGTGCGCCCAGGTTCGCAAAGGCCCCTTCTGCGGCTGACAGTGACGCCGGCGTGACGTTGCCGGTCTCTGACAGCCGCACGACCTCATTGCGCAGCACCGCCAGGTTATCCTCAAACTGAGCGCGCGTGACCTCACCGCGAACGAGCAGCCCAATCTGCGCCTCAATGCGTGAAGGGACGCTGGCAACGTCGAGCGAGGCGGATCCGGGATTGCGGGAGAGGTAGTCTCCGCGGGGAGCCGGTGCGTCCGGCGAGGGCATGCCCGCAAGTCCACCCTGCGTGACGCGGTCAAGCGCGCCCTGCACTTCTTTCAGGTGGCCGCCGGAATAGACGCCCAGCGCATTTGCATCATCAAGCTGCGCCTGCAGTCGCGCCACGTTTTCCATCAGCGCCGGCGCCGTCGTTTCACCGCGGGCCAGCGACACAAACTCATCACGCAGGGCCGTCTGAATACGATCAAGCGCCGTGGCGTTCGGGTCAGCGGCGGACGCCGGCGGCAACTGAGCCGCGAGCACCGCCGCGCCAGCCGAATACTGCGCGGCGCGCTCAGGGCTCTCCAGTGATGCCATGCGTTCAAAGACCGCGCGCGTTTCCTCCTGACGCCCGGGCGTAAAGCTCCCCGGGTTGGCGCGGGTAAACTCCCCGTAAAGCATCCGCACCTCACGATCAAACTGCGCTCGCGTCACGTCCCCGCGCGCCAGCAGCGCGTACTGCTGACCCACCCTGTCTGGTACGGTATTAATATCAAGTGTGCCGCCGGTCGGGTGCAGTGAACTCCAGGTATCGCGCTGCCCCAGCAGGCCGCGCAGGCGGCTGAACCCGCCCGTCTCCATGACGTTTGCCCCTGCCATTCCGCCCTGCGTCACCCGGTCGAAGACCTGCTGCATCTCCTTGACGTGCTCACGGGTGTACACGCCGGTTATCGCCGCGCTCTCCACGCGTGAACGCAGCGTGGTGATGTCCTGCAGCAGCGCCGCCGGTGAGACCTGACCGCTGGCCAGCGCGGCCAGCCTGTCGCGCAGTTCGGCGCCGGTGTCGTAAAGCCCGGTGAATCCGTCATAGGTACCCGGTGAAGCCGGCGCCGGCGTCACCGGTGCTTCAGGTGCTGGCTGCGCTGCCGCGACGCTTTCAGCCGCCGGCGCGGTGGCAGGTTGCGCTTCGGCAGTCGATGTCACGCCGGCCGCCGGCGCCGGGACATCAGGTTCGCTGACGTTAACGGCAGGCACCTCTGCAGGCACAGAGGTCGCGGCCTGGATGACCGGCTCGCTCACAGTGGCTGCAGACGGAGTGCTGTCCGCCGCCGGCGCGTCTGCCTGCTGCGCCTTCAGAATGCGATACACGCTGGTCTGCCCGATGCCGAGCTGCTCAGCAATCTTCGCGGGCGTGAGCCCTTCATCGCGCAGCTTCAGGATCTCATCCGTTTTCTCTTTTGCCGCCCCGGGGCGACGGACAGGTGTGGATTCGGCTGCGGCGTCCGGGGACGCGGCGGGAAGAGTGTCCGGCGCTGGCTGTGCGTCGTCAGATGTGGCCATGGGGGCATCCTTAAAGTTGAGCTGCTCAAGAGCCTGAGCAATGTCGGGAAGCAGCGTTTCGCGCAGGCGCTCGGCGCCGCGGAACAGGTGCAGGTCATTAAAATCGGTAAAGCCGCGCTCGATTTCGGCGGCCGTCAGGTCCGGCAGCAGCACCGCGCCACCGGTGGCCGCTGCGGCGCGGTTCGCCGACAGCACGCCTTTATTGACGTCTTTGGTGTGGTCGACATCGGCCATAAACAGATGCGGGCTGTCGGGGTAGCGGGCTTTCAGCACGCTGGCCACCGTTTCCATGTTGCCCGCATCAATAGTCATCACGACCGGATGACCGGTGACCATGTGCAGGCTGCGCGCGGTGGCGTAGCCCTCCGCGTACAGCACGGGCTCACCGTTTCGCAGCTCGCCCCCCTCCACGCGGAAGTGCCCGGCCTTGGGCGCGTCCTTATACAGATACTTTTCACCGTCGGGCGGAATGTACTGCAGCGTGCGGAACGCGCCGTCTGCGTCACGGAACGGCACGACCAGCGCGCCGTTGCGCGTCTGCCTGACGTCGTCTGCAACCGTGATGCCCTTTCGTACCAGATAGCCGTGCGCCGGGTCGGCCGCCGGCAGCCGGTCATAGAGCGCCTTTGCCTTTGCGGTCTGCTGCGCGTACAGCGCGGCCTGCTCGCGGGCAAAGTCATCCTGCGACTGGCGCATCACCGCGCGGATGTGCACGCGGGCCAGCGGGTCGGCTTCTCCCGTCCCGCTGCTGCTTGCCTTCCAGCGCGTGATGTCCTTGTCGTTCTCGGCACGGTGATAGTTGATGAACCAGCCGCCGGGCTTGATGCCGTCGAGAAATCCCCGATAGACGCCGTCTTTATTGCCTTTTTTCCCGTCGGCCACCGGCACGCGATGTCGCCTGCCGTCCATGACCGGCAGACCGTCAATCACCAGACCGCCGCTGGTCAGCGCATCCAGAAACTCTTCCTGCGGGTTACCGCCGCCGCTGCTGCGGATGCTGCGGTCCGGCAGCCACTTCTGCAGCCGGCTCAGGTCCGCGCCCGGGCGGGCGTACCAGAGCTGTGCCTCTTTGTCCCATGCGATCGCGCTGCGACCGTCCGGGTGCTTCCCGGCGTCGGCGCGTGCGGCGTCGCGCTGGTCCGGTAAGACGGCAAGCCATACCGGGTAGTCAGCTGTACTCATGATGCCTCCTGTTACAGGGTCAGAGACGGCTACTCACCGTCGGTAAAGCGTCGGTACCACCACGGCCGGCCGCTCAGGCTTTTGCCGCGCGCGAGGCGGACCACGCGCGTCAGCAGCTCGGTGACGCCCCAGCCGAAGGCCTTCAGCAGGCGGAACACGGCGATGATGCCGGACACGACGTAGAGGGTGTTCATGGAGGGGAAGCGGAACCAGAAGAGATAAAGCAGAAACAGCCAGGCGGGGATACCGAGAAAGTTCAGCGGAGGGCCTGCCCACCGCCAGAACCCCGGCGGATAATCCTCTTTTTTAAATTCACTCACGCGATCCCCTCCTCAAACTCACGTCGCTGGCGCGGCGACATCACCACGGCCAGCTCGGATTCGGCGATGCGGCCGGCGCGGTAAAGCTGCCAGCCCTGGTCGGCAATCCGGCGCTTTTCCTGCCGGATAAGGGTGTTGATGTGCTGGCCCCACTGCGACCACGGCATGCCGGCGAGCTTCTCGCGCAGGTAGTAGTCGAAAATGATAAATTCACGCACTGCGATGCGCTTACCGTCGGTGCTGCGCAGCAACTTCTGCACGACGACGTACTGCAGCACGCCCAGCAGCGACCATGCCATGGCATCGCGGCTTTCGTGCGGAAACTCATTGATGAGGCGCGGAAATACTTCTCCCGGGGAGTTGATGTGCGTGGTGGAGAGCAGCAGATGGCCGAGCTGGCCGGCAAGGATGCCCGCGCTGATGGTCTCGAGATCGCGCATCTCCCCCACGCCCATTACCGACGGCGCCCGTCGCAGGTCAGCGCGGATGCCAGTGGCAAAGTCTGGAATGTCTTTGCCTACCTGAGACTGCAGCGGCGGCAGCACGTCACCCGGGCGGCCCAGGATGAACTCAATCGGGTCCTCCTTGGTCGTGACCTTGCGGTCGGGGTCCGTGTCCAGACAGTAGCGATAGGTTGAGGCGAGCGACGTGCTCTTACCCGAGCCTGTGATGCCGCCCCACAACCCTAGTCCCTCCGCTGGCAGGATGACGGCCATCAGTTCCGGCTCCAGCCCGAGGCTCTCCAGCGGGGGAATATCGGAGGGAATGACCCGCAACGTCCAGCCGATCGTGCTGTCCTGACGTCCCGCCGTGCCCTGCAGCAGATTGACGCGAAAGCGGATGCGCTCGCCGCGGTTCAGCCCCCAGCGGCCGGACATATCGCCGTCGAGCTGCATCGCGCGGTCAGCGGGCTCCCCGCCCCGCACCAGCGGGCGCAGCTCCGGTGTAAACACCTCGTCCATCAGCTTGGCCATGGTGTCGTCCGCCACCGCAAACGGGCTTGCCCTGAGCAGGCGGCCGTAACGGCCGACCACAAAGTGGTTGTCGCCCTGCAGGTGAATGTCGCTCACGTTGTTGCGCGCGCACCACACCATAAAGCCGCGCAGCGTATCGGCGCTGAGGCCGCCGCTGAAGTCATAGCGTTCGAGATCTGAGGCTGCCATCAGCGCTTCTCCGTATTGATGACCGGCTTCCACTTCGCCTTGTCGGTGACAAAGCCGGCGCGGGATTCGAGGCGTCGCTCGCGGTCGCCGGTGGTGAGTTTGTTGCTGTCGCCAGTGACCGTCTGCTGGCGCTCGGTCACCACCGGCGCGGTGATGAGGTTCTGACGGCGCAGCAGCACATACTGCAGCATGCCGTTGTAGTCGCGCGTCAGGCGGTTGACGTTGGCCTCCAGCGTCTCGTCGGCGCTCTGGCGCCCTTCCGCCCAGCCTTCGTTGACCGCCGCCTGCCAGATGTCGCGCTGCACGCCGTTTTCCGGGATAAGCCCGCCTGCCGGCTCGTCCGGCGGTACGGTGCTGAGCCCGGCCATCAGCCAGCCGCGCCACGTCGGCGGGTTGCTGACGAAGCGCTCAGGCTGGATGATTTCGTACACGTGGCTCGCGGTGCGTATCTGGTCGGGCGTGACGTGCGCCACGTCCACCGCCTCGGTGATAACCGGCGGCAACCAGCCGCGGCTGCTGATGAGCGGGCGGAAGTCATAGGTGGCATCGAGCTGCTTAGCCCGCGCCTCCAGGTCGCGGCGCAGTTCCCACGCCCGCTGCGCCTTGCCGCCGCGAAAGCCGGTGGTGCGCCCGCCCTCGGTCAGCATCTGCCGGCGGTTGTCGGAAACGTCAGCGGTGTCACGCTTTTGCGGTGACAGGTAGGCTTCCGGCCCCGGCGGCGGCGCGCCGTCAGGCCCGGGCGCAGGTGCCGCTTTCGTAAAGTGAAATCCCGCGCAGCCCGCCAGCAGCGCGGGCAGCAGCAGGACGCAGAGTCGGGCTTTCATCGGCGGCCTCCCTTATGGTTACGTCCCGGCTCAGCCGGCAGCGAGGGCATAAACTGCAGCACCATCTGCCCGGGGTACGTCACGAACGTGGCGCGCCAGGCGGTCTGCATCTCAGTCATGCGCAGGACGTTTGCATAGGTGACGTCCTGCACCTCAATGTCCACGGGCAGCGGCAGGCGCACGCCTGTGTAGCTGAACTTCAGGCCGCGGGCGCGGGCCAGCGCGCTCAGCAGCTCCACGGCGTCGCCGTTCCAGCTGAAAGTGACGCGATCGCTGTCGGCGCGGATGATGGTCACCGGCAGCGGCGAGTCTTCCCGCAGATCGCCCTCCATCCACAGCTGCGTAAGCTGCTGTGATGCTTTTGACTTTGAGGTGACAGCGTGTGCTGGCGCAGCGGCGTCTGCATGGGATTGAGGATGCAGCTGACAGCCGCACAGCAGCAGCGCCGGCAGCGCGGTAAGAATGCGTTTTTTCATGGTGTCTCCGGGAGTTGCCGGTCTTCAGTAGGAATTAGCAGGCGGCGCCGTTCAGCGGCTGGCCAGCCAGATGGAATAAACTTTTCGGGCATACAGCATGCGGCGGGCCTGATTGCCGTCGGCAAAGCCGGCGTTGTAGCTGCCGAGACACTGCCAGGTCAGGCCACACACCTGCAGGTGCTGCGCGAGGATCCACGCGCCGGTCTGTACGTTCAGGCAGGGCTGCGTCAGGAGGTCGCGTTCATCACTAATAACGCCCATGGCTTTGAGCTTTGCCAGATGCGTGGAGTTAATCTGCATAAGGCCAAAATCGCGGCTGGTCACCCGGCCCTGTCTGTCACGGTTGAAGCCGACTGCGTGGGGGTTCATGCCGCTTTCGACCTGGGCGATGGCCCGCAGCAGCTGCGGCGAGACGTGATAGCGTGCACCGGCCTCACGAAAGCAATAAGCCTGCGCAGAGACGGAAAAAAACAGCGCGGCCGCCAGCAACAGCAGCGTGCGCCAGAAGTGTATGGTCAGCATGGGGGAATCTCCGGCACCGGAGAACCGGGCCTGTCAATAATCGGGGGAGCTGCTCTGCGGGCTCAGTTACCCGTCAGTTCGATGTAGCGTGCGTACACCTTGCGGGCATAGCGCATGCGGAACGGTTCGTTCGCATTTCTGAAACCGGCGTTATAGGCCCCGACCGACGTCCAGTTCACGCCGTTCTGCGCGATATTTTTCGCCAGTATCCAGGCGCCCACGTGAATATTCTGGCAGGCGTTACCGAGCAGGACCTCGCGCGTAATGCCCATGGGGCGCAGCACCGGGAGCCAGGAGGAGTTAATCTGCATCATGCCGAGGTCTTCGCTCAGCACCCGCCCGTTTTTTTTGTTCAGCCCGATTGCGCCGGGATTCAGCCCGGTTTCAACTTCGGCGATGGCCTGCAGCAGACGCCAGTCGACGCTGAAGCGCACGCCGGCTTCACGAAAACAGCGGGCGGCTTCCGGCGGCGCTTTTGCCGCGTAAGACGCGCCTGCCGCGACCAGCAGCAGGCAGATAATTACAGGGCGCCACATAGCGAGACCGCCACAAAGACCGGATAAAGCACGGTGATGAACGGCACGCCGCGCACGAATCGTCCCGCAATTGCGGTCAGCACCAGACTCAGGGCCAGACATGCCCCGGACCAGGTTGGCGTCAGCCAGGCCCCAATGGCCGGCAGCACGTACAGGTCGCCCGAGGCCAGCGCAGGCGGCTGCGATCGCAGCCAGGTGATAAGGTTCAGCAGCAAAGCCGGCAGAAGCATCACCGCCGCCCCGGTCAGGGCTGGAATGGCGTCGGGCTCTCCCGGCAGGAGCGTAGTAAGCGCAAGCCAGGAAAGCAGAAAGATGAGCAGGTCTGGCACCCACTGCGTGACACAGTCGATGTAAGCGGCGCTGCCGAGCAGGAGTACGAACAGTACGAACGCGGGATTGTGCGTTACAACCCACGCAGGGAACACGCCGCCACAGAGCATCACCGCCGCCAGCAGCGGCCGGATGGGCGCCACATCAGGGTAAGTCTGTGTTTCAGTGGCTGAGGCCTCTGCGGCGAGTCTGGCGCCCGCATACAGCGCCGGAAGATTAAAGGCCAGCATCGCGGAAAAGATCAGTACGGCGGGGATAATCAGCATCATGCTACCTCACGTAAACCACATAACCGGCCGGTATAAAGTCGGGCCGGGCAATCCGCCCTGACGGCGTATTAATGCCTGCCGCATCGGACAGACCAAAGTGCGAACTGTTTTCCGTGTCGCCCATCAGCTGTGCGTACAGACCCGGAGAGGACGGAGTGAAAACGTAACCAGTGCCACCGCTGATGCGCAGCTGAATGCCGGTGTTGCGCGGCAGCCAGGAAGGCAGAGTGATCCGCGCTGCAGCGTCTCCCTCCGCCGGCGTACTGCCGGTCCAGAGGTCGTTAAATGCAGCGACGTAATTCAGAAACTGGCCTGAAAGCTGCGCCTGCGTCACGCTCGCCACGCTCTCACGGCTGACGTCGTTAACGCAGGACAGCAGAATGCTTACCGCGGCCAGCAGGACGGCGGCGAAGAAAACGGACGATCGCATAATATATCCAGAGAGTGATGACAGAGCCTGCCCGCAGAGCGGGCAGGAGGATGCCCGCAGGGGGAATTAATCCCCGCGCAGGTCAGAATCCATGAAAAGTTTCAGGCGTTCAGAGCGGCTGAATGAGTATCCATCGGGTATCGTTGGCCTGTACCGCTCCCGGTGGCGGAAGCCGTTTACCGGCGCAGGCTGCCCGTGCCTGTATTCGCAGCAAATCGGTCGACGCCCTGAAAAGCGCCTCCTCTCGCGATGCTGCTGGCAGCGTCAGGTGGTCCAGGTCGGCGAAATGCACCGTGACGGCTCCATTTTCTTCGCAAAACTCAGCGGGATACGGTACGAAGAGTGCGGCAAACTTCTGCGCCTGCCGGCGCCGGACGTCGAGCTTGCTGACCAGCTGCGTGGCGCGCAGGTGCGTGTAGCGTTTTAGCATGTTCAGGCTTTTGTGCCCGGATATGGCGGCCACCTCCATCACGTTCAGGGTGCCCAGCTCAAACAGCCGGCTGACCGCCTCATGCCGCAGATCGTGAAAATGCAGATCCTCTATGCCGAGCCCGGCAAGCGTCACGCGCCAGGCACTTTTGAAACCGTTGGAGGTATAGCTGAACACCGGACCGGAGAGCGCAGCGCCAGACTCACGCAGCGCCTGCCGCGCTTTAAAGGACAACGGCACATCGCGTGCCGTACCGTTTTTGGTCATTGGCAGATGAGCAATTCCCAGGTTCAGGTCCACATGCTCCCACCGCAGCGAAAGAATCTCTCCCTGACGCATGGCGGTTTCGATGGCCAGCGTAAATATCACCGCCAGCTCAGCGTTACGGGCGAGCAGTGAGCGCCTGATCCTCCTCTCCTCAACAGACGTCAGTCGACGTGTTCTGCCAGAGGATGCCTGCGGTTTACGGACGTGTTCGACCGGATTATGCGTGCAGGTTCCCCACTCGATGCGGGCCAGATTGTAGAGCGCCGATAGCAGCGCCAGCTCGAGTCTCACCGTGTTAGCACTCACCGTTCTTCCCGTACGCTCGCTGACTGTTCCCAGACGGGCGTCGCGATAAGAGGCGATATCCACTGAGGTGATTTCATCCATGTACTTTTCTGCAAGCGACGATCGCTTCAGCACGTTGATGCGATAAAACTCCTGCAGATAGCCGCGTTTTTGTACGGATATCGTGCGGCAGTATTTATCGAGCGCCTTCGATAAGGCCATTTTTCTGATACGTTGCCTGATTGCCATAGCCCCCCCAAAAAACAGGGAGCCGATATTACACAACCTAATGACATCACTGCCAATCCGGTGTGTGGGCTGCATCAAATTCTTCCAAACAAATAATCACCGCATCAGCAGATATGGACCGATATTCCGGTGTAACCGCAACCTGCCCCGCCCCAAAGAAAATAGTTGGGGGAGGCGGCAACTGCATTAGTCCCAGCGGGCAGGGATCTGTATGGATGGTTCAGTCTCAGCCAACAAGCGATACAACATGGTTTACCTACTGCGACTCGACAAAAAACCAGACAATTCGCTCAGTAAGTTACGCCGTTTGTGAATGAGTAAAATCAATAAATTAACCTCCCTGCCAATCCGGTGTGTGGGCGAAATCCGCTCAGGGCCACACTGGGTATTACTGCCGCAGGACTTCATTTGATAAAGGTCGCTCTGATGACTACGTAGGTTATACGCCGAGAACCGATGATAACTGCCCGGTTATTCAGCCCGGCCAGGCCCCGAACGGGTACTGCAGTTGTATAAAAGTCATACTGGATTATTGATAATGCACCACCATCCTGACGACTAACCTTCATGGCAGGAGGAAAACATCAATATCCGACGGCAAACCAGGAGGTGCCGCTGGCGCCGGGTTCACTGGTAAAGGTAAAGCACGAGTTATTCACGGAGCCGATATAGTCATGGCCATTATCACCGTGAACCTGACGTCCCATGCTGATAACACTGACGTTTAAAACAGTTGTATTGAATGGTGTGGTGAAACAGGCTGAGGAGTTATCGCCATGTGCTGAAGTATATCCCCACTGCATCATCAGGCCGGTGTCTGTATCCAGCACTTTATAGCCATTCTGACCCAGACTATACGCGCCGCTTTTGGCCCCTCTCCACACACCGGATTGGCAGGCTAATTAGCAGAGCAGAAAACCGGCACTTGCCAGTTAGATGCATAGGCCCCAGAGCACCCCTCTCCGAGGGTGTACCATGATGACCAATCTCCATCATGATTCATTCTTCCAATCTCTATTGGCCACTCCGAGCCGCAACGGTTTGCACATACACGGGTAGAGCCGCCTTCGGCTTTTTTCCACACACCGGATTGGCAGGAAAGTATGGCGCCAGCGCCGTCACGGCTTACCGCCCCCCAGGTGTCGCAGTATGTGCCAACAGTATTGACCTGCTGAAGCTTGAGAATTCCGCCGATTACGGCATCATGCGCGCTTCGCAATGTGCCGTTTGCCAGCACGTCATTATTGGCCGTCACGTTACCGCCGGCCGTGATGCTGTTGTTTGCTGTAATATTTCCGTTCGCGACCACGCTGCTGTTCGTTGTGATGTTGCCAGCGGCCGCAATATTGCTGTTAGAAGTAATACTGCCGTTGGCATTGATAGTACCGTTTGACTGGATGCTCTGCGTGGCGGTCAGTCGCGCGGTATTCACGTCCGCCGACGCGTTCAGCGTTTGCGTGCCGATAGTCTTCGCGCTGCTGATGTCGTTGCTGCCCATGTTAAGCGTCGTGCCCATGGTGTTCAGTTCCGGGTGACCTGCCACGCTGTGGCGGTAGAGGTAGTCGTTGACCAGCGCGCCGTTGGAGTAGAAACCGGCAATCACCACGCTGCCGTCGCCCGGGTTATAGCCGCCGAACGCTGACAGGTTTTCCTGCCAGCTGCCGAGCGCGCCCTTCGCCACGCCGCTTTCAATGTATCCCCCCGCCGCGCCAATGTGATTAGCGAGCTTGCGGGCGTCACTGAGCGACAGCGTCGAGCCGCCGGTGAGGAACGTCATGGTGTGAAATTTATTCGTCGACGGCTGAAAAATCAGCGTGCGATAGGTCGCCGTGTAGGCGTTAGTCGCCGAATAGCCGGTCGGCAGGTAACCCGCCGTAATGAGCATCGGCACCGTCAGCGTGTACCCCGCTGAGGAGCTGCTGTTGGCCGCGATAGTGGCCTGCTGATCGGCAATGTAGCGGTTGACCGCCTTCTGCACCGTATTGGCCTGACCGGCCGCCACATTCATCCGGTATTCGTCCGCGGCCCACAGCGTGAGCGGTATCAGCAGCGTCACGATAATAACGGCAACAACCCCATAGGCCACAGTCGCATCGGTAATCTGCGCAATGCCCCGTTTCATCTTGTTCACGGTTTATTCCTTAAAGTCATAGGAGATAGAGGAGAACTGATCGTCAAAGTTGAACTGGCCCGCCATGATTTTGGCGCGGATGGTGTCAGCCGTTTTGGCGTGCCGCAGATTAAAGCCGGTAATGTCCACCTGACGCTGATTATTGGCAGGATTTACCCGCATTTTCTGGTGCGCCAGCACGTACAGCGTGCTCGCAATGTTGGCCTTGGCGGCCGGGCTTATTTCCTCACAGAACATCACGTAGCGTTCCAGCGCTTCCTTAACGGACGCGGCATGAATGGTCGACACGACGAACATGCTGAGCGAGGCTTTAAGCACCTCGTGTGCCGTGGCGCCGTCCCTGATCTCTCCCAGCAGAAACGCCGAAGCCCCCATGCGGTAGGCCTTTCGCGTCGCGCTGGCGTACCCTTCGTTCTCCCCGACCTCAAGCTGAATACAGCGCCCGTCGCCGTGACGGCCCTGCAGCAGGGTTTCCGCCGGGTCTTCAATGGAAACGCCGAGGTTGCCAGTCACAACGATGCGGCGGCTCAGTATGGCGGCGGCGGAGGTGGTTTTCCCCGCCCCCATTTCGCCGGAAATGAGCACCAGCCCTGTTGCGCTGGGCAGCTCTACGGAACGGCGCAGGGGCGTGCTGAGTGGAATATCATCAAAAGCCGGCAGAGTGGCCGGGGTCTGGCGCAGCACTAAACCGGTACGCCCCATTAAGTCGCGGGAGACCGTGGCACGATACAGACGCTCACCATAAAAGCAGGAGAACTCATTACGCCCGGTCTCCTGATGCCTGCGTTCGCAGAGCGCGCGGAGCGCCTGCACGTCAGAAGCAATATTCTCAGGCACGGGCATCAGCAAACGGCTGGCTCCGACTAGTCCTTTGATTTCGGCATAGTCTTCGCCGAGGTAGAGATCGATAAAATCGGTCTCGCTGAGCGCAGTGGCGGTCATAGTCAGTCGGTCCGGATAAGTGCCGCCGGCGTGCGGCGGCGTTGCGTTAAGACTTGGTGGTAAACGTCAGCGTGTTGTCACCGTCCACGCAGGCGGTCGCAGCGTTGGCCGCGGTCACCTCGGAGGTAAACGTGGTGTTGTTAATTTTGGTGGATGCTAGGTCGGCGGTGCCGATGCTGCGCGCGACCTTCACGCAGTCACGCTGCGGCAGGCCCGCGTCGGTCACGATAAAGCCCACGCCGTTGCCCTTCACCGTGACCTGTCCGCCTGACTTGTTGTAAATCAGGTTGTTGGTGATGGTGTAACTTTTCGAAATGCTGCCACCCTTCACCAGCGCAGGCACGTAATCGTCCGTACCATAGCCGCTCGATGCGCGCAGGTTGCGCGTCTCGTTCATGACCGTTGTCACGAGCGTAACCTCGCTTGTGCTGTTCACGTAGAAATAGGCCAGCGCGCCCGCCGCCACGACCAGGCTGATAACCACGATCATGATGCCCAGCGAACTGATGGAGTCAGTAATGTTCGCAATACCCTTTTTTAACTTCTTCATTTCATCACCTTTGAGGAGACATACGGAAAGAAGCCGCGCGGCGACGGCCGGGCGGCTGACTGGAAAAAACATGGTGCGTTGAAGCGAACGGCCGTCCGCCTAGTTAAAGAAAAATGCCTTCTGGATGAGGCTGAACATGATGAGCATCAGCGAAGCAACCAGCACCCCGCACAGCAGCAGGCTGACGATGCGCAGGCGATCGCCGGTGCGCTCGACGCTGCTCACGGTGCGCTCAAGCCAGGTAGCCGCAAAGCGTTTCAGCGACCCTTCGCTGTTCCGGGTCTCAAACAGGCTCTGCAGCTTGACGATGGCGCGCTCGTCGGGAAACTCATAATCCGTGGCGTCCAGCGCCACGCCAAGGTTCTTTTCACCGGAGGAAATAGCCAGCTCCAGCGCGTCAAGACGCTCGTAGAGCCAGGCAGAACGAGTGGATGCCTTCATGGTGGCCACGGCGCGCTCCATCGGTATCCCGGCAGCGTCCATGGCGTTAACGTTCATGATGAACGCCGCGCCGTGAATGCGCCGGTAAATGGACCACGGCGGAAAGCGGTCCAGGAAGAAGCGCAGGCGCCCGGTCAGCCGGGGCAGCGACCACACGACCAGCGAAACCAGGATAGCGAACAGCAGCAGCAGCGCCCACCACCAGTCTGAAAGCAGCAGATAAAAGTAGTAAACCGCCGTCTGCAGGCCGTTCCACTGGCTGAGGGGTACCGCCTGTATAATCACCGGTACCAGCATCATGCAGAACATGACCACCACGCCCACGGTCAGCAGCGTCAGGTATGCCGTCACGGCGACGGTCGATTTCACCGTGCCGCTGATGCGCCCGGTGCCGCTGGCGATATCAATTGCATTGATAAAGCCGTCCTCGGGACGCCCGGCCAGATCACAAGACTCAATAATGCTGAGCTCCTGATCCGGGATCCACTCGCGCAGCGAATCAGCCAGCCCGAAGCCGGCGCCGAGATTTTCCGCGCATTCGGTCAGTATCTGCGCTACGGCATCGCCGGGGTTCTTCCCGCGCCGGCTGTAGTTGTCGATAAGCTTCTGATA
Source organism: Pantoea sp. DY-5 (assembly GCF_019795955.1). Classification (NCBI taxonomy): domain Bacteria; kingdom Pseudomonadati; phylum Pseudomonadota; class Gammaproteobacteria; order Enterobacterales; family Erwiniaceae; genus Pantoea; species Pantoea sp. DY-5. The sequence goes on from NZ_JAIMIE010000011.1 coordinate 63,630, forward strand.
GGTCTCTTTAGCGCCGCGGCCGTCCAGCAGGTACTGACGGAAATCGTCATATATTTCGATGCGGTCCTGCGCGCTGAAGGTCGCCTGATAAATTGCACGTGCCAGTCTGTTCACAGGTCACTCCCCGCTTTCAGTCGGGCGTCCCGGTCCAGGTTGATGATGCGGCGGTGCGCCCATACGGGATCCGTGACGCCGCTGTTAATCAGGCGCAGCAGGTTCTGACAGAGCGTGACGCCACCGCGGTCAATCCAGTCGAGGTAGGCGGTCATTTTGCCCTTTTCGCTGTAAAGTCGCATAAAGCGGTTATCCGTCTCAATGACTTCAAAAATGCCGGTACGCCCGTGTATGCCAGTGTTACCGCAGCAGTCGCAGCCGCCTGGATTGCGCAGATAAGCGCGGGCGGTGACCGCATGCGTTTCCACCATGTCCTGCATGACCGGACTGACGCTGCCGCGCCCATCCTGCCAGGGAATGCGGCAGTGCGTGCAGAGCAGCGGCACCAGTCGCAAACCGACCAGGCAGGAAATGATGGTCGGATCAAACAGCAGATCTTCTTCGACCCCAAAGCGGCGCAGGCGCTGCAGAATATCCGCTGGTGAGTTGGTATGGATGGTGCTCAGTACGGGGGCGCCGGTTTGTATGGCCTCTACGACGCCGTTGGCGGTACCCGCGTCGCGTATCTCGCCGTTGTATATGCGGTCAGGATCCATACGCAGCAGGTTTTTAATGGCTTCCGCAAAGGTCTGCAGGCCGAGCGGCGTCTGAAACACCCCTTCAATCGGCGACTCAATGGGGTCTTCCACGGACATGATGTTTTCGCCCGGATCCTCACGCGCCAGAAACTCGGCGGAGACCTGACACACCGTGGACTTGCCGTGGCCGGTTGGCCCGCTGAAGAGGGTCCCGCCTGAGCTGGTCAGCGCACGCCGGAGCGTGGTTTCTTCCGCCGGCGTCAGCCCCAGCTGTTCAAAGTGCAGGCTCTGCTTGCGGCGGCTCACCAGACGCAGCGCCACCGCCAGACGCCCCTGCCCGCCAGGACGGCTGGCAAAGCGGATGGTGCTGAGGCCGTAGCCGTTCACGAACTCCTCACGCACGCGTGCGTCGCAGGGCTCGGTAAAGCTCAGCGTGGTTTTGCTCTGCTCCTCGCTCATCCAGTTATAGAGCGTGTTCACAACGCGCGTCCCCCACTCTGCCGAATGCGAATGCATTGGCCGCAGGTTACCGTCAATGCGGTAGAGCACGCGCGTATACCTGTGCTCAATACGGATATGAATGTCCGAACCGCGCAGGTCGGTCGCCTCGGCTATCAGGCCGAGGATGAGGTTCTGGACGTCGCTCGCCCCCGCCACGCTCTCGGGGCGATCGCTAAACTGCTGCGAAATTTTCGCAAGTTCCTCGCGGTTGCACCAGGTCACGCCCGGGTTTAGCCCCTGGCTGCGCAGCTGCTCGCGGAGCTCAAAGTACTCGGTACTGTCATCCAGCTCGTTCAGCACGTACAGGCAGTGAGAGTGGCTCTGTTCGTCGCGGATAAAGCGGACGCTCTCGCTGATAGCCGTGGAAAAGGGACGGCCACCGGGAGGGGCCGCAAGCGGCAGCAGGGTATGGGTTTTTTCACTCAGGTTCATCATGACGTCACCTCAGTTCAGGGTAAAGACGCGACCGTCCTGTGCGCGCTTGATGACCACGCCGCGCATCGAAACGGACACCACGGTATAGCCGCCGCTGACGCTGTCGCCCGGGCGCACCTGTGTGCTGCTGCCGTCCGTAAAGCTCAGCGTTGCTATCGTTCCCGCCACCTTTTCCAGCACCGGCAGCGTACTGGCCTGTGCGACCGTGGCCGCGGTGCCCGGGGGGCCGCCGGGCACCGCGGGGATGGCGACCGGTGCGGCAACGGTGTCGGCCTGTCCCGCCGCCATTTTTGCCTTGTTGTAAGCGGCCTGCGCGTCGTAGAACACGCGACCGCTTTGCAGGCGATCGAGATCGCCCACCGTTTTAACGTCGGCTTCTGCGTGCGCAAAGCCGCAGACCAGCAGCATCAGCGCTGCGTATTTAACGTTTTCCATAGAGCGATCCTGAGAGTTTGTAGCGGACTGAGCCGTCGGAGGTGTTTATGGCCACGGTGATCTGTGAGAGGCGGATGCCGGTGAATCCGTTACCCGCAAAGATGTCGCGCGGCGGGACGTCGGTTTCGGCAGAAAACTGATACTCCTGCCAGTCCTGCACCGGCAGGTCTTCACCTTCGTTGTTCTTCTTAACGTCCTTTATCGGCACCGCCGAAACGGCCAGATCGATGTTCAGCGACTGAAAGCGCGAGATGAACTGCATCAGCCGTTCATCCGCCGGCACCATCGGGTCATCCCCTTCCGGCTTCTGCGTCTGCGGCAGCGTGAACGAGGTCTGACTACTGTCGGCGAAGCTGAACACCGGCGTGACGCCAAAGAGTGATTTTACCGCAGCCACGTAGTCCGCGGTGGTGGCCGCCGAGTTGGTGCGCCGGATGGACTGCACGCTGACGTCGCCCTGCGCGCAGACCACCGTGACACTCATCCAGCCCTCAATTGAGAGCGGCACGCGGTCCAGTACACGCTGGCACTGCCCGACGAAAGAGCCCACCGAAGGCTGCTCCGTCCATGGGTGGCGGAAGCTGGCGAGCGCAGCCTTATAGCGTGCATCTTTATTCAGTTCGGCCTGACGGACCATTTCACGCTGCAGCGCCAGCCGTGCGGCCGCTTCCCGCTCGCCTTCCAGGTGCAGCCAGAACCCCAGCGCCGCAAGCGCAAGTGCGGTCACCGTCGCGGTCGCTATCAGCTGTCCACGCGTCATGCCCCACGTCAGCGGCCGCAGCCGGAAATCCTTGCTCAGCTGCTTAGGCGCCAGCACCGTGTCAAGGTCCAGGGGGGCGGTAACGCCGGCGACAGCCGGGTCGCCATACACCGGCACCTCAAGGTCGCTTTTACTACCGCGCAGCTCGCCGCGCAGATCAATAAGCGTCTGGCGCAGCAGCTCCGCCGCATAGACCTTATCGGACCACGGATGAATGCCGCCGCGCTCCGTCTTACCGACCAGCGTGTACTGCAGGGAACCGTCCGGCCCTTCACCCAGCGGCACTACGGCAATACAGCAGCCCTCAAGCAGGGAGGCCAGCGCCACCGTCAGTGAATAGGTACCCCGCAGGCGAAGACGCGTTTTAGGCGCAAAGCCCGCCTGAATGCTGTCGCTGCGGCGCACCGCCACAAGATCCAGCCCCTGCGCTTTTCCTACGCGGCGAATCTCCTTCATGGGATTACGCTGCGCGCGAATAACCTGCCAGGTCAGCCCGACCACAAAACGGCGCTGGTTGATGGTCAGGAGGCGGATATCGCCAACGTCCTGTGCGGGCGCCGGCGTCTTCCTGTTTCTCTTCATGGCAGTTACCTGATGTAAGGCGTGACGGTAATGACGAAGGACTGACGCGTCCGGTCACCCGAGCGCTGGCCGCCGGTTACCTGATTATCCGGCGACAGCTGCCCCTGACGGTTGGAGGTCGCTACGTTCTGCTCCAGCCCGCTGATAACCACGGTCTGACCGGGTTTCAGCCAGACGCGCTGCGGAACGGAGCGGGAGTCGACCTCTGGCGCCTCCAGCTTCTCGGTGTCCGAGCTGATTTCACGCAGCTGAATCAGGCTGGAAATGTTCAGGAACATGTTCAGCATCATGCGATCGCCGCCATCGAGAATTTTCGGGAAGATGGTGATATTGGTCCCGGTAGTGACCGAGCCCGGCGTCAGAGTCTGCGACGGCAGCGTGGTGCTGCCCGTGGAGTAAACGGTGGTTGAGACGCTTTTTAAGTAAGCTATCTGACGCCCAACCACCACGGACGCGGAGGCCATGTTCGTGGTCATCAGCGGAATGGTGCGCACGTCCGCCACTTTCGCCTGCTTAGACAACGCGTCAAACAGGAACGATGAACCGGCAAACTGCCGCGCCGCGCCGGTGGCCGTGTCCAGCACCGAGAAACTGACCGAGCCAGCATCAGCTATGGTGCCGGCCGGCCCTGCCAGATTAATGCCGTACTTGCCGGCCAGCGTCTTGTAGATGACGTTCCAGTCGATGCCGACCGCATCGCTCGTTTCGGTATTGACGGTGTAAATCACCACCTTGAGGTTAACCTGACGGCTCAGCGCTTTGTTCTCAGAGGTCAGGTATTCCCCGACGCGACGCACCACCTCCGGCACGTCGGTAATAACTACCGTGCCCGTGGTCTTGTTCATGTCGAGGCGGCCCACGCCAGGCGTCAGCATGCTCTCCGCCGTGGATTTCAGGTCGTCATACAGGTTGTTGCCCATGGCGACGTCGGACTTCAGGCTCGTCCCGCTCTCGCCGGATACGCCGCCGCTGGAGCTTGAGCCCGAGCTACCGGAACCGGTGCCCCCGTCGGAGCTGCTGCTGTTGGACACGCCGCTGACCACCGAGCCGGTGAGAGCGTATTTGGCGTCAGAAGGCTCGATGTCAAAGCGCGCCGTCTGCAGATAGAAGAACGTGACCATCCCGTCCTCGTACTTCCAGGAAATGCCCAGACGTGCCGTCACGATATCCAGCAGGCCACCCAGGTTGCCGGTGTAGGTTACGCCTGAAAACGTGCGTGACGTGCCAGCTGAGGGTGCCGCCGCGCTGGCCGTAGCACCGGTACCGAAAGAGTCCAGCGGCCGCATGTCGCCGCCGGTCGGAAGTGCAGGTGACGGTACGCTGGCCAGACGCTGGGTCGGCGATCCGTTCTGGCCTCCGCCACCGCCCAGCACGGCCGCCGCGTCCGGCGTCACGCGCGTACGGATGTGACAGACCGTCGCAATGTCCTGGCTGAACTGCCAGATATCCTGCGGCTTGACGGCCCGGTAAGGCATGTTGCAGTTCACAACCTCACGGGGCGCGTCGTACTTTGCGACCGGCAGCGGCACGGGGCTCACGTACTGGCTGTTCTGAAACTGCACCACGGGGCGATTTTCCGCAGCCTGCCTGATAAGCGCGGAGGCCTCATCGGCGGTGGTGCCTGCAGAACGGTTTACATCATTAATGCGCTCCAGGGCGCAGCCCTGCAGCAGCGTGCTGCAGATCAGCACGGCAAGCGTGGATTTTTTAAACATGGTTATTCCTGTGGCGAAGACGAAGAAGGAGTGCCCGGAGGAGCGTCACTGACGACGACAAGGCACTGCTGACGGTAGCCGCTGACAAACAGCGGAACCTGCGCACGATGCCAGAGGTTAAACAGCTGGGCTGTAGCGTCCTCAAAGCTCGCGGCGTGGAATGTCAGCGTGTAATCGATCGGGTAGTTGGTGCCCGTATCCCAGCGGACCGTCCACTTTGGCTTATCTGACGGACAGACTTCCTGTGACGCCCATTGTTCATAGCCCTGCCGCAGCGTGGTGCCCCGCTCGATCTTCCATGTGCGTACCGCAGGCTGAGCCCTGACTACAGCCGTGGCCGGTTCTCGGGTCTGGCTGACTGCCGCAGGTACTGCCTTATTCCCGCGGAACGGGTTACGGCCGGTAGTAGGTAACGGTGTGGCTTTCACCGTGCCCACTGGCGCGGCTTTTGCGGGCGCACCCGGCGGCACCGGCGGCGAAACGGATGGGCTGGCAGCTTGCGCCGTCTGCGCGCGCTGGGCAGGTTCGATCGTAACCGTGTGGGCCTTTTCATCCACGGTGGCCTTCAGTCCGTGCCCCGCCAGCATCCTCTGAGTGACGTACTGCCAGCGGTCGTTGCCCGTCCAGCGCCAGAGCTCCGGCGCATCGGCGGATACCGCCTTGCCGAATACCACCGTCTGCCCGGGAGGAATGATTTTTCGCAACGCCGCGCGCAACGTGGGCGCCGCGCCGTCCTGCCGGACAAAGCCGTCGGCTGGTCCCGCACCCGCCACTGAGACCGGCACCGTGGACGCAGGCTTACCTGTCAGTGCTGAAGCACTGGCCACGCCCGGAACCTGAGTGACAGGCTTCGCGGCAGGACCGGCCGGCCGCTGAGCCGAAGGCCCGGTCTGGTGCACCCGGTACTGCATGGCGCTGATGTCGGCCGCGCTGCGCGAGAGGATGCCGTCCACCACGCTGCCCGAGGGCGGCCCGGTGATGACCGCCTGCTGCGCGCAGCCAGTCAGAAACAGGACCGGTATCAGCCCTGCCCGTTCGGTAAATGACATAGAGAGAACTCCGGATAATTCAGGGCTGCACCGTCTCTGCGGCGGCCGGAGCCGGACCGGCAAAAACCGTGCGGGAAGGCAGGCGAAACCTGCCGGTCAGAAGGGGTGTTGTGGCGCCGGGTGCCTCCCGGTGCTCTGGCCAGACTGACAGACGCCAGAGCGGCATGACTTAGACTTGTCGCATCGCTTTAAAGAGTAATAAGACGATGTCAGTCTGACCGTGTGCGCTGGCCGCAGGTCCGCCACAACGAAAAGCGCACTGGCCAGTCAGGGCAGTGCGCTTTGCGTAAGGGCAGAAAAAAGTTTATGGAAGCCCGGCTGACCCGGACAGATGTCACCCAGAAAACCTTGCGCCAATAAGCCAGACTAACCAGCCGTCTCTGACTGAACTGACGCTGACAACCGCCTCTCCGTCTCTGAGCATGACTCGCCCGCTTTGCCATATTTTAGCTTCAGGCACATCACTGTCTGTGAACGGAAGCTTTGCTTCGAGGCTAAACTTTACAACCCGGGAAGCAAGCCTTTGTGTCTCAGGACCTGCGGTGATCGTACCATTGAGCGTCCCGTACGCGTTCGATAGCGTCACCGGAAATGGATCGCCTGCGGCGGTGGTGCCGGTGATGCTGCCAATAAACTCGTCGCGAATATCTTTCATAAAGCGTTGCTCAAGAGCGTCTGCGCCGGAAGACGTCACTATTGTCGAATCAGCTGTATTCAGCGATTCAGGCGAGGTGTTAGGCCTGATGTTAAGCATCTTTCGTAAATCGTCATTGGGTGTCCTGACATGCCAGACGCTGACTCTGAATTGCGTGCAGGTCTGACACTTATCTGATCCTGAAACCTGTTGTGAGTTTTTACTTTCCTGATAACTGCAGGAGCTCACTACCAAGGTTGATACTAGGGCGAGCCAGAGCCCCGCCCGCTGAAAAATGGAACGTTGCATAAGGATGTCCTTTATATAGATGGATGAAAATGAACCGCCGTCAGGCGGCGGATGAGGTGTTCTGCTGAGTGATCAAAGTCGGAGCGGACGTGACGGCATGGGGTGACAGGCAGCTTTCAAACCAGAAAACAACGGGATCAGCTTTGACGCGACAGAGCCCGAAACGCAGAGCCGTGCGAAAATTAGCGCTGTGGCGCTGCGCCCGCTCAACCTGTTCGGCAAGCAGCGCACGAAAGGCTTCGGGTGAGGCATTACCCTTAGCGGTGCGGCATTCTGTACACACTGGCGCAATTCCGCCCTGCACATACTCCTCACCAATAAATTCTGCGTGCCATTCCCGGGCGGGCAGCTTACTTCCGCAGAAGGCGCAGCGCCCTCTGAACTGTTCACGCAGCACTTCTCGTTTTCGTTTTGTAAGATTCATGTGGTCCCCTGGTTATGTTCTGAATACGTCCCGCATCCTCAGATGCCTGTCATGTAATATCAGTTCGGCCGGAACAGCGCCGGGCTGACCCACTCACAGGGAGTGGGCCCGCACAGACTGCTCAGTGTCATCTTTGCGTATGTGGCGTATTACGGCAGGGAAACCCGTTCGCGACTTCATTTAACTGAAGGGCTAATCATCACCAGTTGCAGGGGGCCCGACGGATCGCCCCGGGGCCTGCAGTGGCTACGTCGAACTGATTCGCAGGGCGAAAAATAAGAAACTGTTTAACAACCCGTCCGCTGCTGCGCGTTAGCGCAACGCTAATACACTCCGGAAACTGAATATCCGGAAACCGGCACCGCGAATCCCGCAGGTGACTCCAGAACAAGATGTATCGAACTAATTCGCAGGGATATAAACGTACTACCCAACATTCCGACTTTGAGTTGTGCCCGTCAGCGAAATAAGCGACCTGTAATGCATGCCTCAGTCGCTTATAACCTGCCCCGTATTGCTGTGGGTTCCCCTGATGTGATTCTGGCCATGACATAGCCTCCGGACGTCTTCCGCGCATCGTTAAAGCATGCCGGCAAGAGAGGACCTTGAGATCAGGGTTTCGGGCACATTGTTAAAGAGCAGAGGCCGTTTTCAGGCAAAAAGAAGCCCTGCGCGAATGCGCATAATTCATCAGAAATGAGTGCCAGCAATTAATGTGCTGGCTCAGATAATCTATAAATCTTTGCTGCCGGTTCCGGCAGGAAAACGTTGCCCTGGTGTGGCAATCGATTCGAACAAATCAAGATGGTCTTCTAAACGAAACAGCGCTTCTGTGACTTTCGCGCGGCCGGATTTCTTGGCTGAAGCGGATAGCTTTTCGTTCAGTTCCGTAGACATGTACAGCATGATTGCGATGCCTTTATGGTTTTTGGGGGCTGCCATGTCAACTCCGTGTATGCGTTATGTAAGCATTAAGTAAGTGACCGCCATTAAATAGGATTGGTCCTAATCTTGAAAGGGGCCTTAAATCCACTGTATGAATAACCAGTGGATTTAAGGCAATCAAAATGATTTTTTTTCCTTTAATATCAGTGAAGTAACATCAAATAAAATCTTAAGATTTTTTTCAGTAAATCTTAATTTTTTAAGCCTTGCACTTCATAAAGAAATTAACTCAAATCTATAACTAAATAGCTTGTAACAAAAACCTTTAATAAGAACTCATTACCCGCTTCAAGTCTGACTATGGCATTTGCAATTAAATTGTTAATTGAGTCGAGGGGTTTCTTTAAGATGTTCATTATATGTTCACGCGAATGTCCTCCTGATAACAAAACGCAGCAAACAATCTCATCATTTGATAACTTCGGGAAAAGGTGTGAAAGGCACAAAAATGCGCATGGTTCACATTCATCGTATAAGTGATACTTGAGAAGAATTTGATGCAAAATGAATTGAGACCAAAAAACATTCTTAACGTGAGGCAAAGTGGGGGTTTTAAGATTTTTTTGGGTTAGTTCAAGTGATCTTCTAACTGCTGTTGGGCTCAGTTCTTGCAGAAATGCAGTCTCTGAATAATTAGCCCCTAGGGAGTAGAGGCAAGAATTTGTAACTTGCTTAACCGTTAATGCAGGAAAAAGCTTGCGTACAGGATTAAATACAATAGGATCCACGGCAGCCATGGCAGCCTCCTAGTCAGGTTGTTAGGGTTAGCTGGTTGTACAGGCTCCGAACCCTGTGCAATCAGCGACTAAATACTTCCGTTTGGCTTATGTCTTTCTTTTTAAACTCCTCAAGGTCGTGGTAAATCTCTGATAACAGGGCGCATGTTTTCATCATCCCTGAATTCCGGTTCGGCTTGTTTCATCTCAGGTTGTACACTGCGGTTCCTGATACTTTCTTCTGTCGCAAGAACCCTCGCCATCAACTCAGGATCGCTGACTTTAAAGACGCGGTCGTCACGATTATTCACATTGCGTATAACCCCGGAATACAACACACGGTTAACGGCTTTTGCTTCTCCGCTTAGAACAGTGTTGTCTCCGCTTCTCCGTGCAGTGAGTTCAGCCGCAAGGTCGTTATTGAAGCGGTCTGAAATGGTGTCAGGAGCGGGGTAAACTTCAACTCGGTCACCAAAGTCGGTTACAGCGGGTTTATCGTCACGCAGATAGCTGACTGTACCGTCACGCAGCAGGCGCGTTTCGTGTTCGCTGGATTTAATTGCCGGAGCATTATCTCCCGCGCCGTAATGAACAATGGCGTTAGGTTCTGGCCACGCATTTTTCTGCTGACGTGCAGCCCGTTTATCACGGTAAGCCCAGCCGCGCATCTGACTGAGCGCAGCTACGTCTCCTCTGGAAGCTTCACGTTCAACCCATGACTTCCAGCTCAGCGGACGATTGTCTCCTGTCTCTTTCAGAGTCTGACGCTCCTCGCGAAGCTGCAGGCGCAGTTCGGCCATCGCCTTCATCTTTTCAAACTCGGCCACGCGGTACATCAGCTTGCGCATCAGCGGGTCCCTGACGGTGTCGCGGACGTGGGCCTTGGCGACCACACAGTGTGAGGCAATCTGACGGAACCGTTCACCCGCGCGCAGTTCAGGTTTTTCCCAGCCACTGCGGTAGGCGTCATAACGTGCACGCAGGATATCGCGCGCAATCGCACGGGCTTCTCTGCGTTCACGACGTGCTTCCTGATCGCGCACGTGCAGCTGAGGCATATAGAATTTATCAACGACGAGTATGCCTGCTTCATGATTGTCAGGATCTGATGCCGGTGGTGCCGGTTGATAATCTCCCCAACGCTTAACCATGGCCGTATGGCTGATAGCAGGGTGAACGTCAGACGCTTTCACGCTGGCACCATCCGGATTCATCAGATCGTAGACGGCAAGACCGCCCTGCTGTTCGCGCAGACCAAGTCCGCGCGTGTAAAGCACGTTATGAACTAACGGCCAGTCAAGACAATCCTGTTCTACGAAGTCATTAAGCATATGACGGGTTTCCCGTACCGCATAACCGTGCAGGCTTTCTTTGTCTGAGAAGATTTCACGCTTGGCTGCACCGCGCGGAGTTGATGGCATATCGCGACGGGTACGGTGAAGGTCACCGTATTCATCCATATGCCAGCTACCGTTATCCACTTTAAAGCCGAGCTCGCGCTCAAGGACGCGGCAGCATTTCTGCAGCTCGTCAGCATCGTTCCACATGTTCTGCGCGCGGAACGTGATCGGATGAACGCGGTTAGCCGACACGTGACAGTGGATGTTGTCCGTATCGCGGTGGATAGCAGCAACGTACTGGTGCTCGTCCATGCCCAGCTGCTTGAGGCTGTAACGCACGGAGCGGAATACCGCATCGGGTGACGGGTCTTCATCGCCCTGCCAGGACAAAATAAAGTGATACACCGCGTCTTTACAGTGACGGTTTTGCGAGGCCGTAAGATTCATTTCTGACGCGGCGGTATCCAGTGAAAAGCAGTTAGTTTCACACAGCACTTCACCGGAGAGCACGCGCTGAATGCCCTCCGGTGAAATGCTGACAATTTCGGTGACAGGTGTTGCACGTTTGCGTCCAACGTAATCGACCAGCTGACCAAAGCCCGGGGTCGCGACGTACTCATTACCGGTGCTGTGAACCGCTTCGTGCGTCACGGCTTCGCCCGGTTTTTTTTCCTCGCGTGTGCTAACGTAGTTAACCAGCTTTTTGAAGCTGGTCTTCTTATCGCGACGTTTTGGCGGGATAATCACGTTCATCAGTCTTTCATGTCCTCGACCGGAACTGGCGTCATGTCCAGCGCGTTAATGGCTTGTTTAATACTGGTCAGCACCTCAGAAAACTGGTGGCTAAGTTCGGTCGTCATGTTCGTCTGCATCTGGGTATACAGGTGTTTCTGCAGGCCACCAAGACGCAGCAGCTCGTTCATCATGCGAATGTCAGTGCGCACGGTAATGCGGCGGTTAAGTGCCGTACGGCGCAGGTACTCGGAAGTCGTCAGCCCTGCGGCAATAGCCTTCTTTTTAATGGCGTCCGCCTCAGCATCTGTACAGCGGAGCTGGATAAGAGTGTTCTTCTGACGCTTTTCACTTTTCGACATAACTCAACCTTGGCACATTACCCGGGTCTCGGGGCGGAGCCCTGAGCAGGTCGTTTTGGCGTTGCCGTCTGCGTGCAGGCGGTAATGACAAAACATTTCCTGTCCCGTGTTTTAATCAACTTTTCGTATTTTGCCACTTAGCTGGTCAGAAGTAAACCGGCGTCATGTGAGGTGATGGGGGTGGAAATGGTGGTAAAAATCCAGCAAAATCGGGTCTTTACCATTTAGAAGGAAAAATGAAATGGCGGTCCGTAATGTTTTCACTCAGAAGCAACTGGATGAGGCGCGTGAGAAGCTGGAAAATCTTCCAGATTTAACGCCGCAACGTATCACCCGCGAAGCAGCACTGGAAAATTTGAAAGACACCATTCTGATGCTGGCGAAAGAGAAAGGCTATACCGTGGCGGATATCAAATCGGCGCTGGATTCTATGGAATTCCGCTTCAGTGAGAAAGCTATTTCCGCAGTGATAAACGAGGGGAATGGAAAGAAAAAGCGCCAGCCTCGTAAGACTGACGCGGTAAAGGAAAAAAACACTCAGCAGGAAACCCAGCCTGCATCATGAATCGATTCCGGCAGAAAATACGATCCTCTGCCGGAATTTTTTTTACCAGTTGTGTACAGAAAACCCTTCCAGTATTCCCGCATCTGCATCGAAGTGAATCATCGCAACCTGACATTGTTCAGTTAGATAAGTGACAACGTGACTGAAGTCATCGGAGATCCCTTTTCTCCTGAGCTGTGCTATCGCATCGGACCTTGCAGACATACGAATCAGAAATCCGTATGTCGTCGGATGTATCCAGTTATATCCTCCATCTTCACCGCTGATGTGACGCGAAAGTGAATCCAGAATGTCAGAATCTTCCCGCGTCATATGTGCATTGCTGATAACAGCACAGCGACAAATTTCGGGGACCTGTTGCTTAAATAAGGTGTTTTCTGGTGAAGTCATTGTGTATTCCGCCTCAATAGCGGTCTCCGGTGTACTGGAAAATTTCGTATCGAACTCACGCACTAAGCGGGATTGGTATTGCCTGCTCAGGATGAAGTAAGTTTGAGAACTCAGGTACGCAGAACGGTGTAACCAGTGTCAAAGTCATACACCGCAATTGGATAGCCATCCCGGATGAAAATTTTACGGCCTTCCGGTTCTTCGGTGGGTTCGTCAATGACGATCAGAGACTGGAAATCCTGCCCCTGAATACCACCCGGTCCGCAGAACTGGCCGCAGCGGTAGAGGTAGTCAGCCAGATCGCTGAACTGCTCCAGTGTGAGCAATTGATCCGCCTCAGGTTCGCTGGTTTGCAGCGTCTTAACCGCTTCGGAAATTGCGCACTCAATGATGTTATATATCTGATCATGTTCCTCATGAGTCAGCGGGCGACTAAGGCTGAATGAAACAGAATCCGCAACCAGTTCGGCGTAGCCGTCATGTGAGCTGGTCATGGCTTCTGTAATTTCTTTGATGGTCATTTTCATTTTTTGCAGTCCCACTGGCCATGTTCAAGGGATTCGGCTGCGAAGTGCATCCGGGCGGTTTCCAGCGAGCTGTCGAAAGAGATTGCGCCATCATCCGGCCAGCAGTGCGCACACAAGTGCATGATATCGTTCAGAAGGTCGGTGACTGCGGTTTCTGCCGGTTCAGTGCTGTCGCCGATCCCAGTCTGCTCCGCAAAACGTAACAGTGCGGATGCCGCCAGGCTGACGCGACGTGCGTTGTCGTTAACTTCTTCAGTAGCCTGTGCACGCTGTGACAGAGCCAGCAAATCAAGGATGGTGAATGCTTCTTCAGAAAGTGAAGCGGTCAGGGTGGTGATGTTTTCAGAATTCATGTTAAACACCTCTGTGACGGTATAGCCGACGGGTTGGGAATGGGGAAAACAACGTCATGAGGCCGGTCATTCTCCGGCCTCTCTGCAAATCAGGCGCAGATTTTTCGGTTATAAATCACCTTAAAATCGGTGTATTCCGGGCCGTCCCGCAGCGGCTCCAGCCTCACCACGTTTTCAGCCACGCCGTTCATGGTCAGCACGCGTTCGACGCCAGCGTGCCAGTCCTCCGCAGGGTTCAGCGGAAACCAGAGGTTGTTATTGATCCCGCTCAGCAGCGGATCGCAGCAGACATGGATGCCGCGCCCGTGACGTGTATTGTTGCTTGCCGTCACGACCAGTTCGCCGCGAACCTGACGCGTAAATGATGCTCGCACCAGCTGCGTCACAACGTCGTCCCAGCTCCACTCCGCATCATCAGGCAACGGCAGCTCGATGCAGCGAAGTGACTTGCAGCCTGCGCGCGCCATACTCTGCGCCAGCCCCAGAACGGAAGGTTCACGACTCGCGGCGTCAGCACCTGCGATCCAGTTGCCGTGATGGAAAAAGGCTTCGTCGCCGTTGTCCAGGCGGATAAAGGTGTACTCACCCAGCACGCGGAGGATGTCGTTCTGCGTCACGGGTGCCAGCGCGTAAGGTAAATTCCGGGGCGTTGCGATGCTCATGGCTGCGCCTCCATCAGGTTGTTTACGGTCGTCATAAACTGCTGCCACAGGGCAAAGGGCATCGCGGGGACGTGCGCCAGTTGGCCACTGCGTAGGGCATTTACAAAACTCAGCGCGTGTGCGACGATTTGGGGGTCAAAAATCATAATACTCTCCTAAGGGTCTGGTCTTTGATGAGGCAGCCAGCTCGAACTGGCCGCCGTAATGAAGCAGGGGCTACCCTGCTTTTTTTACGCCTGTACGTTGCTGCCCTGCTCCAGCTCAGCGGTCAGCCACTGGCTGGCAGCGAAAAACGCTTTTTCACCCTGAAGCCCGAAATGCGCCAGCGCGATGCGCCCTGCTTCACCCCAGACTTCCGAAACATCTGCCGGAAGCACAACCGAATCCGCTGGCACGCGCTGCACCACGGCACTGGCCAGATTTTCCAGAATGTGAGCCATAGAGCTCCGGCGCTGCCCCAGCGTCATCGCGACGTCATTCAGATCGGTCAGTGCAGTCAGTTGCTCATCCAGGGACTGAGGCACGCCGCGGCTGTTGATGTACTTGCGCAGCCAGTAGCCCGCATCATGTTCAAAGCTGAAAGCCCTCCAGATAAGAGCGCCCGACGGCTCACGCACGACCAGACGGAAATGACTGCCCTGATCGTCTTCAATGAAAACGTTGCTGAAGGCGGCTGTAACGTTTGCAGCCTGTTCGCGCGTAAATGCGCCGTCACCCAGCGCCGCTACGCAGCGCATTTCAGTGGTGGTGCTGTTCTGGGTTGAAGTCATGATGTGCTCCTGTCTGAAATTAATGATCCGGCTGACCGCCGCGCGGTGCCCGAAAAGCCCTTCTCTGACGCGGGTTTCTTCTTTCCGGTCTGGCCTTTCGCGGCAAAGGGCAAAGGAGCAACGACGAAGAGAAGGCATAAAGGGGCGACGACAAAAAGTTTTTGCGGCCCCTGGCGAAAAGTTTTTGGCGGCGTGCATTTCACCCCTTTCTGCCTGAACCGGCGGTGCTACGACCAGCCCTCCGCGCAAGGGCTGGCCGGAAAGCAGAGGAGCGTCAGAAGGGACGTTTCAGACCGCTACGCGGGCTGGCCTTAAAGGCCCGGCGGGGGTTCGCCGGGACGGTGAAAGCGACGGCGTAGCCGGCAGCAGCCGTTGAACCTGGACATCAGACCGAAACCGCTTGCGGACGAAACCCGCAGGGGTTCGGCGGCGCTTGGCGGCTTGCCGCTTAGCGACGTAGGGCTCGACGACCCGGCTTGCCGGGGAGCCGAAGGGGGCCCACGCTGTTGCTGTTGCTGTTGCTGTTGCTGTTGCTGTTGCTGTTGCTGTTAAAAAGATTTTAACGATGGCGTGAACAGACCACTGTTCGGATAGTTACCCGGCCTGATACAGATATTCGCATAATGGACAAACGCAGCAGGACGGCAACGGCCGGTGCGACAGCGCCGGCTTTTCCCGGCCCATAGGGCGTACTGGAGATTTTTCTGCGGCTTGCACAGTAGCCAAAACGTTCGGGAGCATGCAGCGCGCCACTCATCAGCAGCGCGGCAATGATGCATCCGGCCCCCGGGAAGCCCGACCGCGTGTACTTTGCGATTTTTTCAGGCTGCATAATCGCAGCCGGTGAAACCTCGAGGGGGTGTGTGCGTAAAATGTCTTTTCACGGTTAATGAAGTCTGGCCTTGTGTCGGGATCACAAAACCGGCCCAGGAATCGGGCCGGTGCTGTATCTGGCAGGGTTTCCCTGCCAGCCTGGCGGGAAAGTTACTCCGGCTTGTAGGCCATCAGGCGCACGACGCTAACCCCGGTTCCCGCAAACATGCCTTCCATCGGTTCTGACCAGCTGCAGTCCCAGCCCGGCAGCAGATCTTTGCGGTTGCTGCCCGCAGGCAGAATCGCTGCCAGTCGGCCGCCCTCCTTCACCAGCGCCGCCGCCGCGTTCAGGTGCGCCACCGCGCGCCCCTCGCTGTAGGGGGGATTCATCACCACCACGTCAAAGCGCTGCGGCGTCTCCTGCGCCCACACCAGAAAATCGGCTTCGATCACGTGGTGGCCTTTGGCCTCCAGTACGCGGCAGTGCAGCGGTGAAATCTCTACGCAGGTGGTCTGCGCCTGCGGCATCAGGTCAGCAAGGCCGCCCATGCCCGCGCTCGGCTCCAGGCAGGTTTCACCCTCGCGGATGTCGGCCTCATCAAGCAACTGCGCGGCGAGCCCGGACGTGGTCGGGTAAAACTGGTGTGTTTTCTGATCCGGCAGCGCACCGCTTAACTGAATATCCTGAATCGCCGTTGTCGGGTCGTAGTCAAACTCGAACCAGGTGAGCGCATTGATATTCATTTTTACGCCTCCGAGACTCATCAGTACTTTTTCCGCTTCGGCGCGCGCGGCCTTGTCTCCTTCCCGGTAGCCCTTAAAGCGACGGTTAAACGGGTTTGTCGTAATGGGCTGGCGCGGTTCGTCCCAGCGGTTAGCCTGAAACGGCGTTGTGCGCTCGATCTCCAGCTCGCTCAGTTCGGCCAGCACGGAGAACGGCAGGAGGTTTGATTGCAGTGCAAAGCTTTTCACCTTCGTGCGCGGCTTCTGGCGATGCTCCGCCGGAATGGCCGCCGGGTGCAGGAAGGCAAGAATGTCATTAAGTCGCCAGGCCATGTCCGGGTGAATTTCAAGATGCGCGGTTCCTTTCAGGAAGGCTTTGACGCGCAGCGCACCGCCATCGAGCGTGAGCCATTCACCGGCACGGCTGCGGGCAATCTGCAAAATCTTGTCGGTGGTGCGGTAGCTGGTTGGATCACGCCCCATGAATTTGGCGATCACCTGGCGCAGGTCATCGATGTAACCGGTGCGCTGATAGTTATTGCCGCCCCACTCGTCATAGACGCGTGCCATGATCATGCGTTTGCCGAACCCTTCCGGGCGGTTGGTGACGTGCTCACCAGACAGATTGCGAAAGATGCCGTCCACGCGCTCGGAGAAAAATTTCTCACGGGAAAATAACAGCTCGGAGAGCGTTGATCGCACGGTTGCTTCCTCAAAATCAGGCGCTTTCATTTCGCGGATCTGCTCGTTCCACTCATTGCGGCGATCGTTGGGCATGTACTCATACACGTCCGTCAGGTTTAACGCATCCTGCCAGTACGCCGCATTCAGTGATGCAACAGCCCCCGTGACGTTAAACACATCCCCTACGGAGAAACCATAACCACCCCGGCGGCCGCTCAGGTTGCCGCTGATAAAATGCGCCACCGCTGGCGTGTTTTCGTGGCTGGTCACTGCGCGGGCAATTTCCCCGATAATCGCGCGCGTATGCTGATAACGTCCCAGCAAACCATCAATCAGATCGGTCTCAACGGGCGCAAAAAAAGCATCTGAAACTACTTCCCCGGTGGCAGTAAGCGGCGCACGGTCGGCGGTTGAATCAGGGGTAACGCTGGCGAGTGTGTTTTGCATGGCATGGCTCCTTAAATCCGGCTGAGTAGGTGCAGCTCGCGCTGCGGACCCGAAAAAGACCTTCTCTGACGCGGGTTTTATCTTTCCGGTCTGGCCTTTCGCGGCAAAGGGCAAAGGAGCAACGACGAAGAGAGGGCATAAAGGGGCGACGACAGAAAGTTTTTGCGGCCCCTGGCGAAAAGTTTCTGTCGGCGTGCATTTCACCCCTTTCTGCCTGAACCGGCGGTGCTACGACCAGCCCTCCGCGCAAGGGCTGGCCGGAAAGCAGAGGAGCGTCAGAAAGGACGTTTCAGACCGCTACGCGGGCTGGCCTTAAAGGCCCGGCGGGGGTTTGCCGGGACGGTGAAAGCGACGGCGAAGCCGGCAGCAGCCGTTGAACCTGGACATCAGACCGGAACCGCTCGCGGACGAAACCCGCAGGGGTTCGGCGACGCTTGGCGGCTTGCCGCTTAGCGACGTAGGGCTCGACGACCCGGCTTGCCGGGGAGCCGGAGGGGGCCCCACGCTGTTGCTGTTGCTGTTGCTGTTGCTGTTGCTGTTGCTGTTAAAACGTATCAGGCATATTCCCGGATTAGAAATGCAGCTCTATGTCCCTCAAAGCTGAGCGAGCGTCCGCAGGGTTTCCGGGTTCTGCTGAACCATGCGGATCAGCAGGACGGCCTGAGCGTTAGGCTTGGCTCTGCCCTGCTCCCAGTTCTGATAGGTGGTCTCACCCGTGTGCAGGTAGTGTGCGAAAACCGCTTGTGACAGGTTAAGTTTTTCGCGCACGTCGCGCAGCTCCTGCGGCGCGATGGTAACGGGCTCGCGCTTGCTGACCTTGTAAGTCTTGAGCGTAATTTTCCCGTCCTGGTGGTCTTTCAGCTCCTGCATGCCGGTCATCAGCTCACTGAAGATGTCGCGTTCAGTCATGTCTCAGCCCCTTTTTGATTACGTTCAGCGCTGCCGCCAGGGCGTCGCGCTGCTGTTTGGTCAGATCGTCTCGCTGATCTTTATCGTAGATGGTAAACAGGATGAACTGACCTTTTTCGTTGGTCCAGTAATAGATAACCCTGATACCGCCCCGGGTGCCCTTATTTCGTCGCTCATCCCGGAACCGTACCTTACGCAGACCGCCCGTGTCCGGGATCAAATCACCTTTTTCCGGGTCGGCCAGCAGCATGCTCTGAAACA
Source organism: Pantoea sp. DY-5 (assembly GCF_019795955.1). NCBI lineage: Bacteria > Pseudomonadati > Pseudomonadota > Gammaproteobacteria > Enterobacterales > Erwiniaceae > Pantoea > Pantoea sp. DY-5. The sequence goes on from NZ_JAIMIE010000011.1 coordinate 82,365, forward strand.
GTCTGAACTGGTCATCATTCAGATAGTCGGCCCGGTATTTCTCAAAGCTGGAAAGCTCAATAAATAACGCGTGCATGTTTTTTTCCTGTCCCCAACTTGAGGGTATTATATCCCCACGTTGGGGATACTTCAATCATATTCAGTCAGGAAGCGGACTCCGTTTGTGCCGTTAGTTTGTTTGGCACCAGCCAGTGGTTCATGTTCTTCTGCGCGCTGTCCATGTGCAGCGATCGCAGGTGAATTTCCCCGGCCACCTCGCAGGCAACCTCTCCCGCGTACGGCAGCAGGGTTTCCAGACCGTTCAGCGACGGGAACCGGCGCGCCCACGCGGCGATCATGTTCTTCAGGTCATTTTCCGGCACGCTGTCACACCAGGCGGCGAACCAGCCGCGCAGCGTGTCCGGCGTGCGGAAGGCCAGCTCTGTTTCAGCCTGCCGGATTCGGTTCTCCAGCTGGCGCTCCCGGTAGTCAGCCGCCTGCCGTTCGCGCCGGGTGACGTGGTTAACGCTCTTATCGGCAGCATGTTTCGCACGCTCTGCCCGGCGGAAAACCGCCTCCGGAAACAGGACGTTTGCCAGCTCGCCCGGCAATGGCAGCGGACACACTTCACCCGCCGAACAGAGAAACTCATCAAGGGCGCTTTCCCACTCCGGCAGCGGCGCGCGCTTTTCGCGCGGGCGCAGGTAAATACCCCGGATGCGGTTCAGTGCGTGCACACTGACGCGGCTCCTGCCGCTCAGCTGCTTCATAAACGCAGCTGCGTAAGGATGGCGGGCCAGCCGGGTGCCGCGCTGTTGCGCGTGCTCGACCAGTGCGATGGCCTGAAGCGCGGCCTGACGCTCAGGCAGCAGGGTAACCAGTGCGTGTGATTTTGGGATCATGCGGCGTGCCCTCCCATCCGAAGCGCGGCGACCAGCTCACCGGCACCGGTGAAGCCCGCCCGCGTGTACTCTGTGATTTTTTTGAGCGTGGCAGACATCACCGCAGGTTCAAACCGGTAGCTGACGCACAGCCGTACACTGGACCGGGTGCGGAGGTCGTTAAGCATTACACTCCACAGTGGCGAATTCGCAGACGGGCTCACCAGCTCGACGGCAAGTCCAGCCGCATCGGCGCGGGTCAGTCGCAGGTGAACCGGGTACGCCCCGCCCCACTCGCCGCGCATCTCGCAGTCAGTGCGCCAGCAGTCCGGCAGCTGTAGCGCGTTAAGAACGGCCCCGGTCAGGCGCTGGCGGAAGGTTTCCCCCCGATCGCGGTAGGCTTCAAAATCGCAGGCGGTGAAAGCCTGCAGGGTGTTAAGCGTAAATTTTTCTTCTTGAGTCATGGGATTCAGCTCTGTCTCAGGGGCATGGTTCCGGCCCGTTTATCGGACCGGAAGAGGCGCTGGCATGGGAAACCCTGCCAGCCAGGGTGCAACGATTACCCGTTGAGTTGCCCCCGCTCAGCCAGTGAAACAGTCTCGTTCCCTGCCACAATGATATGGTCAATCAGCCGCACAGCGACCAGCTCAAGGGCCTTTTGCAAGCGTCCGGTTATCGTGATGTCTGCCCGGGATGGCTCACTCTTAAACGAGGGGTGATTGTGGCTCACCACAACCGCCGCCGCGTTCAGCTGCAGCGCCCTGTACACCACCTCCCGGGGATGAACCTCTACGCTTGAAACAGACCCCTGAAACATCTCTTCATAGGCAAGCAGCTGATGCTGGTTATTCAGAAAAGCGACTGCAAAAATTTCACGCTCGCGACCGGCAAGTTTTGCTCTGAAAAACGCCTCAGAGACCTCTGGTGAGGCAAAAAAGGTCCCGGTAGGGTAGCGATGATCGATAGCGCGCGCGGCTTCCTCCAGGATCTGGCTCTCCGTGGCCATCACGTAATTTCCCTGGGCATCACGAATCTGAAGGCGGGTGAAAAACCGGACGTTATCACTGACGCTTTCCAGGCGAGGCCCGGGTGCTTCAGGTGCGGTGTTTTCAGGGTTTTGCGCGTTATGACAGGGCATCATTTCAACCGGCGCACGGTCGGCGGTTGAATCAGGGGTAACGCTGGCGAGTGTGTTTTGCATGGCATGGCTCCTTAAATCCGGCTGAGTAGGTGCAGCTCGCGCTGCGGACCCGAAAAAGACCTTCTCTGACGCGGGTTTTATCTTTCCGGTCTGGCCTTTCGCGGCAAAGGGCAAAGGAGCAACGACGAAG
>NZ_JAIMIE010000012.1:0-39689 GCF_019795955.1 Pantoea sp. DY-5
TTATTACCTGGGGACCGGATTGCTTTTACCGTAACCTGGCTGAGGAGAAACTTCGCCAGGCAAAAATTCCATTTGCAGTGATACTGGAATGTCCTTCAGTAGCAGGTATGCTTGCGGCGATAACCACAGGGCTGGGAGTAGGAATACTCAATCAATACAGCGTAGAGAAAGCGATTTGTAATGTGTCTGAACTTGAGAAATTGATGCCTCTGCCGTCGGTTGATTGCCTGCTTCGCCTGAATAAACATCGCTTAAATCCAGCAAGCGAGGCCTTCTGCGAGATGCTGATTAAGCTGATGCAAAAATAGCAATAGTGTATTGGCTACTATTAATTGATGAAATTTTCGTGTTGTTAGTAATGCCCGCTTCCGGCACAAAGCTGCCTGTGGAGAACGCATGTCCATTATGGGGCGAAAACCGATAAATGCGGATCGCTGTTCGGCCAACTTTGTGAAGGTGGCTACTTCCGGACTCTGCACGGATCATGGTATCCGGCAGCATCAGTTCTGAAAACGTCACGCCACTGTGATACTGATAACGGCCAATGACAGCCTGTGATGCTGTATATAAACTCGCTGTCCCGCTTTTTTACAGGCCACGAGGGCGAATCGCAGGAAGGTGCTGATGGGCGGGGATCGATGAGCAACTGCGCATGATCAATAGCTTACCCACACCGCAGTATGGGTAAGCACGATCCGCGAATCAGTTGAATACCATTCCGCCGTCGATCAGTAGCGATTGGCCGGTCATGTAGTCGGAATCCGGTCCCGCCAGAAATGCGACGCATGCGGCTACATCTTCCGGTTCAGATAACCGGCCCAAAGTAATGCGTTTTGCAAATTCCTGCGTCCCAAAGCCAGCCGGTTTACCCGCCGCTTGTGAAATTTGCCTGTCGATCGATTCCCACATGGGGGTTTTAACAATACCCGGACAGAAGGCATTGACCGTAATGCCTTTCGACGCAAGATCTTTAGCCGCTGTCTGCGTCAGCCCGCGAACGGCAAATTTGCTGGAGCTATAAACTGCCAGCTCCGGATTGCCGACGTGTCCTGCCTGAGAGCAGGCATTAATGATTTTGCCACCGTGCTTCTCCGCGGAAAAAGCGCTAATCGCCGCCTGCATCCCCCAAATCACACCCTTAACGTTGACGTTATAAACCTTATCAATAATCTCCTCGGTGATATCGGTAATCGGTGTTGATGGCGCAATACCGGCGTTGTTCACAATGACGTTGAAATCACCCAGCGCATGGCGCGCTTCTTCAACGGCGTGAAAAACCTTATCGCGTTGGGTGACATCAACCTGCAGCGCGATGGCCTTTCCTCCTGATGTGACAATCTCATCAGCGACATGCTGCGCCGTTTCAAGATTGAAATCCGCGATGGCTACGGAAAAGCCGTCTTTTGCCAGGCGTAAGGCAATGGCTGCGCCAATGCCCTGTCCGGCGCCGGTTACAAACGCGACTCTGTTTTTCATAATCATATCCTTTCAATTAGAGAATTTGACTCAGGTGTAACTGACTCATCAGTAGCGGGTTATCGCGGTAGTCGACCGGAATTGCGACCACAGCGGGGCCGCTGACATCCATTGCTTTGCGCAATGTTGGCTCAAGTTCTGCCGCACTGTTAACGGAGAAGCCGGCTGCGCCAAAGGCTTCAGCATAGGCTTTAAAATCCACCGGACCGAAACTGACGCCTGAAATGCGCTGATACTTTTTCTCTTCCTGCATGGCGACCATGTTGTAGGCGTTATCAACCCAAATGATGTGCAGGATATTGGCCTTCAGCCTGACGGCAGTTTCCAGTTCCATGCTCGATTGCAAAAATCCGCCGTCCCCGGAGACCGACACCACCTTGCGCGAGGGATCAACCAGCCAGGCACCAATAGCCCAGGGAAGGGCGACACCCATGGTCTGTTGACCATTAGAGATCATGATTTGACGCGCACGGAAGCTATACAGATAGCGCGCTATCCAGATATGAAAGCTTCCCATGTCAACGGTAAGGTTGATGTCAGAGTTAATGATGTCCTGCATCGCACGCACGATGCGCAGGGGATGCAGCGCAAACTGATTTAAGCTGACACCTTGCATCGCCAGTAATTGCCGTTGCTGCTGGCGGTCTTCCAGTACAGCGGCCGCAGCGTGGCTTAGCGTTAATGGTGAGAGGATACGGGCGGCAATCTTGCATACGGTCTGCGCAATGTCGCCTACCAGTTCTGCGTCGGGCTGGTAGCGGTTATCCGTATCAGCCGGTAGCACATCAATATGTACCAGGATGGCTTTGCCGCTGTTCCACATTGCCGGCTCATACTCAACCGGGCTATAACCGATAGTGATGATCAGGTCCGCCTGCTGTAATAGCCGGTCTCCAGCTTGGTTGTTAAATAATCCAACCCGTCCGGCAAACCTTGAGAAGTGCTCCTGTCTGACTGCGCCTGCAGCCTGGTAAGTACTGGTCACGGGGATCTGGCTTTTTGACAGCAGTTCATGGATTGCGGCGCTGTTTTCTGGTTGGCTGGCCATCAGGCCCAGCAGGATAACCGGATTTTTTGCCCGGCTGATGTCCTGGCTGACAGCCTCAATTAGGGCATCGGGGGCCGCGCCCAACTTAACGTGTCCACTGTTTTGCAAAGGGCTGCCGGAAACCGGCTGATCAACAATATCCTGCGGCAGGCTGATAAAGGCACCTCCACCGCGTCCGTTTTCTGCATAACGAAATGCGTTAGAGACACATTCGGTCAGCGCGGAGGGGGCGGTGACCTCAACAGCATATTTCGTTACCGGACGAAACATCGACACGGTATCCAGGCTCTGGTGAACCTGTTTGGCGCTATCCGATCGTTTCACCGCTCCGCCAATAGCCACCACCGGATCGCCTTCGCTGGTGGCGGTTGCCATGCCGGTAACCAGATTCGAGCAGCCTGGTCCGGAGGTCACAAGTGCAACACCGGCATGTCCCGTAAGTCGGCCTACCGCTGCGGCCATAAAGGCAGCATTTGCCTCATGCCTGACAGGGATGAGTTGAATGGGAGAATCCACTAATGAATCAAACACTTTGTCGATTTTGGCTCCGGGGATGCCAAACACGTGGTTTACGCCTTGTGCTTCAAGCTGCGCGACCACGAGATCGGCGCCGCTGTTCCAGTGAGTGTGGGTTTTTAACGTTTTCATATTGCCCCCCTATTGTTAGCTTTCGACGGCGCGAATGGCTTCATCAAGATTGTGCGGCGTAAGCTCTGCCTGAAGAAATTCGGTATCCCGGGGTAGATCAATGACAAGCTTGTTGATGGAGCCAAAGGTTAGCGTTCCCTCCTTCAGCACATAATCGAGGATGTGCCCACCGCCTTGCCGGTCATCCGTAATAAAGTGCTCGTGATAACCCGCCACGTTGATTCCCTGCATGTACTGCGGCGTACGGAAGCCAATCAGTTCACCCTGCGTCTCTTTAAATGCGAAGGTTGGCTGATCGCCCAGCACTTCCGGCATCGAGCGATAAGGGCGACATTGGCAGGGAACGGTTCGAGTCCGTACGGCATGAAAGCGACCACTGATACGCATGGCACAGAATTGGTTATCTGAAGTGATTTTGCTGTCGATAACCTGATGAACCTCTTCTCGCGTGGCGGTTTCAGTAAAGCGGTGGCGATTTTCAGGTTTGAAAAAAGTCATCACAGCAAACGGCGTTTGTTGCTCGGGCTGGGCAGGATTGGCGCTGCCATCGGAGCGTAACTGATAGACCTTGCTGTCGAAGGCAATGAGTTCTCCATCCAGCTGGTTGAACGTACCCAGGCCAAAATCGCCTTTCTTTAACAGATCGGACACCGTGGTGGATCCGTCATAAACACCGCTTAGCAGCGCGCTCATCAGTGAAGTCTGATAGATAACCTTTTCTGGTGAATCATCATGGAGTTTAAAGACGGTTTCTTTCAGCTGTTCCTCGCATGAACAGGCAGATACAAAATTACACATTTGCCACCTCGCAAACCAATAGTTAAGCCGTGTTAATATCATGGTGGGCTTTTTGGCTTACCGAATCCAATAGCGAAACCTGTTAACTTTGAGACGTTTTTGATATGGAACTTCGCCATCTGCGTTATTTTGTTGCTGTCGCCGAGACGCTACATTTCACTCGTGCTGCAGAAATGCTCGGCATTTCTCAGCCACCGCTGAGCCAGCAAATACAGCGGCTGGAACATGAGATTGGGACACCATTACTGAAACGCCTGACGCGCGGCGTTGAACTCACCGAGGCGGGCAGGGCGTTCCTAAATGACGCCACTGAGATTGTTCAGCTGGCCGACCATGCGCTTGAAAAAGCCCGTGGTATGGCGCGGGGTATAAGCGGACAGATGTCGCTCGGGTTTGCCAGTTCAGTCGCTTTCGGGGCACCCGTGTTTGACCTTCTTCAGCGTTTTAGAACGCGTTATCCGGCAATGGAACTCATTGCCAGGGAAGAGAATATGGCTTTGCTGATGCAGGATCTGCGGGATGGGTTGCTTGATGCGGCGTTTATTCGTTTGCCGTGTGAAAGCAGCAAGGCGTTTAATTTGAAAGTCATCGCTACCGAAAGAATGATGATTGCGTTACCTGCGGGCCATGCATGTAGCTCCCAAGGCACCATTGCATTAGCGCAGCTGGTGGACGAAACATTGATTATGTTTCCGCGTGAAGTCGCTCCCAGCCTGTATGAGCTCATCGTCAGCACCTGTCTGCGCGCGGGGTTCACCACAACACGATTTATTCAAGCTCCCCAAATCACCTCGTCTCTCGGCATGGTCGGAGCAGGTTGTGGCATCGCGTTGGTACCAGAGTCCATGTGCTGTGTGAACAACCCGCATGTTACATTTTGCGAAATAGAGAATAACACCCTGTTTACCGATATCGCCTTTGCCTGGCGGCGCAACAATCCCTCCAGGACGGTGATGCATCTACTCAGTTTGATTAGCCAGTGATACGGCTAACTCTGTGACATTGATGCAGTGCTTGATCTTTATCGAATGATACGGACAAGGCAGCTTACTTTTTTTGGTGCGACACCAGTGCAAAGTAAGGATGTTGACCAGCCAGCAACAATAACAATTCATATTCGCCCTGGCTGAGCTGCCCTGGATTCTTCGCAGACTCTTTCGACTGCCAAACACGCAGGCTAAGATCGAAACGCTCAGCGGCACTCTGTTGTGAAAGGCCAGCGGCAAGCCTGAGATCACGAATATTATGCTGTACGGCCACGGGCCGCTCTAAAAGTTGATTTCTCAAAGAAAACTCCTTAAATACGGGATGGAGTGAATTTGGGTGTATCGCTCACCCGCCTCTAAACATCACGTTAACATGACCTGGATGCAGTGTTTTAATTTTCTCATTTATCAGAGACTTATTAAGAAGAAATGAAAATAATTATTTTTTAGTTTAATGAAATAGATATTGTTAACACATGTCAGAATAAATCGCTGGCCTCGCCAGGATTACTCTCCTTTTTTATCCCTACCTCAACAGCAGGAATATTCCTCTATTTTATCCAGGGTGATTGTTCAATATAGGGAATGTATTGCGCTGGCAAGCCTCATGCCGGGCGTTCCTGCATAAAACAGAAAAGGATAAAAATAATGAAAAACCGTCAATACATTCAGCGGCGTATTCCCGCAGACCTCAGTCAGGTAGAGATACGCGAGCAGTGGCAAATCACGTTCTGGACTCTGAAGTTAAGCACCACACAAGACCGACTGAGTCAGGCCCTGCGCGAAGTCGGGCCGGACCTGGAGAACGTGCGCGCGTGGCTTGAGACAACCCCCACTTCTCGCCCAAAACGTTAGTGCCGGTCAACCGTTAACCACCCCCGTGAGGGTGGCGAACGGACCTTGTGGTAGTGAAGTGCTGCTTATAAACGCCCGCGATAACCTGCGGCGCGTCGTAAACCTGCCCAACAAAAGCGTGTGTGCATAAGGTTTTCCCCGGTGTTGTCACTATAAATAATAATTTTTATCATTTATATATATCGCGCGCTTTATAATAGCGCGCTATTTATGTAGCTTTTTTATTGTGACAGTTAGCTGGAAAAAGTAAAACGTTTGCACGATGAAATAAATGTATCGTCATTAGATAATTATTTCGTTAAAGAAAGTACAAATGACGGCTTTCCCGACGGGACACTCTTTACGTTCCAGAATAATCATTCAGGTACGCCTTCCTTAAGCGGCAATACACTTCCAATGAGTGGATAGATCGAAATTCCGGTCGTTACTCTTTGCTAGCCAGATAAAGAAATGAATTTAAAAAGTAACCAATTGATAACCAGCGTGGGAGATCTGTTTTTTTTTGCTACCTTCAAACTATCCATAACACCAGTGGATGAAGGGATATTCAGGCTCAAATAACACCTGCACATATCGCTGTTACGTTAAGCAACCTCCGCAGGGGCTGCAGCATCATAAATTACATTCACGTGAGCCGAATTTGTATGAGCAAAAAAAATCATCGCACAGTACCAGGCGTACACCCCTATGATGGCCCGGCAGGCGGCTGGGGAGCACTTAAGGCAACCGCAATAGCCGTTAAAAACCAAATGGATACCTTAAAAGCGCCGCCTACGCTGATGCGCACTAATCAGCCCGATGGGTTTGATTGCCCCGGATGTGCCTGGCCTGATAAGGATCATGGCTCAACCTTCCAGTTCTGTGAAAATGGCGCTAAGGCGGTCACATGGGAAGCGACCACCAAGCGCGTTACGCCGGCATTTCTTGCCGAAAACACTATTACGTCGCTGCTGCAGCGTTCCGATTATGAGCTGGAGGGATACGGCAGGTTAACCACGCCGCTGCGCTATGATGCAGCAAGCGACACCTTCATCGAAGTGAGCTGGGAAGAGGCTTTTACGTGTATTGCCAATAAGTTAGCTGCACTGCCGCCAGATGAGGTTGAGTTCTATACCTCCGGTCGAGCATCAAACGAGGCGGCCTATTTGTTCCAGCTTTTTGCCCGGGAGTATGGCACTAACAATTTTCCTGATTGTTCAAATATGTGCCACGAGGCAACCAGCGTAGGTTTGCCTCAGTCGATTGGGATCGGTAAGGGCACCGTGTCACTGGACGATTTCGATAGCGCAGAGCTTATTCTCTCAATGGGTCATAATCCAGGAACCAATCATCCGCGCATGATGGGAACGCTGCACGAGCTGGCGCGCCGTAACGTACCGATTATCGTGTTTAATCCGCTGCGCGAACGCGCGCTTGAGCGTTTTTCCGACCCGCAGAATGTCATGGAGATGGCAACCAACAGCTCAACCGATATCGCGTCAACGTATTATTTGGTCCGTGCCGGTGGCGATTCGGCTGCGCTTAAAGGTATCGCCAAAGCGGTGCTGGCGATTGAGGCTGAAACCGGTACGGCACTGGATCATGCCTTTATCCGCGAGCACACAGAAGGGTTTGAGCGCTTCGCGGCGGACATCGAAGCCACATCCTGGGCATTAATCGAGCAAGACTCAGGCCTGAAGCAGGCAGATCTCAGGCGCGTCGCTGAAGCTTACGTCAAATCGAATGCCACTATCCTGACTTATGGTATGGGCATTACACAGCACAACCGCGGTACGGATAATGTGCGCCTGTTGGTCAATCTGCTGCTAATGCGAGGCAATATAGGTAAACCTGGCGCAGGCGTTTGTCCGTTACGAGGCCACTCCAACGTGCAGGGTAACCGTACCGTGGGGATCACTGAGAAACCGTCGTCCGATTTTCTCAATAAGCTGGAAAACGTGTTTGGATTTACACCACCGTCGCATCATGGTCATGATGCGGTGCAGGCGATGAAAGCGATAGTCGACAAGCAGTCGAAGGCGCTCATTTGCCTCGGAGGAAATTTTGCCGTGGCGCTGCCCGATTCAGACGTGACCTTTCCGGCGATGCGTGAACTTGAACTCAGTGTTCACATCGCGACCAAGTTGAACCGTACTCATCTTCTGACCGGGAAAGAGACACTACTGCTGCCGTGCCTCGGCCGTACCGAACTGGATGAGCAGTCTGGCAATCGCCAGTCGATCACTGTTGAAGATTCCATGTCGATGGTGCACGCCTCTTCCGGAAAGTTGAAGCCAGCGTCGCCGCTGCTGCGTTCTGAACCGGCCATTGTTGCCGGGATGGCCAGCGCGGCTCTGCCGAGAACGCGGGTTAACTGGAATGAGTTGATAGCCGATTACGATCTCATCCGCGACCTGATCGAAAAAACCATACCCGGATTCGATGATTACAATGCCCGCATTCGCCAACCCGGTGGTTTTCAGATGCCACTGCCGCCGCGGGATCGCATCTGGCCGACCCCGAGCGGTAAAGCGATGTTTTCGCTTTATCAAGGCACGCATGAAGACTTGACGGTGCCGGGCGACGACGTGCTACGTCTGATTACGCTTCGCAGTCACGATCAATACAACACGACGATTTACGCCATGGATGATCGCTACCGCGGAGTATTCGGCCGCCGTGATGTCCTGTTTATGTGTGACTTTGATCTGGAACGTCTGGGGCTTGAGCACGGGGATGTTGTGGATCTGGAGTCAGCAGTGCCGGGCTACCGTATGCGTCTGGAATCCATGACGGTAATTCGCTATGCCATCTCACAGGGATCGATTGGAGCCTATTATCCGGAGGCTAACGTCCTGATCCCACTGGACTACATCGACAAGGAGAGTGGTACGCCGTCGTATAAATCTGCTCCGGTACGTATCACGCTGCGGTCACGCGACGTTGTCACTCCGCAGGCCGTAGAATCCCATTAAAGTGAAAATGAGGCAGGCTTGCCTGCCTTCTGATTGCCACAACCGTGGCAAAAGGGGCGGTAGTTTGCAATGTCTTGAGGTCTGCTATGAGCGAGGAGCAGAGCCCTCATCGTGAGGACAGCAAATGTCTACGGGAACGGGGTCACTTCAGAAGGAAAGTGTGACTGTCCAGTATTCATCAGGATCAGCCCCACCGAAGAGGGGGCGGTGAGCAGTGCCTGTGCATTCTGTGGCGTGCCATAAAGTGCGTAGGGCACACGCATCAATCGGCGCGTTCTTTCTTCTGTTTTCTGTCTATCTGCAGAGTGCCTTAAATTTAAATGCCTTGGTTGCAGGCACGCTTTTTCTACCCTTTGGTGTCGGCTTTCTCATTGGTCCGTTACTGACAACGTACCTGAGGCAGTATGCCGGAAATTACCTTAGCGCCATCGGAATGGGATGTGAAACCGCAGGTTTAGCAGGTATGGCAGGATTGATCGCTACGACGATGCCCGGTCACTCTCCCGCTATGCTGCCCCTCGCCATGCTGCTTTTCGTGACCGGGCTTGGTCAAGGGCTGGCGATGCCAACTCTGGTGCGGATGGTGACAGGCCGGGTCGCGCCACAGTTTTCAGGTATGGTTGCTGGCGTAACCAGCTCGGCATTACAAATTAGCACTGCGCTAAGTGTGGCGGTTATCGGCGGCATTTTTTACAGCATGATTGGGAACGGTAACAGCGTCTCAATAATTACACATGCTTTTATCGTCGCGCTTCTGACGATGGCTATCTGCCTGGCTATAGGGGCAGGGTTAAGTATCAGGCTAATTCGGCGCTCCTTTGATCGCTCTATGAATCCGGATGGCTTATCTCAAAGGTAACGCAACAGTTCTCAGCTGACGTTAAGCGCCATATAATTAGGCAGCAAGCTGAGAACGTGTTTTTCTTTCTATTTTTCTGACAGACTGTTCAGTTTCTGCTGTTAATATGCACAACGATAATTCTTCGTTTTGCACGTACTTCAGGCAGATCATTTTTCATCGTATCAGGAGTTTATTCGGTATTCATGAATAAATCGTGACATCAGAGTCGTCCGTTATTGGCACAATAATGACATGCGCGCATGGCAATATCTTCCATGAGCAATGAGCAATGAGCAATAGATGGATAGGTTGAACATCCTGAGCGCTGAGGGCATTTAATGTTGTAAATGCTGAAATTTATTAACTCATCAACTGGTGATGAAATTATGAAAAAATCTATCGTCCCTGAAGAATTTCAACACTATTTCGATGATTGGCACTTTTCCCCCGTTATCGAAGCAGATGGCACAGTATATCTTTCCGGTGTTACCGCAGCACGTAGGGATAAACCTATAAGTAAGCATCCTGAAGAACAATTTCATGATGCCTTTTATAAGCTTGGCGTTTATTTAAATGCCGCTGGTTTAAACTATGAACACATACTTGAGATGACCACTTTTCACATTGACCTCAAAAAACATATCGACGTTTTTTCCAGAGTAAAAGATGAGTATGTAAAGGCGCCATATCCAGCTTGGTCAGCTATAGGCGTGTCAGAGTTCATTCCTGAGAATGCCCTTGTGGAAATGCGGATTGTAGCCAAAAGATAGTTTTAGGCGTGGGCACTAAAATAATAGTTGTGTCGGTTTCTGGCATTAAGCGGACTGGTATGTCAGGTCCGCTATGAGCGAGAAGCGGACATCCGACTTTTCCATGAAAACCGTTAGCTTTCAGTTAATCAAACAAAAGAGGGCGGAAATTCTCATAAACTTTCTTCCTCCCTTTTATGGAAAATTAATTATTTTTAAAAGACTGGTCGTAGATAATGCAATCTCTACCTGCTCTCTTAGCTCTGTACAGGGCATCATCAGCTGCATTGATAGCAGAAGAAGATGAGTCATGTTTAAGCTTGGTTGCCACACCAATACTTAGCGTGATACCGAAACTTCCGTTGCATGCATCTGAAACCGAAGTTTTAATTTTTCTGATGATATCTTCTGCGTTGATATTGTCATAGATAACGATGGCAAATTCTTCACCACCCGATCTTGCAATAAAAACATTCTCGCTTACAAGGTTACTTAGTCTCAGCCCGGTATCTCTCAGCACCCTGTCTCCAGCCTCATGACCATATGTGTCATTAATTTTTTTGAAGTGGTCAATATCAGCAATGCAGATAGTTCCTGACCGGTTCTCCAATCCTCTCAATATAACATTCAAATGTCTTCTGTTAGGCAACCCTGTTAATTCGTCTGTAAGTGAAAGATTAACCGCTGATTTATAATTATGGTTCACATAGAATATGAACTTTTCAAATAAAAAAATAATCATTAATATGGCTGGAATATAAATAATTGAAGCAATTAATGATGCTGTATCTCTTTCAATCAAACCAAGTCCGCCTGCCATTGAAGCCAGGGATGAGTTCAAAAGCAGAAACAAACTCACTCTAAAAACAAGCAAGTTCACCTCAGTAGATTGGATATTAAAAGATTTCCTGATAAACCATGCCATCACTGCTACAGTGCAAGAATTAATGAAGAAATAAAAGTTGATTTTTGAAGTGTCACCAATAGCAAAAGAGAGAACAATAATCAAGGTTGCCATAAAGCAAGTATAAGTGATCACCATCCTATAAAGAAGTCCTTTAGGAGATTCAACTTCATGTATAAGTTTGTCGTGTATCTTGAAATTCATCACGCTATCCTGTTTTGGTCAGGTATAAATAGTACCACATAATTATTTATGGAGGTGATGATTTGTGTGGCGGAGGTGATTAACCAGGTATGCTAATTTATTGTTTCACATGAATAAAAAAAAGGCTTCCAACTCAATCCTGCTGATTTGCTTTCATTTTATGATTAGATACTTATGGTTTCAATATTGTTCAGGATATACCTGACCTGTTCTGAGACTATTAATGTAATGCAGGACTACCAGCGCCCATTTCTGGCACAAAGGGGACATGTTTAGAAATGAGGTCTGCAATGAGTGAAGAGGGAAAAATAACGCTTCAGGCTCCGTTCATACATTCTAACCTTACTGCCATATGCAGCATAAAAACTTGGCGGCTTTATACTCAGCGCCATAAGTAGGTTGATCTTCCCGTCAGCCCCTGTAACTTCCGCAACTGCGCGTGCGCGATTTCACCAGCGTCCTCCAGGCCGAAAACCCGCATACTGACGTCAAGTTCACCGGCAAATACTCCCAGCCGCTGCCTGTTCTGCCGGCAATGATAATATTCAGGCTGGCACTTTTAGCCTGGGCGGCGGTTATGCGTCCCGTGTATCCGGTGGCGCCATAAATCAGTAGTGTTTTCATGATTGAGGGTGCTGCCATTCTTTAAAGACAAATTCAAGGCTGTAGCCATCGGGATCGAAAACGCTGGCGGCGTAGTAGCGGGGATCGTAGTGAAGCCGGGCGCCAGGTGCGCCATTGTCAGACGCTCCGGCACGCATGGCTGAAGCATAGGCTTCATTCACCATTGTTTGATTTCGCGCGACAAACCCGACATGTACAGCAGCTGGCGCAACAGTTCCTTCGCGTAGCCAGAAAAAGATCCGGCCTTGAACACCGAACCCTTTCAAATTCGGATGGCCTGGCGGCCCCTCTTTTCCGTCATAATCATGACGAACCGTGATGCCGAGAGGGGCAAGCGCTTCCGTATAAAAACGGACAGAACGGTCTGTATCGCTGACCGTTAAAAACAGATGATCGAGCATAAAACCTCCGGAAGGATTCAGATTTGGTAGCCGCCGGCGACCTCGATGGATTGTGCGTTGATCCAGACGCTGTCATCAGAGACCAGGCCTGCGATTACCCGGCCGACATCATCCGGCTCCCCCACGCGTTCCAGCGCGGTCTGTGAGGCGAGCAGTTTCTCAAATTCTTCGTTCAGTCCTCCGCCCAGCGACGTACGGATTGCACCCGGAGAGACTGCGTTTGCCCTGATGCGCCGCGGCCCGAACTCTTTGGCCATATAGCGGGTCAGTACTTCAAGGCCGCCTTTAAAGGCAGCGTAGGGCGCAACACCTGTCGTGGCCACGCGCGTGGTGGCGCTGGTAACGTTGATGATGTGTCCTCCATCGCAAATCAGAGGCAGCAGCTTTTGGGTCAGGAAAAAAGGGCCCTTCAGGTGCACGGCAAAAAGAGTGTCGAACTCACTCTCCGTCACCGTTTCAATCGGGTTGAAGAGCCCAAACCCGGCGTTGTTTACCAGCACGTCAATGTGCTCACGTTCCCAGGTGATACTGACTATCTCAAGTAAGGCATCGCGGAAAGTGCCGAAGGTTTCGGTGCGAGCCACATCCAGATGCAGCGCAACGGCATGTCTGCCTGACGCTTCAATCTCCTTCACAACCCTCAGGGCAGATTCAGGATGGCTGTTATAAGTCACAATCACCCCCATCCCTTTAGCCGCGCACTGCTGCGCCACACTGGCGCCAATTCCGCCACTGCCGCCGGTAATCAGTACAATTTTCAAGGTTTCATCCTTTCTGTCTGCGAGAGGAAAAAGGATAAAACCTCCGGGACAGCTCTGCCTCTGCGTTCCTGCTCGATTCTTGCCTTTTTCTGCTTTATGCTCGCTTTAATCATCATACGGAGGAGGCTGACCTTGACACTGGAACCCCTGCTTGACGAACTGCGCCTTATGGCCGCTCATGCCCGAAACTGGCGAACCGAAACCGGTATACCGCGTGTGGCAATGGTGCAGGGGGACGTTCCCGCGCATGCGCTGGCTGCGGTCTATGAGCCGATGATTAATCTCATACTGCGGGGAAGTAAATCCATGACGGTAGGTGACCGGATATTCCACTACAATCCTGCTTCTTACTTTGTCATGTCAGTAGATTTGCCAGCCGTAGGCGAAGTCCTTCCCGAGGCCACCGGTGCTCCTTATCTCGCGATCAGTCTGACCCTGAAACCTGAGAGGATAGCGACGATGTTGGCTGATTTACCTCCCGTGAAGGCTGATCCGCAGTCGGGTGCTTTTTCCGTTGCTGCCGTCACGCCCGAGCTGCTGGATGCCTGGGTAAGAATGCTTCGCCTGATGAAGAGCCCTGAAGATATCCCGGCTCTCGCACCGGTATATGAACGTGAAATCCTTTATCATGTTCTGAAAGGCCCACATGGCTGGATGCTGAGGGATATTGCTTCACCGGGAACCATGCTGGCGCGTATAGGTAATGCGATTCGCTGGATTAGACATAATTTTGCTGATGAATTTGTGGTTGAATCACTGGCCGCACAGGAAGCCATGAGCGTATCGGCTTTTCATCGTCATTTTAAGTCCGTGACAAACATGAGTCCGGTCCAGTATCAGAAGCGCGTCCGTCTTCTCCATGCCAGAACCAAATTACTGGCGCGCCAGCAGAGCGTTACGTCTGTTGCCATGGAGGTGGGTTATCGCAGCGTGCCTCAGTTTAATCGCGAGTACGCCCGTTTCTTTGGCCGCTCTCCTTTGAAAGACGTTGCAAGTCTAAGGTACGACGCTGATGGTGCAGAAAGCCCGCTGAATCAACACGTTTGATGCGGCAGTAAATTTTGCTGCCGTAACAAAGCAATAACTCACCACACGATATTTCACTTCGCGGGTAGCAGACAGGCGAAACTAGCAGGCCGTAATTCAGATGGGGTTCAATTTCGCAAAGTGTCGTCCGGCCATCTTACTCATCCTTTCTGACAGACGACTTCGATGTTATTACCGTCAGGGTCTAAGATATAAGCGGCGTAATAGTGAGAGTGGTAATGATGGCGAATTCCCGGTTCGCCATTGTCTCTCCCGCCTACCTGTAGAGCGGCACGCCAGAATTCGTCGACTATGGCCCGTTCACTGGCAGCAAAAGCCAGATGTGTTGAAGCGCCTGTTATGTCTTTATCATGAAGCCAGAGCCTCGATGCAGGGAGCGTATACCCGCTATGAGTGAGAAGCGTCAGTTCATAATGCTGACTTTTGCTATCAGCCCTAAGGATATTTCCTCTCTTTCATCAAGTGAAAAGGAAGTCTTCAGCCTAAAGCTATAGGGCTAAAGAGCATCTTATGCACCCGGATTATGATGGAGATACGAACGTTGTCTGACTGTTGGACGGGCCGGTAAGGGCAGGTGAATTTACAGTCCCGGCAGAGGCTAAATTTTCTTCAAACCATCCCAGAAAATTCTGCAGCTTTGGCCTGCTCCGGTAGCCCAGCGGCATGACGAGATGATGTGCGCTGATGGCATGGCTGAACTGCTCAGGAAGGATCCTGACTAACGTGCCCTGACGCAGGAATTTCTCTGCCAGAAGCTCGCTTTCAAGCACCACACCGTGCCCCATCGCTGCGGCTTCCAGGCTCATATATGAGCGATCAAACCTGAAAAGCCAGGGCTGGGCGGGCTGGGCGATGTTATGTGCCCGGAACCACTCAGGCCAGCGTAGTAATGTATTTTCCGAATAGATAAGCCTGCGTGAGATCAAATCCTCTGGCGCACCGACGGGTGCGTGCGCAAGGTACTCCGGTGATGCCATGGGCAGAATGCGTTCATTTCTCACGGACCTGATATCGAAACCTTCCCATGACGGAAAGCCATGTCGGATAGCGATATCCACTTCGCCGCGTCCGAAATCCACGTCCTCATACGAGCAGGCCAGCGTGACTTCAGTGCCGGGATACTGCTTCTGAAATGACTGAATGCGCGGTAAAAGCCACAGGTAGCCGAAGGTGGGGGAGCTGTGAATATGGATTTTGTTCACGCGGCCTGCGGCCTTCATCTCCGCGGTTGCCTGAATCAGCCCCTGTAGATGCACGCCAATGATCTCCAGGTAAGCTTCTCCCCTGGCGGTCAGTTTCACGCCGGCAGCGTGACGTTCGAACAGCTGGCACTCCAGGCTCTTTTCCAGCGTGGCTAGCTGATGGCTTGCGGCTGAAGCGGAAATACCCAACGCTTCAGCCGCACGAACCACGTTGCCCGCCCGGGCAATATGTTCAAAAACCTGAAGACACTTCAGTGAAGGGATCTCCGCATAATTTCTCATTTTCCAAACCTTGTAACACCAAACTGCTCCTATTTTATCAGCTTACAAAAGGTGGTCACAGTTGTTCATCATTAAATGGTTAACCATTTGTCGAGATCACTCTCACAATTCTTTATTTACAAAGCAAGCGTAAATGGACTTAAGGACGAGGTCTGTAGTTTATTGGTAAACCATTAAGATCTACCACTCAAGGGAACTTCTGATGACAAAACTGAATCACAACCTTCACGGCCTTTCTGAACATGCTTATTCGATTCGGCGGCATGCCCTGCGTATGGGCGCCGTGCAGGGACAGGGCTACATAGGGCAGGCACTGGGCATTGCCGATGCGCTCACGGTGGCCTATTTCCATGCCATGTCCTTCCGGGCGGAAGATCCTGAATGGGAAGGTCGTGACCGCTTTCTGCTTTCAATCGGTCATTACGCAATTGGCCTGTACGCCGCTCTCATCGAGGCAAAAATCATTCCTGAGCACGAGATAGAGAATTACGGTAGCGACAATAGCATTCTGCCGATGTCCGGCATGGCGGCCTATACCCCGGGGATGGAAATCACCGGCGGCTCGCTAGGGCATGGTTTGGGTATTGCTGTTGGCATGGCGCTGGGCCTTAAGAGAAAAGGGAACAATGCGGCGGTGTATAACCTGCTGTCGGACGGTGAGCTGAATGAAGGGTCGACGTGGGAGGCCGCGCTTTCCGCCAGCCACTGGAAGCTCAACAACCTGATCGCGCTGGTAGATGTTAACCGCCAACAGGCGGACGGAGACAGTCAGGAAGTTCTGGCCACCGAGCCGGTCGATAAAAAGTTTGAGGCGTTTGGCTGGTTTGCTCAGCGCGTGAAGGGGCACGATTTGCAGGCACTTGTCAGTGCATTCGATGCGGCCCGGCATCATGCGGGCGACCAGCCACGCGTGATCATTCTCGATACGCTGATGGGCAAGGGAGTGCCTTTCCTGGAAGAGAGAGACAAAAATCACTTCATTCGCGTAGCTGATGCCGAGTGGCAGCAGGCACTTGATGTCCTGAAACGCCATATCTGAAAATCACTTCCGACTCAATGAGGCCACTATGACCACTAAAAAACTGACCACATCTGCCATGATTGCTTCAATTGCTGAAGAGGGGCAGGCAACCATTCCGGCTCCCTTTGGCCATGCCCTGGTCGAGCTCGCAAAAAAACACAATGATATCGTCGGCATGTCGGCAGACCTGGCGGCCTATACCGATTTGCACATTTTCTCGCGCGAGTTCCCGGAACGGTTTTATCAGATGGGTATGGCTGAGCAGCTGCTGATGAGCGCCGCTGCAGGGCTGGCCCGCGAGGGGGCTACGCCTTTTGTCACCACCTATGCCGTGTTCGCCGCACGACGAGCCTATGATTTCATCTGTATGGCTATCGCAGAGGAAAAGCTTAACGTCAAAATCATCTGTGCATTGCCGGGGCTCACAACGGGATATGGCCCCAGCCATCAGGCAACAGAGGACATTGCTATTTTTCGCGGCATGCCGAACATGACCATCATCGATCCATGCGATGCCATTGATATTCAGCAGGCTATTCCGGCCATATATGAACATGAAGGTCCTGTCTATATGCGCTTGCTGCGAGGAAAAGTGCCGGTCATTCTGGATCGGTTCCCTGACTACAGGTTCGAGGTCGGAAAAGCGAAGCTGCTGGCAGACGGCCACCAGGCGCTGATTATTTCGACTGGCCTGATGACCATGCGCGCCATTCAGGCCCGTGACCTGCTGGAAAAAGAGGGTATCAGCGTCGCGATACTGCACTCCCCAACCATTAAACCCCTGGATGAAGCAACTATTTGCCGTGAGGCGGAAAAACGTAACTGTCTGGTGATAACTGCAGAAAACCACACGGTGATTGGCGGACTGGGCGAAGCCGTAGCCTCCGCGCTGATGCGAAACGGAATATTCCGGCCATTCAGGCAGGTCGGGCTGCCGGATAGATTCCTGGATGCTGGCGCGCTGCCAACACTTCATGACCGCTATGAGATATCCGCACGTTCACTTGCCTCCAACATTGCATCCTGGATTAAACAATAAAGCATCTCATCCACACGCCTCTGCGTGTGCAGGGGTGTGTGCAACTCTGTTTTAAAGCCTTGCCATTGAAAATATCCGAAAGATAAAGGGCTTATCATGATTGATAAATTAAAAAGGAAGAGTCAGTACAGATGGTTTGTGATAGCACTCATTTTTATACTCTTTATGGTTGCACAGGCAGACCGGGCAAACATCGGCTTCGCTATTCCTTTTATCCAGAAAGAATATGACCTGACCAATTCAGAGATAGGTCTCATCATCAGCCTGTTTTTTGCCGGTTACGGACTATGTCAGATCCCGGCGGGCTTTTTTGTTAAACGTAAAGGGATCCGGTTTTCCTATGCCGCCGGTATGCTGTTGACATCCGTCTTCACGTTTATGATGGGCAAAGTTGATTCTGTCTGGCACCTTAAAATTCTGCGCGCGCTGGTGGGCGTCAGCGAAGCTCCCGTCGTGATCAGCTCAACAGCCACCATCAACAACTGGTTTCCAACGAAAGAGAAGGGGACGGCCACGGGCATTTTTCTGGCCGGTTCAAAATTCGGGCCGTTGCTGGTTCCTCCCATCTGTGCCTGGATTCTGATTCATTATGACTGGCGCCATATCTTTCTGTTCTTTTCAATACCGGGAGTCATTCTGGCTTTGGTGTGGTATGTCCTGGTCAGGAATACCCCGGCAGAAAGTCGCTTTGTGAATCAACAGGAGGCGGATTACATCGCGGAAGTCAGCCGTGATGAAGAGGGGAGCAAGCGACGTTTCAAAAGCCGGGCGTTCCGCTATGGCTTTATTGACCGCATGATCAGAACGACAAAGCTCACCCCACTCGACTCATCCCGGTCCATTTTCCGGTCATGGGATATTTACGGAGCAGCCATCGGTTATATGTGCATGGTGGGGATTGTTGACGGCGTGATCATGTCCTGGCTGCCCAAATATCTTCTGCAGGAACACAAGCTGTCCATCGTGGCTTCCGCGGCGCTGGCTGCCACGCCGTTTGCCGGAAACGTGATAGGGAATCTTTGCGGCGGCTGGATTTCGGATAATCTGCTGGCCAAGCGCCGGAAGCCCCTGATGATGTTCAGTGCTGTCTGCACGATTGTGATGACAGGGCTGATGACCGTAGCACCCCAGAATCCCTATCTGCTGGGCCTGCTGCTGTTCTGCCTGGGCTTTCTGATAGCACTGGGGTACTCAGCTTACTCGGTATATGCCATGGCCCGGGCGTCCAGAGAGACTTATCCGGTCGCTTACGCCATTATTAACATGGGCGGGCAACTGGGAGCGGTGTGTATGCCCCTGATCGTCGGAGTATTGCTGGATAACTACAGCTGGAATGCGGTGTTCATCACGCTGGGTATCGCCGCGGCACTGTGTCTGGTGGTGGTCTTTACCATCCGTGAGCCCCTACCCGCAGGTGCCGAACTGGAGTGACAAACAGCCAATGTAACCGGCGGCATGCAGCCGGTTACATGATCACTGCATAAGCAGATTCATCAGCATATTTTCCCGCTCCCAGTGGGCGAAATGTGCCTCCATGGCCGCTCTGGCCGCATCAGGATCGCGGGCCGCAATGGCCTTAACAATATCTTTGTGATTGCTGTTAATGCGGGTTTCCGATTCGTTCAGACCTTTCATGATACTGCGTCGTTTTCTCAGCAAATCGGCAATGAAAGAAGCGATGCTCTGATAAAAAAGCATGATGACAGGATTATGGGTCATACCAGCCAGCACCAGGTGAAACTGATAGTCTGCCTCGACCTTTTCTTCAAAACCTTCAACTGTCACCATCAGATCGCTCAGGCGTTCGAGCTCGGCAATTTCTTTATCAGATGCATGCGTGGCCGCTTCCTCGGCCAGCATTTTCTCGAACATTTCCCGGGCGTCTTCGATGGTATCGAGCGAGATGTAGCCTAACTGTGAGGCAATATCAAAATAGAGGTTGGCAAATGACAGGCGAGGCATTCTGAGAAACGTTCCGCTTCCCTGATTACGCTCAATAAAACCAAAAAATTCCAGAGAGGAAAGGGCATTTCGGATAATGGATCGCTGAACCCCCATTTTTTCCGCCAGGACCCGTTCAGAAGGCAGTCTGTATATGCCATTTTTATCAATCGCAGCAGTCGCGAGTATCCGTTTGATCAGGGACTGACTTTCTTCGGGGATTCCGGTCATGTTTATCACATAAGATGATTACAGAGGGCGGGTGGGTTACCGAATATCCTAACGCCTGCATCAGGGGATGACAACATAAGAGGCGTGCCGGGCGGGGACAGAACAGCATTCTGAGCAAAAGTTATCTGTTCTCCCCGCAGGTAATGAAATCAGACCATTACCTGCCGGTCAGATGGTTTCAGGCGTTTCCGCCCGCTATTTTTTTCAGTGCCACGACTTCTGAATGCTCAATATACGGCGGGAGTTCGCTGAAGAGTTTAACGATATGGTCAGCATTCAGATGCTTTTGCAGTAGGTCAAGAGAAGACCATTCTTCGGTCCAGACAAAACGACGGGGATTCTCTGCGTCCTGGTTAAGCTGATAAGTAATGCAGCCTTCTTCACTCAGAGTTCTCGCAATGACGCTGCAAAACATTTCATGAACCTTATCTTCAAAGCCTTCCTTAACGGTAAATAATGCGACGACTGGTACAGTCATAGTGCCTCCTGAATAGTAACAATTGGCTTAATGAGCCTGATCAAACAAGTTATTCAAGCCGCTCAGGGCAGACATGAAATCAAGATAGATGGGTGTCTTTGCACCGAATCGGATGTCATTGACAATCGTGAGCGAGCGCAATAATGGATAAAGCCTGAAGTCCGATTCATTGATCTCTTACCGGTACTTCAGGAGAGTCTCGAGTTCACCGAGCCTGGCATTCCCTGTGCTTTTCAGGAACCTCCCGCCATACTGCCCATCAACGTAGTGAACGATATCCCTACTCTCAGCCATGAAGGTACCGTCGTCCTTCTCGAGGATAGGGGCAATTTTTTTACTTACCATTCTTGTGGACGTTTCAGCATCAGCTTCAGACATGAGGCGCAGTTCCAGAGGAATTTTCTTTATCCCTAAAATCATGCGTGCCCGGACGCAGAATGGACAATGCTCGTAAATATATAACTTCATCAAGCAGCCTCCCTGTAGATTTTAGATTACTCGC
Organism: Pantoea sp. DY-5; assembly: GCF_019795955.1. Classification (NCBI taxonomy): domain Bacteria; kingdom Pseudomonadati; phylum Pseudomonadota; class Gammaproteobacteria; order Enterobacterales; family Erwiniaceae; genus Pantoea; species Pantoea sp. DY-5. Next base: position 20,993 of record NZ_JAIMIE010000012.1, read on the forward strand.
AAGTAACATTACTAAAAAGTAATGTTACTTGCGAGTAATATTGGTGTCCACACATAATCCTTTATTTTACTTAGCTGTTAGAGAGTGATTACACTAGATGCGTTGCTGATCCAGTTTATTTATCGGAGCCCTGCTTTGTCACATCGCGTTACCCAGCCTCAAAACAGTCCGCAGCCCACCAGAGGCGAAGTAACCCGCCAGCGCCTGCTGGAGCATGCCTGCCGCGAATTCGCCAGACTGGGATTTCACAGCACTAAAGTGAGCAATATCGTCAAAGCCAGCGGGCTGAGCCAACCCACGTTTTACATCTATTTTGACAGCAAAGAAGCCGCATATGAGGAGCTCGTTCATGAGTTTCGCCGCAGACTCAGGATCATCACGAAAGATTTGCTGATCCAAAAGCCCATCGGCGGAGAAGCCTTGGTCAAAAGTCTCCAGTTCAGCTTTATCAGTTTCCTGAGTTTTCTCGCAGAAGATCCGGATCTGACTGAAATTGGTCTGTTCCAGCCGCCGGGCTGCACGGAAACTAAAGCCTCTCTCGCCATATGGATCGCGGACAATATTGCACAGGAGCAGGAGCTGGGGGTATTCAGCAAGGACGTCGATGCGCTGACGGTCGCGCGATGCTTCGTCGGGATGATCGATCAGGCTGCCAGGGTTCCCCGGGATGAAATGACTTTGGAAGAGCTGGCAATGGGCTGTGCGCGTGTGCTGTGTAAGGGCATAGGGCATTGAGTCGGGTTTTACACCCTTAATCGAAAAAGTGGCGGCAAAAAAACTAAAACTCAGACATCTGTCCTTGTAATGACACTGATTGAGCCTGCACCTCCTTGCATGCATAAAATTTAATCATTTCTACCGCGTCATCGAGGGTAAATCCCCGTTGCGTGCTGTCTGTGGTCTCGTTAAGCGTCTTACTCGCATAAAGTGTATAGAATTATCCCGTCTCTTTTTACTGAATGGTTAACTTGCCTGACAGCACTTAGGCTGCATCGGCATGGGTAGGTATGCCGGGGTAATTCCGTGTGGGGTGGGAGGGGCATACGCATGACGGAAAGCTGTGGCCTGCCCGAAGGATAGTGCTAATAAGGCTGCCCGCTCCATGCTTTGTCGCTCTGAAGTACGAGTTCGTGCTGCAGGTAAACCTGCTGCGTTTTTTTAGCGTGTTCATCCTTCATACACTCTCCTTAAATTTAATTATCGCTGAGTGTAGCAGCCGCAAAAACGGCACCCGGAGGTGCCGTGATGGCTATCAGATTATATCCGGTAACGCGTAGGCGATGACGTAATCGCCCTTACCTGTTCTCATGAAATGATGTCCGGTTGCTTCGATCACCACATACTCTTTACCGTTCTGTTCATAAACCATTGGGTTTGCCTGGCCACCTGCCGGCAGCGGCGCTGACCAGACCGTTTTCCCGGTTCTAATATCAATGGCACGGATAAGGTCATCCGTTGCTGCTGCAATGAAGACCAGCCCGCCTTTAGTTACGGCAGAACCCCCATTGTTAGGCGTTCCGATGTTGATCGGCATGCCGGTTGGAATGCCAAATGGACCGTTTTTCCTGGCCGTCCCTAGCGGGCGATCCCAGACGGTGTGCCCGGTACGCAAATCAATTGCACGAATGCCACCGTACGCGGGCTCGTTGCAGAGCATGCCGGTAAAGCCATTCTGCCAGCCCGGATTGATGTTCAGCGCAAACGGCGCGCCGCTCTGTGGTGTCAGCGGACTGGCATGGGTGTCAAGGTTATAGCCAATTTTATCCGAAGGATGGACGTGAAGCTTATCCGCAACGCTCCTTGCCACAAACTCGGTATAGTTAACGGTGTTGTTATAGTTGGCAATGACAAGACCATTCACAGGGTCAACTGAAACGCCACCCCAGTCACTTCCGCCGTTGTAGCCCGGATAGGAAATAAACGGTCTTCCGATTGAGCCCGGCGTATAGGCGCCTCTGTAGTCAGCCTGCTGGAATTTAATCCGGCAGTACAGCTGGTCCAATGGCGTCAGCCCCCAGGTGCTGGCAGGCGTCAGATCCGGTTTGCGCATGCTATTGAAAGTGGAATATGGCTGGGTCGGCGAACGCTTATCCGGGTCGGTTCCTCCCTGTGGCGCTGGCTTTTCAATCACATCAAACAGCGGCTTGCCGTTTTCACGATTAAGAACGTAAAGCTCAGCGTTTTTGGTCGGAAGAATGATGGCGGGAATTTTACTGCCATCAGCCTGAGGATAGTCAACGAGGGTAGGAGGTGAGCCCAGATCGAAATCCCAGATGTCATGATGGGTCGTCTGGAAGTTCCAGCGCGGGAGCCCGGTGTTAATATCAAGTGCTACCAGCGAATCGCCGTACTTCAGCTCAGCAGGGGTACGCGGCGCGCTCCAGTAGTCACCGGAAGGGTTAGCGACAGGAAGATACACCAGCCCCAGTTTTTCATCACCGGTAAACGAGGTCCAAACGTTAGGACTTCCGCGCTTGTAAGCGTTATTGCCGTGCTTAGGCGTGGCGTCCTCAGGATTAGCAGCATCCCATGCCCACTTTAGCTTGCCGGTTCGAACGTCGTAGGCTTTAGTAACGCCTGGCGGGCCAAAGACACGCTGGCCGTCAATGACCTGATGGCCAACAACAATCGTATCCCTGATCACTACCGCTCCGGAGGTAATCGAAACGTAGCCGGTGTAGGTTTCACCCATATCCTTAAGGATCGATACCTCGCCGTTATTGCCGAAATCAGTGCAACGGGTTCCGTCCTGCGCATCCACCTCGAATACACGGGCATCCAGCGTGCCCAGAATGATCCTGCGATCACAGTGTTGATAAACAGCAGCGATAGCAGGAGCCGAAGCTGGCTGCGAAGGTTGTTGAGAGGGTTTCCGAGTACCGTCAAAATAGGCCAGAGAGCGGCATGCAGGAGTGTAAGGCAGCGCATCCCGGTTAATTTTAGGGTCAAAGCGCCATTTTTGTTTTCCCGTCGCAGGGTCTAAGGCGACAATGTTGTTGGCAGCGGTACAGACATACAGGAAGTCACCCACCTTGATTGGTGTGTTCTCCGTACCCCAGCGAGCGCCTGGTGGCAAATCTCCCGCATGCGTCTGCCAGGCAACCTTCAGTTTACTGACGTTAGCAGGCGTAATCTGTGAGGTAGAGGAATAACGCGCTGCAGACAGATTTCCACCATAGGCAGGCCAGTCATTTTTGACCTCCTGTGACGTAGTGCCGGTGCCGGTGTCAGCGGAAAAGTTTTTACCGTCAGGTGCCGGAAAACCATTGGCTTCGGTCGTGTTATGAGGAAGAAATGCCAGACCGCCCGCGCCAATAAAGGTGAGAACCAGTACTCCCGTCACAGCCCCGCTGTGCTTACGCTGCAGGCGTGGAAGCAGCGTTGACAGGTGGAAGGAGAACGCGATCGCCAGCACCAGTATCAATGCGAAACGAGGCACCCAGCGCCAGTAATCCGTACCGGATTCAGATATCGTCCAGAACAGCGTGCCGAAGAACAGCAGGCTGAACCAGAGAACCGCAATAGCTTTCCCCCTGAAAAGGGCCACCCCAGACAAAATGCTGAGGACGCCTGCAATGGCGTAATACCAGTTACCTCCCAGCGAAATAAGCCAGACACCGCCGGCAAGCATGTAGATTCCCAGCAGCAACAGTATTGCTGCAAGCAGTTTACCGACCCATCCTGGACGGTTCTTGAGGTTTGAAGGTTGATTCACGATTATGACCTTGCCTGTATGAATAATTAAACTAAATAAAGCGCGCAAATTGTTATCACGATGTAAGTATTTTGTCACACCAGTTATTTATTTTAAGCACTAATTATCCAATGAGCCTTTAATTCATGAGTGCATGAGAAAAAACTCATCATATTAAAAATGAAAATGTACGCCTATAGTTTTATGGGGCAGGTGCATTTGAATAATGAGGTGATAATCAGTCTGGTGGATTAAAAAAATCTTACTTATTTGTCTCATTAAAACCTGCATCTACAATTTCGCTAAATTGAAAAGGGATTAAACATGGGGATTAAAAGTCAAAAGAAATCCGAGCGGTTCATTCCTGCTGAAATAGCCAAAAAACTCCCTGATACCTCGGAAAGCATGTTGGCGGATGAATATCTGACGGACAGGCCTCAAGCCAGTTGCAGGGTCTTCCGAGCCTACAAAGGTGTTACCCCGCATTTCCATCAACAGTGTGATGAGTATTTATATGTTGTATCCGGCAGAGGGACGTTCTGGATGGAAGATGAAAGCACCGAGGCCGAGTTTGCTCCGGGTCACCTGTTATTTTTTGAGCGTAACGTGGTTCATGCGCTGCCAACGCTCATTGAAGAGCCCGTCGTTTTCCTGTCCATCGACAGTCCCCGTCGGGAACCTGATGATATCATTTTTGTGAACCCTGAGGACGGCTCTGCGTCTGATTTTATGCTACGTAACGGGCAGGGATAGCGCGCAATTGCCCGATGTTCTGCCGTGAGTGTTCTGGCGACAGAGGTCGGGCAGGCCACATATCAAAGCTGTACCTGTCATGCGTGGCATGATCTTCTGATGCAGAGTTCAGTTAGTGTGATTTCATTCAAAAGCAATAAGTCAGCTGAAGCCGGTTTAGAAATCAGTATTTGTTTCAACCGATTCACCATTAATCGCATTTTCCAGACTGAGGTGAATGTTCTCACCTATAGCCATGGCATTATCAATTAACTCATCCAAATCATGATCTGTCACCACGACCGCATTTCCGTCTTTATTCTTTCCGCCACGATGCACCAGATGTTTACGTTTTAACGTAGCTAATTCGATAGCATCAATTGGCGCTTCGCAGATAAATATCAAAGGTGGCTTTAAATCGCTTTTTTAATACGAGCAGCATTATGCTAACTAGCGCTGATATGATGCTCCTTCACTACTTTGATAAGCTCTTCCCTGATTTTTCAACCGGTTCTCCTTTGAAGGTAAGGGCGATGATCTCTTTGCTGAATTTGAGCTCGGTTTTGGCCTTTTCAATAAATTCGGCAATGTATAAATCATCTTTATTAATACGCATTAATGAATAATTCAACCAAGAGCGTTTCATGGGCGGTAATGACATTCGTGTACAAGATACTGAGCAGATGATCTTTTCGCTCATTTTTAAAATCACCGTCAGCCAGAGATCTTATACCTTCAACTATTAATTTCTCATTCAGAGCCGTCGCATCCGCTAATGGCAGGAAACGGACGCGCGCGTTAGGTTCGCTATGAGCGAATAGCGGACATTCACGGCCATCAATTTAGCTGACAACATGCCCTTGATATATCGTCAAATTAGTGGCGTTTTTCTTTCGAAATTCTTTAAACAGATTCAAATTTCATTAGTTATGACTCCTGCATCTTAACGACTACTTTGCCCTTCGCGTGCCCCTGACCCAAATAGGCAAGAGCTTCCTTTGCTTCTATAAAAGGGAATACCTTGTCGATCACCGGCCTGATTTGTTCCGCCTCAATGAGTTTGCCGATTTGGGCGAGCTGATCGCCATCAGGACGGACAAAAAGAAATGAATAAATGAGGCCTCGATTTTTTGTAAGACGCATGATCTTGCGGCTCATCAGCCCGAAAACTAAACGCAGCAGGACGTTTAGTCTCCGCGACCGGGCGAACGCAGCATCTAATGGACCGATGAGAGAAACAATTTTTCCACCCGGCTTGAGAATTTGGGTGGATTTTTCAATTGAATCGCCTCTGATAGTGCCGAGAACCACATCGTAGCCGCTCAGCTCGTTTTCAAATTCCTGCTTTTTATAATCAATCACTTCGTCTGCGCCAAGATGACTCACCCACCCGGCGTTGTCTGTGCTGGTTGTCGTGGCCACCTGTGCGCCAAGGTGCTTCGCCAGTTGGATGGCAAAACTGCCAATCCCCCCGGAACCTGCCGGGATGAAGACCTTCTGACCAGGCTGCAACCCGGCTCGCTCTGTCAGCGCCTGCCAGCATGTGAGACTCACCATCGGGAGCGAAGCCGCCTGTACGAAATCCAGGTTCTTGGGTTTTATGGCTGCAGCGCTCTCTGGCACCACTGCAAACTCCGCAAGAGAACCTATTCCCGTGTCGAAAGTGCTGGCGAAAATTTCGTCACCAGGCTTGAACCTCATCACTCGACTCCCCACGGCGATGACAACCCCGGCTAAGTCGCTTCCCAAAGTGGCGGGGAGTTTAAAATGCAAAACCGGTTTGAATATTCCGGTTGGGATCATGTTATCAATCGGGTTCAGACCCACAGCGAAAACTTTTACCAGGATTTCATTATCATCGGGGGAAGGGCAATCGATGTTATCGAATCCCAGCTCAGGGGATTTACCATAGCGTTTAAACGTAAGTGCTTTCATCGTCTTATTCTTCATTTATTTTTTCGCATCAAGCTGAAGACTTTTGCGCACCACATTATCCAGGAATGACGCAGGGGCGAATCTGAGAATAAAATTCAATTGACCTGCCAGCCTTCCCGCCGTGTAGCGCACCTTCGGGCGTAAAGTCTGAGCAGCTTTAACCACCACGTCAGCCACCACCTCCGGACTTTCCGCCTCAGCCATTGCTTTGCTCACCACTTTCGTCAGCTTAGCCCGGATTTGGTCATACTCCTGAAGCTTTGCATCCGCTTCGATATTATTGGCTTCAAACTGTGTTTTCATGTAGGCAGGTTCGATGACAGACACTCTGATGCCCTGTGTGCGCAGTTCATGATCCAGTGCTCCGGTATACCCTTCGACCGCATGCTTACTGGCAGCATAAAGTGCCACATACGGCAACGGAACGATGCCGAGTATCGAACCGATATTGATGATGCGCCCGCTGCCCTGACGGCGCATATGAGGGATCACTGCGCGGCTCAACCTGACGATGCCCAAAAAGTTGGTGTCGAAAATGTGTTTGGCCTGTTCGACAGAACTCTCTTCCGCCGCCGCTGGAGCAACCCCAAAGCCCGCATTATTAATCAGAACATCGATTCGCCCCTCGAGACGCAACAACTCCTCAATGGCGGCCTCGACAGAAGCGTCGTCCGTCACATCCAGCGCCAGTATAGGAAATGGATGCTTTCCCGCCTGAGCGCCACGCCGGCTCGTACCATATACCGTAAATCCTGCGGCTAAAAGTTTGTGACCAGACGCTTCGCCGATACCCGAGGACGCGCCGGTAACCAGTGCAACACGTTTTTTTGCCATGCTGAATAAGGCCTTCATGAGATGTTTCAGGTTTCTCATCGCTGATGAGACGACAGGCTGTAATGGATTTATTTCGGATTTACCGCTGTGCAGAACAGCTGGAAGACCGTTCTGCACAGGACACCTCATTGATTACAGTGCTTTATATCGTTCTGCGGATTCATCTTGTTTGATGTCTGAAAGCAGAGCCTGACGCGAAGCATCGAGGGTGTCCCAGCGGGCAGCATTATGTAAAGGCGGAATGGTGACCCGTTCACGGCGGTCAAAACCTACCAGTGCGGCATCCACTAACTCGCCCACTTCCATGAATTTTGCCGAGTTAGTGATGTCGATACCCGCACGATCCCAGATTTCTGTGTAAGTGCCGGCAGGGAGCACCGCCTGGATATAAATGCCTTTAGATGACAGCTCGATATTCATTCCCTGAGACAGGAAAAGCACGAAGGCTTTGGTGGCGCCGTAAACCGTCATGGCAAATTCTGGGGCGAGGCCGACGATGGAACTGATGTTGACGATCGATCCCTCGCCTGCTTGCACAAAGCGTGGTGCCACGGCACTGGCAAGTCTCGTCAGCGCAGTAACATTAAGCGCGATAAGGCTTTCTATTGAATCAGGTGTCTGCTCTGTAAAACTGCCGGACTGTGCAATACCCGCGTTATTGATAAGAATGCCAATCTGCGCGTCTTCACGCAGGCGAGCTTCGACCACAGCTAAATCGCTGGTTTGCGTAAGGTCAGCAGGCAAAACATCGACAGAAATGCCATTTTCCTGTCGCAGACGATCGGCCAGTATTTCTAACTTCGTTTTGTCGCGCGCAACCAAAACCAGGTCGTGGCCCCGGCGGGCGAACCGTTCAGCGTAAACCGCACCAATACCCGTGGATGCGCCTGTAATGAGAACTGAAGCTTTAGTCATAATTTGATCTTCTTTATTAAAGTGTAAACAGAATTCGCCATGTGCGATGTATGAAGAACCGTCACACCGGTGCTTTACTTACTGGTCTCAGTCAGCGACGGGTAATCGGTATATCCCGCTGCGCCACCGCCATAAAGTGTTTCAGGATTGATTGAGGCCAGAGGTACGCCCGTCTTCAGCCTCTCGACCAGATCGGGGTTGGAGATGAATGGGCGACCAAACGCGAACAGATCGGCTTTACCCTGCGCAAGCTGAGCGGACGCCAGTTCCAGGTCATAGCCATTGTTGCCAATGTAAGTGTTTTTAAAACGCCGGCGCAGGGAGTCGTAATTGAACGGGGATACATCACGCGGGCCGCCCGTCGCACCTTCAACTACATGGAGGTACACGATGCCTAATGCGCTGAGTTGGTCAGCGACGTAATCATATTGCTGCTGCGGATCACTGCACGAAATCGCATTTGCAGGAGAAACCGGTGAAATACGTACGCCGGTGCGGTCAGCACCAATCTCATCTTTTACGGCCGCCGTGACTTCCAGCAGCAGGCGCGCACGATTCTCGACAGAGCCGCCGTATTTATCAGTTCGCTGATTTGCGCCATCTTTGAGGAACTGTTCCAGTAGATAACCATTCGCGCCGTGAATCTCTACGCCGTCAAAGCCGGCGGCAATGGCATTGGCCGATGCCGTTCTGAAATCGTCGATAATCCCCGGTATTTCCTGCAACTCCAGCGCACGTGGCTCAGAAACATCAGCAAAGCCATTGTTCACAAAGGTTTTTGTCGCGGCGCGAATGGCAGACGGCGCGACCGGTGCAGCGCCACCCGGCTGTAAATCGACATGCGAAATTCGTCCTACGTGCCATAACTGTACAAATATGCGCCCACCTTTGGCATGCACCGCGTCAGTCACTTTACGCCAGCCATCGATTTGAGCCTGCGTGTAGATCCCCGGCGTATCCTGATAGCCCTGCGCCTGTGCGGAGATCTGCGTGGCTTCAGTGATCAGCAATCCTGCTGTGGCACGCTGGGCGTAGTAGGTCGCCGCCAGTTCGCCCGGTACCAGCCCCGCTCCGGCCCGGTTACGTGTCAGCGGCGCCATCACGATGTGGTTGGCCAAAGTTAGTGAGCCAAGTTCATAGGGTTGAAATAATGTCTGATTCGTCATGCTTATTCGCCCGTTAATGGTGGGTTAAGGTGTCAATATAATGATGATGATCATAATCTATAATGTCAACTCGTTTGATTACGGTCATCATCAATGTATACTTAAACTCAATTTTTAAGAGGGGCAGGAAAGCATGAAAGTGTCGAAAGAGCAGGTTCGGGAAAATCGGACACGCATTGTTGAAACGGCCTCAGAACTCTTTCGCGAACGCGGTTACGATGGCGTGGGCGTGGCGGAACTGATGTCAGCGGCAGGCTTAACCCATGGCGGGTTTTACAAGCACTTTGGTTCAAAGGCAGACCTGATGGCGGAAGCGATGAGCTGCGGATTTACGCGTACTGCAGAAAGCACGGCAGGTGTGGACCGGGAAAAATTTATTGCATACTACCTCTCCCGACAACATCGCGATGATATGGGAAAAGGGTGCGTGATGTCAGCACTGGGCACCGATACATCCCGTCAGTCTGAATCAATCAAGGCGACATTTGCCGCTGGAATTGAACGCCAACTCGCCGTTTTAGGAACTGAAAATGGCACGCGCGCTGACCTGATAGATACCATCGCCCATCTTGTGGGTGCACTGGTGTTGTCTCGTGCCTGCCCAGATAATTCCGCTCTGGCTGATGAAATTCTGGATGTCTGCCGTGCGCGTCTTGTTAATCATGAAGCCAGTGAGGATTGAATGTGTTGGGCTTAGGGGACTTTTTTCAGCAGTGCATATAAATAAATCACCAACGTCCGCTTCTGGCACTCAGCAGACGTTCAGGCCCATCATGGTTCCTGCTTCGCTGGCGGAAGCAATTTTTTAGCTTCGTGAATGAGCTTTTCAATCTCTTCCAAAGGGATGCATCCTTCGTAGCAAGAAAAAGAGAATTCATGAGTTACGTCGGAATAGAAGACTTCAGCAATTTGCCGGAGCGGGGATGTTCCAGCCTCAGAAAGTTCGAGGTACATACCATCACGGATGACATCGCTTCCACAGGTTAGGTTGTATTGGATCTTAGCCATAAATATAATCCTCCATTTTTCCTGTTAATGATGCCTTGTTCTAGCGTAATAAAACATATCCCTGAATATAACTTGCATCGGTCCGCTATGAGCGAAATGCGGGCGTTGCTAACCTGGCAATATATTAACCAACATAAATAAGGTTGTTTTGGCTGTAAATCCTGGCCTTGCTTGAATTTATCTTATTAAATACATCAACTTTTTCTGTTGAACTTTAAAACAACAAGATGTTAGATGAGATTTTATGTAAAAATCATTATTCTTAATTAACCCACCTCTATCAGACTACAAATCAATAAATTCAGTCAAGAGATAATCAGTTATCTCACTTCCCACACTTTGAATTAATTTCAATTGTTATTGATTACCCTGCTAAAAGTATCACTCTGATTGTTGGTTTTAATTCCTATCGATTAAGATTAATGTATAATTTCTACCTGGCCCATATATCCATTTTACGATGTATTCAAATGAACGCCACGATGCTGAACTTGATTGCAGAATAGAAGTAATATTATTAGATATCAAGTTCTGGGAATGGCAGGGGACAACGCTACTAATAACGCAGATAAGTACTTTGCAATGATTGTCATAGCAGATAAGGTCGCGAGGCTTCAGATAGCTCTGGATATTAAAAAAAGAAGAGTGGAGACGTATTGGATCGTCAATTAGCTTTAAAGATTGAATTTAAAAAAAAGCGCTCAATGAGCGCCAGGCGATCCTACATAGTAACTCAATGGTTACTTTTTATTGGAGACTCAAATTCCAATCTCATCTTTAACCCAAGAGCGCGCTTTCTTGACAGTTTCCAAAGGCGGTGCTTTTTCGGGGTCTTGTTCTGCTTCAATAATTATCCAACCATCATAGGTTGAATCTTTAAGGTAATTAATTACTGGAGCGTAATTAACAATGCCGTCTCCAGGAACTGCGAATAAACCGTTTCTGACTGCATCATTAAAACTGAGGTTATTGTTGATCACATTGTCTAAAACATCGCCTCTCACATCCTTCATATGAATGTGTGCAACACGATTGCCGTAGTTTTCAAGTACCCAGCCGATATCCACGCCTGCCGCGGTTGCGTGGCCACAATCAAGCACGATACCCACTAAATCATCAGTTGCTTCAAGGAATGCTTTCAGCTCATCGTTAGTTTCAACCACCATCATCAGGTGATGATGGTAAGCGAGGCGCAGGCCATAAATTTTCAACAGTGAGAAAGCCAGGTTATTAACTTTCTGTGCGTACTGCTCAAGGCTAATATTCGCTAAGGCTGGAGACAGGGATAATGGCTCATCCAGAGGTGCACTTCCGGGCATTGCCCCACATTCTCCATAAACCAAAACTTTTGCACCAAGTGACTTCAGAAGCAATGCATGATCGTGAACAGCTTCAAGCTCTTCTTCGAAACTACGTTCGATAAGGAATCCGTTAAACCAGCCAGAGGCTAACTTGAGTTTTGCGTTGGAAAGTATTGGCTGAAGTTTATTAACTGTTCTGGGGAATTTACGGCCTAACTCAATCCCTTCATAACCCGCTGCCGCGGCTTCTTCAAGACAGGTTTCCAGCGGGATATCACCGCCAAGATCTTCCAACACGTCATTTGTCCAGGACAGTGGGCTAACGCCAACACGAATACGCTTTGATACGCTCATAATTCTATCCTTCAAAATAAAAAGCATCGCTTCCGATGACCTGAGAAACGATGCTAAGTAGGTTCTCAGAGACTCTGAGGAAATTTCAGTATTACAAAGTGAACGCTTCGCGGAAGGATTCTAACGCCACCACCGAATCACCTGATGCCCAACCTTCCAGTGCTACTACGCCGTGATAATTGATACCCTTTAGGGCACGAGCAATGGCTTTATAGTTGATTTCACCTGTTCCCGGTTCTTTACGGCCCGGAACGTCAGCAACCTGAATTTCACCGATATGCTTCTCACTTCTCTTGATTAGTTCTACCAAATTACCTTCGCCAATCTGAGCGTGATAAATATCCAGGTTCATTTTCAGGTATGGGCTGTTTACGGCGGCAACTAACGCCAGAGTGTCTTCCGCTTTTGCAAAAGGCGTACCCGGATGATCAACAGCAGTATTAAGGTTCTCTAGTGTGAAAACCTTGCCTGCCTTCTCTCCCAACGTAGCGAGTGCATCCAGAGTGCTCTTCGCTTTCAGCCACATTTCACCAGTAACAATTTCAACAGGTTTCACTGGCAGGCCAACATTGTTCAGACCAGTACCGTGCAAGTTGAGAGAAGGACAGCCAAGGCGACGTGCAACTTCGATTGACTCATTAGCGCTGGAAAGCAGCTTGGCAATCTCACCACTGTCGGTAAGATTGCCAGAGATATATCCGGTCATTGAAGTGATACGAGCACCGATTTTAACCAGCGCATCAATGTCTTTCTTGGTCCAGTCCCAGATTTCAACACCGAAGCCCATAGCGTGAATACGTTCTACGCGCTCAAGAAATGGCAGGTCGAGAAACACCATTTCTGCGCAGACGGACAATGAGTAGTTAGACATCTAAAATCCTTAAAGATTGATTGGCTGAGACTGTTGAACAGAAGCAATGCATGCCAGTGCGATTTCCAGTGCGTTGCGCGCATCTTCGCCAGTTGCTTTCGGGATTTCACCAGTAGCAACACAACGAACGAAGTCGGTCAACTCAGCCACATAAGCGTCACGCAGCAGATCGGTATCACGACGAGCAGTATCAATAGAGATGCCCTCGGTGGTGTAACGCACACAGTTGTTCACATTGATGTTGCCAGCCTGCAACATGCCTTTGCTGCCGAACACTTCACCACGAACGTCATATCCATAAACGGCCTGGAAATTAGCTTCAGCAGTGGCGATCGCGCCATTATCAAAACGAATGTTCACTACGGCGGTGTCCAGTAAACCGCGATCTTTAAAATCAGGACGCACTAACGCATCGGCAACGGCATAAATCTGAGTCGGTTTCGCGCCTGGGTTCAGATGCAGAAGGATGTCAAAGTCGTGGATTAATGTTTCCAGGAAAATTGTCCAGTGTGGGATTGGCGTTGGATCACCCAGACCTGGGTCACGCGTGATTGAACGAAGCAGTTGAGGTACGCCAATCTTACCTGCTTTGATCTCTTCATAGGCTGCAGCGAAACCGCTCACGAAACGACGGTTAAAGCCAACTTGCAGAGCTACACCGGCTTCTTTAGCCGCGTTGATGGCTTTATCAGCCTCTTCCAGCGTGACAGCCATTGGCTTTTCACAGAATACACCTTTACCTGCTTTAGCTGCGGCTACAACCAGCTCAGCGTGAGTACGAGCTGGTGATGCAATGACCACTGCGTCGATTTCTGGATCATTCAGCATTGCCTGTGGGTCGGTATAAGATTTTTGCGCGCCCAGCTTAGCGGCCAGCTTGTCAGCGGCACCCGGAACAGGATCTGCAACTGCGACTAATGTTGCACCTGGAATACGTTGGGCAACCGTTTCACCGTGGAAACTGCCCATACGACCTGCGCCAATCAGACCAACGCGCACAATATTTTTAACAGACATGTAACTCTCCTCAGTATGTAGGGTATTTACGGCTTACTTTGTGATACAGATTCTGGTGTGATGAGCGGTTGCTCATGACCAAAACGACGGGATTTTGAAAGCATCAATGGTTCGATATGCTCCAGCGAGACGCCTTTAGTTTCCGGCAGGAAGCGGCCAACAAACCAAAACGCGATGACACTGAATCCTCCACATAACAGCAGCGGGAAAGCGCCATTGAAGTGTTCCATCAGCACTGGGCTTCGGTTCATCATTGGGAAGCTCTGCGTCACGATGAAGTTTGAAACCCATAGGGAACAGAACGCGTAGCCCATGGCGACAGCTCGCATACGGTTCGGGAAAATTTCGGAGATCAGCAGCCATGCACCAAGACTCCATGACAGGCCAAAAACAAAAATAAAACCGACTAATCCCACAACCGGTAAGTAGCCTTTTGCTTCATTCATGAATGCCCAGGAAGTGAAGAACAGGAAGGCAGCACACCCCAATGCTCCCCAGCGCAGCAGGGGAATACGGCCTACCCGGTCAAATGCAACCAGCGCAATGCTTACACCGGCAAGCAGCGCCAATCCAAGGAATATGCTCTGGAATAGCGAATCCTGGGTATTACCGGTGACGTTCTGTAATAACGATGGTGCGAAGTACATCAGGATGTTGATGCCCGAAACTTGCTGAAGGACGGCAATCGCACAACCGATCCAAAGAATGTAAGAGGCTTTTTTGTCTTTCAGGATGCCGCGCTGCGGTTGACCATCGTTTGAGGCAGAATCTGCAGCGATAGAACCACGAATCGCGCTATAAAGGCGTTCAGCATGTGCTGCGTTTGAAAGAGAGGTGAGCACCTTGAGTGCTTTTTCTTTCTTGTTGTGCATCGCATACCAACGTGGTGATTCCGGCATAAAGCAAGCCATTATCAGGAACAGCACGCAGGGAACCAATGCCGATGCCAGCATCCAGCGCCAGCCCATAGAAACGATCCATTCGTGAGCTGCTCCCTTAGCAATCAGATAGTTGACCACATAAACAACCAACTGACCGCTTACCATCAGCATTTGCTGCATACCCAGCATGCGGCCACGCAAATCTTTCGGCGATACTTCAGCGATATAGAGAGGCGTGACCGCTGAAGCCATGCCTACAGCCAATCCACCTATCAAACGGTAAACAACAAACCACGTCAGGTCATTGGCCAATGCCGCGCCAATAGCCGAGATCGCGAACAAAATTGCGGTAATGATCAGTGTCGATTTGCGCCCGATGCGGTCAGTCAAGCGACCGACCCCCCAGGCACCAATGACGCATCCCAAAATCACGTTAGAAACAGCCCAGCCACTTTCCGCTGGTGAGAGCGATAAATGTTCGGTTAAGGGATCAATAACGCCAGAAATGACGGAGGCGTCATAGCCGAGAATGATTCCACTGACTGAAGCGATGGCACAGATGAATATGAGGTAAGGCACATTGTGCTTTCGTGTAGACATTTCATTACTTCTCCACGTTGGTTTTTTTAAGTTATTTGTCTTTGTAGGTAAGACATAACTACTTAGCAACGGGTGTGCCAGGTCACACTCCACTGTTTTATAAGGAAATAAAAAAAGACATCGATCACAAAGTGTTTATTAAAAAGACATGTCTTCATCACATGTCTATAGAATGGACACATTCAAAGCTACAAAGAATGAAATCTATGGACCATTTTCACGAGATGACTTGGGACGAGGAATGGGAGCTTATCGCGAAGCTTAACCATGAGCAGGGATTTGCCGAGTACAATGAAAAACTGGGAATGGCCTGGAAAGCCTTCGAAAAGGGCGATACCCCTAAAGGCCTTCGTTCGGCTATTCACGCATCATGGTTACGTAGCCATACGGAAGGCATTAATGCCTATCGTTTTGAATATCAGTTCTGCGATGAGAGCGAGTTACGAAGAATACTGGCGCGGAACGCGCTGTTAATCTCCATCGCGCGCGACATCATGCGTAATCTGCTTGCCTACAATCCTGATGGCCACATTAATCTGACCGATGCCAATGGCATAACACTGCATTTTTGTGGCCAGGATTTAACGCCAGTAGGCAGTATTCTCAGTGAGGCCATATCAGGCACCAACTGCACTGGCCGGTGCCTGAAAGAGAATAAGTTGGTTTATATGCTCAGCGCAGAGAACTATAAAGAAGCGCTGCGCATTCGTGGCAAACATTGTGCGGCTGCCCCTATCAGGGACGAGAACGGCGTTATGCTTGGCGTTCTGACTTTGACTGCAAACCCCGGTTGTTTCCACTATCACACGCTTGGAACCGTCCAGGCCGCTGCCGAGGCGATTTCACAGCAGCTTATTTTGCGGCATCTGGTGAATGAGCAGGAATCAGTGATGGAAGCGCTGAATGAAGGTGTTCTGGTCGTCAGTGAACAAGGCATTATTCGGCAGATAAACCGTTATGCCCGTGAGGTGCTCGGCATACAGGGGGATGTCCGCTTCCGGGATGCTGATCAAGTATTACTTCCTGAAGGTTGCTCGTTGAGGGAGTTGCCAGCCTGTAAGGATCGAAATATTGCTCTTTGCCCAAGCCCTGATTCACGTATTTTATGTGTGATTTCAGTTGTCGTTACTCCCGAAGGTGGTCGCGTCATTTCAATGCGTGATAACCGACGTGTGCGAGATATGACGCGTCGTGTTATTGGCAGCAGCGCCAGCTACAACTTTGATATGATCCTCGGCCAGTCAAGAGTAATGCAGGATACCCGTAATAAAGCTCGAAATGCCGGACGCAGTGACAGCACCGTGCTTCTGACAGGAGAGAGCGGAACGGGCAAGGAGTTATTTGCTCAGTCTATCCATAATGGCAGCACCCGCAATACCGGTCCGTTTCTTGCGGTAAACTGTGGCGCGATTCCTCGTGATTTGGTGCAAAGCGAATTATTTGGCTACGAAGATGGCGCCTTCACCGGTTCGAGACGCGGTGGTGCAGCGGGCAAATTTGAACTGGCGGATGGAGGAACACTATTCCTCGACGAAATCGGTGATATGCCTCTTGAAGCTCAGGCAAGTCTGTTAAGAGTGTTGCAGGAGGGTGAAGTGATGCGTATCGGCGGTAAACGACCGCTGAAAGTGAATGTACGTATCGTAGCTGCAACCCACCGCGATTTGAAAAAAGATATTGAAAATGGCTCTTTCCGTCGAGATCTCTTCTTTCGCCTGAATGTGATCAGCTTGCCGATTCCGCCATTACGTTCGAGAAAAGAAGATGTTAAAGAGTTGGCTAACTGGTTCTGTGAAAAAATCTGTCGCGCACTCAATCGAGAACGCGCATTCTTTTCCAGCTCGGCGTTGCAGTTGATGGAAAGCTACGACTGGCCAGGAAATGTGCGTGAGCTGGAAAATATCGTTGAGCGAACCATAAATCTGACGGAAACGGACGATATCCGGGATAAGGACCTTCCAGAGGAGCTTCGTCTACCCGCTTATGCTGATTTAGGTCTACCACGTGAGAAAGTGAAAAGTTTCAATCTTAAGGATGGCGAAAAGACGTTGATCGAACTTTGCCTGATGGAAAAACTGGGCAACATGCGACAAGTCGCCATCGCGCTTAATCTTTCACGCGGTGCACTGTATAACAAGATTAAGAGATATGGGATTGAACCCAGTGATTACCGCGGGTTAAACCATGAAGCTTGACCCCTACAAAACACACAATTTTCATCAGGAGGTCTGCATATCGCTATTCCTGAACTTTAACAGGCCAGAGTAAGCAATCAATTTTTGCATTCCTTACATCCATCACTGACAGTGCGGAATGGTGGCGCACTACGTTTGCAAAAATTGCTGGCGTGGTGATTACCACGCAAAATCAGGTATTCAGGTGGATAGTTTGCTTCGCTAGCTAATGAAAAAAAGTGCGGGTTTAGTAAAGTTCGATGCGGTACGAACCTGCAAAGGTATGCATTAATAATGCCTTTATGAGCGAAGACCGAACATATTAAATTCGGCTATTTTATTGGTTTCTGTGGTCAGTAAAAATTACCATGCATTACCCTCCCACTATTCAGAATTCATAGATTATATGAGGAAATTACAAAAACTAATTGCCGCTGAGCGTACCGCTTTTTCGCCTTACTCAAGCCTATCTTCAAAGTCGATATCACGTATCGCATCAAAATGCCGAAAGGATGAAGTTGCAGATGCGCATATCCTCATTATGCAGCTCAAATCCGAGTTGGCCA
Organism: Pantoea sp. DY-5; assembly: GCF_019795955.1. NCBI lineage: Bacteria > Pseudomonadati > Pseudomonadota > Gammaproteobacteria > Enterobacterales > Erwiniaceae > Pantoea > Pantoea sp. DY-5. The sequence goes on from NZ_JAIMIE010000012.1 coordinate 39,041, forward strand.
CAGTTGCTGATTGGGATGGAGATACACAGGATGACATCTGGAGGGCCATCGAACTGTACAGATCGATCACGCTAAAAGTGAGAGAATAAATGGTTGGAGTACGCTTTTGGCTTGAAACCACCAAAGTACATGGGCGAAAGGGCTGCTATGAGCCAAAATCGGCCGTTCAGGTTAAAAATAAGCTTAAGGTTATGTCCATGTAGCCGAGGAATATCAGACAGCCTGGTAGGCTGGTCTGATATTATCCCCATTCGATCCGATATCGTTTTCTTCGGGGCGCTCCCCACCTTCCTGTCCGGTATTCAGTAAACCACTGGGTTCTGTCATCATTTTTACCGCATTCTCATTGGACGTTCTATGTGTAATGTATTTGGTACAACATAGATATCGCCCGAACTGACGTGGACGTTGCCGTCTCAAAAATTAATAAGCAACTCACCCTCACTAACTCGAAGGTGTTGCCAAAAATTCCGGTCGCTGTTCGGCCAGCAATGTAAATCCGGTTACTTCCGGATACAACGCACGGCTGAAGGTATCCGGAAGCATCAATTCTGTAAAACGCCAGGCTACTGCGATGCTGATACCGGCCACGGACAGCATGTCAGGATGACTTTCCCGCAGCCCGTTCTCCAGCGTCTGCAAGGCACCA
>NZ_JAIMIE010000013.1:0-31993 GCF_019795955.1 Pantoea sp. DY-5
CACAGATTGTCTGATAAATTGTTAAAGAGCGTTGCGAACAGCGGCTGAACCGTCTGTCGCGAGGTGGCGTATACTACGCTACTCTCCTTCGGAGTCAAACACTTTTTTCAGCGTTTTCATCCGGCGGAAGTTCTTATCGAATCTTCCTCACCAACACCGCACTTCGTAAACCGTTGTGCCGTGTTGATGGATGCGCATTATAGGGAGTTGTTCTCAGCACGCAACCGCTAAATTCAATAAAAACAACCGTTCGCTGCATTCCACAGCAAAACCCCGCCTTATACGCAGTTACACACAGTGTTATCCACACTCTGCCGCACAAATGAATTTAGGCGAGCATCACGCAAACGTTTTCGCTACAATGCCCGGCGACGTCAAGGATGCCCCTTTTGGGGCGTTACATGAGGCAAGCGTTTCCTTCTATATAGAAGAGAGACACTAAGCTTGATGTAACGCTCTTTATTACGCGAAACAAAGCCAAGGGATAAAACCACCATGCAACAACGTCGTCCTGTACGCCGCGCTCTACTCAGTGTCTCTGACAAAGCCGGTATCCTCGAATTTGCTCAGGCACTCTCCAGTCGTGGTGTTGAGCTGCTCTCCACAGGCGGTACCGCACGTCTGCTGGCAGATGCGGGCTTGCCCGTCACCGAAGTTTCTGACTACACCGGTTTCCCGGAAATGATGGATGGACGCGTCAAAACGCTGCACCCGAAAGTGCATGGCGGCATTTTGGGTCGTCGTGGTCAGGATGATGCGATCATGGCTGAACACGCCATCAACCCAATCGACATGGTGGTCGTCAACCTCTATCCCTTCGCACAAACCGTTGCCAAACCTGATTGCTCATTAGCTGACGCGGTTGAGAACATCGATATCGGTGGCCCAACCATGGTTCGCTCAGCGGCGAAGAACCACAAAGACGTGGCGATCGTGGTGAAGAGCAGCGATTACGAAGCGATCATTGCCGAGCTGGATGCCAACGAAAACTCGCTCACGCTGGAAACACGTTTCGATCTGGCCATCAAAGCTTTCGAACACACTGCCGCCTACGACAGCATGATCGCCAACTACTTCGGTAGCCTGGTGCCGGCTTATCACAGCGACAGCAAAGAACCGGCTGGCCGCTTCCCGCGCACGCTGAACCTCAACTTCATTAAGAAGCAGGATATGCGTTACGGCGAGAACAGCCATCAAGATGCTGCCTTCTATATAGAAGAGAATGTTGCTGAAGCTTCAGTGGCCACTGCGCGGCAGGTTCAGGGCAAAGCGCTCTCATACAACAATATCGCCGATACCGATGCCGCACTTGAATGCGTGAAAGAGTTCGACGAAGCCGCTTGTGTGATCGTCAAACACGCTAATCCATGCGGCGTGGCAGTTGGCAGTTCGATTCTTGACGCTTATGAGCGTGCCTACAAAACCGATCCGACTTCCGCTTTCGGTGGCATCATCGCCTTTAACCGCGAGCTGGACGAAGCCACCGCGCAGGCGATCATCAGCCGTCAGTTTGTTGAAGTGATCATCGCGCCATCCGCCAGCGAAGCGGCACTGAAAGTTACCGCGGCTAAGCAGAACGTGCGCGTTCTGATATGTGGTCAGTGGCAAGGTCGCGTTGCGGCGCTGGATTTCAAACGAGTTAACGGCGGCGTACTGGTTCAGGATCGCGATTTGGGCATGGTCAATGCCAGTCAGCTGCGCGTTGTCAGCAAACGTCAGCCAACTGAGCAGGAACTGCGTGATGCGCTGTTCTGCTGGAAAGTGGCGAAGTTCGTTAAATCCAACGCCATCGTCTACGCACGTGACAACATGACCATCGGCATTGGCGCCGGCCAGATGAGCCGCGTTTACTCGGCCAAAATTGCCGGTATCAAAGCCGGTGACGAAGGTCTGGAAGTGAAAGGGTCCGCGATGGCGTCTGATGCCTTCTTCCCGTTCCGCGACGGTATCGACGCCGCTGCGGCTGTCGGTATCAGTTGCGTGATTCAGCCGGGCGGTTCAATCCGTGATGATGAGGTGATTGCCGCCGCTGATGAGCACGGCATCGCGATGATCTTTACCGACATGCGTCATTTCCGCCATTAATTGTTGGGAGCAGTACAGATGAAAATTTTAGTGATTGGTAATGGCGGACGTGAACACGCGCTGGCATGGAAAGCGGCACAATCGCCACTGGCGGAAACAGTATTTGTCGCGCCTGGCAATGCGGGCACCGCGCTCGAGCCGGCTCTGCAAAACGTGGCAATCAGCGCCACCGACGTTCCCGCGCTGCTGGCCTTTGCTCAGCAGGAAAAGATCGATCTGACCATCGTTGGTCCGGAAGCACCGCTGGTGATTGGCGTGGTTGATGCGTTCCGTGCTGCAGGTCTGAAGATCTTTGGCCCAACGCAAGCCGCTGCCCAGCTGGAAGGCTCAAAGGCGTTCACCAAAGATTTCCTGGCACGTCAGCAGATTCCAACCGCCGAATACCAGAACTTCACCGAAGTGGAACCTGCGCTGGCATATCTGCGTGAGAAAGGCGCACCGATCGTGATCAAAGCTGACGGTCTGGCGGCCGGTAAAGGCGTGATCGTGGCGATGGAACTGGCGGAAGCCGAAGCCGCTGTGCAGGACATGCTGGCTGGCAATGCGTTCGGCGATGCTGGTCACCGCATCGTGATTGAAGAGTTCCTCGATGGCGAAGAGGCCAGCTTTATCGTGATGGTCGACGGCAACAATGTGCTGCCGATGGCCACCAGCCAGGATCACAAACGTGTCGGCGATGGCGATACCGGTCCAAATACCGGCGGCATGGGCGCGTATTCTCCGGCGCCCGTGGTGACCGATGAGATCCACCAGCGCGTGATGGATCAGATCATCTGGCCAACCGTTAACGGTATGAAAGCAGAAGGCAACATTTATACCGGCTTCCTGTACGCTGGGTTGATGATCGATAAAGCCGGTCAGCCTAAAGTGATCGAATTTAACTGCCGCTTCGGCGATCCGGAAACTCAGCCGATCATGCTGCGTTTGCAGTCGGATCTGGTGGAGCTGTGTCTGGCGGCTACCGATGGCAAACTGGATCAGCAAACCTCGCAGTGGGATCCGCGTCCCTCTCTCGGCGTGGTGTTAGCGGCGGGTGGTTATCCGGGCGATTACAACACGGGCGATCAGATTTACGGTCTGCCGCTGGAAGAAGTACCGGATGGCAAGGTGTTCCATGCTGGCACCACCATGAAGGACGATCTGGTGGTCACCAACGGTGGTCGCGTACTGTGCGTGACTGCACTGGGCGACGATGTTGCCGCTGCGCAGAAGAACGCTTATGCGCTGGCGCAGCATATCTCGTGGGATGGCAGCTTCTGCCGCCGCGATATCGGCTACCGCGCGATTAACCGCAAATAAGTACGCAAAGGGGCACACCAGGTGCCCCTTCTCTTTTCCACCTGTCAGAAATCACTCTCTTTTGGCTGCCAGCTGCATTCGTCATCCGGCGTAGCACGTAGCAGTTGCACACCTTCCGGCGCTTCCAGCCACGACACCATCAATGGCGCAGCCTGGCTCTGCTGCTGGCGGCCTAGCGTATACAGCGTGTCGCGATCAAAGGCCACATTCACCAGCTTGTCATCGCACTCACGCACCTGATTGCCACCCAGCCAATGGCCCTGATGCAGTAATACACGGCCTGCAAGCAACGCATTGCTCTGATCCAGCATGCGCTGCGCATCGAAGCGATATAGCTCAACGCTATCAGCGCTGACCGCTTCACGTCGCCCCGCCAGCTGGCGCTGCATGAAATTGAGATTGCCCTGATGATCGAAGCGTAAGGTGACATCATCCGGCTGTGCACCCGCGACGCGCCGTTCGACGCTAATCAGCTTCTGCTGCTGCCAATTGTAGTCAGTGGTTTCCATCGCATCGCCATTAAACGGCGTGAAGACCGTACGCAGGTGAACAACTTGATGGTCGCTATTCTTGCGCCAGATGCGCACGGTGCCGCGGTCGGCCAGATAGCCGCTCGCCGTGAAGGCAGGAAGTTCAGGAGTGGAGCTACAGCCCGTCAGCAGCGCACCAAATAACAGGGCGCAAACGCGCTGAGGAATTGAATTCAGCATGGCAGGTCCCGGCAACAAAAAGGGGCGCTAACGCCCCCTCTTTTAAAGCTAAACCGCAATGCGGAAACTTACTTAACAGCGTCTTTCAGAGCTTTGCCTGAAACGAACGCTGGCACGTTAGCTGCTGCAATTTTGATCTCTTTGCCAGTCTGCGGGTTGCGACCGGTACGCTCAGCGCGGTGGTTCACTTTAAAAGTACCAAAACCAACCAGTTGTACAGCATCACCTTCTTTCAGAGACTCAGTGATCGCAGCCAGGGTAGATTCCAGCGCAGTCTTAGCCTGGGTTTTAGACAGGTCAGCTTTCTCTGCGATCACATCAATCAGTTGAGTCTTGTTCATAAGTTATCCTTAAAGTGTATTTATCGCTTGCTAAGCAACGAGTGCGAGGGAAAAGCCATTCTCAGACCTTGTTCAGCCGGCACGCACCGATAGCCACAATTTTCAGCCCCCCAAATGTAGACCAGACTGGGGGCTGATGTGAAGCCTCCAGGCGCGGTAATTCGGGCCTGAAGTCACGTTTTCTTGCCTTATTGCTGAAAAAGTATACCGATGTTACTGATTCCCGCTTCGCGCAGGTCTGCACGCAGGCCTTTAATCAATTCTAGGTCACGCTCCTCGCACTCTGACAGCAGGCGGAAAATCTCCCACTGCAGGTCCCATTCATCGATGACAGCCTGATTTGCGCGCAGCTCTTCGTCGGTCATTTCGCGACCGGCCTGCGTCATTTCCAGAATCGCCACGGTAGTGATCGATGTACGGCTGACTTCCACGGCGTGCTCCAGCGTTTCGCCGCTGAGCTGTGCATGCAGCAGTTCACTCAAGGCCACGCAGGCATCAATCGCCGGATGAACACCGTAAACCTCAAAATCGTCACCATCCGGGATCGCCGCTTCAAATTTCTCCAGCTGACCGTCGAAATTGATTTTGGCATCTTTGACCGTCAGGCTTTCCCAGATGAGATCGAGGATGCGGCGATAGAGTTGCGGATCGGCGAATTCGGTCTGCTGACAGAAAGCCCAATAGTTGGGGAACATACGCTCGCAAAGGCAGGCCATGAAAGTCATATGCTGCCAGCTTTCAAGCTTCGCCAGACGCAAATGGACGGGATTCTGTAACATCAAACTTACTCTCAATAGGTTAGCTGGCGGCAGTGTACCGCAAAAGCCGGGCACAAACAGCGTTAAGGCGTGTTTTGCCAGCGCAGAAAGGCCGGGCGTCCGGAGGCGACAGCATCCGCCCAACGCGTCGGTTCCGGCAAACGATAGCCCGCAGTACAGGCTTCCACCCATTGCAATGCGCTATCCATGCTGACGCGATGGCCGGTCGAGATAAACAGCGGATTACAGCGCGCTTTACTGCGCCATACCCAGCCAATCTGTTCGCCTTTGTCGAGCAGCGGCTGACGGCTGCCTGGCTCGGCGTCCAGCTCAGCAAAACGTCCACACAAACGCTTCTTCGCCACGCCAATGGTGGGCACATCCACCAGCGAACCGAAATGCGCCGCCACGCCAAGCCGACGGGGATGGGAAATACCGTGGCCATCCACAAACAGCAGATCGGGCAACTGGGAGAGCTGCTGCCAGGCTTCCAGCAGCGCCGGCATTTCGCGGAAGGATAAGAAGCCCGGAATATAGGGCATGGTGGTGGCCACGCGCGCAATGCGGTGTTCCACCAGCTTTAAGGATGGATACTCGAGGATGACCAGAGCCGCGCGCGTGATCTCGCCGCCCTGTTCAAATCCCACGTCGGCACCACCAAGAAAGCGTGGCGGCAGCACATCGAAATCATCCTGTCGCACCACATCAGCAGCGCGCTGTAACTGTTCCTGGCGTAGTGCGGCTAAATCCATCATCAGCCCTGATGATACGGACGTGACAGACGATGCACCGCTTCAACAAACGCACCAGCATGCTCAGGCGGCACATCAGGATGGATGCCGTGGCCCAGGTTAAACACGTGACCTTCGCCAGTGCCAAAACCTTCAAGAATCCCGGCGACTTCCTGCTCAATGCGCGCAGGCGGTGCATACAGCATGGAAGGATCCATGTTGCCCTGCAGCGCCACTTTATCACCCACACGACGACGCGCATCGGCGATATCGGTGGTCCAGTCGAGTCCCAGCGCATCGCAGCCGGTCGCCGCTATCGCTTCCAGCCATTGGCCGCCACCTTTAGTGAACAGCGTAATAGGAACGCGGCGACCTTCATTCTCGTGCAGCACGCTATCGACGATTTTATGCATGTAATAGAGTGAGAATTCGCGATAGTCGCGTCCGGTCAGCACGCCGCCCCATGTGTCGAACACCATGATCGACTGCGCGCCAGCTTTGATCTGCGCATTGAGATAAAGAATCACGCTGTCTGCCAGCTTATCCAGCAGCTTGTGCAGGGTTTGCGGCTCGGCGTACATCATCTTTTTAATTTTGGTAAACGCTTTGCTGCTGCCGCCTTCAACCATGTAGGTTGCCAGCGTCCACGGGCTGCCGGAGAAACCGATCAGCGGCACTTCGCCTTTCAGGTTGTGACGAATGGTACGCACCGCGTTCATCACATAACCGAGCTCTTGCTCTGGATCCGGCACTGGCAGCTTGTCGACATCCGCACGGCAGGTGATCGGATTGGAGAAACGCGGGCCTTCGCCGGTCTCAAAGTAGAGCCCAAGTCCCATCGCATCCGGAATGGTGAGGATATCGCTGAAGAGAATTGCCGCATCCAGCGCATAGCGACGCAGCGGTTGCAGCGTGACTTCACACGCCAGCTCAGCATTCTTACACAGCGACATAAAATCACCGGCTTCAGCGCGCGTGGCTTTGTACTCCGGCAAATAACGCCCGGCTTGTCGCATCATCCATACCGGTGTGACATCTACCGGCTGACGTAACAGGGCGCGCAGATAACGATCGTTCTTCAGTTCACTCATAATGGGCTCTCTCATGCTAAGGCCGGCAGTGTAGCATTTTCACGCCGCGCTGGCGCGACACAGGGCAACGGTATCTTCAATCAGGCGACGCGCCACCGTGCCGGGCGGCGGCAACAGCGGCAGATCGTCGTAGCGATACCAGCCGGCATCCAGCAGCTCTTTGCCGTCGTGTTGCAGATCGCCGCCGTCATATTCCGCCATATACGCCATCATCAGAGAGTGCGGGAACGGCCACGGCTGCGAGGTAACATAACGCACGTTTTTCACCCGCACGTTGCTCTCCTCCATCACTTCCCGCGCCACCGCTTGTTCTAAGGTTTCGCCCACTTCGACAAAGCCCGCCAGCACGGTGTAGATATTGTTACGATGACGCGCATGATTGGCGAGCAGGATCTCATCGCCACGGCGGATAGCCACGATGATGCACGGCGCAATTTGCGGGTAATAACGCTCGCGGCAATGATTGCATAAGCAGGCAAATTCGCGTTTGCTGATGTGCATCTCATGGCCGCAATAGCCGCACCAGCGATGCGAGCGGTAAAACTCCGCCAGCTGCACGCCACGTCCGGCGATTTGGAACAGGCCGACATCCTCATCAATCAGTTGGCGCACGGAGCCCATGCTGTCCGTACGCGATTCACGTACCAGCCAGACATTCTCGCCCTGCCACTCGCCGATCAAAATCGCGTTGCTCCCGCTGAGGCCAAAATCGCTGGCTAAGCCATGCGGCAATTCGCCCTGCGGCAACCAAAGTTTTTGCTCATGGCTGACAACCCACCATCCAGCGTCTAAGCTTGAGATCTCACGTTGCATCTTAATCGTTGTCCTTAGCGTCAAATCGCACGCTGAAATCCTAATATTAAGTGTGTAATAAACAACTATAACCTACCTGGAGCCCCATATGCTTAACCAGTTAGATAACCTGACAGAGCGTGTAGGCGGCGGAAATGAATTGGTTGATTCATGGCTGCGCGCCCGTCGACAGCTGCTCGTCACTTACTACGAGCTTATTGGCATGAAGCCACAAAAAGATGCGTTATCGACGCTGGATGAACAGGCGCTGGACGCATTTTGTCACAACCTGGTGGATTACCTTTCCACCGGCCATTTCAGCGTGTATGAACACATCATTAGTGAGATGCAGGGTGATAGCCCCTTATTCGTCGCTGCGCAGATTTACCCGGCACTGGAGGCGAATACCGATCGCATCATGCAGCTCTACGACAGCCATCTGCAGCAAGCGATTAACGATGATAATTGCGTGGATTTTCAAACCGCGCTCTCCGAAGTCGGCGAGGTGCTGGAATCGCGCTTCACGCTGGAAGATAAGCTGGTGCAACTCGCCTGGGACAACCAGCTGGCGCTTCCGCCGGTTGCCAACGACAGCGCCATTGCCCGCCCGGCTTAGAACCCCGAAGATGTAAAAAACTTGTTATTCAAGAAAAGCCCTCTTATGCTAAATGGGCTTTTTTATTGTCTTCTTTAACGACAATCAAAAGGCAAATTTTGCGGTTTAAGCGTAGCGTGCGCAGCCAGTTTGCACTCGGACAGCGCGCAGGGACCGGAGCGTACACGTAGTACGTGACGGTCACGAGCACTGCCCAGGTGCAAAATGGCAAGCAAAGTAGCTTAAACCACAAAACACCAACTTGTCGGAGTGCCCTCTGGGGCTGAGACCGTTAATTCGGGATCCGCGGAACCTGATCAGGTTAGTACCTGCGAAGGGAACAAGAGTAGACATTATCAGCACGGTGCATGCTGGCGCCCGGCACCGTACCTGTTACTCCTTCCGAACTCTGGACAAGCAACTTCCAACCTTTACCGGAAACTTGCTATGTCTGCTAAAACTTCTCGTCGTGAACAACGCGCTCAGGCGCAAGAATTTATCGATTCCCTGCAGGGAACCGCTTTCCCCAACTCCAAACGTATCTGGATCACCGGCAGCCGCGCGGATATTCGCGTGCCGATGCGTGAGATACAGCTCAGTCCAACGCACATAGGCGGCAGCAAAGAGAATCCGCACTATGAGCCAAATGAAGCGGTACCGGTTTACGACACCGCCGGGGCTTATGGCGATCCTCAAGCCACCATTAATGTGCATCAGGGACTCGACAGGCTGCGTGCCAATTGGATCGAAGAACGTGACGACAGCGAAACCATCCACCAGCTGAGTTCCCGTTACACGCAGCAGCGCCTGGCGGATGAAGGCCTGGACCATCTGCGTTTTGAGCAGCTGCCGCAACCGCGCCGTGCCAAAGCGGGTCGCCGTGTTACCCAGTTGCACTATGCGCGTCAGGGCATCATCACGCCGGAGATGGAGTTTATCGCGCTGCGTGAAAACATGGGCCGCGAGCGTATTCGCGGTGAAGTGCTGTTACAGCAGCATCCGGGTCACAGCTTTGGTGCCAATCTGCCAGAAAATATCACCGCGGAATTTGTCCGTCAGGAAGTCGCCAGCGGCCGCGCCATCATCCCTTCGAACATCAACCATCCCGAATCCGAACCGATGATTATCGGCCGCAACTTCCTGGTGAAAGTGAATGCCAACATTGGCAACTCTGCGGTGAGCTCATCTATTGAAGAGGAAGTGGAGAAGCTGGTGTGGTCAACGCGCTGGGGCGCAGACACTGTGATGGATCTCTCAACCGGCCGCTACATCCATGAAACGCGTGAGTGGATTTTGCGCAACAGTCCGGTGCCGATTGGTACGGTGCCGATTTATCAGGCGCTGGAGAAAGTGAACGGCATTGCAGAAGATCTCAACTGGGAGATTTTCCGCGACACGCTGCTGGAGCAGGCGGAACAAGGCGTTGACTACTTCACCATTCACGCTGGCGTGCTGCTGCGCTATGTGCCGATGACGGCCAAACGCCTGACCGGCATTGTGTCGCGCGGTGGCTCGATTATGGCGAAATGGTGCCTGTCGCATCACACCGAAAGTTTCCTCTATCTTCACTTCCGCGAGATTTGTGAAATTTGTGCCGCCTATGATGTGGCGCTGTCACTGGGCGACGGCCTGCGTCCCGGCTCGATTCAGGATGCCAACGATGAGGCGCAATTTGCCGAACTGCATACGCTGGGCGAACTGACCAAAATCGCCTGGGAATACGATGTGCAGGTGATGATTGAAGGTCCGGGCCATGTGCCGATGCAGATGATTCGACGCAATATGACCGAACAGCTTGAGCATTGTCACGAAGCCCCGTTTTACACGCTTGGACCGCTCACTACCGATATCGCGCCCGGCTATGACCATTTCACTTCCGGCATCGGCGCGGCAATGATTGGCTGGTTCGGCTGCGCCATGCTGTGTTACGTGACGCCGAAAGAGCACCTCGGTTTGCCGAATAAAGAGGATGTGAAGCAAGGGCTGATCACCTACAAAATCGCCGCGCACGCAGCAGATCTGGCGAAAGGTCATCCGGGCGCGCAGATCCGCGACAATGCGATGTCGAAAGCGCGTTTTGAATTCCGCTGGGAAGATCAGTTCAATCTGGCGCTCGATCCGCACACCGCACGCGCCTATCACGATGAAACCCTGCCGCAGGAATCAGGCAAAGTGGCGCACTTCTGCTCGATGTGCGGCCCGAAATTCTGCTCGATGAAAATTACACAGGAAGTGCGTGAGTTTGCCGCCCGCCAACAGGCTGAAGCTCAGCCGATTGAAGTGGGTATGGCGCAAATGTCGGACGCCTTCCGCAATCGTGGCGGTGAGCTTTATCACGCTGCCGATACCCTTAAAGAGGAAAATGTATGACCGACGCCTTTCCTGCCACGGCCCCAAAACTGGGGCTGTATCCGGTTGTTGATAGCGTGGAATGGATCGCACGCTTGCTGGAAGCCGGTGTGCGCACCATTCAGCTGCGCATCAAAGATTGTGAAGATTACGAGGTGGAAGATGCGGTGCGCGAGGCGATTGCACTCGGCAAACAGTATCGCGCTCGCCTGTTTATCAATGATTACTGGCGTTTAGCCATTAAATATCACGCTTATGGCGTGCACCTTGGCCAGGAAGATCTCGATGTAGCCGATTTGGCGGCCATTCGTGAGGCGGGATTGCGCCTGGGATTATCGACGCATGACGATGCCGAGTTAGATCGGGCTCTGGCGCTGCGCCCTTCTTATATTGCGCTTGGCCACATCTATCCTACGCAAACTAAAGACATGCCTTCTGCGCCGCAGGGCGTGGTGGAATTGAAACGCCACCTGGCGCGTTTGCAGGATGTGTCAACCGTGGCGATTGGCGGTATTTCACTGGCGCGCGTGCCGGAAGTGCTGGCTACCGGCGTGGGCAGCATTGCGGTGGTGAGCGCGATTACCCAGGCCGCCGACTGGCGCGCAGCAACGCAGCAGTTACTGTCACTGGTGGAAAATGGAATCGAACCTGCAGAAGCAATGTAATGCGCGGTAAGTAAGGATGAAACGCTGGAATCTGCCGCGCAGCAGCGTGATGTAGGGGCTGGCGTCATTTCCTGACAAGACTAAAGTGTGCCTGCCCGCTGTCGCTTGCAGCGGGCCAGGGCTGGTCTCAACCTCTCCCAGCCCTGCCTTTCTTCACGTGATCAGGGAGGAGGTATGCACGGATTCATGACTACAAGCCAGCATGGCACGTTCTACCGCTGCGCCGAGTTGAGCTATCGCCTGCTCTGTGTGCTCATTCATTGGCAAACCATAATTCAGGCGCAAGCAGTTGCGATACTTACCCGAGGCCGAAAACAGCGAGCCTACGGCAACCTGCATGTTCAGCTCACGCAATTCGGTATTGAGCCTGACCGCGTCAAATGCCTCTGGCAATTCAATCCACATCAGGAAACTGCCCTGCGGACGCGACACACAAATCCCACACGGAAAGTAGTGGCGTACCCAGCAGCTAAAGGTTTCATAATTGCGTTGATACACCTGACGCATGCGCCGCAAATGCGGCAGATAATGACCAAGACGAATAAACTCGGCGACCGCATGTTGCGGCTGTGTGGCCGTCGATCCGGTGCTGATGTATTTCATATGCAGCACGCGGTCGCGATAGCGTCCCGGCGCCACCCAACCGACACGCAGCCCCGGCGCCAGCGTCTTGGAGAAGGAACTGCACAGCAATACCCGTCCATCGTGATCCAACGACTTAAGGGTAACCGGACGCGGATACTCCCACGCCAGCTCGCCGTACACATCGTCTTCAATAATCGCGGCATCGAAACGCTGTGCCAGCGTCACCAACGCACGTTTACGAGATTCCGGCATGATAAAGCCCAGCGGATTATTGCAGTTTGGCACCACCACCACCGCTTTAATCGGCCACTGTTCGAACGCAAGTTCCAGCGCTTCCAGGCTGATACCGGTGACCGAATCGGTAGGAATTTCAATAGCGCGAATGCCGAAGCCGCGCAGAGTTTGCATGGTGCCGTGGAAAGTCGGCGACTCCACCGCAATGATGTCACCAGCCTGACATATCGCACGGATCGAGATCGATAACGCTTCATGGCAGCCGGTGGTGATCACGATATCGTCTGCCGTGAGCTGACAACCGCTGTCGATCGTCAGGCGCGCAACCTGTTCGCGCAATGCCGCGACACCCAGCAAACTGTCATAGTTGAGCTGATCGATATCCTGCTTCTGCGCCATACGGCTTTGAATTTTCCACAGCGGTTTCAACGTGGGCTGGGTCAGATCGGGCATACCGCTGCCGAGTTGCAACACATCGTTATTAGTTCGGCTGCTGAGCAACTCCAGCACCGATTCCCACTGCGTGATTTCCACCGGACGCTGTGCAGGTCGGGTGATGGCCGGCATCGGCGGCGTCGCTTTGCGTGTTGCAACGAAATATCCGGAACGTGGCTGCGGCACAATCAGCTGTTTTTCTTCCAGCAGATGATATGCCTGCTGAACGGTGCTGATACTCACGCCGTGTTCAAGACTCAGCGTGCGCACCGACGGCAAGCGCTCGCCGCTGCGGTACAGCCCTTGCTCTATACGATCCGAAAGCAAACATGCTAAATGTTGGTAGCGCGTCATCGTATGCCTCACTCAGCCATCAATCATAATAAACCAGTACAGATAGACCTCATTATTACCATTCAGATCCACTTCAAGGCAATCTGTATGTTAAAGATAAGTGTTTTTTGCGTCTGTATCATAATGCGAAGGAATCAGACAATGCTTCTCAGGCAACCTACTGAGGGCAAGGATTATGGAATTCGATCAAAACCGCGCGGCTAAACCTTTTGACGTCACTTTACTGGATATCTTCCGCGGCGCAGTGCGTATGGTTAAACACTGGAAAGCACGGCGTGAAACTCACCGCATCCTGTCAAAACTGAGTGATAACCAGCTGCGTGATATCGGACTGACACGCGAAGATGTCTGCCGCAAGTTCTGACAAAATGAAGACGAAAAAAAACCCTGCCGAAGCAGGGTTTTTTATTGGTCAGCTTTAGCAGACGAATTACTCGTCGTCGCTTCCGCCCAGACCGGCGTTCAGCAATTCAGCAAGGCTAGCAGAGGCTTCATCAGCAGTAACCTGCGGTGCAACCGGTGCTTCGCCCGCAGAGCGGCGACGCATACGATCCTGGTGATAAGCATAACCGGTACCGGCTGGGATCAGACGACCCACGATGACGTTCTCTTTCAGGCCGCGCAGTTCGTCACGCTTACCTGCAACTGCTGCTTCGGTCAGGACACGCGTGGTCTCCTGGAACGATGCTGCAGAGATGAACGATTCGGTTGCCAGTGACGCTTTGGTGATACCCAGCAGATCGCGCATGAATGTTGCGCCGATTTTGCCATTCGCTTCAAGTTCACGGTTAGAGATCTTGATGCGAGAGTATTCAGCCTGCTCACCTTCCAGGAAGTCGGTGCTTCCCACGCTCGAGATGGTTGCTTTACGCAGCATCTGACGAACGATGACTTCGATGTGTTTATCGTTAATCTTAACGCCTTGCAGACGGTAAACTTCCTGCACTTCGTTAGTGATGTAACGGGTCACAGCATGGACGCCACGCAGACGCAGGATATCGTGCGGAGACTCTGGGCCGTCAGATACGACGTCACCACGTTCTACGCGCTCGCCTTCGAATACGTTAAGCTGACGCCATTTTGGAATCATCTCTTCGTACGGATCGCTACCATCAACCGGCGTAATCACCAGACGACGCTTACCTTTGGTCTCTTTACCGAAGGAGATGATACCGCTGATCTCCGCCAGGATTGCTGGCTCTTTCGGACGACGCGCTTCGAACAAGTCAGCAACGCGCGGCAGACCACCGGTAATATCCTTGGTACCGCCAGATTCCTGCGGAACACGCGACAGCGTGTCACCGGCACTGATCTTAACGCCATCTTCCAGCTGAACAATTGCTTTGCCCGGCAGGAAGTACTGTGCTGGCATGTCGGTACCTGGAATCAAAACATCATTTCCGTTGGCATCGATAATTTTCAGCGCAGGACGCAGATCTTTACCACCCGCAGTACGTTCTGCAGAATCCAGAACCACCAGCGATGACAGACCAGTTAAGTCGTCAGTCTGACGAGTAATGGTCTGACCGTCGATCATGTCAGTGAAGCGAATGAAACCGCCCACTTCGGTGATGACCGGCATGGTATGTGGATCCCAGTTTGCTACGGTTTCGCCCGCGGCAACCTGCTCGCCATCACCTTTAGCCATGACCGCACCGTAAGGTACTTTATAGCTCTCTTTGGTACGACCGAACTCGTCGATCATCTTCAGCTCAACGTTACGTGAAACGATAACCAGTTTCCCTGAGGAGTTGGTTACTGACTTCGCGTTGGTCAGCTTGATAGTACCTTTGTTCTTCACCTGGATGCTGGATTCAGCAGCCGCACGAGATGCCGCACCACCGATGTGGAACGTACGCATCGTCAGCTGTGTACCCGGCTCACCGATGGACTGTGCTGCGATAACACCGATGGCCTCACCTTTGTTGATGATGTGACCACGTGCCAGATCGCGACCATAGCAGTGTGCACACACACCGAAGTCGGTTTCACAGCCAACAACCGAGCGCACTTTGATCGCATCGACTGAATTCAGTTCGATCACATCACACCAGTGTTCATCGATCAGGGTGTTACGCGGGATCAGGATGTCCGCAGTGCCTGGCTTCAGAACGTCTTCAGCCGTTACACGACCCAGTACACGCTCACGCAGCGGCTCTTTAACATCGCCACCTTCGATGACTGGAGTCATCATGATGCCTTCGAACGTGCCGCAGTCATCTTCGGTAACAACCAGATCCTGCGCTACGTCGACCAGACGACGCGTCAGATAACCGGAGTTAGCGGTTTTCAGTGCGGTATCCGCCAGACCTTTACGCGCACCGTGCGTGGAGATGAAGTACTGGAGTACGTTCAGACCTTCACGGAAGTTCGCGGTGATCGGCGTTTCGATAATTGAGCCATCTGGCTTAGCCATCAGACCACGCATACCTGCCAGCTGACGAATCTGTGCAGCAGAACCACGCGCACCGGAGTCGGCCATCATGTAGATGCTGTTGAACGATACCTGCTGCTCTTCTTCGCCATCACGGTTGATCACGGTTTCAGTTTGCAGGTTATCCATCATCGCTTTGGAAACGCGTTCGTTAGCGGCGGCCCAAATATCGATAACTTTGTTGTAACGTTCGCCAGCAGTTACCAGACCAGACTGGAACTGTTCCTGAATCTCAGCAACTTCCGCTTCCGCTTCGGCTACGATTTCCGCTTTCTTCGCTGGGATGACCATGTCGTCGATACCTACAGAGGCACCTGAACGGGCTGCGTAAGCAAAACCGGTGTACATGGTTTGGTCAGCAAAGATAACAGTCGGCTTCAGGCCAAGAATGCGGTAACAGGTGTTCAGCATCTTAGAAATGGCTTTCTTACCCAGCGCCTGGTTGACGATGGAGTAAGGCAGGCCTTTCGGAACGATCATCCACAGAATCGCACGACCAATGGTGGTGTCGATAATGCTGGTTTTCGCAACGAACTCTTCCTGCTCGTTCTTGGTGTATTCAGTGATACGCACTTTAACGCGTGCATGCAGCTCGGCCAGGCCAGCGCGATAAACACGCTCAGCTTCTTTCGGGCCAGTCAGCACCATGCCTTCGCCTTTGGCGTTCACTTTGTCGCGGGTCATGTAGTACAGACCCAAAACAACGTCCTGTGAAGGAACGATGATTGGCTCGCCGTTCGCTGGTGACAGAATGTTGTTGGTCGACATCATCAGCGCACGCGCTTCCAGCTGGGCTTCCAGCGTCAGCGGTACGTGAACAGCCATCTGGTCACCATCGAAGTCGGCGTTATATGCCGCACAAACCAGCGGGTGCAGCTGGATCGCTTTACCTTCGATCAGAACCGGTTCAAACGCCTGGATACCCAAACGGTGCAGAGTTGGTGCACGGTTCAGCAGTACCGGGTGTTCGCGGATCACTTCGTCCAGGATATCCCAAACGACAGCCTCTTCGCGCTCAACCATTTTCTTAGCGGCTTTGATGGTGGTGGCCAGGCCACGCAGTTCCAACTTGCCGTAGATGAACGGTTTGAACAGCTCAAGAGCCATTTTCTTCGGCAGACCGCACTGATGCAGACGCAGGTATGGACCAACGGTGATAACTGAACGGCCAGAGTAGTCAACACGTTTACCCAACAGGTTCTGACGGAAACGACCCTGCTTACCTTTGATCATGTCTGCCAGAGATTTCAGCGGACGCTTGTTCGAGCCAGTGATGGCGCGACCGCGACGGCCGTTATCCAGCAGTGCATCAACCGCTTCCTGCAACATACGTTTTTCGTTACGTACGATGATATCTGGCGCAGCCAGATCCAGCAGGCGTTTCAGACGGTTGTTACGGTTGATCACGCGACGATACAGATCGTTCAGATCCGACGTTGCGAAACGACCACCGTCCAACGGTACCAGCGGACGCAGATCTGGCGGCAGAACCGGCAGAACGGTCAGGATCATCCACTCTGGCTTGTTACCAGACTGAACGAACGCTTCCAGCAGCTTGATACGCTTGGTCAGCTTTTTACGTTTGGTCTCGGAGTTGGTCTCGTTCAGCTCTTCACGCAGCTGCTCGCACTCTTGCTCCAGATCCATGTTTTTCAGCAGCGCCTGGATCGCTTCCGCACCCATCTTCGCGTCGAATTCGTCACCGAACTCTTCCAGCGCGTCAAGGTACTGCTCTTCGGTCAGAATCTGACGTTTTTCCAGGTTGGTCATGCCGCCTTCGATAACCACATAAGATTCGAAGTACAGCACGCGCTCGATATCACGCAGTGGCATATCCAGCAGTAAGCCGATACGCGAAGGCAGTGATTTCAGGAACCAAATGTGCGCAGTCGGTGAAGCCAGCTCAATGTGGCCCATGCGCTCACGACGTACTTTGGTCTGTGTAACTTCAACGCCACACTTCTCACAGATCACGCCGCGATGTTTTAAACGCTTGTACTTACCGCACAGGCATTCGTAGTCTTTTACCGGTCCAAAAATACGGGCACAGAAAAGACCGTCACGCTCAGGCTTGAAGGTACGGTAGTTAATGGTTTCCGGCTTTTTAACTTCACCAAAAGACCA
Source organism: Pantoea sp. DY-5 (assembly GCF_019795955.1). Classification (NCBI taxonomy): domain Bacteria; kingdom Pseudomonadati; phylum Pseudomonadota; class Gammaproteobacteria; order Enterobacterales; family Erwiniaceae; genus Pantoea; species Pantoea sp. DY-5. Next base: position 17,583 of record NZ_JAIMIE010000013.1, read on the forward strand.
TGAACGGATCATGTCTGGCGAGGCCAGAGCAATTTTGATCGCATCAAACTCTTCGGTCTTAGTTTGCGCTTTCAGAAACTTAAGTAAGTCTTTCACGGATTAGCTCCCGTCGGAGTGGAACTCTCAGGGACGCGCACCCGAAGTGCACGTCCCGTAACCAGTACTTGCGAGTACTTACTCGTCTTCCAGCTCGATGTTGATACCCAGCGAGCGAATCTCTTTCAACAGTACGTTGAAGGATTCCGGCATGCCCGGTTCCATCTGATGGTTACCGTCGACGATGTTTTTATACATCTTCGTACGGCCGTTAACGTCATCAGATTTAACGGTAAGCATTTCCTGCAGGGTATACGCGGCACCGTATGCTTCCAGTGCCCACACTTCCATCTCACCGAAGCGCTGTCCACCGAACTGCGCTTTACCACCCAGCGGCTGCTGAGTAACCAAGCTGTAAGAACCGGTAGAACGTGCGTGCATCTTGTCGTCAACCAGGTGGTTCAGTTTCAGCATGTACATGTAACCTACGGTTACCTGACGCTCAAACTGCTCACCGGTACGGCCGTCGAACAGGGTGATCTGACCGGAAGAAGGCAATCCGCCGAGCTGCAGCAGCTCTTTGATTTCGCTCTCTTTCGCACCGTCAAACACCGGAGTCGCGATTGGCATACCCTTTTTCAGGTTCTCTGCCAGACGCAGTACTTCGTCGTCTGTGAAGGTATTCAGGTCAACTTTCTGACGCACATCAGTGCCCAGATCGTAAGCACGCTGGATGAACTCACGCAGTTTGGAGACTTCTTCCTGCTTCTTCAGCATCGCATTGATTTTTTCACCAATGCCTTTCGCCGCCATACCGAGGTGAGTTTCCAGGATCTGACCGATGTTCATACGCGATGGTACGCCCAGCGGGTTCAGTACGATGTCGACCGGCGTACCGTTCTCATCGTAAGGCATGTCTTCGATAGGGTTGATCTTAGAGATAACACCCTTGTTACCGTGACGACCTGCCATCTTGTCACCTGGCTGGATCTGACGTTTAACCGCCAGATACACCTTAACGATTTTCAGCACGCCTGGTGCCAGATCATCGCCTTGGGTGATCTTGCGACGCTTAGCTTCAAGTTTCTTCTCAAACTCGTGCTTCAGCTCATCGTATTGCTCAGCCAGCTGCTCCAGAGAATTCTGCTTCTCTTCGTCAGTCAGGCCCAGCTCCAGCCAGCGCTCACGTGGCAGTTTTTCCAGCTTCTCAGCTTCAACACCACCCGAGATCAGTACGGCCTGGATACGGCCAAACAGGCCAGCTTCGAAGATCTGCAGTTCTTCAGACAGGTCTTTCTTAACCTGCTTCAGCTGCATCTCTTCGATTTCCAGCGCGCGCTTGTCTTTTTCCACGCCATCGCGGGTGAAGACCTGCACGTCGATAACAGTACCGGATACGCCGTTCGGAACGCGCAGTGACGAATCTTTCACGTCAGAGGCTTTTTCACCGAAGATTGCACGCAGCAGTTTCTCTTCTGGCGTCAGCTGGGTTTCACCTTTCGGCGTTACCTTACCAACCAGAATGTCGCCACCGGTCACTTCCGCACCGATATACACGATGCCGGATTCATCCAGTTTAGAAAGCGCAGCTTCACCCACGTTCGGGATATCAGCGGTGATCTCTTCTGGCCCCAGCTTGGTGTCGCGAGACACACATGCCAGTTCCTGGATGTGAATAGTGGTGAAACGATCTTCCTGAACTACACGCTCGGATACGAGGATGGAGTCTTCGAAGTTGTAACCGTTCCATGGCATGAACGCCACGCGCATGTTCTGACCCAGCGCCAGTTCACCGAGGTCGGTAGACGGGCCATCTGCCAGCACGTCGCCACGCTCAATCGGCTCACCCAGATTGACACACGGCATCTGGTTGATGCAGGTGTTCTGGTTAGAACGGGTGTACTTGGTCAGGTTGTAGATGTCGATACCCGCTTCGCCCGGATACATCTCTTCTTCGTTAACTTTGATAACGATACGAGAAGCATCAACGTACTGAACGGTACCACCACGTTTCGCGACGGCAGTTACACCGGAGTCAACCGCTACTGCGCGTTCCATACCGGTACCAACCAGCGGCTTATCAGCACGCAGAGTTGGAACCGCCTGACGTTGCATGTTCGCACCCATCAAGGCGCGGTTAGCATCATCGTGCTCCAGGAACGGAATCAGTGAAGCACCGACAGAAACCACCTGTTGGGTGGAAACGTCCATGTAGTCAACCTGATCGCGGCTGAACAGGCTTGACTCACCCTTGCTACGGCAGGTGACGAGATCGTCAACAAAGCTGCCATCTTCTGCGAGGTTGGTGTTTGCCTGAGCGATAACGTAGTTACCCTCTTCAATTGCAGAGAGGTAATGAATTTCATCACTCACTTTCCCGTCAACAACGCGGCGATACGGGGTTTCAAGGAAACCGTATTCGTTAGTCTGCGCGTAAACCGAGAGTGAGTTAATCAGACCGATGTTCGGGCCTTCCGGAGTTTCGATAGGACATACACGACCGTAGTGCGTTGGGTGTACGTCACGTACTTCGAAGCCGGCGCGCTCACGGGTCAGACCGCCTGGGCCCAGAGCAGAGATACGACGTTTGTGCGTAATCTCGGACAATGGGTTGTTCTGATCCATAAACTGGGACAGCTGGCTTGAACCGAAGAACTCTTTCACCGCCGCCGAAATCGGCTTAGCGTTGATCATGTCCTGAGGCATCAGCGTATCGAGGTCGCCCAGAGACAGACGCTCTTTAACTGCACGCTCAACACGCACCAGACCCACACGGAACTGGTTTTCTGCCATTTCGCCAACAGAACGAATACGACGGTTACCGAGGTGATCGATATCATCCACTTCACCGATACCGTTACGGATACCGATAAGCTTTTTCATCACTTCGATGATGTCGTCTTTGCTCAGGATACCTGAACCTTCGATCTCATCACGCAGCAGAGAACGGTTGAACTTCATACGGCCAACCGCAGAAAGATCGTAACGATCTTCAGAGAAGAACAGGTTCTCGAACAGGTTTTCAGCAGCTTCACGCGTTGGTGGCTCACCAGGACGCATCATGCGGTAGATCTCAACCAGCGCGCTTAAACGATCGTTGGTTGGGTCAACACGCAGAGTCTCGGAGATGTACGCACCGTGATCAAGGTCGTTGGTGAACAGCGTTTCAATGCGCTTGTGGCCCGACTGGCTCAGTTTCGCCAGTAGATCCAGTGACAATTCCATGTTTGCAGGAACGATCAGCTCGCCGGTGTTCAAATCGACGTAGTCTTTAGCAACCACTTTGCCAGCAATGTATTCAACTGGCACTTCGATGTGCTGAATGTTGTCTTTTTCCAGCTGACGGATGTGGCGCGCAGTGATGCGACGACCTTTCTCAACGTAAACCGTGCCGTTTGCTTCGATATCGAAGGAGGCGGTTTCACCACGCAGGCGCTCAGGCACCAGTTCCATCTGCAGTTTGTTATCGCGGATTTCATAAACGACTTTATCAAAGAACAGATCAAGGATTTGTTCTGAGGTGAAGTTTAACGCGCGCAGAATGATACTGGCCGGCAGCTTACGACGACGGTCAATACGGACGAAGAGGTTGTCTTTCGGGTCAAACTCGAAATCGAGCCATGAACCGCGGTAAGGGATGATACGTGCGTTATACAGCACTTTACCGGAAGAGTGCGTTTTACCCTTATCGCTGTCGAAGAACACGCCAGGACTACGGTGCAGCTGAGAAACGATAACACGCTCAGTACCATTGATAACAAAGGTACCATTGTCCGTCATGAGTGGAATCTCACCCATGTAGACTTCTTGTTCTTTAATGTCTTTTACGGTGCCTTCCGGCGCTTCGCGCTCGTAGATCACCAGACGCAGTTTCACGCGCAGCGGTGCCGAATAGGTCACGCCACGGATCTGACATTCAGTTACGTCAAAGACAGGCTCACCCAAACGGTAGCTGACATACTGCAACTCAGAGTTGCCGCTGTAGCTTGAGATTGGGAATACGGAGCGGAAGGCTGCTTCCAGACCGTACTGGCCTTCTGGATCTTGCTCGATGAACTTCTGGAACGAGTCAAGCTGGATAGAAAGGAGATAAGGTATGTCCAAAACTTGTGGACGTTTACCAAAATCCTTACGAATACGTTTTTTCTCGGTATAGGAGTAAACCATGGGGTTCCTCAGCTAGCTGACATGTCGAACCACGCTGTCCGTCCTGAAAAGGACAGTTCATGCAACACTATTTTTTGTTTTTCATGCGATGCGCAGCACCCCATGCAATACATCTTTCTATCACTCTTAAATCATTTCATCGCCGTTGTTCAGGCAGGGAACCTTCGCAGGAGAGCGATATATTAAGGCGTCGATAGAAAAAGATATTGAAGAGGAATGACGGACAAACAGTGCGAAACGCCATCATTCCCCTGTAGCGCAAAAAGGCTGGTGACCTAAACAGTCACCAGCCATCAGCCTAATGTTACTCAGGCTGCAACCCGAAGGTTGTCTTACTTAACTTCAACTTCAGCGCCAGCTTCTTTCAGAGCAGCTTCAAGAGCGGCTGCGTCATCTTTGCTGATGCCTTCTTTGATAGTACCAGTAGCTTCAACCAGGTCTTTAGCTTCTTTCAAGCCCAGGCCAGTTGCAGTACGTACTGCTTTGATTACTGCGACCTTGTTAGCGCCAACAGCTTTCAGAATTACGTCGAATTCAGTTTTCTCTTCAACAGCTTCAGCTGGGCCAGCAGCAACAGCTACAGCGGCAGCAGCAGAAACGCCGAATTTTTCTTCCATAGCAGAAACCAGCTCAACTACTTCCATTACGGACATAGCGGCAACAGCTTCCAGAATTTGGTCTTTAGTGATAGACATATCGATTGTTCCTAAAAATCAGAAAAAGTTTATACGGTAGCAAGCACGAAGGAAAAGAACTGGGCCTTAAGCCGCTTCTTTTGCATCGCGCACAGCAGCCAGAGTACGAACCAGTTTGCCAGCAGCGGCTTCTTTCATGGTCGACATCAGACGTGCCAGTGCTTCTTCGTAAGTCGGCAGAGTTGCCAGACGGTCAATATTGGCCGCCGTGATCAGCTCACCTTCAAAGGCTGCAGCTTTGACCTCAAATTTTGCATTCGCTTTCGCGAAATCTTTGAACAGACGAGCAGCAGCGCCCGGGTGTTCCAAAGAGTATGCAATCAGGGTCGGACCAACAAACGTGTCTTTCAGGCACTCGAAAGGAGTACCTTCAACGACGCGGCGCAGCAGGGTGTTACGAACAACACGCATGTAAACGCCAGCTTCACGACCTGCTTTACGCAGTTCGGTCATTTTATCAACGGTCACGCCACGGGAATCCGCAACAACCGCTGAAAGCGCGCCTTTGGCTACTTCGCTAACTTCAGCAACAATCGCTTGTTTGCCTTGAAGATTTAATGCCATTAGCTTTTGCTCCTGGATTGACCGGGAATAATTTCCCGGAACTCACTTCACTTATTCACCCGAAGGCGATAAGCGCTATTACACGGTGAGCAGAATCCAGCGAAGAAATAATTCTTTTTGGTTCTGTCACCGTCTACGCAGGATATTAAGCAAGATATCCGAAAATATTCTGCTCCTGCGGTCTCGGACGGAGGCCAGGATAAGGCCTGGCTCCAACCTAAGCGACTGAACAACTAAGTGTTTAGACTTTGTGACTCACTCGCTTTGAATCTGGGTTCTGAATTGCGTATACAACCAGAACAACGGGCGTAAGATTCTAGATGAATTTTTCGCCCGTTACAAGCAGCAATTAGTTTGCTGATGCACTCAGACCAGCCTGGTCAACGGCAACGCCGGCGCCCATGGTGGTAGAGATGCTGACTTTCTTGATGTACACGCCTTTCGCCTGTGATGGTTTAGCTTTTTTCAGCGCAACCAGCAGAGATTCCAGGTTTTCTTTCAATTTGTCAGTGTCAAAATCCACTTTACCGATGGTAGTGTGGATGATGCCGTTTTTGTCATTACGATAACGAACCTGACCTGCTTTAGCATTTTTAACTGCTTCAGCAACGTTAGGCGTTACAGTACCAACTTTCGGGTTTGGCATCAGACCGCGTGGGCCCAGAACCTGGCCCAACTGGCCAACAACGCGCATTGCATCTGGAGATGCGATAACAACGTCAAAGTTCATTTCGCCTTTTTTGATCTGCTCAGCCAGGTCTTCCATACCAACCAGTTCTGCGCCAGCTGCTTTAGCTGCTTCGGCGTTTGCACCTTGGGTGAAGACGGCAACACGTACTGAACGACCAGTACCGTGTGGCAGAACGGTCGCGCCGCGTACGTTCTGATCAGATTTACGTGCATCGATGCCGAGGTTAACAGCAACGTCAACGCTTTCTACGAACTTGGCAGTAGCCAGTTCTTTCAGCAGAGCAACAGCTTCGTTGATGTCGTACTGCTTAGTAGCATCAACTTTGTCACGGATTACGCTCATGCGCTTGGTCAGCTTAGCCATTTCTTAATCCTCTACTACCAGGCCCATGGAGCGAGCAGTACCTTCGATAGAGCGAGTCATCGCTTCTACGTCAGAACCAGTCATGTCCGCAGCTTTAGTTTCTGCGATTTCACGTACCTGAGCACGGGAAACTTTACCGACTTTGTCTTTGTTCGGCTTACCAGAACCAGACTTGATGCCCGCTGCTTTTTTCAGCAGTACGGCAGCCGGAGGCGTTTTGGTAACGAAGGTGAAAGAACGGTCACTGTATACGGTGATAACAACAGGAGTAGGCAGGCCTTTCTCCAGGGATTCAGTCTTAGCGTTGAACGCTTTGCAGAATTCCATGATGTTAACACCCTGCTGACCCAGTGCTGGACCAACAGGTGGACTTGGGTTAGCCATACCAGCTGCAACTTGCAACTTAACGTAGGCTTGTACTTTCTTGGCCATGATAATTCCTCAATTGGGTTATAGCGCCTGAAAAACAGGCTCCCCGTGATAACGATTTATATGCCGTTGCCGGCACATAAAAACAAAAGGCGCGAAATTATAGGTAAATTTCGCGCCTTCCGCAAGAGCTAAAAAGTGAACAAAAGGGTTAACCTTTCTCCACCTGAGCGAAGTCGAGTTCCACTGGCGTTGCACGACCAAAGATGGAAACAGACACTTTCAAGCGGCTCTTCTCGTAGTCCACTTCTTCGACCACGCCGTTGAAGTCGGCAAACGGGCCGTCGCTGACGCGTACCATCTCGCCTGGCTCGAACAGCGTTTTTGGACGCGGCTTATCACCCACCTGCTGCAGGCGGTTCATAATCGCATCAACTTCTTTATCACTGATTGGCGCAGGACGGTCAGAAGTACCACCGATAAAGCCCATTACACGCGGTACACTGCGCACTAAGTGCCAGCTGGCATCATTCATTACCATCTGAACCAATACGTAGCCAGGGAAGAATTTACGTTCGCTTTTGCGACGCTGTCCGCCACGGATTTCGACGACTTCTTCAGTCGGCACCATGACTTCGCCAAAAAGCTCTTCCATGTTGTGCAGTTTGATATGCTCGTGCAGCGATTTCGCTACGCGGGCTTCAAAACCGGAGAACGCCTGAACGACGTACCAGCGTTTTTTTGGAGCTTCAGACATCTCAGAACCTCAGGCCAGTGATAAACGATACCAGACGGACCAGAATACCATCCAGCCCCCACAAAATCAGTGACATCACGGCAGTTACCGCGGCAACGATTAACGTGGTGTGCAATGTTTCCTGGCGAGTCGGCCAAATGACCTTACGCATTTCGGTTTTAGCTTCACGGGCAAATGCCACAGTCGCTTTGCCTTTGATTGTCAGCAAAGCAATGCCGCCCGCTGCAGCGATCAGCACAACCACAGCCAGCGCGCGCAGCGGCAGTGTTACATCGCGATAGATATAGTTGCCGACGATTGCTACCAGGAGCAATGCGATCACAACTACCCATTTCATCGCTTCAAGGCCGCGCCCGCTTCCTTGAGCTTCGGTATTCGCACTCATAAACCAACCTGCCACAATAATTCAGAAACTATACTGCCCCGCAGTGCGAGGCATCCAAACCGAATGAGCTTTTGAGCGTAACTCGGTATCCAACGCCGTGAAACAGAGCCTGTCTCAGCAATGATTATGATGCAAAATCACTGATGAGCCAGGTTCTATACAACAGCGTGCAAAAAGGGCATCAAATGATGCCCTTTCCTTGTGCATTGCGTCAAATCTTATCGCAATTAAGCGATAATTGTAGCAACAACACCCGCACCAACGGTACGGCCGCCTTCACGGATAGCGAAGCGCAAGCCTTCATCCATCGCGATTGGGTGGATCAGCTCAACGGTCATCTGAACGTTGTCGCCTGGCATTACCATCTCTACGCCTTCTGGCAGCTCAACGTTGCCGGTCACGTCAGTTGTACGGAAGTAGAACTGTGGACGATAGCCTTTGAAGAACGGAGTATGACGGCCGCCTTCATCTTTAGACAGAACGTAAACTTCTGAAGTGAACTTGGTATGCGGCTTGATTGAAGCCGGCTTAGCCAGAACCTGGCCACGCTGGATGTCTTCACGCTTGATACCACGCAGCAGAACGCCGCAGTTCTCGCCAGCCTGACCCTGGTCCAGCAGTTTGCGGAACATTTCAACGCCAGTACAGGTAGACTTAACAGTCGCCTTGATACCAACGATTTCAACTTCGTCGCCCACTTTAACGATACCGCGCTCAACACGACCGGTAACAACGGTACCACGGCCTGAGATTGAGAATACGTCTTCGATTGGCAGCAGGAACGGCAGGTCGATTGCACGTACTGGCTCTGGGATGTAAGTATCCAGATGCTCAGCCAGCTCAATGATTTTAGCTTCCCACTCAGCTTCGCCTTCCAGCGCTTTCAGAGCAGAACCACGTACGATTGGAGTGTCGTCGCCCGGGAAGTCATAAGCTGACAGCAGGTCACGTACTTCCATCTCAACCAGTTCCAGCAGCTCTTCATCATCAACCATGTCGCACTTGTTCAGGAACACGATGATGTAAGGAACGCCAACCTGACGACCCAGCAGGATGTGCTCACGGGTCTGTGGCATTGGGCCATCAGTCGCAGCAACAACCAGGATCGCGCCATCCATCTGCGCAGCACCGGTGATCATGTTTTTCACATAGTCGGCGTGGCCTGGGCAGTCAACGTGCGCATAGTGGCGAGTCGGGGTTTCATATTCAACGTGAGAAGTGTTGATGGTGATACCACGTGCTTTCTCTTCTGGCGCCTTATCGATCTCATCGAACTTGCTTGCTTTACCGCCGTAGGTTTTAGCCAGTACGGTAGTGATTGCTGCAGTCAGGGTGGTTTTACCGTGGTCGACGTGACCGATGGTGCCCACGTTTACGTGCAGTTTGTTACGCTGAAATTGCTCTTTAGCCATCGCTAGTCCCTCTAAGACACGGATATATCGAAGATATCGTCATATCAACCAGGCATTGCCTGACTGTTTGGTTTACAGAGAGAGAATCAGGAGAGAGATAAAGGAAGTGGTGCTGATACCCAGAGTCGAACTGGGGACCTCACCCTTACCAAGGGTGCGCTCTACCAACTGAGCCATATCAGCACATCTGGAGCGGGCAGCGGGAATCGAACCCGCATCATCAGCTTGGAAGGCTGAGGTAATAGCCATTATACGATGCCCGCATCCTGGAACTCGGCTACCTGTTCTTTCTGTAGCTTATGAATAATAAAAGAAGACCTTCTATTATTCGAGCCGGTCAGAGTTGCTGACCAACTTTGATTGCGCTAATGCGCAATCTGAAATTCGAAGGTGAGAGATGAAGAACTCACCCATCAGATAAAGACTTTATCTGACGCCCAACCAGGAGGTTGAGATGGTGGTGGGAGAAGGATTCGAACCTTCGAAGTCTGTGACGGCAGATTTACAGTCTGCTCCCTTTGGCCGCTCGGGAATCCCACCTACTTGATGGTGCCGGCTACCGGAATCGAACTGGTGACCTACTGATTACAAGTCAGTTGCTCTACCAACTGAGCTAAGCCGGCATCAAGTGGAGCGCATTCTAGGAATACCCGAAGAAGGATGCAACAAAAAAATCGTCAAAATTGTTCTATCGCTTACTATTTGTGCAAATCATCTCAAATCAGCCATCAGCTGCAGTAAAATCACCCTAAACCTGTGCATTTTTACACCACCACATAGATTGATTGCTATGAACCGCCATCATTTTCAATGCACATATTTGAAGCACACTGCCTTTCTGCTGTGCAAATTGTAGAAAATTTTTTGTGAAACTACCCGCTACACTCGTTTTTTCTGCTGGCCTGCATTTTGCTTATCTATTTAATCGGGTCATTAAATGGAGGATGTCGCATGAATATTGTTCAGCTCACTGCAGAAACATTACCCCTTTATCGTCAGGCTTTGGCTGCCCTGATGGTTGAAGCGGTAAAAAACAATATGACTTCGGCATTTCAACATTCGCAAAAGATGCAACAGTATCAGGATGCCGAGCGCTATTTTCATAGCTTGCGCAACAAAATGGCACGCCATGAGTTGCTGCTATGGATTGCCGTCATCGACTCGGTTGTGGTGGGAAGCGTGCAGCTCAATATTTGTCAGCGTCCAGATGGACAAAATCGCGCGGAAGTTTTACAGCTGCTTGTGCATTCAAATGCTCAGCGAGAAGGGATTGGACGCAGATTAATGCAGACGCTTGAGCACAAGGCAGAAAGCTATCAGCGTGGTCTGCTTTATTTGGATGTCATTGCAGGTTCTGCAGAAGAAATTTTTTATCGGGCACATGGCTACCGCTATTTAGGGGAATTGCCCGACTATGCATTATGCGCGGATGGGCATCCTCATCCCGGCGCGATTTACTATAAACGTCTGCGTACCAGCCCAGCAGAAAATGTAGCGACAAGCTACTGACCGACAAGAAAAATGCGGGCACGCTTGCGAAAGCGTGCTCCTGTTTATCATTTTACTTCTTTTTAAAGTCACACTGGTGTTACCCTCCTGCCCATTGTTCTCGTTAATTACCCCTGTGACGTGCAATTGAGTTTGATACATCTTCGTATGCCTAATGCAGCAAGGTGTTGATTAATCAGAATTTGCACTCAGATGCATGCTTATGAGTAAAAAAACGACACCTCTTACTACGCCTTATTTGCAGTTCAATCGCCAGCAATGGGCAGCACTACGCGATTCAGTACCAATGACATTGGCTGAAGGTGAAATTGAGCGTCTGCGTGGTATCAATGAAGATCTTTCATTAGAAGAAGTGGCCGAGATTTATCTGCCGCTATCGCGTCTGCTTAATTTTTATATCAGTTCTAATCTGCGTCGTCAGGCGGTGCTTGAGCAATTCCTTGGCACTAATGGGCAGAAAATCCCTTATATCATCAGTATTGCCGGCAGCGTTGCGGTAGGAAAAAGCACAACTGCTCGTGTGCTTCAGGCGCTTCTTAGCCGCTGGCCAGAACACCGCAAAGTAGAACTGATCACTACTGATGGTTTTTTGCATCCTAATGCCGTGCTTAAAGAACGCGGTTTGATGAAGAAAAAAGGGTTCCCGCAATCTTACGATATGCATCGCCTGGTTAACTTCGTATCTGATTTAAAATCGGGTGCTAGCCAGGTGACAGCGCCGGTTTATTCTCATCTGATTTACGATGTCATTCCGGATGGCGATAAAGTCGTACAACAGCCTGATATTCTTATTCTTGAAGGATTGAATGTGCTGCAAAGCGGTATGGACTATCCTCACGATCCTCATCATGTATTTGTGTCTGATTTTGTGGATTTTTCAATTTACGTCGATGCGCCTGAGTCATTACTTGAGAGCTGGTATGTAAATAGATTTTTGAAATTCCGTGAGGGCGCGTTTAGCGATCCGGACTCTTATTTCCATCACTATTCGCAATTACCAGAAGAGGATGCACTCAATATTGCGCGTGGGCTATGGAAAGAGATTAACTGGCTTAATTTAAAGGAAAATATTCTGCCTACACGCGAACGAGCCAGCCTTATTATGACTAAGTCGGCTGATCATGCGGTGCAAAGTGTACGTTTGAGAAAATAGTCTTTTTTAAATAAAATGCCCATAAAAGATTGTGGGCATTTTAATTTTTTACTCATGTGCATTAATTGTCTGGACGCAACGAAATCTCGCCCCCGACCCAGGATTTAACGACTCCATCCTGCTCCAGTAATAAACCGCCCTGCTTATCAATACCTCGCGCAATGCCATATACCTCACGATCACCAATAAGAAGCTTCACTGGGCGATTAATGAAGTTATCAAGGGCTTCCCAGCGTGAAACAAATGGCGCCAAACCATCGCGTTCAAAAATGGGTAATGCTTCACGCAGGCTATTAATCAGCTTCGCAGCTAACTCGTTGCGATCGATATCAACACCCGCTTCCTGAAGATTAATCCAACCCTGATTAATTTCTGCCGTGCCTTCTGAACGCATCAGCAAATTGACGCCAGCACCTATAACGATCTGAGCGGCATCGCCGGTTTTTCCGGTTAACTCAACTAAAATACCAGCAAGTTTACGATCGTTAAGATAGAGATCATTAGGCCATTTAACCCGTACATCCGGTGCACCTAATGACTGAATCACTTCTGCCATGATGATACCAATCACTAGACTCAGGCCCATCGCCGCAGCTGGCCCCTGCTCCAAACGCCAATACATGGACATATACAGGTTGGAGCCAAATGGTGAAAACCACTTACGCCCGCGACGTCCGCGCCCTGCTTGCTGATATTCGGCAATGCATGCGTAGCCAGACGGCAATTGATCCATCCGATTCAGCAAATATTGGTTGGTAGAATCAATAACAGGAATCAACGCCAGATTAGGTTGATGCAGGTGAGACAAAATGACTTCTTCATCCAGTAACTGAATTGGCCCCGGTAAGCTATAGCCTTTACCTGTAACCGTATATACATCCAGACCCCAGCTTTTCAGAGTCTGTATATGTTTATTGATGGCAGCACGGCTCATGCCAAGCGCTTCGCCCAGTTGCTCACCAGAGTGAAATTCACCATCAGCCACCAATGCCACTAACTTTAACGGCACGCTATTATCTTTCATGAAATTACCTCAACGGCGTTACGCTCGCCTCGAGCACCGATAAAGCGCACTTCTGGCTCCAGCCAAACATCAAACTTTTGTCCGACTCTATTCCTAACCTGGTGCGCCAAATCGACAATATCCTGTGGAGTAGCATGATCTTCATTAATCAGTACCAGAGCCTGTTGACGGTGAACTGCGGCGCCACCCACACGGAAGCCTTTAAGACCACATTGGTCGATCAACCAGCCTGCTGCTAATTTCACGTCACCACTGGCCTGTGGATAATGAGGAATGGATGGCCACTGCATAATTAGTGCGTCTGCATGCTCAGCTGTAATCAGCGGGTTTTTGAAGAAACTACCCACATTGCCTGTGATTTTTGGGTCGGGCAGTTTGCTTTGGCGCATATGGCAAATTTCATTGAATACATCCCAGGCACACACTGTTGCTGAGTTTAATTTAGTCAGATCGCCATAAGTTAGAACAGGTTTCCACTGCTTTGCCAAGCGTAATCCCACTGCAACAATGACATAGTCATTCTTCATTGCATGTTTGAAAACACTATCGCGATAGCCAAACTGGCACTCTTCTCGATACAAACGAATTATATTTCGCGTTGGAAGATGTATAGCTTCAACGTAGTGACAGATATCTTTAAATTCGACACCATATGCACCGATATTTTGAATCGGTGCTGAGCCAGCCATACCAGGAATTAGCGCCAGGTTTTCCAGTCCTGTAATACCCTTCTTTAGCGTCTGCTCAACTAAAGCGTGCCAATTTTCGCCGGCACCAACATGTAAATGCCAAGCTTCGTCATTCTCCTCGATAGCTATGCCCTTAATCGCATTAACCACCACCGAGCCGCTAAAATCTTCCAGAAAGAGTACGTTGCTCCCTTCGCCTAATACAATAAAGGGCAGATTTGATTGCTGACTGTCTTTCCAGGCCAAAGTAATAGCGTCAGGCGTTTCAGCGATAGTCAGCGTTTGTGCATTGATCGTAAGACCAAGAGTATTGAAAGCTTCTAGGGATGTATTGGGGCTGGACATTTCACGGCCTTTACTGATTAATCTGGCCGTAGTTTACCTGATCGGCAGGTTGCGAGTTTGATGTTTTCTTATTTCTGGTGAGAAATTGCTAATGTACAGACGTAAAAAAGCCCCGAACTTTCGTTCGGGGCTTCTTCACTGTCTGATGCCTGGCAGTTCCCTACTCTCGCATGGGGAGACCCCACACTACCATCGGCGCTACGGCGTTTCACTTCTGAGTTCGGCATGGGGTCAGGTGGGACCACCGCGCTA
>NZ_JAIMIE010000014.1:1329-3139 GCF_019795955.1 Pantoea sp. DY-5
TACAAGCTCCATCCGCGAGGGACTTCACCTACCGACAGCGTGCCTTCTCCCGAAGTTACGGCACCATTTTGCCTAGTTCCTTCACCCGAGTTCTCTCAAGCGCCTTGGTATTCTCTACCTGACCACCTGTGTCGGTTTGGGGTACGATTTCGTGTTACCTGGAGCTTAGAGGCTTTTCCTGGAAGCAGGGCATCAGTTACTTCACCACCGTGGTGGCTCGTCGTCACGCCTCAGCCTTAAGATATCCCGGATTTACCAAAGATATCAGCCTACACGCTTAAACCGGGACAACCGTCGCCCGGATAACCTAGCCTTCTCCGTCCCCCCTTCGCAGTAACACCAAGTGCAGGAATATTAACCTGCTTCCCATCGACTACGCTTTTCAGCCTCGCCTTAGGGGTCGACTCACCCTGCTCCGATTAACGTTGAACAGGAACCCTTGGTCTTCCGGCGAGCGGGCTTTTCACCCGCTTTATCGTTACTTATGTCAGCATTCGCACTTCTGATACCTCCAGCATGCCTCACAGCACACCTTCAACGGCTTACAGAACGCTCCCCTACCCAACAACGCATACGCGTCGCTGCCGCAGCTTCGGTGCATGGTTTAGCCCCGTTACATCTTCCGCGCAGGCCGACTCGACCAGTGAGCTATTACGCTTTCTTTAAATGATGGCTGCTTCTAAGCCAACATCCTGGCTGTCTGTGCCTTCCCACATCGTTTCCCACTTAACCATGACTTTGGGACCTTAGCTGGCGGTCTGGGTTGTTTCCCTCTTCACGACGGACGTTAGCACCCGCCGTGTGTCTCCCGTGATAACATTCTCCGGTATTCGCAGTTTGCATCGGGTTGGTAAGCCGGGATGGCCCCCTAGCCGAAACAGTGCTCTACCCCCGAAGATGAGTTCACGAGGCGCTACCTAAATAGCTTTCGGGGAGAACCAGCTATCTCCCGGTTTGATTGGCCTTTCACCCCCAGCCACAAGTCATCCGCTAATTTTTCAACATTAGTCGGTTCGGTCCTCCAGTTAGTGTTACCCAACCTTCAACCTGCCCATGGCTAGATCACCGGGTTTCGGGTCTATACCCTGCAACTTAACGCCCAGTTAAGACTCGGTTTCCCTGCGGCTCCCCTATACGGTTAACCTTGCTACAGAATATAAGTCGCTGACCCATTATACAAAAGGTACGCAGTCACCCCATAAAAGAGGCTCCCACTGCTTGTACGTACACGGTTTCAGGTTCTGTTTCACTCCCCTCGCCGGGGTTCTTTTCGCCTTTCCCTCACGGTACTGGTTCACTATCGGTCAGTCAGGAGTATTTAGCCTTGGAGGATGGTCCCCCCATATTCAGACAGGATACCACGTGTCCCGCCCTACTCTTCGAACTCACAATCTGTGCACTTTCGTGTACGGGGCTGTCACCCGGTATCGCGCGACTTTCCAGACGCTTCCACTAACGCACAAACTGATTCAGGTTCTGGGCTGTTCCCCGTTCGCTCGCCGCTACTGGGGGAATCTCGGTTGATTTCTTTTCCTCCGGGTACTTAGATGTTTCAGTTCCCCGGGTTCGCCTCGCAACACTATGTATTCATGTTGCGATGATGCACTGAGTGCACCGGGTTTCCCCATTCGGACATCGTCGGCTGTAGCGGTTCATATCACCTTACCGACGCTTTACGCAGATTAGCACGTCCTTCATCGCCTCTGACTGCCAGGGCATCCACCGTGTACGCTTAGTCGCTTAACCTCACAACCCACAGGCGTTTTGCAACGCTTGGGACTGCAGGCATTGAGAGACTCGAACATATCGC
>NZ_JAIMIE010000015.1:0-3121 GCF_019795955.1 Pantoea sp. DY-5
TCCACTTACTTTTGAAAGTAAGCGGAAAGCATATCAAAAATAGCGTCATCAGACTGCGGAGAATTGCATTTCAGACCTTCTGAGGTCTGATTTTTGCTTGAGCGCGAAAGCAGCACTTCGTCAGCACGAGATTTGTACTGCTGGCGACGCTCTGAATCGCAGCTGTCTTTACCAAACCGTACGTTTGCCAACATATAAATCCTATTGCTCGGGTTGAAGGTTTTAGGTCATCACCTGTGATTTTGATGGTAAGAGAGGGGGTGGTATGACGCTATAGATTTAGGCGAAAAGCGCCTAATCAAGGGTGGCATTGATGCCGCCCTAATAATAAATCATAATACCAATACCTATATAGATAGGTATTGGTATTATGATTGAGGTATAAATTTGAAATCAGAAATTGAACTTAAAAAAACTAGTGATTCTCCTTTCGAGATCCCGGAGAAGATCTTAGCTATTTGGGGGCGCAGCATCCTAGCTTCAGGTTGGACGTCCGTACCTAATGAACTACTACGTAACCAATCGAAGCTTGGACTAAGCAATACAGAACTAGTTTTAGTTATTCATCTGATTTCATTTTTACATAATGCCGATGCTCGAGTTTTTCCTTCAATAAAGCATTTATCAGAACGAATGAGCCAAGATAGAAGGACTATACAGAGGACTCTCGCCAAATTGGTCGAGCAGGATATATTGAGAGTTAAAGTACGCTCTACAGGAAAACAAGATAAGGGACTGACCAACATTTATGATCTAACACCATTAATGCTTAAGCTGATCAATCTGCAACTCCCTTCCCTCAAAATACCAATCGAACAACACACGTGCCCCTTGTGTGGAAAAACAGCAATGACCCGAGAAGAAATTGAGAAACAGTTTGGTTTCAGGCTCGATAAAGGGAAGGAACGAACTCAAAGCTGGTGCCGAAGTTGTCGTGGTAGAAAATGAGCCCTATTTACCATAACACCTCTTGGGCGCACCCCCGCAGACGCCCTCAGTGCGTTTCTGCGGCCTCCTGCCTGTTTCCGGCACATTTCCCTGTCCCAAACCCTGAAAAACGCCCCTGATGATTTCTGCGCGTCTGCATGGCTATGCACGCACATGCTTGGCCGGAATTTTAGCGGCTAAAATCCTGCAGAACCCTCAAAAGCACCACTGAACCTTACGAATAACGGTGAACGGGTGCGCAGTTTACTGTGCGGCCGTGAGGCGTTGGCCAGGCCGTCAGGCATGGCTTAACGCGCTCAGGGGGGCGATTTAACGTGGAGCAGCAATACAGTTGCGGTCAGGTGTCGGGCGGAGCCTGACCAGGAAGTTCTGGCGTGCCGGCGGTACTCCAAAGACACATCTTGTCCCGCCGTTTTGTCGCCGGCGCGGAGCGGCGGTAATGACAAAACATTTCCTGTCCGCGTCAGTTACTGTTCGCCCGCTTCTGGTAATGAGCCCGTATCTCAGCACGGCCTTCGTCGAAGGTGATGTCACCGGAAAGAATACGTGCCTTTACGGACTCATAAAGCGGGGTTCCGGACGGATCCATCCCTTCGAGCCTGAGAGATGCCTCAGCTTTGCGGAACCCGGCTAAACGCAGTTGCAGTGCCCGATCATCAGTCATGGTTTTCCCTTTGAGCAGTCATGCGAATAAGGCAGGCGTAAAGTGGGCCCACTTTACATGTCCTGCCCGGATGTTGCCGTTGTATAGCTGTGCAGGTAAAAGTGGAAACCGTTGCAGCAGCATGTGTAATGAGAGAGGAAATACGTGTACCGAGCGACACGAGCCCTGTTCAGCATTACAGACATGACGCTTCCTCGGTCATTCGCTCACTTCGTTCGGTCATGACACTGCGGCGAGCGTTACCTACTCAGGCAAAAGGCCATGCAAGAGGTCTGGGGAATTGCCGGTTTTCCATAGGCTTCGCCCTCCTGACAAGCTTCACAGAAACCAGGTGATTTCCGGCGCTCAAATCAGAAGTGGCGAAACCCGACAGGACTTAAAGATCCCCACCGTTTCCGATGGGTCGCTCCCTCGTGCGCTCTCCTGTTCCCACCGTGAGGTTTACCCGTTGCAGACCGCCGTAAGGTGGCGTTTTCTCATTCCTACCCGCGCAACTGGGTTCCTTGTAGGTGGTTCGCTCCAAGCTGGGCTGTATGCACGAACTCCCCGTTCAGCCCGACTACCACGTCTTGATCAGGTAACTGTACTCTTGAATCCAAACCTGAAAGACACGACAAAGCGCCACTGGCGGTAGCCATTGGTAAACAGGATGTGCGAGAGATGTATTTAGAGTTCTTGAAGTGGTGACCTAACTGAGGCTACACTGAAAGGACAGATTTGGTGACATGTCTCGCACAAGACTGTTACCACGGTTAGATAATCTGCCAGGATTAAATAACCTTCGAAAAACCACCTGCCAGGGTGGTTTTTTCGTTTCTGCCCAAGAGACTACAACTGGGCGCGTAAAATCTCAATACATCCTTTCAGGCCATACAATCGATTTTGTCTTACTCGGTCATAGTCCTAGCGCGGACTAATGCTTACTCTTCAGCGGTAAATAACGGATTGTGATGCGGTTCATCAGAACGAGGGAAGGGCTCATGGATCGGAGAAAATCCTACAACTAGCACAGTGCCATCTTCTAGTTTTTGATAATGAATTACTTCTTTAGAAGTTAGACCTTGAGCGTTAAAACCCAGGTTGTAGGTCATCGACCGAACTGTAACTGAATCACTATAGGGCCCACAGTGATAATGCCAGTAGTTTCCTTCCTCATAGGCATCGGTACCTGGGATTTTTTGATGGTTATCGTTCAACCATGAAGGTTTATTTTTTCCGAGCAGAGGCTCCTCTCGGGTGATCTTACCCAAGAAGGTTGTGAGAGCATTTTGGTGCTCTGGTTTCAAATGAGGTAGGTCGACGAAGAACGGTTCATTCAGCTTGCCCGATTGGAAAGCTGAATGAATTTCAAACTTATTATATTTTGTTGTCATCAAGCGCTTTCCACTTACTTTTGAAAGTAAGCGGAAAGCATATCAAAAATAGCGTCATCAGACTGCGGAGAATTGCATTTCAGACCTTCTGAGGTCTGATTTTTGCTTGAGCGCGAAAGCAGCACTTCGTCAGCAC
>NZ_JAIMIE010000016.1:0-2068 GCF_019795955.1 Pantoea sp. DY-5
AGCGCAGCGAAATCGTGCTGTTCGCCGGGCCGGTGCCGCGCAGGGTCGGCGTGGTGTCGTCGGTGCTGGCGCCGCTCGCCAGGCTGCCGGTCACCGGGCCGGCGTTGTCGAGCGCGCTGTCGATGGTGGCGTCGTAATCTGCATAGGGGTCGATGGTCAGCGTGAAGCTGCTCCAGCCGCTCTGGCCGGCCTTCTGCACCTCAAAGGTCCAGTTGCCGCTGGCCAGCACCTTTGGCGTCCAGCTCCAGTTGCCTGCGCTGTCGGCATCAACCTGAACTGAGGTGTAGCTGCCGGTTCCGCTGCGGTAGCGCAGGGTTAAGGTGCTGTTAGCTTCCGCGCGGCCATGCAGGGTTGGCGTGGTGTCATCGGTGGCGTCGCCGTTGGCCAGGTTAACCGGCGTGCCGGCATCATCGTAAGCGTGGGTGATAATCGGGTCAAAGCCGCCGCTGCCGGTAATGCTCAGCGAGAAGGTGTCTGACCAGTTCGCGCTGCCCTGCGGCTGAACCTCAAAGTTCCAGCTACCGGTCAGCAAACCTGAAGGCGGCGTCCACGTCCAGCGGCCACTGCTGTCGACATCGGTAACGACGGTGCTGTTTAACTGGCCCGGCTGGCCGTAACGAATCACCACTTTGCCGTTGGCTTCGCCGCGACCGTTGAGGGTTGGCGTGGCGTCATCGGTGATTGCGTGGTTGCTGAGCGTGCCCTTCCAGCTACCAACATTATCCTCTACCGATTCAATGCGGGTTTTCCTCTGGATGTCTGCGGCATTCGCGATGTCGAGGGTGAACAGGGCGCTGGCGGTGCTACCGATGCTGGCCTGGAACTCGTAATGGCCGGTGGCCAGCGTGCTTTTTGGCGTCCAGCTCCAGCTTTCGCCGTTAAGGCTGGCGGTGGCGCTGCCCAGCCAGGTGTTGCTGCCAACAAGGCGATAGTAGACGATAACGGTGCTGTTAGACGATGCGGTACCGCGGAGTTCCGGAACGGTGTCATCGGTCAGCGCGCCGTTGTTCAGTGGGCCGGTGGCGCTGCCGACGTCATCAACAGCGTGGGTAATGGTGACGGTATCCGGCGGCAGGGTGCTGTCATTTTTCACAATTATGCTGAAGGGAGCAGAAGAGGTGCCCTGACGGGTCACGCCGGCAAAGACCTCCTGAGCGACAAGGCGCAGCGCATTGTTGCCTTCGTCAAGATCCTGAGAGGGTTCCATCTTCCATACGCCAGTGGTTTTATCCGCGACCGCGCTGCCGATTTTTTCACCTTTGTCATTGAGCAGGTAAACCGTGGTGCCTTTCTGCGCCACGCCGGTCAGCTCCGGGCGTTTGTCATCGGTGGTTTCACCGGGTTCAAAGGCGCGCTTGTCTGCACCGAAGTCATCGTACAGTTTGATTAATATCGGGGCTTCCGGTGGGGTAGTGTCAATCACCATAGAGAACTGCGACGTATCGGAAGAGTTACCTGCCAGATCAACGTAGCGAATTGATACGCTGTAATCGCCATCAGTGAACGGCGTTGACGCTTTCCAGCTCCACAAGCCGGCTGCATCAATGATCGTGGTAAAGGTCTGGTTATTGATGGTGATAAACACTGTGGTGCCAGCTTCATCCGGCAGTGGATCATTGATACCGAATCCAGGATAAGGGGTATCACGTTCTATGGTGGTGAGACTATTCATATCGGCCATGATGGAGTAAACCATTAGATAAAACCTCTTCTGATGTGTTTAGTTTTATGTCGAATAAACTTAAATTACCACGCGTGGTTTGCGAAGAGACTCAGCAATCCGTAAGTATTTCAGATATTAAAATGACACGCGCTTTTAACTGTTTTACACAGGAAATGTCTTGTTAAAAATAGCCAAATGACGCCTTTATTAATGAGGTTTAAATAAAAAGCGGGAAGGTACGGGCTAATACTGGTCAGTTAAGAAAGCATTTTGCTTTAAACCTGGTGCGGGCTCTGACACATCTGCTGCGTCACGGGCCATCCTCGCCCAGCCCTTTCAACCACACGCATGGAAGCATCAAAGCAGGCCGGAGACGTCCCGTCAGGCAGACGAGCGGAGTGAAGG
>NZ_JAIMIE010000017.1:0-1547 GCF_019795955.1 Pantoea sp. DY-5
TTGTAGTGGCTAAATTCAGATGTCCGCCTCTGGCTATATTGAGATGTCCGCTTTATCGTCCTTTTTCCAGGGTTTCCCGGCTGAGGACGCAACTGATGACGGCTTACGGTTCGGAGTGCTTTACGATGAATGAAGTTAACCGCCTCAAGATCCTGCAGGATGTCATTGATGGCAGGCTCACCACTTCGCTTGCATCACAACGACTTGGCCTTACGGATCGCCACTGCCGGCGTCTGCTTGCGCGTTATCGCGAGTCCGGACCGCTGGCACTGGCGAACCGCCGCCGTGGATTGCGCGGTAATCGGCAGCTTGTTCCTGGCCTTGCTGAACTTGCTCTGGGCATCATTCGAGATAATTACGCCGACTTTGGTCCGACGCTCGCCTGCGAGAAGCTGGCCGAACTCCATGACGTTGTGCTGGCTAAAGAGACCGTGCGTCAGCTGATGGTTCGCGCCGGACTCTGGATCCCCCGGAAAATGCGTGCGCCGAGGATCCAGCAGCCGCGCTATCGTCGCGCCTGCGTTGGCGAGCTGATACAGATCGACGGCTGCGATCACCGCTGGTTTGAGGAACGCGGTCCTGCCTGCACGCTGCTGGTCTACGTTGATGACGCGACCAGCCGCCTGATGCAGCTCCACTTCGTAAAATCTGAGTCCACGTTCACCTATTTTGACGCCACGCGCGGCTATCTGCAGCTGCACGGTAAGCCGCTGGCATTCTACAGCGACAAAGCCAGCATTTTTCGCATTAATAACAAAAATGCGGCTGGCGGTGACGGCCAGACGCAGTTCGGGCGCGCGATGAACGAGCTGAACATCACCGGCATCTGTGCTAATACCAGTTCTGCCAAGGGCCGTGTTGAACGTGCACATCTGACGCTTCAGGACAGGCTGGTCAAGGAGCTGCGGCTGCGCAAAATCAGCACGCCGGAAGCAGCCAACGCCTTTGCCGCTGAGTTCATGGCGGACTACAACCGGCGTTTTGCGAAAGAACCGCGACATGATTTCAACGTTCACCGGGCACTTGATGCAGACGATAATCTGGATCTGATATTCACCTGGCGCGAGCCAAGGCGCGTCTCAAAATCGCTTACAGTCCAGTATGATAAAACGCTTTATCTGCTTGAAGACAATGATAAAAGTCGTCAGGTAATGGGAAAATATATCGAGATTTATCATTATCCGGATGGAAAAATTGAGCTGCGGGCAAATGGTACTGCACTTCCCTGCTCTGCTTATGACCGCCTGGCGGAAGTCGACCAGGGCGCCATCGTTGAGAATAAGCGGCTGGGACACGCGCTGGCTGTGGCTAAACTGGTTCAGGAAAAGCGCGACAGCACGCGTTCACTCTCGGTCCCGTCAGGCAGCGGCCCCAGTCGCAGAGGACAGAAAAAAGACCCGGCGAAGAAGTCACAGCGCTCTTTAGATGAAAATGATTTGCTCGAAGCCCTTGCTGACTTACAGACCCGCAGCCAGGAGATATTTGGCAAGACCTGACGGACATTTCAATTCAGCTGAAACCCGGACATTTAAAACCAGCCTCAACAT
>NZ_JAIMIE010000018.1:0-1314 GCF_019795955.1 Pantoea sp. DY-5
GTGGTTATCGCCGCAAGCATACCTGCTACTGAAGGACATTCCAGTATCACTGCAAATGGAATTTTTGCCTGGCGAAGTTTCTCCTCAGCCAGGTTACGGTAAAAGCAATCCGGTCCCCAGGTAATAAGTTTCAGGCTCTTATCTGATTCATGCCGCCAGGCAGGCGTTGCGTACCAGTATAATTTTTCACTCCACAATACCCTATCTTCCGGCGAGGCCGTGCCCGTGAAATCCTGATGTAAGATAATTTCCAGGCTTCCTTCAGAAAAATGCTGACGCAGGAGATGACTTTGCTCCACCACCAGTTGTACATCCACCTCGGGGTGATGGTGAGTAAAGGTTGAAATGACCCCGCATACTTCTGTCATTGAGATATGTTCAGTGACCCCAATTCGCAGCTTGCCACGTAGTTCCGAAGGCGAAAAATACGCCACGGCATGATCGTGTTCAGTGAGTATTTTTTCCGCATGGCGTAGCAGAACGCTGCCCTTTTCTGTCGGAACGGCTTTTCCGGCGGTGCGCGTAAGTAGCTGGCATTGAAGTTGATCTTCTAGCCTTTTGAGCTTCCAGCTTACTGCAGACTGGCTCAGGTTAAGAAGTAATGCAGCCTTACTCATATTGCCCGTTTGCACCACGGTTCTGAATACTCTGAGCGCATCAACAGAGAGTCGTTTATTCATTTTTGTATGACAAAAGTGGGTTTACAGATGGAAACAATGTCACTGGTGTCATAGGCAGTCAACGGATAGCCTGGAAGAAACAATCACAATGGAGAAAGCTAATGTCCGCTAACAACCCATTACTGAATGAAGACGTTTTGATAAAAGGTTGTCGCATTGCGACCGGGGTCCATGGTTCAGGTACACCTCTGGTGCTGGTTCATGGCACGCCCGCACACTCGGTAATCTGGCAGTCACTGGTGCCGGCAATTGTCGATGCAGGTTTTCACGTTCACCTGTATGACCTGCCTGGGTTCGGCGCATCAGAGCGCCCGTTGACGGCTGATACCTCGGTTTCCGCACAAGTCGGTTATCTGCTGAAACTGCTGGAACACTGGCAGCTCAAAAAAATACATCTTTTTGGTCACGATATCGGCGGGGCAATTTCACTCAGACTGGCATTCGACAACCCATCCCTGCTGAAGACGCTTACGATTGCCGATATTCCGAGTTACAACTCTTGGCCTTCGCCCACATGGAAAGCTATGCGGGATAACTATGTGGATTATGCGCTGATCCCTGCCACTGAGCATTATCGCGCGATGTCTCGACAGTTAAAGATGGCTGTTTTTAATAAGCATCTTATGACAGAGCA
>NZ_JAIMIE010000019.1:0-1242 GCF_019795955.1 Pantoea sp. DY-5
GATGTTGCCATTCGCTGATATCGCTGCCTTCCGGCAGAATATCTTTGAGCTCAACCACATCACCTTCGTTACCTTTCACCATCAACTGGGTTTTACCGTCCTCGATAAACAGACCTTTTTCACCGTGTTGTAGCAGGGCGTTAAGATCCAGCTTCAGGGTATTATCGCCGGTGCCGGTGATATCGAAGATTTCGATGGATTCGATTTTGCTCTCCTGAGTGGTGAGGTCGAGCAACTGATCTTTATCGGTGATTTTCAGGATGTCGGCCTGATTTTCGTGACCTACCATGTTGTCAGACAGCTCTTCAACGCCAGAAATTTGATGATTGTTTATGTCATTACCCTGAGACAATAAGGATGAGGTTTCCCAATAAGGTGGTTCAAGCATGAGATTATCAAACCATAGTGGTGGGTTGGCACCAATAAGAGTTGAATCCTTCGTATTATATAACACAAACTCACATATAGCATATAATTCAGGGTATTCAGCATTGCTAAATATATCTTCATTAGTGAAGGTGTTTAATCCGGGTTTAGTAGTTAAAATTTTATTTACTTGATTCCCTACGGTTGTCTCTGAACGAAATCGTACAACTAAAATCATCAAAACATCAGCCTGATTCGGATTGTATATTTGGAAGCTAAAGTTATGGGCTATACTATCTCGATTAAAAAGATCAGATTTATAAATGCCTACTCCGTCACCTTGACTCATTTCTACCGCTTTCCCTCCAAACTCAGGAACTAATGCACCAGGAGTTATAAAGGGAATTTTATGGTTTGTTTTATTTGAGTTGTAAAGTTGGAAGTTTATTTCATTAGTAGTTTCATACCATCGTCCATATGTCATTGAGTCTAAATCGACATTTCCAAAGCTTTCTTCAAAATCAATTGTTGTAGAATAATTTCCACCTTTGACAATATTCAAATACACCTTTTGCGCCCAGGCGGTGTCTCCTAATGCGTTACTGGCTTTTACACGGAACTGCCAGGTCGCGTAATCCAGCGTTGCTGGGGTGTATTCCCAGTTGCCGTTGTTATCAACGCGGGCAGTACCCAGATCGCCCCAGCTGTCGCCCGTTTTG
The DNA here is from genome assembly GCF_019795955.1 of Pantoea sp. DY-5. Taxonomy (NCBI): domain Bacteria; kingdom Pseudomonadati; phylum Pseudomonadota; class Gammaproteobacteria; order Enterobacterales; family Erwiniaceae; genus Pantoea; species Pantoea sp. DY-5. The sequence continues at coordinate 1,086 of NZ_JAIMIE010000019.1, forward strand.
GCTGACTGGATATGCACGATGCTGTTTGGCGTTCCCGTACCGCGCAGGGTCGGAGTGGTATCGTCGGTTTTGGCTTTTTCGCCGTCCGGAATAACTGCGCCCGGTGTACCGACGTTATCGTAAAAATCAACCAGTACCGGGATCTCCGGTGCTACAC
>NZ_JAIMIE010000002.1:0-615721 GCF_019795955.1 Pantoea sp. DY-5
TTCAATCTGAGCCATGATCAAACTCTTCAATTTAAGTTTGATTTGCTGAAACAAGTTCAGCGGTGCTCATCTGTAAAACGTCATAATGAATTTCATTATGTGTTCACTCGTGAGGCTTTGATATTTTGTTGCGTCCGGAGACGCTGATATCAATCCTGCGAGTGCCCACACAGATTGTCTGATAAATTGTTAAAGAGCGTTGCGAACAGCGGCTGAACCGCCTGTCGCGAGGTGGCGTATACTACGCTACTCTCCTTCGGAGTCAAACACTTTTTTCAGCGTTTTCATCCGGCGGGATGAATTTCTTCACTCCCTGCTGAGCCGTCTGCGTTGCCGCTTTGCCGTCTCAGTGGTGGCGCATTATAGGGAGTTATTCGGAGCTGACAAGTGCAAATTTCAAGTTTTCGTGCGACCGCTCACTTTCCAGGCTATGCGTTGTAAAAAGCAGCTAATTCTTGCGATAAGGCCAAAAAAAACGGGCCCGCAGGCCCGTTTTAATCAGAAGTGATTACTGATGAGCAACAATCACATTGTCTTTTACATCCATTTCAATGGTTTTTCCCGGAACCAGAGCACCAGAAAGAATCTGCTGCGCCAGCGGGTTTTCAATCTGCTGCTGAATAGCACGTTTCAATGGACGCGCACCATAAACCGGGTCGTAGCCATTCTCGCCGAGCAGTTTGAGCGCCTCATCGGAGATATGCAGCTGATAGCCACGCTCCTCAAGACGTTTATACAAACGTTGCAGCTGAATCTGCGCAATTGAAGCAATGTGTTTTTCGCCCAGCGGGTGGAACACCACCATGTCATCTATACGGTTGATAAATTCTGGGCGGAAATGCTGCCCAACAACCGTCATCACCACCTCTTTCATCTCCGAATAATCCAGAGAACCGAAACGTTCCTGAATAAGATCGGAGCCAAGGTTCGAGGTCATGATCACCACGGTGTTGCGGAAATCGACCGTACGGCCCTGTCCATCGGTTAAGCGACCATCATCCAGCACCTGCAACAGAATGTTGAACACATCAGGATGCGCCTTCTCGACTTCATCCAGCAAAATCACTGAGTAAGGCCGACGACGTACCGCTTCGGTCAGATAACCGCCCTCTTCATAGCCGACATATCCCGGAGGTGCACCCACCAGCCGCGATACCGAGTGTTTTTCCATAAACTCGGACATATCAATACGCACCATCGCGTCATCGCTATCGAACAGGAAGTTAGCCAGCGCTTTACACAATTCGGTTTTACCGACGCCAGTTGGTCCGAGGAACAGGAAGGAACCAATTGGACGATTAGGATCCGATAAGCCGGCACGGCTACGACGAATCGCATTCGAAACCGCTTCTACCGCTTCGTTCTGGCCGATAACGCGTGAGTGCAGTTCCTGCTCCATACGCAGCAACTTGTCGCGCTCACCTTCCATCATGCGTGCGACAGGGATTCCGGTCCAACGCGCCAGTACATCGGCAATCTCCACATCCGTTACGCGATTACGTAACAGCTTCATGGTTTTACCTTCAGACTGCGTAGCGATGGCTAACTGTTTCTCCAGCTCCGGAATTTTACCGTACTGTAATTCAGACATCTGACCCAGGTCGCCAACGCGACGCGCTTGCTCCATCGTCAGGCGCGCTTGTTCCAGCTCTGCTTTGATGTTCTGTGTGCCGGTTAATGAGGCTTTTTCCGCTTTCCACTCCTCTTCCAGCTCAGCGTATTCACGCTCTTTCTGGTCAAGTTCACTTTCCAGCATTTCCAACCGCTTCAGGCTGGCGTCATCAGACTCTTTCTTCAGCGCCTGCTGCTCCAGTTTTAACTGGATGATGCGACGCTCAAGGCGATCGAGTGATTCTGGTTTCGAATCCATCTGCAGACGAATACTTGAAGCCGCTTCGTCTATCAGATCGATGGCCTTATCCGGCAACTGACGATCGGAGATATAACGATGCGACAACGTCGCCGCAGCCACAATTGCCGGATCGGTGATCTGCACATGGTGGTGCAGCTCATAGCGTTCTTTCAGTCCGCGCAGAATGGCAATGGTATCTTCAACACTCGGCTCAGCAACAAAGACTTTCTGGAAACGACGTTCCAGCGCCGCATCTTTCTCAATGAATTGACGATACTCATTCAGCGTAGTTGCGCCGACACAGTGCAACTCACCGCGCGCCAATGCGGGTTTCAGCATGTTACCCGCATCCATTGCACCATCGGCTTTACCGGCGCCCACCATGGTATGCAGTTCGTCGATAAACAGAATGACGTTGCCTTCCTGCTTCGCCAGATCGCTAAGCACGCCTTTAAGCCGCTCTTCAAATTCACCGCGATATTTGGCGCCCGCTACCAGCGACCCCATATCAAGAGCCAGCACGCGACGGCCTTTCAGCCCTTCCGGCACTTCGCCATTGATGATGCGCTGTGCTAAACCTTCGGCAATAGCCGTTTTACCGACGCCGGGTTCACCAATCAGCACCGGGTTATTTTTGGTACGACGCTGCAACACCTGAATGGTGCGGCGGATTTCTTCATCACGACCAATAACCGGATCCAGCTTGCCGAGTTCGGCACGCTCTGTAAGGTCGATGGTGTATTTTTTTAATGCCTGACGCTGATCTTCAGCCCCTTGATCGTTCACGCTGTCTCCTCCCCGTATTTGCTCGATGGCCTTAGAGAGTTTTTCCGACGTCGCGCCAGCTGATTTCAAAAGATCAGCCAGCGAGCCACGTGAATCGAGGGCCGCCAATACAAATAATTCAGATGATATAAAGTTATCGCCGCGCTTTTGCGCCAGCTTGTCGCACAGGTTGAGTACCCGAATCAGATCGGTGGATGGCTGTACATCACCATCAGTACCTTCAACCTGCGGTAGTCGATTAATCGCTTGTTCAATGCTGGTACGCAGGCCAGCTACGTCGGCACCCGCTGCGCTGAGCAACGGACGCACCGATCCGCCTTCCTGATTGAGCAATGCGCTCATCAAATGAAGGGGTTCAATGAATTGATTGTCATGTCCCAGAGCAAGGGACTGTGCATCGGCAAGTGCCAGTTGAAATTTATTAGTAAGACGATCCAGACGCATAATTCCTCCCATTACAGGTCAAAATGCTACTGGAGATTAAATGAGGTCATCCCTCAAATTTTTCAAGGTTAATGACCTGAGTTGTGAGCAAAAAATACGCTAACTGGACCGTCTTGTGGCGTAAGGTTATCTCAGCCAAATCAAAGTTGCCATACGCCCGGTGATTCCGTCGCGTCGGTAGGAGAAAAAATCATCGCGCTCATGGAAGGTACAACGCATTGAACCAGTGATGGAATGCACGCCGGCGGCCTGCAGACGCTGACGAGCCAGCAGCCAAATATCGGCGAAGTATTTGTTACCCGCCGGACGGAAAGCCGCTTCCGCTTGTAAATCATGCGCCATAAATGCCGTTCTGACTTCCGGCCCAACTTCAAATGCCTGCGGCCCAATTGCCGGACCAAGCCATGCATGAATGTCATTTGGCGCGCAGTGAAACTGCGACAAGGTCTGTTCCAGCACGCCATTACAGAGTCCACGCCAACCTGCATGCGCTGCCGCGACTTCACTGCCATCCTTGCTACAAAACAGCACCGGCAAACAATCCGCCGTCATCACCGCGCAAACAACCCCGCTTTTACGCGTGATTGCGGCATCAGCGCGTGGTAGCGGATCGCTGGCGGGTAAACGTGCAATCACTTGACCATGGATCTGATCAAGCCATTGTGGCATCGCAATTAGCGCCAGTTGTTCAACTAAGCGCTGACGATTCTGAGCAACATGCGCCTCAGCGTCGCCAACATGCCCACCAAGATTCAACGAATCCCATGGGGCGGCGCTGACGCCGCCGTAACGCGTGGTGGAACATGCCCGAACATGCTGCGGCGCAGGCCAATCCGGGATGATCCATTCACTCATAGCCAATCCATCTGATCGCGGAATTCGAGGGTATCGGCTTTCAGCGCATCAATTAAATCAACCATATCCTGCGGCAACGGCGCATACCATTCCATCTCAATACCGGTGATTGGGTGATAGAGACGTAACATCGTGGCATGCAGCGCCTGGCGATCAAAACCACGTAGCGTAGTGATGAACGCTTCTGACGCACCTTTTGGCGGACGCGGACGGCCGCCGTACAGAGGATCGCCCACCAGCGGATGGTTGATATGCGCCATATGCACACGAATCTGATGGGTACGACCGGTTTCGAGACGCAAACGCAAACGCGTATGGGCACGAAAGTGCTCCATGATGCGATAGTGCGTGGTTGCCGGTTTGCCCATCGGGTGCACCGCCATATGCGTGCGTTTGGTTGAGTGGCGCGCCATGGGCTGATCCACAGTACCGCCCGCAGTCATGGTGCCGATAGCCACCGCTTCATATTCACGCGTGATTTCGCGTAGCTGCAGCGTTTCAACCAGGTGCGTTTGCGCAGGAACGGTTTTCGCGACCACCATCAAACCGGTTGTATCTTTATCCAGACGATGAACAATACCCGCACGAGGTACGTCAACGATTGGAGGATAGTGATAAAGCAGTGCGTTAAGCACCGTGCCATCAGGATTACCGGCGCCGGGATGGACCACCAAACCGCGAGGTTTGTTAATGACCAGAATGTCATCATCTTCATAGACGATATTCAGTGGGATGTTTTGCGCTTCCCAGCGTTGCTCTTCTTCGATCTCAGCATCAATCGAGACATGCTCACCGCCAAAAACTTTTTCTTTTGGTTTATCGATGATAGTGCCGTTGACGCTGACTCGGCGCTCAAGAATCCATTCTTTTATGCGAGAACGTGAATAATCAGGGAACAATTCTGCCAAAGTCTGATCTAAGCGTTGTCCAAGCTGTGCTTCGGACACCGTTGCGGTGAGTTGAACTTGTTGTGCCATATACAGCTTCTTCGTTAACGTTGGGTTTTCACGGCGATGCCGTTTAATATAATGTGCTATCGTACCTGGTCATAACTGGGAGCTATACGGACAGCTTCTGCTACAACACTTTGAGGATAATCATTTCGTCATGACGCGTATGAAACATCTGGTGGCTGCTGCCACACTGAGCCTGAGCCTGGCGCTTGTGGGTTGTTCTGGCTCATCAGATCCAGTCCCGGACAGCCCGCCGTCTGAAATTTACGCCACGGCCCAGCAAAAGCTGCAGGACGGTAACTTTAAAGCGGCGATTAAGCAACTGGAAGCACTGGATAACCGCTATCCGTTTGGTCCTTACTCGCAGCAAGTACAGCTGGATTTGATCTACGCGTATTACAAAAATGCCGATCTGCCACTGGCGCAAGCCGCAATATCTCGCTTTATGCGTCTGAATCCAACCCATCCGAATATCGACTATGTCATCTATATGAAAGGTCTGACGGATATGGCGCTGGATGATTCTGCACTGCAGGGCTTCTTCGGTATCGATCGTTCCGATCGTGATCCGACGCACGCTCGTGATGCTTTCCGTGACTTCTCGCAATTACTGCGCGGTTATCCAAACAGCCAATATGCTGCGGATGCGCAGAAACGTTTGGCATTCCTGAAAGAGCGCCTGGCGAAGTATGAACTCTCGGTGGCGCAATTCTATACCAAGCGCGGTGCCTATGTCGCTGTTGTTAACCGCGTGGAAACAATGATGAAGGATTATCCGGATACTGAGGCGACTCATGAAGCGTTGCCGTTGATGGAAAATGCATACCGCCAGCTGCAATTGACGGCTGAAGCCGACAAAGTGGCAAAAATCATTGCGGCGAATAATCAGTCCTGATTATTACACCCACAAAAAAGCAGCCCACGAGGCTGCTTTTTTTATGTCACTTTGTGGATAACTCAGCAGTTTTAGAGATTTATCGCTGCGGTTATCCAGTCAATCATGCGCCCTTACCCAGCCGTCTTCAAGCATTTCCCGCCACTTTCCCGGCCTTTCTCACAATTAAGCGGCATTGACAAAAAGTGACATTTCAATGTGATTTAGATCACACATTTTCTTAATATCCGCGGTATGCTGGACCTACCCACACGGAAATGACAGAGAGGTTTAACTATGATTCTGAACATTACCAGCAAACAAATGGAAATCACCGAGGCCATCCGTAACCACGTTGAAGAGCGTCTCGCCAAGCTGGAAAAATGGCAAACACATCTGATAAACCCTCACATTGTGTTATCGAAAGAGCCTAAGGAGTTTGTGGCTGATGCCACCATTAATACGCCCAACGGCACGCTGGTTGCCAGCGCGAAACATGATGATATGTATACGGCCATCAATGACTTGATTGCCAAGCTGGAGCGACAACTCAATAAAGCGCAACATAAACCCGAAGCCCGTCGCGCCAACAGCAGTGTGAAAGATTTTCTTCCTACTGAATAAACAAACATCTTTAGTAACGCGCCTCCGGGCGCGTTTTTTATTGACAGCTTTAAATCACTGCGGTTACTCTCAAGCCACTTCATATATGGAAACAGCCATGAAACATCTGCCGTTCTTCTTCGCATTCTTTTTTACCTTCCCCTGATTGGGAGGCGATTCGTCATGTGAAAATGAATGCGAAGACGAACAACAAAGCCTCCCAGATGGGAGGCTTTTTTATTGGACATTTTACAGGTGAGCCCTATGAATCCCGAAAATCCGCTGCTGGCATTACGCGATAAAATCAGCGCCGTTGATGAAAAACTCTTAGCGCTTTTGTCGGAGCGTCGAACACTGGCCGTTGAAGTTGCGCAGGCTAAACTGGCAACGCATCGCCCTATCCGCGATGTTGAGCGTGAGCGCGCTCTGCTTGAAAACTTAATTTCACTGGGTAAAAAGCATCAGCTTGATGCGCATTACATCACTCGCCTGTTTCAGTTGGTGATTGAAGATTCAGTTCTAACTCAGCAAGCCTTGTTGCAAAAGAATCTCAACCATCCACATGCTCACGCACCGCGCATTGCATTCCTTGGTCCGAAAGGTTCTTACTCACATCTCGCGGCGCGCAAATACGCTACCCGGCATTTTGATTCAATGGTTGAGATCGGCTGCCTGAAATTCCATGACATCATTCATCAGGTGGAAAGTGGACAAGCGGACTACGCGGTGATGCCGATTGAAAATACCAGCTCTGGTTCGATCAACGACGTTTACGATCTGCTTCAGCAAACCACGCTATCGATTGTGGGTGAACTGACCATTCCAATTGAGCACTGTGTGCTGGTCAACGGCAGCACCAATTTGCAGCAGATCGAAACGGTATACAGCCATCCTCAGCCATTCCAGCAGTGCAGCCAGTTCATTAATCGCTTCCCGCAGTGGAAAATCGAATACACCGAAAGCACCGCTGCAGCGATGGAGAAAGTGGCAGCGATGAATTCACCAAAGGTTGCCGCATTAGGTAGCGAAGCGGGCGGTGAGCTGTATGGATTGCAGGTACTGGAGCGCAATCTGGCCAATCAGCAGCAGAACCATACGCGCTTCATCGTGCTGGCACGTAAAGCGATTGAGGTTTCAGGTCAGGTTCCGGCGAAAACAACGCTGATCATGGCGACGGGTCAACAAGCGGGCGCATTGGTTGAAGCGCTGATGGTATTACGTAACCACGGCCTCATCATGAGCAAACTGGAAAACCGTCCAATCAACGGCAATCCATGGGAAGAGATGTTTTATATTGATGTGCAGGGCAATCTGCAATCAGAGAGTATGCAGTTGGCGTTAACCGAGTTGAGCGGCTTAACCCGTTCATTAAAGGTTCTCGGCTGTTATCCAGGCGAGAATGTGGTACCGGTTGAGCCGCGCCTCTAAGCAAAAAGGCATCCTTACGGATGCCTTTTGTTTTTACTGTCGGCTATCGTTCGCCGATCGCAGCATGCTTCTGCTTTCTACCAGGAAGCGTTTCGCGTAATCACCAAACCAGTGTTCGACGCGCTCGAAGCTATCGATAAAGGCCTGCTTATCGCCCTGCTCGAGCAATTTGATCGCATCGCCAAATCGTTGGTAGTAACGTTTAATCAGCGCCAGATTACTCTCCGAGGACATGATAATGTCCGCGTAAAGCTGTGGATCCTGCGCAAACAGACGTCCAACCATTGCCAGTTCAAGGCGGTATATCGGTGAAGATAGCGCCAGCAGCTGATCCAGATTAACGTTCTCTTCCGCCAGATGCAGTCCGTAAGCGAAAGTTGCAAAATGACGCAGTGCCTGAATAAACGCCATATTCTGGTCGTGCTCAACGGCACTGATACGATGCAGCCGCGCGCCCCAAACCTGAATCTGCTCGAGGAACCACTGATAAGCTTCCGGCTGACGGCCATCACACCAAACCACAACCTGCTTTGCCAGGCTGCCGCTGTCCGGGCCAAACATCGGATGCAAGCCCAGAACCGGTCCGGTGTGCGCGGCCAGCATCGCCTGCAGCGGGCGATTCTTCACCGAAGCCAGATCGACCAGAATGCAGTCTTCTGGCAATTTCGGCAGCTCACCGATGATTTGCTCGGTCAGATGAATTGGCACACTGATGATCACCATGCCCGCATCTTTCAGCAGGTCGTCAGAGCGTTCCCAATCGCCTTTATCCAGAATGCGGACCTGATAGCCAGAAAGCGTCAGCATCTTTTCAAACAGACGCCCCATCTGGCCGCGGCCACCTACAATCACCACCGGACGCAGCGTCGGACACAGCGTTTTGAAGCCTTTGTCATTTTCATGCGCATAGGATTCACGCATCAAACGACGCAATACATCTTCAATCAAGTCCGGCGACACGCCGAGCGCTTCAGCTTCCTGGCGGCGTGAAGCCAGCATGCTGGCCTCACGCTCAGGAACATAGATCGGCAAACCGTAGCGGCTTTTAACTTCCCCTACTTCGGCTACCAGCTCCAGTCGTTTTGCCAGTAACCCAAGCAGTGCTTTATCTACTTCATCGATTTGATCGCGTAGCGCGGTCAGTTCAGCCACCATGACTTATTACACCTCGTGTGACAGACGCGCCGACAGCACTCCCTGCAGATCCTGATGGATTTCACGCAGCAGCGTTTCAGTGGTTTCCCAGTTGATGCAGGCATCAGTGACGGACACACCGTATTTCATTTCGCTACGTGGCTGTTCAGAAGACTGGTTGCCTTCATGAATGTTGCTTTCCAACATCAGGCCAATGATGGAACGGTTTCCATCTTTAATCTGCGCGATAGCCGATTCGGCTACGCCAGGCTGGCGACGATAGTCTTTGTTAGAATTACCATGGCTGCAATCTATCATTAAGGCCGGACGCAGTCCCGCTTTCAGCATCTCTTTTTCACACTGAGCGACATCTTCTGGACCGTAGTTTGGTGCTTTACCGCCGCGCAGAATCACGTGTCCATCTGGGTTGCCCTGCGTTTGCAGCAAGCAAACCTGGCCAGCCTGATTGATGCCGACAAAACGGTGCGGCATTGCGGCGGCGCGCATGGCGTTAATCGCGGTGCCGAGGCTGCCATCCGTGCCATTTTTAAAACCAACCGGCATGGAAAGGCCTGAAGCCATTTCACGGTGGGTTTGTGATTCGGTGGTACGCGCACCGATCGCTGACCAGCTAAACAGATCGCCAAGGTATTGTGGGCTATTCGGATCCAGCGCTTCGGTCGCCAGCGGTAAACCCATCTCCACGAGATTAACCAGCAGCTGACGCGCGATATGCAGGCCAGCTTCCATATCAAACGAGTTGTTCATGTAAGGATCGTTGATTAACCCCTTCCAGCCGACGGTGGTTCGAGGTTTTTCAAAATAAACGCGCATAACGATGTACAGCTGATCCTTCAACTGTGCAGAGAGAGATTGCAACTGACGGGCATAGGCAAGTGCGGCTTCAGTATCGTGAATCGAACAAGGACCACAAACCACCAACAGACGCGGATCGCGGCCCGCAATAATGTCGGCAATGGTTTGGCGAGAAGACGCAATTTGCGCTTCCTGCGCCACAGTGAGCGGGAATTTGGCTTTCAGCTCTTGCGGGGTAATCAAAATTTGTTCGTCGGCGATATGCACATTGTTCAGCGCGTCTTTTTGCATGATTGCGATCCTTTTTACTCGTTTATGCGGTTTGGGATCCTCACTGAGGATGGCGCTTACTTTATCACACCCTGTACAGGTTGCAATCCACCTATGTACACATTTATTACCACATCAAATAAAAATCACAGAAAACATTAAAATATCCATTAAAATCATACGAATAACAGAAATGGTGACAGAATGGCAATGTAAACTAAAGGTTACACCTAATTATGTTCTGATGATGCTCTCAACTAAAATTTTGGTATAACATTTTGATTTTCATTATTTTCAGGAAACATACACTGCCCACCCTGGATATTATCCTGCGCCCTTTTACGCTCATAAAAAAAGGGGCTGGCCAAATGGCCAACCCCTTGTTTGCTATTAACTTTGAGAAGTCGCTTACGCGCCAAGACGCTCTTTGATACGAGCTGACTTACCGGTACGCTCACGCAGGTAATACAGTTTGGCTTTACGCACAGCACCACGACGTTTAACAGCAATGCTGTCAATTACTGGAGAGTGAGTCTGGAAGACACGCTCAACACCTTCGCCGTTAGAAATCTTACGAACAGTGAATGCAGAATGCAGACCGCGGTTACGAATAGCGATAACCACGCCCTCGAATGCCTGCAGACGCTTCTTAGAACCTTCTACGACCCATACTTTCACTTCCACGGAATCACCCGGACGGAATGAAGGTACGTCCTGCTTCATCTGCTCTTGTTCAAGTTGCTTGATAATGTTGCTCATAATTAAATCTCTTATCCTGGGTAAACTGATAGTGAGGGAAGATTACTCTCCCGCCTCATCGTTTTGTTGCTGCTGATGTTCACGCTGGAACTCATTTAGCAACCGTGCTTGCTCTTCAGTCAGAGCCAGGTTTTCCAGAAGTTCAGGTCTTCTTAGCCAGGTACGGCCCAACGACTGTTTCAGGCGCCAGCGGCGAATATCGGCATGGTTGCCCGACAGTAAAACTGGCGGAACTTCCATCCCTTCTAACACTTCAGGTCGGGTGTAGTGCGGGCAATCCAGCAAACCATCCGAGAACGAATCCTCATCGGCTGACGCCTGTTTTCCCAGTACGCCGGGTATAAACCGGGCGACCGAGTCAATCAACGTCATGGCTGGCAGCTCACCGCCACTGAGAACGTAATCACCGATTGACCATTCTTCATCAATCTCAGTGTGAATCACGCGCTCATCTATCCCTTCGTAGCGACCACACACCAGAATCAACTTCTGATGGGTCGCCAGTTCGCAAACGCCCTGTTGGTCCAGTTTGCGTCCCTGAGGTGAAAGATAAATCACCTTAGCACCTTCTCCCGCCGCTGCTTTCGCTGCGGAGATGGCGTCCCGTAAGGGTTGCACCATCATCAACATTCCCGGTCCGCCGCCGTAAGGACGGTCGTCCACGGTACGGTGCCGGTCATGCGTGAAGTCACGAGGACTCCAGCTTTGAATGTCGAGCAGGCCATTTTTTACTGCCCGGCCAGTTACCCCGTACTCGGTAATAGCGCGAAACATCTCTGGAAACAGGCTAATAACACCAATCCACATCGCGTTCGCCGTTACGTTACCGGATTGTCCGGAGATCAAAAACCAGGATCCCAATCTACTTCAATAAGGCCAGTAGAGAGATCGACTTTCTTGATAACCTGTTCATCAAGAAACGGGATTAACCGCTCTTGCGCACCGAATGCATCCTTCAGGTTTGCCTTAACGACGAGAACGTCGTTCGAGCCGGTTTCCATCAAATCAATGACTTTGCCCATCTCGTAGCCTTCGAGGTTCACTACTTTCATACCCATAAGGTCTTTCCAGTAGTAATCGCCTGCTTCCAGCGCTGGCAGCCGCGTGGAGTCGACCGTAATTTCGCAATTGGTCAACTGTGCCGCAGCATCCCGATCGTCAATGCCTTTGACTTTGATGATCAGGTCCTGATTGTGGTGCTTCCAGCCCTCGAGTTCGACCTGCTGCCATTTACCGGCGCGCTGGATGAACCAAGGTTGGTAGTCGAAGATGCTTTCAGCGTCTTCAGTGGAGGAAAACACTTTGAGCCAACCCCGAATTCCGTAAGCCGCGCCCATTTTTCCCAATACAATCGGGTTAACGGGAGGCTGCCCGGCAGGTTTAATGCTCATGCTCACCACCGTGACAGATTAAGCTGCTTTCTTTGCTTCTTTGATCAGCGCGTTAACGCGATCAGAAAGCGTTGCGCCCTGGCCAACCCAGTGCTCAATACGGTCCAGATCCAGACGCAGACCTTCAGCCTGACCAGAAGCGATCGGGTTGAAGAAACCTACGCGCTCGATGAAACGACCGTTACGAGCATTGCGGCTGTCAGTGACGACGACCTGATAGAACGGACGCTTTTTAGCGCCGTGACGTGCCAAACGAATTGTTACCATAACATCCTCATTAGTTAATAAAGCGCTCGGGCCCCATCGAGGAACGGGGCCCGAGCGCGATATAAAAAGCCCGAAAATTTTACTCATTTTGGCGCAAAAAGCAACCTAAGCGTGCCAAATTTCCGGCTTTTAGACGGCCGCCTTAGCGACCAGGGAATCCAGGCGGCATCATACCTTTCATGCCACGCATCATTTTGGCCATGCCGCCTTTCTTCATTTTCTTCATCATGCGCTGCATATCATCGAACTGTTTTAGCAGTCGGTTGACGTCTTGCACCTGCATGCCTGAGCCCAGCGCAATACGACGTTTGCGCGAACCCTTGATAATTTCTGGCTTCTCACGCTCTTTACGCGTCATCGAGTTGATGATGGCTTCCATGCGAACCAGCACTTTATCATCCATCTGCGATTTCACGTTGTCAGGCAGTTGCCCCATGCCCGGCAGTTTGCCCATCAGGCTCGCCATGCCGCCCATGTTGCGCATCTGCTTCAACTGCTCAAGGAAGTCGTTGAGATCAAAACCGTCGCCGGTTTTCAGTTTCTTCGCCAGTTTCTCCGCCTGATCGCGGTCAACTTTGCTCTCAATATCTTCGATCAGCGACAGAACATCGCCCATGCCGAGAATGCGCGACGCGATACGCTCTGGATAGAAAGCTTCCAGCGCTTCGGTCTTCTCGCCCATCCCCATAAATTTGATTGGCTTGCCGGTAATGTGACGAATCGACAGCGCCGCACCACCGCGCGCATCACCATCGACTTTAGTCAGGATCACACCGGTCAGCGGCAGCGCTTCGTTGAAGGCCTTCGCAGTGTTCGCGGCATCCTGACCGGTCATAGCATCGACCACAAACAGGGTTTCCACCGGATTGATCGCGGCGTGTACCTGTTTGATTTCGTCCATCATTGCTTCATCGACGTGCAAACGACCGGCGGTATCCACCAGCAGCACATCGTAGAATTGCACTTTGGCTTGTTTCAGCGCGTTCTGAACAATATCGACCGGCTTTTGGCTCAGATCAGACGGACAGAAATCCACGCCGACCTGCTCAGCCAGAGTTTCCAGCTGTTTGATCGCCGCAGGGCGATAAACGTCAGCAGAAACTACCAGCACTTTCTTCTTGTGCTTCTCGCGCAAGAATTTACCCAGTTTCGCCACGCTGGTGGTTTTACCGGCACCTTGCAAACCGGCCATCAGCACCACGGCTGGCGGCTGAGCATTCAGATTGAGCGCATTATTTTCAGCGCCCATCGCCGCAACCAGTTCGTTGCGCACGATCTTGATGAACTCCTGGCCTGGCGTCAGGCTTTTGTTCACATCGTGGCCAACGGCGGCCTCTTTCACGCGATTAATAAATTCACGCACGACCGGCAGCGCAACGTCGGCTTCCAGCAGCGCCATGCGTACTTCACGCAGCGTGTCTTTGATGTTGTCTTCGGTCAGCCTTCCGCGGCCGCTGATATTGCGCAGGGTTTGCGACAAACGATCGGTTAAATTATCAAACATGCTCTCTCACTTAGAACCGTAGCGAGGCCGCCATAGGCGACACAATGCGGCGGATTATAACACGAAGAAGAAGCGATCTCTGCAATTGACCGTCAGATCGTTTGGAGCCTGCTGCTGCTGGCGCTATACTGCTTTTTTCCTTATCTGACCGATACCTGAAAGGATCTATGTTCGTTTTCGCGATCGTGGCGCTGTTCGCCTACTCCCTCAGCCTTGCATTGATCATTCCCAGCCTGCTTAAACGCAACGGTGGCTGGCGTCGTTTTGCTGTGCTTTCTGCCTGCGTGGCGCTGATTGCGCACGCCGTTGCTCTGCAGCAGCGCATTTTTGCTGTTGATAACGGGCAAAATCTCAGCCTGCTTAATATCGGCTCGCTGGTTAGCCTGCTGATCTGCGCCATCATGACGATTGTCGCCTCGCGCAATCGTGGCTGGCTGCTGCTGCCGATTGTTTACAGCTTTGCATTGATTAATCTGGCCTTTGCCACCTTTGTGCCCAATGCCTTTATTACGCATCTGGAAACCACGCCGGGCATGATGGTTCACATCGGTCTGTCGCTGTTTGCCTATGCCACGCTGATCATCGCGGCACTGTATGCGCTGCAGCTGGCGTGGATCGATTACCAGTTGAAAAATAAGAAACTGGCTTTCACTCAGGATATGCCGCCGTTGCTCAGCATTGAGCGCAAAATGTTCCACATCACGCAGATTGGCGTTGTGCTGTTGACGCTGGTGCTGTGCACCGGTTTGCTCTTCATGCATAACCTGTTTAGCGCTGAGAATGTGGATAAAGCGGTTCTCTCCATCATTGCCTGGTTTGTCTACATCGTTCTGCTTTGGGGACACTATCGTGAAGGCTGGCGCGGACGCCGCGTCGTGTGGTTTAACTGTGGCGGCGCATTGCTGCTAACCATGGCCTACTTCGGCAGTCGCGTGCTTCAGCACCTGCTCACCTCTCACTAAGGATTTTGTGTTGGAACACGTTTCAACCACCACGCTGATCATTACGCTGGTCATCATGGTGCTGGTCTCTGCGTATTTCTCCGGTTCAGAGACCGGCATGATGACGCTCAATCGTTACAAACTGCGCCATAAAGCTAAAAGCGGCAATCGCGGCGCGCGTCGGGTAGAAAAACTTCTGCGTCGTCCCGACCGCCTGATCAGCCTGGTTTTAATCGGCAACAACCTCGTTAATATTCTCGCTTCCGCACTCGGTACGATTGTCGGTATGCGCCTGTATGGCGATGCCGGCGTTGCGATTGCCACCGGTATTCTGACTTTTGTGGTGCTGGTATTTGCTGAAGTGCTGCCGAAAACGGTCGCGGCGCTCTATCCGGAAAAAGTGGCCTATCCCAGCAGCGTATTACTGGCTCCACTGCAGTATGTGATGCTGCCGCTGGTGTGGCTGCTGAATACCATTACCCGCATTTTGATGCGCATGGTGGGCATTAAAACCGACGGTTCTATCAGTTCGGCGTTAAGCAAAGAAGAGTTGCGCACCATTGTGCATGAGTCGCGCTCGCTGATGTCGCGGCGTAATCAGGACATGCTGCTATCGGTGCTTGATCTGGAGAAAGTCAGCGTGGATGACATCATGGTGCCGCGCAATGAGATCGTCGGCATCAACGTCAATGATGACTGGAAATCGATTGAGCGCCAGCTAAGTCATTCGCCGCATGGGCGCATCGTCCTGTTCCGCGATTCACTGGATGACTGTGTTGGCATGCTGCGCGTGCGTGAAGCCTGGCGCATGATGACCGAGAAGAAAGAGTTCAACAAAGATCGCCTGCTGCGTGCTGCTGATGAAATTTACTATGTGCCGGAAGGCACGCCGCTTAACGTGCAGCTGGTTAAATTTCAGCGTAACAAAAAGAAAGTCGGCATGGTGGTTGATGAATATGGCGATGTTAAAGGCTTAGTGACGATCGAAGATATTCTGGAAGAGATCGTCGGCGATTTCACCACCTCCATGTCGCCGTCGCTGGCCGAAGAAGTGATGCCGCAGAATGATGGTTCCGTATTGATTGAAGGCAGCGCCAATGTGCGTGAAATCAACAAAGCCTTTAACTGGACGCTGCCGGAAGAGGATGCGCGCACCATTAACGGCATGCTGCTGGAAGCACTTGAAGAGATTCCGCTGGTCGATACCCGCGTTACGATTGGCGCCTACGATATCGATATCCTTGATGTGCAGGACAATATGGTGAAGCAGGTGCGCATCACGCCGCACCACGCACTAAAATCCTCCATCGGCTCCTGAAGCCTGCAAACAAAAACGCCGCGATAATCGCGGCGTTTTTCATTGTGTCTCAACTAGATGTGCAGCTCTTTCAGCTTTTCAGCTGGTAACTTCAAATCTTCGTTGCGGTTCACGCCAATCTCGTGAGCCAGCACATTGCGCGCGATCTGCTGCGCTTCATCCAGTGAGTGCAACTTGTAGCTGCCGCACTGATATTCGTTCAGCTCTGGAATCTGGCCCTGCTCTTTGACTTTCAGAACATCTTCCATCGCGCCTTTCCAGGCTTTCGCTACACGCTGCTCGTCAGGCGTACCAATCAAACTCATGTAGAAGCCGGTACGGCAACCCATTGGAGAGATGTCGACGATTTCAACACCATCACCATTCAGGTGATTACGCATGAAGCCAGCAAACAGGTGCTCCAGCGTATGAATGCCACGCTCAGTCAGAATTTCAATATTCGGACGGCAAAAACGCAGGTCGAAAACGGTGATGGTATCGCCATGCGGAGTTTTCATGGTTTTTGCTACGCGTACTGCAGGTGCGCCCATGATGGTGTGATCAACAGTAAAACTATCCAGTAGTGGCATACGTCACCTCCTGTTTTGAGATTTTTTTTAAAACGATGAAACTTTTCTGTTCGTCCAGCGTCTGAATATATGAAAGACGCGCATTTGTTATCATCATCCCTGACAACAGAGATGTTTATTTTGGCCACATTGATGTGGCCATTTTCTTTTCTAGCCTTCGCGACCCGCAAGGTAGCTTTCGAAATCCAGCGTATCGCTCTGTTCCAGCTTCTCTTGTGCCTGCACCGACTCCAGCGCCTGACGACTAAAATCTTCTTCAGTCAGAATCTCTAACGACTCTTCACACAGCAGATGACGATATTGCTCTGCCAATGCCACGCCCGCGCCGGTCAAACCGTTTTCTTTGATCGCATGCAGGATGCGCGCCGAATAGGTTAGCTCAGGATCGTCGAAAGATGCCACCAGTTGATCGCAAACCTGTTGATATTGCGTGTTGCCGTGATTGCTGTCGAGCACTTCCGCCACGCGACGCAGATCGGCAAACAGCGCTTTACCCACTTCAACTAGCGTATGTTCTTTTTCGCTGCAACCTACAGCAATGACCTGGCCAGGCTTACGCCCTTCCATCACCACGCGATTCCAGTTTTTACGCGTACACAGCAGCTCATCCGCGCTCATTTCTGGCGCATCCGCCAGCGTACACCAAATCAGGAACAGATCGAGGAAGCGCGCCTGATCGGCATCTACGCCAATCGCGGAGAATGGGTTGATATCCAGCGAACGCACTTCGATATACTCAATACCGCCGCGCAGCAGCGCATCAGAGGGTGCTTCGCCTGAACGCGTAACGCGTTTCGGACGAATCGGCGCATACAGCTCATTTTCAATCTGCAGCACGTTGGTGTTCAGTTGCAGCCAGTTGCCATCGGCATCTTTGGTGCCCATAGCGGCATACTCTTCCGACGGCGTTTTAATCGCTGCCTTCAGTGCTGCAACGTAACCTTCCAGCGAGTTAAAAGTTATACCCAAACCGCTCTGCGATTTGTTGGTATAACCAAGGTCGCTCAGGCGCAGTGAGGTGGCGTGAGGCAGCCACAGCGTACCCTTGCCATCACCTTCAAACGGCAGATTGCTCTCGCGCCCTTGCAGGAACGAGGAGCAAATCGCTGGCGATGCACCGAACAGATACGGAATGACCCAGCCGAAACGATAGTAGTTGCGAATCAAACGCAGATAGCCGGCAGAGATGGTCTCTTTACCGCTTTCGGCATCTTTTACATCCGCCCACTCCTGCCAAAACGACAGCGGCAACGAGAAGTTGTAGTGCACGCCAGAGATAATCTGCATCAGCGCGCTATAGCGATTCTTCAGCCCCTGACGATACAACGTTTTCATTTTGCCAATGTTCGAGCTGCCATACTGCGCCAGCTCGATGCTATCAACGTCATCAATGAAGCCTGGCATGCTGAAAGGCCACAAGCGCTCCTCGCCTAACTCACGCGCCACATGGCGGTGAATATCGCGCAGAAACGCCAGTGAACGATCGATGCTCTGATCAACCGGCGTGATGAACTCCATCAGCGTTTCGGCAAAATCGGTGGTGATCCAATCATGCTTGAGCGCTGAACCGAGTGACTCAGGATGTCCTGTGGTTGCCAGGTGACCATCGGGTTTTACGCGTAATGATTCGCGCTCAATACCACGGCCGATACCCTTTAACGCGTCAGGATGCGCCTCCAGCCAGGAAAGTGCCTTAGATACGTCCGGGATCACGTTAACCTCCCGCTGTGTTAATAATTTATTTTTGTTCAGCATAATGTTAGCCGTAGCCTCGAATCTGTGCGAATCAATGCCACCATTGCATTGTTTGCAATGTGGCGGTCGCGATAACGATATAACGCAGCGTTTTACCAATGGCGAGGAACAGCACTGAAGGCAGCCAGGCAAAGCGCAACCAGCCTGCGAGTACGCAGAGCAAGTCGCCCACTACCGGCAGCCAGCTAAAAATCAGTGCTGCAGGTCCTAATCGGTGTAACCACGTCATTGCTGTGTCGTGCCATCGCCCTTGCCCTTTTGGCGGCATCAGGCGACCAAGAAGAATGTTGGTCAGGCCACCCAGCGTGTTTCCCACTGATGCAGCCAATAACAATCCATAAACCGAACCTTTTTGGGCGATCAGCAGTGCAACCAGCACCGCTTCCGAGCTTCCTAGTAACAGAGTCGCGCTAAGAAAGCTGCTGCCGAATAACGATCCATAGGTCAGAAATTCATTCACAGTAAACGGACATCAACCACGTCCATGCCTGCTGCTTTGGCGGCTTGTACGCCGAAGTCAGCATCCTCAAACACAACACAGCGCTCGGGCGCGATACCCATTAATTCAGCGCAACGTAAAAAGGTATCCGGCTGCGGCTTATGACGCTGTACGTCATCCGCTCCGACCACCGCATCAAACAGGTGGTAAACACCTAACTCTTCGAGTAGGGCTTTTGCCAGGCTGTGTTCACTGCCGGTGCCCACCGCCATCGGACGGCGACCATGATAAGCCTTTACCACGTCCATCAACGGCAGCGGACGCACGTCATCCAGCAACATAGCTTTCAGTGCAGCGGTTTTTTCCGCCGCCAGCAGATGCGGATCGTGCGTTGCATTGTTCTGCTCAAGAATGAACTGCGCCAGTTGCCAGGTTGGAGCGCCATTGAAGCCCACCATTTTTTCTTCATCCATGGTGAAACCATAGCGGCCAAGCACCTGCTGCCAGGCTTTTCGATGTGTCGGCTCAGTATCCAGAATGGTGCCGTCCATATCGAAAATCAGGGCGTCATATTGGTCGTACATTGTCACTCCATCGAGCACCACAAAATGAGCCATTACTTTAGCGTAATGCGCTCAGGTTGTCGCCAGGCGCGCTTAACCGCAAATGCTTTGAAAGCATTAGTTTTTTTCGTTTTCAGAAAAAGGTCAGAGTGCAATGCCGTGGATAAACGCCGGTAAATTCAGCGATTTTTTTACAAGTTGATTTGATTGCTGCAGGATTTAGAAACTGAGAGTCAAAAACAGAAAGGTATCGAAGAAGAGATGGTGCACCCAGGAGGATTCGAACCTCCGACCGCTCGGTTCGTAGCCGAGTACTCTATCCAGCTGAGCTATGGATGCATTGAGTTACTGCTGAAGAAAATTTTGAGAAGTTTGAAGAGGAATGGTGCATCCAGGAGGATTCGAACCTCCGACCGCTCGGTTCGTAGCCGAGTACTCTATCCAGCTGAGCTATGGATGCATTGAGGTTTTCTTACGATGGACTAACTGAAACAACCTGAGGATGATACGAAGAATGGTGCATCCAGGAGGATTCGAACCTCCGACCGCTCGGTTCGTAGCCGAGTACTCTATCCAGCTGAGCTATGGATGCATCGAGTTAATTCTTGTACAACGCAGGGTGCTAACAACTCACCATGAAAGGAACTGCTCGTTCACTCTTACTTCACCATTCCGAATGGTGCATCCAGGAGGATTCGAACCTCCGACCGCTCGGTTCGTAGCCGAGTACTCTATCCAGCTGAGCTATGGATGCATCGGAAATGGCGGTGAGGCGGGGATTCGAACCCCGGATGCAGCTTTTGACCGCATACTCCCTTAGCAGGGGAGCGCCTTCAGCCTCTCGGCCACCTCACCTTACGCGTTCTTCCGAACCGTGCTTCTGAACTTGTTTCTGCTCATCGGCACTGCGTGGCGCACATATTACTTTCCCGGACTTATAAGTCAAACATTTATTTCCAGCCTTTTGTTTGATTGCACAAATGACACTCAATTCGGATGCTTTAGCGACAAAAAGAGTGATTTATCAACAAAGAAAGCCTGCTGGAGAACAGAAATGGGCGTTAAAAGATTTGGGGGATTGAGAAAGGAAAGCGGGAGATGTGCGGGACTGGAGGGGAAAAACCGGTAGCGCCTCGCTCAGGAGCGAGGCGCTGAATCCGTTAGTAACTCGAGGCTTGAGTTTTTTCGGCTTGAATACGCTGATAGATCTCTTCGCGATGTACCGAAACTTCTTTAGGCGCGTTAACCCCAATGCGGACCTGGTTACCTTTTACACCCAGCACCGTTACAGTCACCTCATCGCCAATCATGAGGGTTTCACCAACTCGACGAGTTAGAATAAGCATTCTTTGCTCCTTGAAAGATTAAAAGAGTCGGGCTTGTTCGGTCTCCCGGCCGTATCCATCATATAACGCTGAACAATGCCTATGACAAATACACCATTGTGCTTCGCCATGCCAATACATTCTGCTGATAGTTAGTTTAGCCGAAATACACTACATCAACCGGACTTTGTCATTACCTGGTGTGCACCGCGTTAAAAAAGCGCCAGAAAACGGGCTTCTGGCGCTTATCACAATGCGAAGTTTTATACGTTACAGTCGGTTACTTACCCATTCCTGCACGCCTGCCAGCGCGCCAGCCAGCGCCTGCGGATTGGTACCGCCGGCCTGAGCCATATCTGGACGACCACCGCCTTTACCACCAACCTGAGAGGCAAGTTCGCCAATCAGCTCGCCGGCTTTTACACGGTCAGTGAGATCTTTGGTCACACCCGCAATCAGTGAAACTTTGCCATCATCAACCGTTGCCAGAACGATAATGGCAGACGTTAACTGGTTCTTCAGGTCGTCAACCATGGTACGCAACATTTTCGGCTCAACGTTGCTCAGTTCACTGACCAGCAACTTCGTGCCTTTAACGTCAATCGCCTTACTGCTTAGTGACGCGCTTTCCTGCGCAGCTTGCTGATCGCGCAGTTGCTGCAACTCTTTTTCCAGCGCGCGGACGTGATCAACGAGGCCGCGCACTTTCTCATTCAGGTTACTGCTATTGGCTTTCACCAATTGCGCCACATCCAGCAACTGTTGGCTCTGCGCATTCACTTGTGCCAACGCACCTTCGCCGGTTACGGCTTCAATGCGGCGTACACCTGCAGCAGTGCCCGATTCAGACTGAATGCGGAACAGGCCAATATCACCGGTACGCAGCGCGTGAATACCACCACAGAGTTCGGTAGAGAAATCACCCATGGTCAGCACACGTACGCG
The DNA here is from genome assembly GCF_019795955.1 of Pantoea sp. DY-5. Classification (NCBI taxonomy): domain Bacteria; kingdom Pseudomonadati; phylum Pseudomonadota; class Gammaproteobacteria; order Enterobacterales; family Erwiniaceae; genus Pantoea; species Pantoea sp. DY-5. The sequence continues at coordinate 21,792 of NZ_JAIMIE010000002.1, forward strand.
CTGATCATATTTCTCACCAAACAGCGCCATTGCGCCCTTCTGTTTTGCGTCATCGAGATCCATGATTTCGGTCTCAACGACAAGGTTACGGCGAATCTGCGCGTTAACAATATCCTCAACCTGACGGATTTCCTGCGGTTTCATGGCTTCAAAATGAGAGAAGTCGAAACGCAGATATTTATCGTTAACCAGCGAGCCTTTCTGTCCTACGTGATCACCCAACACCTGACGCAGTGCTGCATGCAGCAAGTGCGTAGCGGAGTGATTCAAACGGATGCGTGCGCGACGCGTTTCATCAACCTGCGCATGCAAACGGTCACCAACGCGTAACTGACCGCTGCTCAGCTTACCGATATGACCAATCGCTTTACCATACTTCTGCGTGTCCTGAACGCTAAATTCAGCATTCTGCCCAGCCAGCACGCCGGTATCGCCAACCTGTCCACCTGACTCGCCGTAGAACGGCGTTTCGTCCAGAACGACCACCGCGTCCTGACCTGCGCTGATCTGCTCAACTTGCTGACCGTCGACGAACAGTGCTTCGACTGTCGCGTTCAGTTCCAGATGGTCATAGCCTTTAAAGTCGGTTGCGGCATCGATGCGAATGACATTGTTATAGTCGGCACCAAAACCACTGGCTTCACGCGCACGCTGACGCTGCTGCTCCATCGCGGCTTCAAAACCCGCTTCATCGATCTTCAGATTGCGCTCACGGCACACGTCAGCGGTCAAATCCGCCGGGAAACCGAAGGTATCGTACAGACGGAACACCGTTTCGCCATCAAGCGTATCGCCCTGCAGCTTGGCCAGTTCTTCATCCAGCAGCGCGAGTCCACGCTCCAGCGTTTTAGCAAACTGCTCTTCTTCGTTCTTCAGCGCGTTTTCAACATGCTTCTGCTGACGCTTCAGGTCTTCGCCTGCAGCACCCATCACCTCAATCAGTGGCGCAACCAGCTTGTAGAAGAAGGCTTCTTTCGCACCCAGCATATTGCCATGACGCACCGCGCGACGAATGATGCGACGCAATACATAGCCGCGGTTTTCGTTCGATGGGATTACGCCATCAGCGATCAGGAAGGCACAAGAGCGAATATGGTCAGCGATAACGCGCAGCGACTTGTTATCCAGATCGGTTGCGCCCGTTACCTGCGCAACTGATTTGATCAATTTGGCAAACAGATCGATTTCATAGTTGGAGTTAACGTGCTGCAACACCGCAGCAATACGCTCCAGACCCATGCCGGTATCCACTGACGGTTTCGGCAGCGGATCCATGGTGCCGTCGGCCTGACGGTTGAACTGCATGAAGACGATGTTCCAGATCTCAATGTAACGATCGCCATCTTCTTCCGGGCTGCCCGGCGGGCCACCCCAGATATGATCACCGTGATCGAAGAAAATTTCGGTGCATGGACCGCAAGGACCGGTGTCGCCCATCTGCCAGAAGTTATCTGATGCGTAGGCGCTGCCTTTGTTGTCACCGATACGGATAATGCGCTCACGCGGCACACCAATATCGTTAGCCCAGATTTCGAAGGCTTCATCGTCTGTTTCATAGACGGTCACCCACAGGCGCTCTTTAGGCAGCTTAAACCACTGCTCACCCGTCAGCAGTTCCCATGCATAAGCGATCGCTTCTTTCTTGAAGTAATCGCCAAAGCTGAAGTTGCCCAACATTTCAAAGAAGGTATGGTGACGTGCCGTGTAGCCCACGTTTTCGAGGTCGTTATGCTTGCCGCCGGCACGCACACAACGCTGAGACGTCGTTGCACGCGCGTAGTCGCGCTTATCCTGACCGAGGAAAACGTCTTTAAACTGGACCATCCCGGCATTTGTAAACAGTAAAGTCGGGTCGTTGTTCGGTACGAGGGAGCTGCTGGCTACAACCTGATGTCCCTTGCTATGAAAAAAGTCGAGAAACGCTTGACGGATCTCAGCAGTGCTCTTGCTCATAAAATTCCTGGAATCACGCTAACGAACGTTCCCTTTCGCTGGCAAACCCTATCCATCCGGCCTGCCGCTGACTGAGGAACAAAAAGTGGGAATAAGATAAATTTTCTTCAGTGGGAAGTAAAATCACATCGCCTTTCAGTCGTCACTATTTCTGAAAACAGCCTGAATATCTTCCATCATAAAGCCTTTCGACATCAAAAAACGCTGAACCTTGCTTTTCTCGGCCCAGGTTTGCGGCAAGGGTTCGCCAAATTTGCGTTTGGCAAGATCGGCTGCGCACTGGCTCCAGTCCACTTCGGTATCGAACAGCGCTTGATTGATCTCATCGCGCCCAATGCCTTTTTGCTGCAACTCCATCCGCACGCGCTGTGGCCCATATCCCTTACGCGCACGGCTCTGAATAAAGCGCTCGGTAAAGCGCTCATCGTTGAGCCAACCGCTCTCCTGACACCAGTCGAGTACTTTTTCCAGTAACTCGCCGGGGATTGGCGTGTTTTCCTGCTGCTGCAGATAGGCTGCACGTTGGGAAGATAGCTGCAACTTACGCTTCAGCTCTTCTCGGCTATGATCGCGCTGCGAAAGGATGCGCATAGCGCGGTCGAGTAAACGGGAATATGTTGGCACCGGTGCCGCAGATGGTGATGATGACATAGGATCAACCTTGTTCTAACAGTCGTGCAGGGTCGCAGAGTAAAGCAAGAAGGCAGAGAGGAAAAGCGCTGGCGGGAAAAAGCAAAACGGGAGCATTTCTGCTCCCGTTAATATTTTAGAAATCTTCGTTGGTTTCGCTGGCTTCTTCGCGATCATCCGCGGAGATTTTCGCGGTGTCTGCGGCGGCGACATCACCACTTAGCAGTAAGTCACGCAGCTTCTTGTCGATTTCATTCGCAATCGCCGGGTTCTCTTTAAGGAAGTTGGTGGAGTTAGCTTTACCCTGACCAATCTTCTCACCGTTGTAGCTGTACCACGCGCCGGCTTTCTCAACCAGTTTGTGCTTCACGCCAAGATCCACCAGCTCGCCAAAGGTGTTGATACCTTCGCCGTACATGATTTGGAATTCAGCCTGCTTAAACGGTGCCGCAACTTTGTTCTTCACGACTTTCACGCGGGTTTCGCTACCTACCACTTCGTCGCCCTCTTTAATCGCACCGATACGGCGGATATCCAGACGAACAGAAGCGTAGAATTTCAGCGCGTTACCGCCGGTTGTGGTTTCTGGGTTACCGAACATCACACCAATCTTCATACGAATCTGGTTGATGAAAATCAGCAGCGTGTTGGACTGCTTCAGGTTACCCGCCAGCTTACGCATTGCCTGGCTCATCATACGAGCGGCCAGACCCATGTGCGAATCGCCAATCTCGCCTTCGATTTCCGCTTTCGGCGTCAGCGCCGCCACGGAGTCGACGATGATGACGTCAACCGCGCCTGAACGCGCCAGCGCATCACAGATCTCCAGCGCTTGCTCACCGGTATCCGGCTGTGAACACAGCAGGTTATCAATATCAACGCCCAGTTTTTTCGCGTACACCGGATCCAGTGCGTGCTCAGCATCGATAAAGGCACAGGTTTTACCTTTGCGCTGTGCAGAAGCAATAACCTGCAGCGTCAGCGTGGTTTTACCGGAAGATTCCGGTCCGTAAATCTCAACGATACGGCCCATCGGCAAGCCACCCGCGCCCAGCGCGATATCCAGTGACAGTGAACCGGTAGAGATGGTTTCGACATCCATTGAGCGGTCTTCACCCAAGCGCATGATGGAGCCTTTACCAAATTGCTTCTCAATCTGGCCCAGTGCGGCAGCTAAAGCCTTCTGTTTGTTCTCGTCGATCGCCATTTCCACTCCTAATCATGCTGGGTGAGTCGACATCAAGTATGTCGCTCGTTCTGTTGCCGCTAATTATACTGTATGGTCATACAGTATCAAGTTTTAATTTATCAGAAATTCATCAAGCAGCGTTTGCAGCGCCCAAGCCACTGACTGACGGCGTACCGCATCACGGTCGCCAGCAAAGATCTGCCGCTGCGCTAGTACGCGCCCCTCTGGACCCACAATCGCAAACCACACGGTGCCCACCGGTTTATCGGGCGTGCCACCTTCCGGACCGGCAATGCCGCTTACAGCGATGGCGTATTCTGCCGCTGCCGCTTTAGCCGCACCGTTAGCCATCTCACGCACCGTCTGTTCACTTACGGCGCCATGCTGCTGCAGCGTTGTCTCCTGTACGCCGACCATCTGCTGCTTAGCTTCATTGCTGTAAGTGACGAAACCGCGCTCAAACCAGGCAGAGCTGCCGCTGATATCAGTAAATACTTTCGCAATCCAGCCGCCGGTGCAGGATTCTGCAGCAGTCACCGTGGCCTGACGTCTTTTCAGCTTTTCGCCAATGCGGTGGCTTAGCTGCTGTAACTGTTCATCGTTCATCGCCTTCTCCCGTTGTGGCGCTTCACGTTAGCAGTAAATGGTGCGCTGAAAAGCCCTTTTCAACCTTCAGCCATCATTTCTGCGCAGTGGCTTCCAGATACCTTAGCCAGTTTTCACTGCAACCATAAACAGACGCGGGAAGGCTAACAAAACCTTGCCGTTACTGCGTGCGGGGTAAGCCGGAATGAGGGCCTGATGATAATCATGAAGAAATGCTGCCTGCTGCGTTTCATCCAGCCCCGCGAGGAAAGGACGCAGCCCGGTGGCACGCAACCAGGTAATGATGCCCTGCGCATCTGCCATCGGGTGATAATAAGTAGTGCGCCAGATATCAACCTGGCAACCCGCATCGGTCAGCAGATCGTAATAGCAATAGGTGGTTAGCAGGCGTTTGCGATCCGCCGCTTGTGGCGAAATCAGCGCCTGCCATTTTTCATTCGCCGCCACTTCACGCATCAAACGGTGTGACGGTTCTTCAAGATTATCGGGCATCTGAATCGCTAACGCGCCACCGATGCCCAATTGATCAACCAGATGCGGCAGCAAGGTGTGATGCTCGGTCAACCACTGCAGCGAGGCGTTAGCATAGATGACCTGCTGCGGCTGTTCGGCCTGCCAGCGACGAATATCGGCCTGCAGGAAATGGCAATTGGGGAGACGTTCGCGCGCCTGCTCTAACATTGCGGCAGAACTGTCAATTCCGGTTATCTTCGCCTCCGGCCAGGCTTGTGCCAGTAGCTCGGTGCTGTTGCCGGGTCCGCAACCAAGATCGGTGGCAAAGCGCACATCATCGAGCGGAATGCGCTCCAATAGCTCGCGCGCCGGGCGGGTTCGCTCTGATTCGAATTGGCGATACAGCTGTGGATTCCAGTCTTGCATGGCAATGCTCCTGTCTTGGCTGAGGGGCTAAACACTACCTGCTTTTCCCGCCTTTATAGAAAGAGAAAAGTGCGATATCTCACCTTTTTACCCTCGCTAGCTGGTTAGCCAGCGCAGATGCCATTAAGTTAAAACGATGTTTCATTTTCCAAATAAGGAGCTTGATATGTCTGCACAACCCGCATTGCCCGGCGTATGGTGTCCGTCAGTAACTCCCTTTGATAGCAACAATAATCTGGATATTGATGCGCTAGGACGCCATTTTGCGCGCCTTAGCCAATCAGGCATTGATACCTTGCTGCTGATGGGCAGCATTGGCGAATTTGCATCGCTCTCGCAGCAGGAGCGCCTGTTAATGATTCGCGAGGCGCGCCAACTCTCACCACTGACCATGGTGGCAAATGTCTCCAGCACCTGTATTGCGGACATGCTGCAACTGGCAGATGCGGCCTGGCAAAACGGATTTGATGCTGTGATGGTGCTGCCTCCTTACTATTACGGGCAGACACAGAAACAGCTGCTGAGCTATTTCAAAGCGCTGGATGCACAGCTGGGCGGCAAGTGGTTCGCCTACAATTTCCCCGCACGAACCGGCTGCGATTTAACGCCGGCGCTGGTCGCAGAACTGGCGGCAGAGCTGCCCAACTTTATCGGCATCAAAGACACCATGGATTGCTTGTCGCACAATCGCGCAATGATTGAAGAAACGAAGCAGGTGCGCAGCGATTTCACCGTGCTTTCCGGCTATGACGAATATCTGTTGCCCAATCTACTGGCTGGCGGTTCAGGTGTGATTTCCGGCTTGAACAATATTGTACCGGAGCTATTTGCCCGTGCGATGCAGGCCTGGCGGGCGGGCGATGTAGCGCAGCTCAGTGAGATTCAACAACGTATTGGTAAACTGATGGCGATTTACACTATCGGCGATGATTTTGTTACCACCATAAAAACGGCTGTTGCACGTCGATTTGATTCAATGCGCAGCGACTCGCGCAATTATGGTGGCGAGCTAACAGTGGAACAGTGCGAGGAAGTGGATCGTTTACTGAGTTGAAACAAACAGGACGGCGCAAAGCCGTCCCATAATTAGTTCTTTTTGACGAACTCAGATTTGAGTTTCATCTGGCCAAAACCATCAATTTTGCAATCAATGTTGTGATCGCCTTCGACCAGACGAATGCTTTTGACTTTGGTACCAATTTTCAGCGTCGAAGAGCTGCCTTTAACCTTAAGATCTTTAACGACAGTCACGCTGTCGCCATCCGCTAACAGGTTGCCGTTGGCATCGCGTACCACCAAACCGTCAGCTACATCATCGGCGCTTGCCGTCCAGATATGGCCGCAAGATGGACAATTCAGGTTCTCGCCATCTTGCCAGGTGTAATCAGCCTGGCATAAAGGACAGGCAGGTAAGGTACTCATAAGCGCTCCTCAGAAGTCGGATGCGGTGAAGATGGCACCGCAAAAGGGGCGCCATCTTATACCCTCACACTTTATATGGACAGCATTAAAACAGGCTGCCCTGACGTGCTTTAGCGACGGCTTCACCCAACTGCCACACCGCCATTGCATAGTGGGTGCTGTGGTTGTAGCGCGTAATGGCGTAGAAATTCGGCAGGCCATACCAATATTGATAGCTGGTGCCGAGATCCAAACGCAGCAGACTGACCTGAGTATTGCCGTCCAGCGATCCCTGTGGCGTTAACCCACTCGCGGCTAAGGTGCTGACCGGGTACTTAGTTTTAAAGCCATTCTCCAATGCCGGAGCCTGCCCGCTGGCTGGCACCGCAACGTTCTCGCCCGCACGCCAGCCGTGTTCTTTGAAGTAGTTGGCTACGCTGCCAATCGCATCAACCGGATCCCAAAGGTTGATATGACCATCGCCATTAAAATCGACTGCGTATTGCTTATAAGAGGATGGCATGAACTGTCCATAACCCATAGCACCGGCAAAGGAGCCGCGCAGATCCAGCGGATCGTCTTGCTCTGTGCGCGCCATCAGCAGGAAGGTCTCCAGCTCACCGCTGAAGTAAGCTGCACGACGCGGATAGCTAAATGACAAGGTTGCCAGCGCATCCAGCAAGCGCGTCTTGCCCATTACCCTGCCCCAGCGCGTTTCAACGCCGATAATGCCGACAATGATTTCCGGCGGCACGCCGTAAACCTGCTGCGCACGCTGTAGCGCATCCTGATACTGATTCCAGAATGCCACGCCGTTCTGCACGTTATCCGGCGTAATAAACTTGTTGCGATAGCGAATCCACGCGCCATTCGGTCCGGTTGGCGGCGTATAGCTCGGGGCTTGCTGATCCATCAAACGCAGCACGTAATCCAGACGCTTCGCCTGGCCGATAACCGCATGCAACTGTTCACGGTTAAAACCGTGTTTTGCCACCATTTGATCAATGAACTGTTCAGCGGCGGGGTTACCCGCAAAATCGCCAAACATCGGTTGAACCGCGTGCGAAGGTTCCAGCAAAAAACCGCCTTTCGGTGCAGGCACAACGGCGGGCTGCTGATGGGATGCGGGCTTACTGCTGCAGGCAGCAAGCAGAGTAATAAGCGGAAGAAGAGCAACCTTAAAACGCATTGGATATCCATAAGCCAGGTGAAACCGGAAGCACTCATGGTAATCGTTCATCGGGGTGACATACAGAGCAATATCTTAAAATTTAGCCGTTTCCCGCCCGTTCAGCCGGTTGCAACGCGAATTTGCGAAACCGCTCCACACTTTACCTTTTTCATTAAATTTTGCTTTTTACCGTTTGCGGCAATTTGTTAAGGTCGGCAGCCATAAAGCCCCGCAGGCGGATGAAGGTTACGCGGCAAAAATGGTAATATCCCGCTTTCGTTATCCGTCCACGTGATAACGACACTTCCGGGCTGCATTGACCCAGCCTCAGGTAATTAAAAGAATGAATGTTGAGTGAGAATGAGATGAAAGGAGCAGAGCAAATGGACTTTAGTGGCCATACGCCGATGATGCAGCAATACCTGCGCCTGAAGGCCGATCATCCTGACATCCTGCTGTTTTATCGCATGGGCGATTTTTACGAGCTGTTTTACGATGACGCGAAACGCGCCTCGCAACTACTGGAGATCTCTCTGACCAAACGCGGCGCCTCTGCTGGGGAACCGATTCCGATGGCGGGCGTGCCTTACCATGCGGTTGAAGGCTATCTGGCGAAACTGGTCCAGCTCGGCGAATCGGTGGCGATCTGTGAGCAGATTGGCGACCCAGCCTTGAGCAAAGGCCCGGTTGAGCGAAAAGTGGTGCGCATCGTTACACCCGGCACCATCAGCGATGAAGCGTTGCTGCAAGAGCGCCAGGATAACCTGCTCGCCGCCATCTTCCAGAGCCAGCGCGGTTTTGGTTATGCAACACTGGACATCAGTTCTGGTCGCTTCCGCCTGAGTGAACCCGGCGATCTGGAGACGATGGCAGCAGAACTGCAGCGCACCAATCCGGCTGAACTGCTCTATCCCGAAGATTTCCAGGCAATGACGTTGATCGATCAACGCCGTGGCCTGCGTCGCCGCCCGCTGTGGGAATATGAAATCGATACGGCGCGCCAGCAGCTCAATCTGCAATTTGGCACCCGCGACTTAAGTGGTTTTGGCGTTGAGCAGGCGCATCTGGCGCTACGCGCTGCAGGATGTCTGCTGCAATATGTTAAAGACACGCAGCGCACGTCGTTACCGCACATTCGCTCGCTGAGCATGGAGCGTCAGCAGGATAGCGTGATCATGGATGCTGCTACGCGCCGCAACCTGGAGATAACGCAAAACCTGGCCGGCGGCATCGAGAACACACTGGCGGCGATACTGGATAAAACCGTCACGCCGATGGGCAGCCGTATGCTGAAACGCTGGCTGCATATGCCGCTGCGCGATGTCACGACCATTGCTCGGCGTCAGGAGTCTATCGCAGAACTGCAATCGCTTAGTCAGGAGCTGCAGCCGGTGCTGCGCCAGGTGGGCGATCTGGAGCGTATTCTGGCGCGACTGGCACTGCGCACCGCGCGCCCACGCGATTTGGCACGTATGCGCCATGCCTTCCAGCAGTTGCCAGCGTTAAATCAACAACTTGAAGGCGTTGAAGCCACGCAGTTAATTAATCTGCGATCTCAGATGGGCGAATTTACCGAACTACGTGAGTTGCTGGAACAGGCGATCATTGAATCGCCACCGGTGCTGGTGCGCGACGGTGGCGTGATCGCTCCGGGATACAACGCTGAACTCGACGAATGGCGTGCACTGGCTGATGGCGCCACCGATTATCTTGATCGTCTGGAAATCCGTGAGCGCGAGAAACTCGGGCTGGATACGCTGAAAGTCGGCTTTAACGCGATTCACGGCTACTACATTCAGGTCAGCCGTGGTCAAAGCCATCTGGTGCCGATTCATTACGTTCGCCGCCAGACGCTGAAGAATGCTGAACGCTATATCATCCCTGAACTAAAAGAGTATGAAGATAAGGTTCTGACGTCGAAAGGCAAAGCGCTGGCGCTGGAGAAAGGTCTCTACGATGAGCTGTTTGACCGCTTGCTACCGCATCTTGAAGCCCTGCAAATCAGTGCGGCTGCTCTCTCTGAGCTGGACGTGCTAGCAAACCTGGCCGAACGTGCATGGACGCTGAATTATTGCCGCCCGGTGCTGCAAGAAAAAGCCGGCATCCGTATTACTGCAGGCCGCCATCCGGTGGTCGAGCAGGTATTGAAAGAGCCGTTTATCGCGAATCCGCTGTCACTCTCACCGCAGCGTCGCATGCTGATCATTACCGGCCCCAATATGGGTGGTAAAAGTACCTACATGCGCCAGACAGCGTTGATCGCGCTGATGGCGTGGATAGGCAGCTATGTGCCAGCAGAGGAGACCGTCATCGGCCCTATCGATCGCATTTTCACGCGCGTCGGGGCTGCTGATGATCTGGCTTCCGGACGCTCGACCTTTATGGTGGAGATGACGGAAACCGCCAACATTCTGCATAACGCTACCGAAAACAGTCTGGTACTGATGGATGAAATCGGGCGCGGCACCTCAACTTATGATGGTTTGTCGCTGGCATGGGCCTGCGCTGAAAGTTTAGCGAATCGCATTAAGGCCATGACGCTGTTTGCCACGCACTATTTCGAGCTGACCACGCTGCCGGAAAAAATGGAAGGTGTCGTGAATGTGCATCTGGATGCGGTCGAACACGGAGACACCATCGCCTTTATGCACAGCGTGCAGGATGGTGCTGCAAGCAAAAGTTATGGTCTCGCGGTGGCGGCGCTGGCGGGCGTGCCGAAGGAAGTGATTAAGCGCGCGCGTAACAAGCTGAAGGAGCTGGAAGCGTTATCTGGCAGCTCCGCCGCATCCACAGTGGAAGGTTCGCAAATGCAGTTGCTGGTGGCAGAAACCTCACCGGCGGTTGATGCGCTTGAGGCACTGGACCCAGACAGCTTAACGCCGAAGCAAGCGCTGGAATGGATCTATCGCTTGAAAACGCTGGTGTAGTTATTCGCCCGCCCAGAAGCAACGTTCTGTGCGGGCCATTTTTTCTTTCTTACAATTCCCTGGTGTTAAGCAATTTCAGCGGGCTCATACTAATCAACTCGCCCGGCTTTAAATCACACTATATCCCCCATCGATCACTAAATTCTCGCCATTGACCATTGCCGCTTCATTGCTGCTGAGATACAGCACCGTACTCGCGACTTCGTCAGGTGTGGCAAAACGTCGTGATGGGATTTTTGATTTCATCTGCTCCGCTCGCTCCCCATGCCAGTAACGCTTACCTAATTCCGTCTCAACCACCGTTGGTGAAATGGCATTAGCGGTAATACCAAACGGCCCCAACTCCGCTGCCAACACCCGCGTGAAAGACACCATACCTGATTTGCTGGTGCAATATGCCGCGTGCTCATTGAGTGCAATGACGCTGGCCTGTGAGGCGATGTTAATCAGGCGGCCAAAACCGTGTTCTTTCATATATCGAGCACAATGCTGAGCGAGGAAGAATGGCGCGGTCATGTTAATCAACATCGTGGTATTCCAGCTGGCGAGTTGCACTTCGCCCACGGATTCCAGCATGCCAATACCGGCGTTATTGACCAGGATGTCAATGCGGCCAAAATCATGGTGAATCTGCTCAACCAGTTCGCCAAGCGCTTCGACATTAGCCAGATCGAAAACGTAACCTCGCGCAGGGTTGTCCATCTTGCTGGCAACCGTTTTTACCTCTTCTGCGCGATCGATCATCGCCACTTGAGCACCCGCAGCACTTAAACAGCGGGCAATGGCGTAACCAATTCCCGATGCGGCGCCGGTGACGATGGCGACCTTATTTTGCAGTGAAAATGGTGTTGTCATATTGTGGTCCTTTTCATTGGGGGTATTTATTCGGATTCGCTGGCCGTGGTCTTGAAAGGAGCGTTACGCTCTATTTTTGGTTGGGGATCACGAATAAAGAATGTCATGACGCCGCCAGCAAAATAGAGAACGGAGAAAGTAATAATCACGTGCTTGATTTCAAATGACAGGCCGAACATTAGTGCGGCAACCGCCGGACCAATTAGATTACCGAAACCACCCCCCAGATTTTGCACCGAAACCGCAGCGCCTTTATGCTGCGGCGCCAGCATCGGGAAAATCGCCCCCATTGGCACAAAGGAGGTGAGCGTTAAGGCTAATAACAGCGCGCAGACAATGGCTAACGTCAGATTACCTGGGAAAAATGAGGGTAAAAAATAGAAAGCGGCAGTGGTAATCGTGCATCCGAAGAAACCAAACCAGCGCATCTGAAAAATCCAGCCAATACGATCGCCAATAATGCCCCAAAGCACATTGGTTATTGGTTGAACCAGGAAAAATACGCCCCAGATAGTCGCCCACTCTTTAGTAGAAAATCCTAATTCACGGGTGAAATAGATCGGCATAAATACCGGCAGGCCAAATAATGCCACATTACATAAGATGCGTGTTATCAGCGCAAAGAACATACTGCGGTCTTCGAAGATCAAGGTTATTCCGCGCGATATTTCGCGTAATTTTTCTTTGTGACTGACGCCGTCACTATTTAGATTATGTTCATTCTTATTTTTTACCATGAGCAATATAATTACACCGCCCACCGCAGCAAACAGCAGTGAAAGCCAAAGCGTATTGATGAACCCAATTTCAGGCACCAGAAGGCCGGAGAGGAAGGAAGCTGTAATGCCATAACCAATGGTAAACATCGACCATATCCAGCCGGTTGCGGAGGCAAGTCGATGCTCAGGCGTGCGCTGCACTACTAATACATAGAATCCATAAAAGAACAGCGGATAAGCGAAGCCGCGCAACGTATAACTCACCAACATCCAGGTAAAGTTATTTTCACTTACGCCAAAATAAACAAATACGGCATGTAACACCATCCACCAAATAGCGCCGGTGAGCATAATTTTCTTCGGACCATAAATTTCACTGACGGCACCGGAAAGCCAACTTGAAACTGCGGCCGTTAACGCATAAGCGGTGAAAACTAATGAAACTTGTTTTTCTCCATAGCCGAGATCGTAGAGATATCGGGAGAGATGAGCCAGTTCGATGCCATCGCCGGTCATGAAGGTGGCCATCGCAATATATCCCCATAGCAGAGATATTGGCATTCCGAAAACCACTCTGGAGTATTGTGACTTTGTACTGCTGCTTTGCACACGCATTGTTTTTCTCACTCCCTTTTAGTTATTCATTGCTTGAATATCCTGGTGATACAGCGAGCAAGAAAATGGCATAGCACTGTGTTAAAAACTTTTATCAGAGTGACACGGAGAAAGGAAATAAGGCAAAATTGCAAAGAAAGTCGTGCGCAACATTACAATTCTCTAAATGAGAGCAAGATAAATTGAGCATTTATTAGATGTTTAATTAACATCTAATGGATTTAGTTTACGTTTATCTATTTAGGTGAGGATTTAAGTGATAGCGTTAAAAGATTTTACTTCGATGAATTAACAAGTGCTGTCTGCATATTTTAACCAATAAAAAAGCGGTGGTTTTCACCACCGCTTCTTGTATTAACCACGTATTCTGTTATTCACGAAACAGTGCTTCGATGTTCAAACCTTGCGTCTGCAGAATCTCACGCAGACGACGCAGTCCTTCCACCTGAATCTGACGTACGCGTTCACGGGTCAACCCGATTTCACGACCGACATCTTCAAGCGTTGCCGCTTCGTAGCCTAACAGGCCGAAACGACGCGCCAGCACTTCACGCTGCTTGGCATTCAGTTCAAACAACCACTTAACGATGCTCTGTTTCATATCATCGTCTTGCGTGGTGTCTTCCGGACCGTTGTCTTTCTCATCGGCCAGGATATCCAGCAGCGCTTTTTCGGAATCGCCACCCAAAGGTGTATCGACCGAGGTAATGCGCTCATTGAGACGCAGCATACGGCTCACGTCGTCAACAGGCTTGTCTAGCTGCTCGGCAATCTCTTCAGCACTTGGCTCATGATCAAGCTTGTGCGAAAGTTCACGCGCGGTACGCAGGTAAACATTTAACTCTTTAACGATGTGAATTGGCAGACGGATGGTACGGGTTTGATTCATAATCGCCCGTTCAATTGTCTGACGAATCCACCACGTGGCGTAAGTTGAGAAACGGAACCCACGTTCTGGGTCAAACTTCTCTACGGCGCGAATCAAGCCGAGATTACCCTCTTCAATCAGATCCAGCAGCGCCAGACCACGATTGCTATAACGACGGGCAATCTTTACTACCAAGCGTAAGTTACTTTCAATCATGCGGCGGCGAGATGGAATGTCACCCCGCAGTGCACGGCGCGCAAAGAAGACTTCTTCTTCTGCCGTCAGCAGCGGTGAATAACCAATCTCTCCGAGGTAAAGCTGCGTCGCATCCAAAACGCGTTGCGTCGCACCCTGTGACAACAGCTCTTCTTCCGCTACGTCGTTGTTATCACCAGGTTCGTTCTCAACGAGAGCCTTCTCATCAAAAACCTCAGCTCCGTTGTTTTCCTCGAATTCCGCATCTTCATGTAAATCGTTAACTTTCAGCGTATTCTGGTTCATTAGCGGCTCCTACCCGTGATCCAAGGGCAGAACCAAGGTTCTGCCGGATTATCGCTGCGGTAAATAACGCAACGGGTTTACGGATTTCCCCTTGTAACGAATTTCAAAGTGCAATCGTACTGAACTGGTACCGGTGCTACCCATAGTAGCGATTTTTTGCCCCGCCTTAACTTCCTGTTGTTCCCGGACCAGCATAGAGTCGTTGTGGGCGTAGGCGCTCAGGTAGTCATCATTGTGTTTGATGATGATTAAATTACCGTACCCACGGAGCGCGTTGCCTGCGTACACCACTCTTCCCGAAGCTGTGGCGACAACAGGTTGTCCACGCGAACCGGCGATATCGACCCCTTTATTTCCGCCTTCCGCAGCGGAGAAGTTATCGATGATCTTCCCATCAGTCGGCCAACGCCAGCTTCCCACTGGAGTTGTGCTATTAGTCGTGCTGCTGACTGTAGGTGGTGCGACAACCGGAGCTGTGGTCGTTGCCACATTATTTGCTCCTTTCGACGGCAGCAATTTGCTACCCGACGAATTACCCGAATCATCAGAATACGTAATAACAGGTTGCTGTGCAACAGGGGTGGATTTAATTTGCGTCTGGCTCGGTGTAACTGGCACGCCGCCCTGCGTTGCATCGGCTACAGTAATCGCGTTTCCGCCGGTAATGGTCTGGCCGTTACCGTTGCCAACCTGCAGCGTTTGCCCGGCGTTCAAGCCATACGGGGCTGCGATGTTGTTTCGCTGTGCCAGATCGCGGAAATCGTTGCCGGTAATCCAGGCAATGTAGAACAAGGTATCGCCACGTTTTACGGTATAGGTTTCACCACCGTAGCTACCTTTAGGAATATTCCCATAATTGCGATTGTACACAATGCGACCATTTTCCGTGGCCACATTGTTATTGTCACTTACCATTCCACCTGACGGTTGTGTCGATGGTGTGCCTCCGCTTAACATTCCGCCACGTGGCATCGCGGGCACAGCGCTGTTTTGCGAAGAGATCATGCCGCCGCCTGGGGCTGAAGCCATACCGCTATCGCCGCTATTACCACCAATCTGGCTAATGGGTGCCTGTGTATTATCGCCAGAACTACAGCCCGCCAGCCAAAAACCTACCAAAGAAAGTGCCGCCAAACGGCGTAATTGAAATGCTGTGCTTCCCATGCTCACTGATCCCCCGTGATGGCAACCCTGAATATAAATGTGTAACGGCGTTAACCGCATTATCCACTGCGCGTAACGTTAAAAACGGTTTTTAGCATTGATAAACAAGGATAGTAACAATATCAACTGTGCCGTGCCATGTAACAGTTGTGAAGAATTGCGTAATGATGTCCTAGGCCAGATCGCCCTGAACCAACGGCACAAAGCGCACGGGTTCGATGATTTCTTCAATCAATTCATCGCCCTGACGACGCAAACGCTTCAACACCTGCTGATCCTCGCCAACCGGCAGGACCATTTTGCCGCCGTCACCTAATTGCGCTATCAGCAAAGTCGGAATTTCAGGCGGTGCGGCGGTCACGATAATGGCATCAAACGGACCACGCGTCGCCCAGCCCTGCCAGCCATCGCCATGCCGGGTAGAGATATTATGCAGATCAAGTTGCTTGAGGCGACGCTTAGCCTGCCACTGCAAGCCCTTGATGCGTTCGACGGAATAAACATGATTAACCAGATGCGCCAGAATCGCGGTCTGATAGCCAGAGCCGGTGCCGATTTCCAGCACGCGCGATTCCGGCGTGAGCTCTAACAAGGCGGTCATGCGCGCCACCATGTAAGGCTGAGAGATGGTCTGGCCGTTGCCAATCGGCAGCGCAACGTTTTCCCACGCTTTATGCTCAAACGCCTCATCGATAAAACGCTCACGAGGCACATCGGCAATGGCTTTCAGCAGGTGTTCATCATGAATGCCCTGCGCGCGCAGCTGCTCCAAAAGCGTTTCGATGCGGCGATTCACCATGCGAGTTTTACCTCTGCCTGGGTTAGCCAGTCACTCAATACTTCTTGTGCCGCATGCGCGGTCAAATCCACATGCAGCGCGGTCAACGAAACGTAGCCCGCATCCACCGCCGCGAAATCGGTATCCGGGCCTGCATCCAGCTTTTGCCCCGGCGGGCCAATCCAGTAAAGCGGCTGGCCGCGCGGGTCTTCGGTGCAGATAACCTGATCGGCGGGATGGCGGCTGCCGCAGCGGGTCACGCGGAAACCTTTGATCTCCGCTAACGGCAAATCAGGCACGTTGATATTAAGAATACGGCCGGTACGCAGCGGAGCGCGCGACAGCGCACGTAACAGCGTACAAGTGATGGATGCGGCGGTGTCGTAATGCTGATGTCCATTGAGTGAAACAGCGAGCGCAGGCAAGCCAAGATGGCGCCCTTCCATTGCCGCAGCGACGGTACCGGAGTAAATCACATCGTCGCCAAGATTTGGACCGGCGTTGATGCCGGAAACCACGATGTCGGGCCGCGGCTGCATCAGCTTGTTCACGCCGAGGAACACGCAGTCGGTCGGCGTGCCCGTCTGCACCGCGATATCGCCGTTTTCGTGCGTAAAGGTACGCAGCGGCGTCTCCAGCGTGAGCGAGTTTGATGCGCCGCTACGATTGCGATCGGGCGCGACAACCTGCACCTCGGCAAACTCACGTAAAGCACGCGCCAGCGTCTGAATTCCCGGCGCATGAATTCCATCATCGTTACTCAGCAATATCCGCATCGTTACCTTCTTGTTGGAGAAGCTCACGCACCACGCTGGTGGCAAAACTGCCGGCGGGCAGCCAGAACTGCATCTCCAGCGTCACATCGTCCCACCATTCCCAGCGCAGATCCTTTGGCACCACCAGCATTGCACGACGCGCGGCATCAACGCGCTCGCGCTCAAGCAGTGTAATCAATTCTTCTGCGCCTGCCAGGCTCTGCTGCTCAAAAAGCAGCGCATCGCCTTGTGGACCCGGATCGCCGCGACCTGGCAGTGGCGCAGTGATGCGCAGTTGGTGATTATCAACACGCTGCTGTACGTCAGGCAACTCTTCCGCCTGCGCCACAAACCAGCTGCCGCGACCGGCCAGCTGCACCGCATCGCCTACCTGAACCACATCCAGAGCGCCATCACGCTGCAAACGCGCGCTGGTCACCTGATTAAACAGATGACTGCGGGTCGCTGACAACAGCAAACCTTTCATATTGCGATCGCGCGGACGGAATGTATCCTTCGCCCACTGTTTCGCCTGCGTCAGGTTGTTGCCGCCGCGACCAAAGCGCTGCTCACCAAAGTAGTTCGGCACGCCGCGCTGTTGAATCTGCTGCAAACGTGTGTCGACTTCACGGCGATCGGAGATCTGACGCACCACTAAGCGGAACGCATTGCCCGCCAGCGCGCCGGTACGCAGTTTGCGTTTGTGGCGAATCACCTGCAGGATTTCAACGCCTTCCAGCTGGAATCCCGCCAGATTCGGCATACCATTGCCGGGCACGCGGAAACACAGCGTTTGCTCGGTGACTGCATGACGATCTTTCATGCCGGCATAGCTAAGGTCACGCACCGGCACGCCGAGAAATTTGGCGATGGCTTCAGCGACAAAGCGCGTATTGCAGCCAATTTTACGGATGCGCACCAACAGCTGTTCACCTTCGCCATCATAGGGATAGCCAAGATCTTCAATCACCACGAAATCTTCGGGATTGGCTTTGATGACGCCGGTGGCAGTCGGCACGCCGTGCAGGTAATGCAGTTCACTCATGCCTGATCGGCCTTTATCAGCAGCGCAACCGCTTCACAGGCAATGCCTTCGCCACGCCCGGTAAAGCCCAGCTTTTCGGTGGTGGTGGCTTTGACGTTGACGTCATCCATATGGCAACCGAGATCTTCGGCGATATTGACGCGCATCTGCGGCACATGCGGCAACATTTTCGGTGCCTGCGCAATGATGGTCACATCGACGTTACCGATGCGATAGCCTTTCAGCTGAATCCGACGCCAGGCTTCGCGCAGCAAACCGCGGCTGTCAGCGCCTTTAAACGCCGGATCGGTATCCGGGAACAACTTGCCGATATCGCCCATCGCCACCGCGCCGAGCAATGCATCCGTCAACGCATGCAGCGCCACATCACCATCAGAATGGGCAATAAAACCGTGTTCGAAGGGAATACGCACCCCGCCAATCACTAACGGACCTTCGCCGCCAAAAGCGTGAACGTCAAAACCGTGACCGATACGCATCATGCGCTCTCCTGTAACTGAATCTGGGTAAGATAGAAGGCCGCCAGCGCCAGATCTTCTGGCCGCGTCACCTTAATATTGTCGCTGCGTCCACTCACCAATTCCGGGTGATAACCGCAATACTCCAGCGCCGACGCTTCATCGGTAATGGTAGCGCCTTCATGGAGTGCGCGCGTCAGGCAAGCGGTGAGCAGTTGATGCGGGAAAAATTGCGGCGTTAACGCGTGCCATAAATCCTCGCGTTCAACGGTGTGGGCGATGGCGGTTTTGCCCGGTTCGGCGCGTTTCATGGTGTCGCGCACCGGCGCCGCCAGAATTCCGCCAACCTTGCTGTACTCACGTACCGCCAGCAGGCGTGCTAAATCGTCCGGATGCAGGCAAGGACGCGCGGCGTCATGCACCAGCACCCATTCGCTGTGGTGAATGGCGTTTAAGCCCGCCAGCACCGATTCGGCGCGCGTGTCGCCACCGGTCACGCGGAGAATACGGGAATCCTGCGCCAGCGGCAGTGAATCGAACCAGCCATCATCATTGCTGACCGGCACAATCACCTGTTTTACCGCAGGATGTGCCAGCAGACGTGCGACGCTGTGTTCAAGAAGGGTGAATTGACCAATGGTCAGATACTGTTTTGGGCAGGCAGCCTGCATTCGGCTGCCCACACCTGCGGCGGGCACCACGGCAATCACATCCGCAAGGATCGGGCGCTTGTTCATGGCTTATCGTTGTTGATTTTGCGCAGCTTGTTGCGCGTTACGTTTGTTCTGGTCTGGCACCAGACGATAGAAAGTCTCACCGGGCTTAATCATGCCCAGTTCATTACGTGCGCGTTCTTCGATCGCTTCAGAGCCGCCATTGAGATCGTCAATTTCGGCGAATAGCTGATCGTTACGCGCTTTAAGCTTGGCGTTATTCGCCTGTTGTGTCGCGACGTCTTCGTTGACGCGCGTATAGTCATGAATACCGTTCTTACCCAGCCACAGGGAATATTGAAGCCATCCCAGCAGCACGAGTAGCAGTAACGTCAGTTTTCCCATCCCCGCCCCCTGAAAAACGGCCCAATCATCCCATAACTTGACGCTGGACTCCACTGCGACGGCGAAAATGCCGCGCACGGGCGTTTAGCCGTGCAAATAATGCCAGAGTGGGAGGCGAGACGGCAGGTAAAGTTTTGTAACCTGCCGATGCGTTTGCACATCAGCTGGGCGTTACCAACCGGAGAGAAATGAGAACAGCAGCCAGAACAAGCACACCACCACAATCGCCGTGGCGATCCCGCTCAAGAATAAGTGAGTGCGGATCATCAGGCTGAGCACGATACCAATCAGTACCGAAACCGGCAGCAGCGCGAGGAAGAATGGCCAGGTGTAGAGGAAGAAGAACAGCGTGTTGGAGCCGTAGAGCATGAACGGAATCGCCAGTGCGCACCAGTACGAGAGAAAGCCAAACACGCCGCCCGGCAGTGATGAGCGAGACTCATCCGGGGTGCGTTCATCTTTACGGGCTAGCATGGGCGTTACGTTCTGCATAGAGATCCTGTTGACGCTAAGCGCGGCAAACCCAAAGGGATTTGCCGCTGTCGGTTCAGGATCTGATGATATCGCGGTGACGCAGCAGGTCTAACAATTGGCCGGCGAGTTTTGTAACCAATTGTTCGCCATCAAGGTGGATTTCCGGGGCGTCTGGCGCCTCGTAAACGCTATCGATACCGGTGAAATTGCGCAGCTCACCGGCACGGGCTTTTTTGTATAAACCTTTGGGATCGCGCGCTTCGCACACGGCCAACGGCGTATCGACAAACACTTCGATAAACTGCCCTTCAGCCAGCAGATCGCGCACCATGTTGCGTTCCGCGCGATGTGGCGAGATAAATGCGGTCAGCACTACTAAACCGGCATCGACCATCAGTTTCGCCACTTCGCCGACGCGACGAATGTTCTCTTTACGATCGTCATCGCTGAAGCCGAGGTCACGGCACAAACCGTGACGCACATTGTCGCCATCCAGCAGATAGGTGTTCACACCGGCCCGATGCAGCGCCTGCTCCAGCGCGCCGGCCACGGTGGATTTCCCGGACCCGGAAAGCCCGGTGAACCACAGCACCACGCCTTGATGGCCGTGCTGCTGTTCGCGCTCCTCGCGCGTTACCGGATGATCGTGCCACACCACGTTTTCATCGTGTTGCGCCATTACTTGCCACCCAGCAGATCGCGCGCGTTCCAGTGTGGGAAGTGACGACGCACCAGCGCGTTCAGCTCCAGCTCGAAATCGCTGAACTGACCCGCTTGCGCACGCACATCGGTCAGTGGCTGATTGATCATGCCCGCGCCAACCGTCACGTTGCTCAGACGATCGATAAAGATCATGCCGCCGGTCACCGGATTCTGGCGATACGCGTCCAGCACCATCGGTTCGTCAAAGGTCAGTTCGACCAGGCCAATGCCGTTAAGCGGCAGACTGTCCACGGTGCGCTTCTCCAGCGAGTTGATCTCCACCTGATGGATCACTTTCTCAACGCGCGCGCGGGTTTTCTTACCGGCGATCTTCACTTCGTAACTTTGCCCAGGCTGCAGCGGCTGTTCCGCCATCCACACCACGTCAACGGTGGCGGATTGCACCGCTTGCAGATCGGCTTCTGCATCCACCAGCAGATCGCCACGACTGATGTCGATCTCATCTTTCAGCACCAGCGTAATCGCTTCACCGGCACCCGCTTCAGGCAGGTCGCCATCGAAGGTGACGATGCGCGAGATGGTCGATTCCACGCCCGATGGCAGTACTTTCACGCGCTGACCGACGTTGACCACACCCGAAGCCAGCGTACCGGCATAACCACGGAAATCGAGGTTAGGACGGTTCACATACTGCACCGGGAAACGCATTGGCTGATGATCCACCACGCGGTTCAGTTCAACGGTTTCTAATACGTCGAGCAGCGTTGGGCCGCTGTACCACGGCATGGTGACGCTGGGCGTTGCCACGTTATCGCCTTCCAGCGCCGACATCGGCACAAAGCGAATATCAAGGTCTTCCGGCAGCTGCGCGGCGAAATCGAGGTAATCCTGTTTGATCTGCTCGAAGGTCTCTTGCTTGTACTCCACCAGATCCATCTTGTTGATGGCGACCACCAGATGCTTGATGCCCAGCAGCGTGGAGATAAAACTGTGACGACGCGTCTGATCCAGCACGCCTTTACGCGCATCGATCAGCAGGATCGCCAAATCGCAGGTCGATGCACCGGTCGCCATGTTGCGGGTGTACTGCTCGTGTCCCGGCGTGTCGGCAATAATAAATTTGCGCTTCTCAGTGGAGAAATAGCGATACGCCACATCAATGGTGATGCCCTGCTCGCGCTCGGCCTGCAAGCCATCAACCAGTAACGCGAGATCCAGCTTCTCACCCTGCGTCCCGTGACGTTTGCTGTCGTTGTGCAGCGAGGAGAGCTGGTCTTCATAAATTTGACGCGTGTCGTGCAGCAGGCGACCAATCAGCGTACTTTTGCCGTCGTCGACGCTACCGCAGGTCAGGAAACGCAGCAGGCTTTTATGTTGTTGCGCGGTCAGCCAGGCTTCTACGCCGCCCTGATCGGCAATCTGTTGTGCAATAACGGTATTCATCTGCGTCTCCTTAGAAATAACCCTGACGTTTCTTCATTTCCATCGAACCGGCCTGGTCGCGGTCAATCACGCGTCCCTGGCGTTCACTGGTGGTGGAGACCAGCATCTCTTCAATAATTTCCGGCAGCGTCTGCGCCTCGGATTCCACCGCGCCGGTCAGCGGCCAGCAGCCGAGCGTACGGAAACGCACCATGCGCTGCTTGATCACTTCACCTGGCTGCAGATCGATACGGTCGTCATCGATCATCATCAGCATGCCATCACGCTCCAGCACCGGACGCGGCGCGGCGAGGTAGAGCGGCACGATCTCGATATTCTCGAGGAAGATGTACTGCCAGATATCCAGCTCGGTCCAGTTGGAGAGCGGAAACACGCGGATGCTTTCGCCTTTGTTGATCTGGCCGTTATAGTTGTGCCACAGCTCAGGACGCTGGTTTTTCGGGTCCCAGCGGTGGAAGCGATCGCGGAAGGAGTAGATACGCTCTTTCGCGCGCGACTTCTCTTCATCACGACGTGCGCCGCCAAATGCCGCATCAAAACCGTATTTGTTCAGCGCCTGCTTCAGGCCTTCGGTTTTCATGATGTCGGTGTGCTTGGCGCTGCCGTGCACGAATGGGTTGATGCCCATCGCCACGCCTTCCGGGTTGCGATGCACCAGCAGCTCCGCGCCCATCGCTTTCACGGTGCGATCGCGGAACTCGTACATTTCACGGAATTTCCAGCCGGTATCAACATGCAGCAGCGGAAACGGCAGCGTGCCCGGATAGAAGGCTTTACGCGCCAGATGCAGCATTACCGAGGAGTCTTTACCGATGGAGTACATCATCACCGGATTGCTGAACTCGGCCGCCACCTCGCGGATGATATGGATACTCTCTGCCTCCAGCTGGCGCAGATGAGTAAGTCGATTTTGGTCCATAATTTTTCCTCAAGCCAAATTGACAACGGCGGACTCGCGAGCCCCCTGCTGTGCCGAATGTTGGAACCAGGCCAATTGCCCGTGCAAATTTACGACTTCGCCAATCACTAACAGTGCTGGCGTGGGCGCGGCCGCAGCCAGCGCCTCCAGTTGATCCAATGTGCCGGTCAGCACCTGCTGATCCTGACGCGTACCGCGCCCAATCACCGCCACCGGCGTGGAGGCGGCGCGGCCATGTTCGATAAGCCCGGCAGCGATTTCCGCCGCTTTCACCGTGCCCATATAAATCGCTAAGGTTTGACGTGCGCGCGCCAGCGACGGCCAATCAATGCCGTCGCCATCCGCGCGACAGTGGCCGGTAATAAACAGCACGCTCTGCGCGTGGTCGCGATGGGTCAGTGGAATACCGGCATAGGCGGTTGCGCCTGCTGCAGCGGTGATGCCCGGCACCACCTGGAACGGAATGCCCGCGGCCTGCGCCGCCTGCAGCTCTTCGCCACCGCGGCCAAAAATAAACGGATCGCCGCCTTTCAGGCGCACCACGCGTTTACCCTGTTGTGCCAGCGTCACCAGCATCTGATTGGTCTCTTCCTGCGGCACCGAATGCGCACCGGCGCGTTTGCCGACGCAGATGCGGTCGGCATCGCGCCGCACCAGCTCAAGCACTTCGTCGCTGACCAGATGGTCATACAGCACCACATCGGCCAGCTGCATCACCTGCAAGCCACGCAGCGTCAGCAAACCGCTGTCGCCTGGACCGGCGCCTACCAGCGTAATTTCGCCCTGATTGTCGCTATCGTTTTCCAGTTCGTGATCCAGCGTGCGCCGCGCTTCATGGACGTTACCCGCCGCCATCTGGCTGGCGAACAGACCGTTAAAGGCGCGCTCCCAGAAGCGACGGCGGTCAGACATGCGGTGATAGCGCTGCTTCACCTTGTCGCGCCACTGCCCGGCCACTTCCGCCATCTGCCCGAGATTGGCCGGCAGTAACGCTTCAATTTTTTCACGCAGCAGACGCGCTAACACCGGCGCGGTGCCACTGGAGGAGATCGCCACCACCAGCGGTGAACGATCGACAATCGACGGGAAGATAAAGCTGCACTTCGGCTGATCGTCCACCACGTTCACCAGCTTGTGGCGCGCATTGGCGGCATCGAACACCTGCGCGTTAAGCGCGTTGTCATCGGTAGCGGCAATCACGAGGAACACGCCATCCAGCTGCGCCGGATCAAAGCGGTGGGCAATCCATTCAATCGCCTCAATTTCCAGCAGCGCCTGCAGCTCATGACCGAGTTCGCGCGCGGCGACCAGCACGCGCGCACCGGCACGCCTCAGCAGTTCTATTTTGCGCGCCGCGATGTCGCCACCGCCGACAACCAGCACCGGACGGCTTTTGAGATCGGCAAAGAGAGGCAGATAATCCACGTTAACCTTGCTAGTTTTACAATAAGTTAACGCGACTATACGTCCCGCCCTTCCAGCAGATGAAATTACGAATTGGAATGAGTAGTTACCGAATGGAATAACGACCCAGGATTGCTGATAACATTTTGTGCTTAACAAATGATATTGCTGGTGTTTCGGAGCAAATCAAATTGTGCAAGTGTCGTCACAGTTTCATACTAAGTCGGAATTTTTTTAGCACGACCGGATGTCAGAAAAGGACGCTAACTATGTTTGCCACTCTCCGCCGCACTGTGCTGGCCGCACTGCTCGCGGGCGGTTTGCCTTTCTTTGTTCAGGCTGCGAGCAACAACACGCCAGGACATTTTGCCGAACAGCAGCTTCGCCATATCGCCACCTACTTCCCCGGCCGCATGAGCGGCAGTCCCGCCGAGTTGCTGACTGCCGATTATCTGCAGCAGCAGTTCAGCCAACTGGGATATCAGAGTAATACCCGCCAGTTTAAAACCAGCTATAGCTGGCTGGAGAAAAAGGGCGAGAGCCGCACCCACAAAGTTACGGCTACGTCGGTGATTGCCGCGCGGGCCGGTGAAGTGCCGCAGGAGATCCTGATCGTTACGCATCTGGATACCTGGACGCCGCTCAGCCGCCACGAAGCCGATAAAAATCTCGGCGGCCTGCGTTTGCAGGGCGTGGATGACAATGCCTCCGGGCTTGGTGTGATGCTGGAGCTGGCGCAGGCGCTCAGCAAGACGCCACTGCACTACGGCGTGCGCTTTGTGGCGCTGAGCGCCGGTGAAGCGGGTTTGCACGGCATGGATGATTATCTGGCGCGCATGAGCGCGCAGGAGAAGAAGAACACGCTGCTGGTGATCGATCTGAATAGCCTGATTGTCGGCGATCATCTCTACTTTAATAGCGGCATGAATACGCCAGCGGCAGTGCGCAAACAGACCAGCGCGCGTGCCGTGCAGCTGGCGCACCGTTACGGTATCTCCGCCGCCAGCCACGCGATGACCGCACGCGATTATCCCGGCGTCAATCCGTTCGACAAAGCCGGCATGCCACTGATGGATGTCACCGCCGCCAACTGGACTCTAGGCAACAAAGATGGGCAGCAGCAGCGCGCGCGTTCCAGCCACTTCCCGGAAGGCAATGTGCGCCATCAAACCGAGCGCGATAACCTCAACTACCTCGATCACTGGCTGCCTGGCCGCATCACCCAGCGCACGCATGACAGCGTGAAGATTCTACTGCCGCTGCTGACCGAGCTTGCTAATCCGACAACCTGAGGATTCCCTATGTACGTGGTATATCTAGACTATTTTCGTCCGGTAGAAGAAGTGGAAGCGTTACTGGAACCGCACATTAGCTGGCTGGATCGCTATTTCGCTAACGGCGTGTTTATTGCGGCGGGACGCAAAGATCCGCGCACCGGCGGCGTGCTGTTGGTGAAGGATATTGATCGTGCGCGATTAGATACCATCCTGGCGGAAGATCCGTTTGTGGCGGTGGCGCATTATGAAGTGACGAAAGTGAATGTGACGCGTGCGGCGGAAGAGTTTGCGGGGTTGCAGGGGGTTTGATTGTGCTGGCAGTCCTCTACTCGATTGTGCTGGCTGTCCCCCATCCCGGCCTTCCCCCGCTAGCGGGGGAAGGAGATGCTGCCACATGCAGCTTCAGAACTAACATATGGCAGCATCTTCCTCCCCCATTTATGGGGGAGGACCGAGGAGGGGGAATGCGAGCACCAACCGAGGAGGAGGAAAGCGAGCACAAACCAAGGATGGGGGACAACGAGCACCTACCAATCAACCTTCATGCAACCCGCACTCGCGCTTCAGGCCGAAGAAGCGTGTCTCTTCCTCTGCCATGCCCGGTTCCCACTTTTTGGTGGTATGCGTATCGCCCACTGACAGATAACCTTCATCCCACAGCGGATGATATTTCAATCCATGTTGGGTCAGATACTGATGCACCTGACGGTTATCCCAATCAATGATCGGCAGAATCTTGAACACGCCGCGCTGCACCGCCAGCACCGGCAAACTGGCGCGACTGCCAGACTGATCGCGGCGCAGGCCAGCAAACCAGGTTTGCGCGCCCAGCGTTTCCAGCGCGCGGTTCATCGGTTCCACTTTGTTGATCTGGTTATACTGCTCAATCCCTTCGACGCCCTGCTCCCACAGTTTGCCGTAACGCGCTTCCTGCCATGCCGCTGAGGTCTCCGCACGGAAGATTTGCAGGTTGAGATTGAGCTTGTCGGTCAGCTCATCAATAAAGCGGTAAGTTTCCGGGAACAGATAACCGGTATCGGTCAGGATCACCGGAATGTCCGGCTTCTGCTGCGTCACCATATGCAGCAAAACCGCCGCCTGAATACCAAAGCTGGATGACAACACAAATGCGCCTGGCAGCTGTTCTAATGCCCAGCCCACGCGTTGTTCAGCGGAGAGTTTCTCCAGCTGCACGTTGCTTTCCGCCAGCGCCATGATGCGGTCAACTTTTGATGAACCATTCAGTGCTGCGAGATCGAATACCGTCATACTGCCTCCGAGTCCCAGAAATCACGGGCGGGATCAACCACGGCTTTAATAATGCCGGTGCGAATCACGAAGTCGCCGAAGCCTTCGTTGGCCTGACGCTCGGTTGCCCAGCGCGCCACCAGCTCATCAATGCTGGCGAGGATTTCGCCTTCGTTGATGTTCTCGCGGTACATGCGTGGAATGCGCGTACCTTCGCGGTTGCCGCCAATGTGTAAGTTGTAACGGCCCGGCGCTTTGCCCACCAGACCCAACTCCGCCAGCAAAGCACGGCCACAACCATTTGGGCAACCGGTAACGCGTAACACTATGTGCTCTTCGCCGACACCATGCTTATGCATGATCTCTTCCACTTTGGTCACGAACGACGGCAGGAAGCGCTCGGCTTCGGCCATCGCCAGCGGACAGGTCGGGAACGCCACACACGCCATCGAGTTCTCACGCTGCGGCGTGACCGCTTCCATCAAACCGTGTTCACGGGCGATGGCTTCGATCTGCGCTTTTTGCTTCTCCGGCACGCCAGCCACAATCAGGTTCTGGTTAGCCGTCAGACGGAAATCGCCCTGATGGATTTTGGCAATTTCGGCGATGCCGCGCTTCAGCGGACGGCCAGGATAATCCAGCAGACGGCCGTTCTCAATGAACAGCGTCAGGTGCCATTTCTCATCGATGCCTTTCACCCAGCCAACGCGATCGCCGCGCGAGGTGAACGCATACGGACGAATCGGTTCGAAGGTCAGACCGGCACGCTTTTCCACTTCCGCTTTGAAGGTTTCAACGCCGACGCGTTCCAACGTGTATTTGGTCTTGGCATTTTTACGATCGGTACGATTCCCCCAGTCGCGCTGCGTGGTGACCACCGCAGCCGCCACGTCGAGGATCTTCTCGACCGGCAGAAAGCCGAATTCGCTTGCGGTGCGCGCATACGTTGCTTTGTTGCCGTGATCAATCGACAAGCCACCGCCCACCAGCAGGTTAAAGCCAATCAGCTTGCCCTGCTCGGCGATGGCGATGAAGTTCAGGTCATTGGCGTGCAGATCGACATCGTTATGCGGCGGCACCACCACCGTGGTTTTGAATTTACGCGGCAGATAGGTTTCGCCAAGAATCGGCTCTTTATCGGTGGTCGCAACCTTCTCTTTGTCCCACCAGATTTCCGCGTAAGCGCGGGTTTGCGGCAGCAGATGCTCTGACAGCTTTTTCGCCCACTCGTACGCTTCCTGATGCAGCTCTGATTCCACCGGATTCGAGGTGCAAAGCACGTTACGGTTCACGTCGTTGGCGGTCGCCAGCGCATCCAGCCCGACTTCGTGCAGCATCTGGTGCGTCGGCTTGACGTTCTTCTTCAGAATGCCGTGAAACTGGAAGGTCTGGCGGTTGGTCAACCGGATGCTGCCATAAATGGTTTTATCGGTGGCGAATTTATCAATTGCCAGCCACTGCGTTGGCGTGATGATGCCGCCCGGCAGACGGCAACGCAGCATCATGGCGTGACGCGGTTCGAGTTTCTGCGCTACACGCTCGGCACGAATGTCGCGGTCATCCTGCTGGTACATACCGTGGAAACGGATCAGCAGGAAGTTGTCGCCGGTGAAGCCGCCGGTCAGGCCATCGTCGAGATCGTCGAGGATGGTGCCGCGCAGGTAGTTGCTCTGTTTTTTCAGACGCTCAGCGTCGACCAGCTTGCCTTCAACGACCAGCGGTCCAGGATGTTTTTCGCTCATTAGTAAACGTCTCGCTGATAACGGCGCTCAATGCGCAGCTCACTTAAAAATTCGTCAGCCGTTTCACGATCCATGCCGCCGTGTTCGACCACCACATCCAGTAATGCCTGCTCAACGTCTTTCGCCATACGATTGGCGTCGCCGCAGACGTAAAGGTGTGCGCCTTCCTGTAACCAGCTCCACACCTCCGCACCTTTGGCGCGGATCTTATCTTGTACGTAAACCTTCTCGGCCTGATCGCGCGACCATGCCAGATCAATATGGGTCAGCAGGCCATCTTTGACATACTTCTGCCACTCCACCTGATAGAGGAAATCATCGGTGAAATGCGGGTTACCGAAGAACAGCCAGTTTTTACCGCCTGCGCCATCGTTATCGCGCTGCTGCATAAAGGCGCGGAACGGCGCGATGCCGGTGCCCGGACCAATCATGATCACTGGCGTTTCCGGGTTAGCCGGTAAACGGAAGTTATCGTTGTGCTCGATGAAGACGCGAATTTCGCCATCCTCTTCGATACGATCCGCTAACCAGGTTGAGGCGCCGCCGCCGCGCTGACGACCGTCGATTTCAAAGCGCACCGCACCTACGGTGATGTGCACTTCGGTTTCGTTCTCCGCCTGCGATGAGGCGATGGAGTAGAGGCGCGGCGTCAGCGGACGCAGCAGGCCGGTTAATTGTTCGGCATTCAGTTCGGTCGGTGCCTGACGCACCATATCGACAATCGGGAAGCTCTGCGCATAACTCTGCAGCTTCGGCTTGTCACCGGCCAGCGCCAGCAGCGCATCATTGCGGGATAGCGCCGCATACTGTTCAACGATTTGTGGCGTGTTAACCGTCAGTTCGAAATGGGTTTTCAGCGCTTCGGCCAGCGGCAGGGTTTTGCCCTGCACCTCAACCTGCTCGTCACCTTTCAGCCACACCAGCTGCAGCAGTTCCTGCACCAGCTCGTCATCGTTTTCAAACCACACGCCGAGTGCGTCGCCCGGCTGGTAGCGCAGGCCAGAATCGCCAAGATCGATCTCAATGTGACGCACATCTTTATCCGAATCGCGTCCGGTGATCTTCTGGTTGGCCGCCAGGCTGGCCACCAGCGGCTCTTCTTTGGTGTACGGGCTGCTGTCGACCAGGTTAACGCTGCCCGCCGCGGTGATGGCGGCCTGTGCTGGCGATTCGCTCGGCACACGTGCCTTCAGAATCTCGGTGATCTGCTGACGCCAGGCGTTCGCCTGCTCTTTGTATTCAACATCGGCATCCACACGATCCAGCAGACGTTCTGCACCCAGCTCAGCCAGACGTTCATCAAAGTCTTTACCGGCTTTGCTGAAAAACTCATAAGAGGTATCGCCGAGACCGAATACCGCAAACGCTGTGCCTGCGAACTTCGGCGCTTTCTTCGACAGCAGGAATTTATGCAGCGCCACCGCCTCTTCCGGCGGCTCGCCCTCGCCTTGCGTGGAAGTCACCACCACCAGCAGCTTTTCCTGACCGATCTGCTTGAATTTATAATCGCCGGCGTTAACCAGATTGACGCTCAGCTTGGCAGCCAGCAGGTCATCACGCAGTTGCTCAGCCAGGCGACGCGCGTTACCGGTCTGCGAAGCGGAGATCAGCGTGATGGTCGGGGTTTCTGCCTGCACAGGCGCTGGCGCGGCAGCCGCACCCGGCGTCTGATTGACCATGCCCCAGAAATAGCCGGAGAGCCAGGCCATCTGAGTGGTGTTGAAATCCGTGGTCGCCGCTTGTAAGCGCGCGAGTTGCTCCGGTGATAACGGAAGCAGTGAACCTGGTGCCTGAGTCGTCATTGCGTTAAAAATTCCAGTGTCAGAAGTCCGGATCAATATGTTGCGAAAGAGTGCGTAGGTTACCGGGCTGTATATTAACGATTAAATACGCCTTCGACATATTAAATAACCAAAATGACTAAGTGGTTTTTCGGGTAAAGTTAACCAGCAAAAGTGGTAAATGAAGGCGATATGATTCAATGAGTTAATTAGGCGTTTTGCTGTCGGCATGGCGCAAAATGCCCTTTTCTTTGCCAGCGGGTGCGAAAAATCTGCAATTCAGGTAGACTTCAGCGGTTTTTAAGTCTGAGAGCCATTATGTCTACCACGTTATTTAAAGAGTTCCAGTTTGAATCTGCCCACCGCTTACCTCACGTGCCGGAAGGCCATAAATGTGGGCGTTTGCACGGCCATTCATTCCTGGTGCGATTAGAAATTACCGGCGAAGTGGATGCGCATACCGGTTGGGTGATGGATTTTGCCGAACTGAAGGCGAAGTTTAAGCCGCTGTATGAACGCCTCGATCATCACTATCTGAATGACATTCCAGGTCTGGAGAATCCTACCAGTGAAGTGCTGGCGAAATGGATTTGGGATCAGATGAAGCCGATTCTGCCGGAATTGAGCGCGGTGATGATTAAAGAGACCTGCACCGCCGGCTGTATCTACAAAGGTTAATTCTGTTTTCGGGCTGCGCTAGTGCAGCCTGACTTTCCTGCTATACGCTTCTTTACCTACTCTTCATCCCACTGTCATCTGCCGCCTCTACGTTGTTGTCTCCTTCATTAAAGATCAAGAGAATCAACAATGAACCTGGTAAAGCGCCTTACCCTTATTGCAGTTTTGATTTCCGCCTCTGCCGCCGTTCAGGCGCAAAATATTCTCGATTTTCCGCAACCGGATAAAGTGCCGGATGAGTTCTTTGCCGTAACGGAAATTCCAGCGGGCGGCATGATCAAATATGAAACCGACGCCAAAACCGGCTTTATTTTTGCAGACCGTTTCCAATCAATGCCGGTTGCCTATCCTGCGAACTATGGCTCGCTGACCCAGTCGCTGGCGGGAGATGGTGATCCTCTGGATGTGATTTTCTATACCCGCGCGCCGCTGCAACCGGGCACGTTGATCAAACTCCGTCCGATTGGCGTGCTGAAAATGATTGATGGCGGCGAAAAGGACGACAAAATCGTCGCCGTACCAACCAGCAAAATCGACCCGACCTACGACGACATTCAAGAGATGAGCGACCTGCCGAAGATCGAGCAGGAGCGTTTGCAGGCATTCTTCCGCGTATATAAGCAGTTGCCAGATGGTCGTAAGAAAGTTGAGCTGAACGGTTTTGAAGATGCGGCGAAAGCCAAAACTGAAATCAAACAGGCGTTTGATGCCTATAAAGCGAAGCAGTAAATGTTGCGGTCGCCATGAATGGCGACCCTACGATTATATGGCGCGGTTTTCGTAGGGTGCGCATTTATGCGCACCGAGCCCAATCAGGCGATATTCAGATATTTGTGCGTCTGCATCGAAAGACGCCAGTTGCGGGCGATACAGGTTTCAATACAGAGTTTAGTTGCTGCATCACCACGGCTGATCGGTTGCAGTGCCACAATGCGCTTTTTATCGTCGTGTAATCCTGCCAGCAACGCATCTAACGCTTCCACATCACGTTCACGCGCCACCGGATGTTTAATCTCATCTGCACGCTGCAGTGCCTGCGGTAAAACATCATAGCCACCGCGCATGTTCACCTTGGGTGAAACCGTCACCCATGTTGCGTCGGAACACTGCACGTCGTGCGTGCCGCTGGTTTCGATCTGGCAGGCAAAACCCGCCGCTTCTAATTGTTCCGTCAAAGGGCGCAGATCAAAAATCGCCGGTTCGCCGCCGGTGATCACCACATGACGTGCGGTCCAGCCCTGACGTTGGATGGTGTCGATCAACATGGCCGCATCGGCGCTGCCCCACGCATCGCTTTCCACGGTTTTGACCAGAATATCACCCAGCGAGGTCTCCCGATCCGCCCGCTTTTCCCAGGTATGTTTGGTATCACACCAGCTACAGCCCACCGGACATCCTTGTAAGCGGATGAACAGCGCCGGAACACCGGTGTAAAAACCTTCGCCCTGCAGCGTCTGGAACATTTCGTTAATCGGGTAGAACATTATTTACTCACGTCTAAAATTTGAGGGGCAGATTATGGCAGATCTTATGCGCCAGGTCACAGCTGCTTCGTGCCAAATAAAAGCAAAAGCCCCGCACAAGGCGGGGCTTCATTCAGACGATGCTGCCCGCAGGCAGCATACTCAGGCGATTACGCCTGGCCTTTAACTTCTTTCAGACCGTTGAACGGTGCTTTGCTGCCCAGCGCTTCTTCGATACGAATCAGCTGGTTGTACTTAGCAACACGGTCAGAACGGCTCATAGAACCGGTTTTGATCTGGCCAGCCGCCGTACCTACCGCCAGGTCAGCGATGGTTGCATCTTCGGTTTCACCTGAACGGTGTGAAATCACCGCGGTGTAACCAGCATCTTTCGCCATCTTGATTGCAGCCAGAGTTTCGGTCAGTGAACCGATCTGGTTGAATTTGATCAGGATGGAGTTAGCGATGCCTTTATCGATACCTTCTTTCAGGATCTTGGTGTTAGTTACGAACAGATCGTCACCCACCAGCTGGATTTTGTCGCCCAGCACTTTGGTCTGGTAGGCGAAACCAGTCCAGTCAGATTCATCCAGACCATCTTCGATAGAAACGATTGGGTATTGTTTGGTCAGGTCTTCCAGGAAGTGGGTGAACTCTTCTGAAGAGAAGGCTTTGTTGCCTTCGCCAGCCAGCACATATTTGCCGTCTTTGTAGAATTCAGATGCCGCGCAGTCCATCGCCAGGGTGATGTCTTTGCCCAATTCGTAGCCTGCTGCTTTTACCGCTTCAGCGATAACAGCCAGCGCTTCGGCGTTAGAACCCAGGTTTGGCGCGTAGCCACCTTCGTCACCAACTGCAGTGCTCATGCCTTTAGACTTCAGCACTTTCGCCAGGTGATGGAAGACTTCAGAACCCATGCGAATCGCTTCTTTCAGGGTTGGCGCGCCAACTGGCTGAATCATAAATTCCTGGATGTCGACGTTGTTGTCGGCGTGCTCACCACCGTTGATGATGTTCATCATTGGCAGCGGCATAGAGTATTTGCCTGGGGTGCCGTTCAGTTCAGCGATGTGTGCGTACAGCGGCAGGCCTTTAGAGGCAGCAGCAGCTTTAGCAGCAGCCAGTGAAACCGCCAGAATGGCGTTAGCACCGAAGTTAGATTTGTTCTCAGTACCGTCCAGCTCGATCATGATCTTATCGATGTTCGCCTGGTCTTTGGCATCTTTACCGGTTACAGCGTTAGCGATTGGACCGTTAACAGCCGCAACCGCTTTGGTTACGCCTTTGCCCAGGAAACGAGATTTGTCACCGTCACGCAGCTCCAGAGCTTCACGAGAACCGGTTGATGCACCTGATGGCGCAGCAGCCAGACCAACGAAACCGCCTTCCAGATGCACTTCTGCTTCTACAGTTGGGTTGCCACGGGAGTCGATGATTTCGCGACCGATGACTTTTACGATTTTGGACATTCGATTTTCCTCAGTACAAGTTAGTCAATCCTAAGACAAACAACGCGCGAAAAGTTCGCGCGTTGTTCGTGAAACTTACTTCGCTAAACGCTTCTGGTGTTCCTGCGCGGCTTTCACAAAGCCAGCGAACAGCGGATGACCATCGCGTGGTGTCGACGTGAATTCCGGGTGGAACTGACAGGCAACAAACCACGGGTGGTTCGGGATCTCAATGATCTCAACCAGCTGATCGTCGCCAGAACGACCGGCAATATGCAGACCCGCCGCTTCAATCGGCTTCAGCAACATATTGTTTACTTCGTAACGATGACGGTGGCGTTCGGTAATGATTTCAGAACCGTACAACTGACGCACTTTGCTTTCCGGCGTCAACTGGCACTGCTGGCTGCCCAGACGCATGGTGCCGCCCAGATCGCTCTGCTCAGTACGCTGTTCAACGTTGCCCTCTTCGTCACGCCATTCGGTGATAAGCGCAACCACCGGATACTTACAGTCTGGCACAAATTCCGTAGAGTTCGCGCCTTCCATACCGGCAACGTTGCGGGCGAATTCCATCAGCGCAACCTGCATGCCCAGGCAAATTCCCAGGTAAGGCACGTTGTTCTCACGGGCGTATTGCGCCGTCATCATTTTGCCTTCCACACCGCGGTAGCCGAAGCCGCCAGGGATCAGAATAGCATCCAGATCTTTCAGTAATTCGACACCGCGCGTTTCAACATCCTGCGAGTCGATCAATTTGATATTCACGGTAACGCGATTTTTCAGTCCACCGTGTTTCAAGGCTTCAATCACTGACTTGTACGCATCCGGCAGTTCGACATATTTGCCGACCATACCGATGGTCACTTCGCCGCCCGGATTGGCTTCTTCGTAAATAACCTGTTCCCATTCGGCCAGGTTCGCTTCCGGCGCGTTCAGATTGAAACGCTTGCAGATGTAATCATCCAGACCTTGCGATTTCAGCATGCCTGGAATCTTGTAGATGGAATCCACATCTTTCAGGGAAATAACCGCTTTTTCTGGCACGTTACAGAACAGCGCGATTTTAGCGCGTTCATTCGCCGGCACCGCGCGGTCAGAACGGCAGATCAGCACGTCTGGCTGAATCCCGATCGACAGCAGCTCTTTCACTGAATGCTGGGTTGGCTTGGTTTTCACTTCGCCTGCGGCCGCCATATATGGCACCAGCGTCAGGTGCATATACATAGTGTGTTCACGACCGACATCGACCGCCATCTGGCGAATCGCTTCGAGGAACGGCAGAGATTCGATATCACCCACGGTACCGCCGATCTCGACCAGAACCACGTCATGACCTTCGCCGCCTTCAATAATGCGTTCTTTGATGGCGTTGGTGATGTGTGGAATAACCTGAATCGTGGCGCCCAGATAGTCACCGCGACGCTCTTTGCGCAGCACTTCTGAATAGATACGACCGGTGGTAAAGTTGTTACGGCGCGACATTTTAGTGCGGATGAAGCGCTCGTAGTGACCTAAATCCAGATCGGTTTCGGCCCCATCATCGGTAACAAATACTTCACCGTGCTGCGTTGGGCTCATGGTACCCGGATCGACGTTGATGTACGGATCGAGTTTCATGATGGTCACATTCAGACCACGTGCTTCAAGGATGGCTGCGAGGGAGGCTGCGGCAATGCCTTTGCCCAGAGAGGAAACGACCCCGCCGGTCACAAAAATATAATTCGTTGTCATGCTGAACCTGAGAGTTTAGGTTTAAAGACGGTGGAATAACCAAGACGGGAAAATAGTATACTTGAAGTCGTCTTAAGCCACAATTGATGAATCACACCATCGTCCTCCACAGGTAAGCCGGTAACATAGCGGATAGCATGGTGCGAAATGTTGATGTACGTCACAAAGTCGCCGCAAGGCTGAATCGAGTAAGCTCAAGCGGCGAATTTATGCGCAGCGCTGGAATAATCGCCAGATTCGCTTACTGTTTGTTCTCTTTCACTTTCACCTGCTGCCAGGCGGCTTCCATTTGATCCAAGGTAGCATCGCTCATGGCTAACCCATGTGAGGCGATGATGGCTTCAACTTCGCGGAAGCGGCGCTCAAATTTATCGTTGGCTTTCTGCAACGCGACTTCCGCTTTGCTGCCTAAATGGCGCGACAAATTGACGGTCGCGAACAGCAAATCACCGATCTCCTCTTCCAGCTTGTCATTATCCACCACCGCTTGCTGCGCTTCGTGCATCACTTCATCTATCTCTTCATGCACTTTATCCAGCACCGGGCCGATATTATTCCAGTCGAAGCCCACCGTGCTGCAACGCTTCTGAATTTTGTGCGCGCGCATCAATGCCGGCAGCGCTTTAGGAATGTCGTCCAGCGCGGAGTGCTGCGATTTTTCTGCGCGTTCGCTGTGCTTGATGGCTTCCCAGTTTTTCAGCACTTCTTCGCTGGTTGCAGCCTGAACATCGCCAAAAATGTGCGGATGACGGCGCTCAAGTTTGTCGCTGATGGCGTTGCAGATGTCATTGAAATTAAAGCGCTGCTGCTCATCGGCCATCTGCGCGTAGAACACCACCTGAAACAGCAGATCGCCAAGTTCACCGCGCAGATCGGCAAAATCTTCACGCTGGATGGCATCGATCACTTCGTAGGTCTCTTCCAGCGTATAAGGCGCGATCGAGGCGAAGGTTTGCTGACGATCCCACGGGCAGCCGCGCTCCGGGTCGCGCAAGGTTTGCATGATGGTGAGCAGGCGATTTAAGGGCGTCATAAAAGGATCCTTTGGGAAAATTTTGGCAGAGACTGCGCCGGTTACACATACGGCAGCGTCTCCTTCCCCCGCGAACGGGGGAAGGTCGGGATGGGGGACAAACGGCTCTGAATCAATGCAAACGGCGCGCGTCGATAATATCCGGCACCTGATTGAGACGTGCCAGCACGCGGCCAAGCACTTGCTGGTTATAGATCTCAATATCCATATCAATGGTCGCCAGCTGCTTTTTGGTGTCACTGCGGCTGGAGACGCCGAGCACATTGACCTTCTCGTTTGCCAGAATGGTGGTGATATCGCGTAGCAGGCCGCTACGATCGTTGGCGGTAACGCGTACCACCAGCGAGTAACCGCTGGAGTAATCCTCGCCCCACACCGCATCAACGATACGTTCTGGTGCGTGCGAAATCAGCTCGGTTAACTGGTCGCAGTCGGCACGGTGAATCGAAATGCCGCGCCCCTGGGTGATAAAGCCCACGATATCGTCGCCTGGAATCGGCTGGCAGCAGCGGGCGATGTGGTGCAGCAGATTGCCTACGCCTTCCACCACCACGCGACCGCTCTCTTTGCGCGCGGACGGCGCATGTGACTTCTGCGTCAGCAGGCGCAGCGCCTCGCGATCTTCCTCCTCGGCGCTCGGCTTATTGAGCTTGCCCTGCAGGAAATTCACCATCTGATTGAGGCGAATATCGCCGCCGCCAATCATCGCCAGCAGCTCATCCTGCGAACTGACGTTATAGCGCGGCAGCAGGAGTTTTTCCGCTTCGCGCATGCTGATATCCATCTGATTTAGCTCGCTTTCGAGGATCTGACGGCCAGCAATGATATTTTTGTCACGATCCTGTTTGCGGAACCAGGCGTGAATTTTCGAGCGTCCGCGGCTGGTGGTGATATAGCCGAGGTTCGGGTTTAGCCAGTCGCGGCTTGGGTTTGGCTGCTTCTGGGTGATCACTTCAATCTGATCGCCCATCTGCAACTGATAGGTAAACGGCACGATGCGGCCGCTGATTTTGGCGCCGATGCAGCGGTGACCGATATCGCTGTGAATGTGATAGGCGAAGTCGAGCGGCGTTGAACCCGCCGGCAGATCGACCACATCACCTTTCGGGGTAAACACATACACGCGGTCGTCGAACACCTGGCTGCGCACTTCCTCCAGCATCTCGCCGGAATCGGCCATCTCTTCCTGCCAGCTAATCAGCTTACGCAGCCAGGCGATGCGTCCTTCATGTCCTGCTGCGCCGCGCGCATTGCTGGAGGTTGGACCTTCTTTGTACTTCCAGTGTGCGGCGACGCCCAGTTCGGCATCTTCGTGCATCTGGCGCGTACGAATCTGTATTTCCACCGTTTTGCCCTGCGGACCCAGCACCACGGTATGAATCGATTGATAGCCGTTAGGCTTGGGATTGGCAACGTAGTCGTCAAACTCACTCGGCAGATGGCGAAACAGCGTATGCACCGTACCAAGCGCGCCGTAGCAATCCTGCAGCCGTTCCGCCACGATACGCACCGCGCGCACGTCAAACAGCTCATCAAAGGCTAACGACTTCTTCTGCATCTTGCGCCAGATGCTGTAGATGTGTTTCGGACGGCCATACACTTCGGCACGCACTCCCTCTTTCTGCATCTCGGCGCGCAGGTTGGCGACGAAGCTTTCGATATAGCCTTCGCGATCGATACGTCGCTCGTGCAGCAGCTTAGCGATGCGTTTGTATTCATCGGGATGCAGATAGCGGAAGCAGTAATCTTCCAGCTCCCATTTAAGCTGGCCGATACCGAGACGGTTGGCCAGCGGCGCGTAGATATTGGTGCTCTCTTTCGCCGCGAGCACGCGCTCATCTTCTGGCGCGTCTTTCATTTCACGCAGATGGGCGATACGTTCCGCCAGCTTGATAACCACGCAGCGGAAATCTTCCACCATCGCCAGCAGCATGCGGCGCACGTTATCCACCTGCTCGGAGGCCATCGAATCGTTGTGAATCGCTTTCAGCTGACGAATGGCGTCCATGTCGCGCACGCCGTGCACCAACATCACAATCTCTTTGCCAAAGGCTTTTTCGAGATCCTCTTCGCTCACCACATCAGCGTTGGCGAGCGGGAACAGCAGCGCCGCGCGCAGGCTGTCGATGTCCATGCTGAGCATGGTGAGAATTTCCACCATCTCAATACCGCGCCACAGCAGCAGAGCTTGATCAGGATGGTTGTGCGTTTCGGCTTCACAGTAGCGCCACGCATCCGCCAGTCGCTGACAGGATTGCGGATTGTTGATACTTAAACTGGCGATCCACTGATCGAGGGCAAATTCGCCCGCCGTATTTAAATGCGCACTTCTAACCGCAACCATATCCTCTCCTGCCACAGCGATGTGGACATCGCTTATGCTTTGCTAAACAGCACCATGGATTCGAGATGACTGGTATGGGGGAACATATCCAGCATCGCGACCCTTTCCAAATGGTAGCCCGCTGACAGCAATGTCTGACTGTCACGCGCCAGCGTTGTAGGGTTACAGGAAACATAGACCACACGTTCTGGCGCAAGTTTAACCACATGCGTCATCACGCCCGCGGCCCCAGCACGCGCTGGATCCAGTAACACCTTGTTAAATCCCTGCGTCGCCCACGGCTGACGCGATACATCTTCCTCCAGGTTATGCTGGAAGAAGCGAACATTCTCAAGATTATTCTGGGCTGCATTATACGCTGCCTGCTGCACTAATGCTGCAACGCCCTCCACACCTACAGCATTTTGTACGAATTTTCCTAGCGGTAAGGTGAAGTTTCCCATGCCACAGAACAAATCCAGCACACGATCCTCTGGCTGCAAATCCAGCCATTCAATGGCTTTGGCGACCATCTGCTGATTCACACCATCGTTGACCTGAATAAAATTCTGCGGGCTAAAGGATAGCGGTAAATTCAACGAGTGATAAAAAGGTTCGCGCGCATTCAGCGCCTGCAAACTTTCACTGCCATCAGCCAGATAGAGCGACAGTTGCTGCTCATGCGAAAAGCGTTCCAGTTTTGCGCGGTCGCCGGCAGATAATGCATCAAGATGACGCAGCACCATCAGCGGGCCATTATCCGCCAGCACCAACTCGACGTGGCCCAAGCGTTTAACCGCCTGTAAATCACTGAGACACTGGTGCAACGGCTGCAGTAACGCTTCAAGTTCGGGCACCAAAACCGGGCATTGCTTCAGTTCAACCAGATCGTTGCTGGCGGCCTGGCGGAATCCCATTTGCAGGCGCTGCTGTTTTGGCTGCCACTGCAATCCTAAACGCGCCCGACGACGATAGCCCCACGCGCTGCCGCTGATGATCTCATCGACCTTCACCGGCAGCGGCGCTTCGCGGCTTAACATGCGGCTCAAGGTGCGCGCTTTACTCTCCTGCTGCAAAGCCACCGAGGCATGTTGCTGCTGGCAGCCGCCGCACACCCCAAAATGGACGCAGCGCGGTTTTTCCCGCTGTGGGCTGGGATTGAGGATCTTATTGGCTTTGGCGCGCGCGTATTTGCTTTTATCCTCAAACACCGTCACTTCCGCCTGTTCACCGGGCAGCGCGCCGCTAACAAACATCGCCTTGCCTTTATGGCGCGCAACACCTTGTCCGAAAGGATCGAGGTCTTCAATGGTGACGGATATGCGAGCCTTCGTCGTCACACGCTGTTTTGCGGAGTAAAATTGCGCCATAGTATTGTGAAATCTCTACGTTAATTGGGTGTGCAGCCAGTAACCGTGCTCGCACAGGGAAAAAATGCCAGGAGTCGCCAGGCCACAATTATGACCAAATACAGCCTGCGGGCGCGAATGATGATTTTGATACTGGCGCCAACGCTGATGATTGGTCTGCTGCTCAGTACCTTCTTTGTGGTGCACCGCTACAATGAATTACAGCATCAGGTGCACGATGCGGGAGCGAACATCATCGAACCGCTGGCGGTCTCCAGTGAATACGGCATGACGTGGCACAACCGCGATGCGATTCGCGAGTTAGTCAGTCTGCTACATCGCCGCCACTCCAATATTGTCCGTGCCATCACCATTTTCGACAACAACAATCACGTCTACGTCACCTCGAATAACAATCAGAATCTGGCGCTGCTGCAAAAAGAGGACATCTCCACGCTGGAAGATGGTGTCTCGGTGGAGCGGCAAGGCACGATTATGATTCTGCGCACGCCGATCATCTCTGAACGCTATTCGGTAGATGAGTTGCCGGGCGAAGATGCCAAACCTGCCGGGAATCCGCTGGGTTATGTGGCGATCGAGCTGGATCTGCAATCGGTGCGGCTGGAGCAGTACAAAGAGGTGTTTGTCGCCACGCTGCTGCTGCTGTTCTGCCTGTGTATCGCCATGCTGTTTGCCTATCGCCTGATGCGCGACGTCACCGGTCCCATTCGCAATATGGTTACCACCGTGGACCGCATTCGTCGTGGCCAGCTGGACAGCCGCGTCGATGGTTACATGCTGGGCGAGCTGAGCATTCTGAAAAACGGCATCAACGCCATGGCAATGTCGCTCACCGCCTATCACGAAGAGATGCAGCAGAACATCGATCAGGCGACTTACGATCTGCGTGAAACGCTGGAGCAGCTGGAGATTCAGAACGTGGAGCTGGATCTGGCGAAGAAGCGCGCGCAGGAAGCGGCGCGTATCAAATCGGAGTTCCTCGCCAACATGTCGCATGAGCTGCGTACGCCGCTAAACGGCGTAATTGGCTTTACCCGTCAGATGCTAAAAACCGGGCTGAGCACCAACCAGCGCGACTACATGAGCACCATCGAGCGTTCGGCGAATAACCTGCTGAGCATCATTAATGACGTGCTCGATTTCTCGAAACTGGAAGCCGGCAAGCTGGTGCTGGAGTCGATCCCGTTCCCGCTGCGCGCCACGCTGGATGAAACGCTGGTGCTGCTGGCGCCGTCCGCCCATGACAAAGGGCTGGAAATTACCGTGTGCCTTGAAAAACAGGTGCCGGACAA
Source organism: Pantoea sp. DY-5 (assembly GCF_019795955.1). Classification (NCBI taxonomy): domain Bacteria; kingdom Pseudomonadati; phylum Pseudomonadota; class Gammaproteobacteria; order Enterobacterales; family Erwiniaceae; genus Pantoea; species Pantoea sp. DY-5. The sequence goes on from NZ_JAIMIE010000002.1 coordinate 63,656, forward strand.
TGTGATTGGCGATCCGCTGCGCCTGCAGCAGATCATGATCAACCTGATTGGTAACGCGATTAAATTCACCGAACACGGTCATATCGATCTGCGCGTTGAGCTGCGCAGCATCAGCACCATGCGCGTCGAGCTGGAGATTCAGGTGCATGACACCGGCATCGGTATTTCCGAACAGCAGCAGTCACAGCTGTTCCAGGCGTTCCGTCAGGCCGATGCCAGCATTACGCGCCGTCATGGCGGCACCGGTTTGGGGTTAGTGATCACGCAGAAACTGGTGAGCGAAATGGGCGGCGAAATTGCCTTCCACAGCCGCCCGAATCAGGGTTCGACCTTCTGGGTGCATATTCATCTCGATCTCAATCCGAACGCGCCAGCCATTCCGCGCATGCTGGATGATTTGCGCGCCACGCCGCTGGCTTATATCGAGCCACATCCGGCGGTGGCGAAAGCGGTGCAGGAGATGTTGAGCATCACGCCGCTGCAGGTGCAGCACTTCTCCAGCCTGGAAGAGATGCCCGAGACGCACTTCCCGCTGCTGCTGATGGGTTTGCCGGTCACCGAGCCACATCCTGCGACGCTGCCGGATGCGTTGATTAAGCATCTGCATGCGCGTGCCGACTCGGTGCTGCTGGCGCTGCCGAGTGAAATGATGCTGTTTGCCGATGACTTACGGGCGCGCGGCATTGCCGGGTGTATCGCCAAACCGGTTTCGTTGACGCGCTTGCTGCCGATGCTGCTGGACTTACATGACTGGCAAAGCGATGCGCTGCCGCGCGGCGCACGTCAGCCGCTGACGGTAATGGCGGTGGATGACAATCCCGCCAACCTGAAACTGATTGGCGCGCTGCTGGAGGAGCAGGTGCAGCACATCATTCTCTGCGATAACGCCGAGCAGGCGATTCGCCAGGCGCGCCTGCATAAGCTGGACGTGATTCTGATGGACATTCAGATGCCTGATATCGATGGCATTCGCGCCAGCGAAATCATCCGCAGCCTGCCGCTGCACGCCACCACACCGATTGTTGCCGTTACTGCGCATGCGCTGGATGGCGAACGTGCGCAGCTCATCAACGCTGGCATGAATGACTATCTGGCGAAGCCGATTGATGAGGACAAACTGAGCCAGCTGCTGCAGCGTTACGCGCCGAACCGGGTCATGCCACAGCCGCAACAGCCGCATGTGGCGCCGTCACTGGACTGGATGCTGGCGCTGCGTCAGGCCGCCAATAAACCCGATTTAGCCCGCGATTTGCTGCAAATGCTGCTGGATTTCTTGCCGGAAGTGGAAGAGCGCGTGGAGAGTGCCATGGCGAGTAATGATGTGGTGGGATTGCGCGAGATTATTCACAAGCTACACGGCAGCGCCAGCTACAGCGGCGTGCCGCGCCTGAAGCAGCTGTGCCAGCAGCTGGAGAAGAGTTTGCATCAGGAGAGCGATATCGACGCGCTGGAGCCGGAGCTGCTGGAGTTGAGTGATGAGATGGCGAACGTGGCGCGAGAGGCAAGAAAGTTGTTGGCGTTGGGTTAGTGCGGTGCGGTGATGAACCAGGTCGGCATAAATGCCGACCCTACTACGTCATTATGCGTGCTCATTTGTAGGGTCGCCATTCATGGCGACCAGGCTTACCACGCTTTCCCAACTTTAATCACCGCCGCCACATTACGCGCCGTCAGGCGCACGTTCTGCGCCGCGTTGGCCAGCGCGTCGTCCAACGTGCAGATGCTAAACAGCACGCTGAACACCGCATCCAGCCCGTGTTGATGCACCACGCCGACATCCGCGGTTAAACTTCCGGCAATGCCAATCACCGGCTTATTAAACTGCTTCGCGACTTTTGCCACACCAATCGGCACCTTGCCGTTGATGCTCTGGCTATCAATGCGCCCTTCGCCGGTAATCACCAGATCGGCATCTTTCACCTGCTCGGCCAGGCCCAAGGCTTCAGTGACAATTTCAATGCCGCTGCGTAACTCGGCCTGACAAAACGCATGCAGCGCCGCGCCCATGCCGCCCGCCGCGCCGCCGCCATCAATGTGTAAAACATCAATATCCAGATCGCGATGAATCAGGGTGGCGTAATGTTCCAGTGCTTTGTCCAGCTGCTGCACCAGTTCCGGCGTCGCGCCTTTCTGCGGACCGAAGATCGCCGAAGCGCCCTTATCACCGGTGAGCGGATTACTGACATCGCAGGCGACTTCAAAGCGACACTGCTTAATACGCGTATCCAGCTGTTTGATATCGATGCGCGCCAGCTGCGGTAATGCGCCGCCGCCGTAGGCGATTTGCTTGCCGTGCTCATCCAGCAGTTGTGCGCCCAGCGCCTGCATCATGCCGGAACCGCCATCATTGGTGGCGCTGCCGCCAATGCCGATAATGAAGTGATCGACACCGCGATCGAGCGCATCTTTGATCAGCTCGCCGGTGCCGAACGAGGTGGTAATCAGCGGATCGCGCTGTGCCGCGGGCACTAACTCCAGCCCGCTGGCTGCCGCCATTTCGATAAATGCGGTACGCTCATCACCTGACAAACCGTAGAACGCCTCCACTGGCTTGCCGAGCGGTCCAGTAACCGTCAGCCGGACAATGTTTCCCTGCGTTGCCGCCACCATCGCTTCAACCGTGCCTTCACCACCGTCGGCAACCGGTATTTTCACGTACTCAGCTTCGGGAAAGATCTCGCGGAATCCCGCTTCAATCGCCGAAGCCACTTCCAGGGCGGATAAACTCTCTTTATATGAATCCGGTGCGATGACAATTTTCATAGGCAATCCAGCGCGGTTGATGACGGACATCCGTCCTGCGAAGGCAGCGAGCCGCCCGACATCCGTAGACGCCGGACGATTGCACTACCGGGTGATCTCAACTTTCGCTAATTTTTCATAATAGCAGGCCAGCGCGCTATGGTCGGAAGTGCCCTGTCCATCCACTTTCAGCGCCTGCATCATCTCCATCACTGCGGCAGTCAGCGGCAGATGCGCACCGATCTCGTGCGAGGTATCCAGCGCATTGGCCAGATCTTTGATATGCAGATCGATGCGGAAGCCCGGTTTGAAGTTACGATCCAGTACCATCGGCGCTTTGGCATCCAGCACGGTGCTGCCTGCCAGACCACCACGAATCGCCTGATAAACCAGCTCAGGATTAACGCCCGCTTTGGTCGCCAGCGACAGCGCTTCTGACATCGCCGCGATGTTAAGCGCCACAATCACCTGATTCGCCAGCTTAGTCACATTCCCCGCACCAATGTCACCGGTGTGTACCACCGAACCCGCCATCGCTTTCATGATGTCGTAGCACTGATCAAACACCGCTTTATCGCCGCCCACCATCACCGACAGCGTGCCTTCAATCGCTTTCGGCTCGCCGCCGCTGACTGGCGCATCGAGCATTTTGATGCCTTTCGCCGCCAGCGCATCATGCACTTCGCGGCTGGCCAATGGCGCAATGGAACTCATGTCGATAACGATCAGGCCCGGCTTCGCGCCTTCGATGATGCCGTTAGCACCGAGGCACACCTCTTTAACCTGTGGCGAGTTCGGTACCATGGTGATCAACACATCCACCTGTTCAGCCACCTCTTTTGGCGTCTTGGCCACGGTGGCGCCCAGCTCCACCAACTCTGCTTCGTTACTAACATTATGGTCGCGCACCACCAGCGAATAACCGGCTTTCACCAGGTTTTTACTCATCGGTTTGCCCATGATGCCGAGGCCGATAAATCCAATTTTCATTGCCTTTCCTCTCAGTCAGTTATTTTTTAAATTTGTCACACAGCGCCTGCGTGGCGTTACGGAACACACCCAGATCGCTGCCTACCGCCACAAAGCTGGCGCCCCACTCCAGATAGCGGCGCGCATCGGCTTCCACCGGCGCCAGAATGCCGCTCGGTTTCCCCGCCGCTTTGGCGCGTTCGAATACGTGTTTAATCACTTTCAATACTTCGGGATGCGCAGGCTGGCCCAGATAGCCGAGCGCGGCCGAGAGATCGCCCGGCCCAACGAAGATGCCATCAACACCTTCCACCGCGGCGATAGCATCGATGTTGTCCACCGCCTGTTGCGTTTCGATCTGCACCAGCACCGTGATGTTGTCGTTAATGGTGCTGTTGTAATCCGGCAGCGTGCCGTACATGTTGCTGCGATGCGAAACCGATACACCGCGAATGCCCGCCGGTGGATAGCGAGTTGATGCCACCGCGCGAATCGCCTCTTCCTCGGTTTCCACAAACGGCACCAGGAAGTTGTAGAAGCCGATATCCAGCAAGCGCTTAATGATGATCGGTTCGTTGCACGGCGGACGCACCACCGGCGCGCTGTGGCTGCCCTTCAGTGCCATCAGTTGCGGCACAAAGGTGGTGATGTCATTCGGCGCGTGTTCGCCATCCAGCACCAGCCAGTCAAAGCCCGCCAGGCCCAGCACTTCAGTGGTAAGGGGATTAGCCAGCGCGCACCAGCTGCCAATCAGGGTTTCTCCTGCCAGCAAACGGCGACGAAAAGGGTTCGGCCAGGCATTGCTCATTGTCTTCACTCCTGTCGGTCACAGCAGGCTCCCGCTTGGGGAGCCAGAAAAGTTAGCGCACCAGGCACGGACGCTTGTTATCAAAGGTCCAGTTCGGTACGAGGAACTGCATGGCTTGCGCATCATCGCGCGCGCCCAAACCGTGTTTCTGATACAGCGCGTTGGCCTGCATCACCTGATCCATATCCAGCTCGACGCCGAGACCCGGTTTTTGCGGCACCTGCACCATGCCGCCTTTAATCTGGAACGGCTCTTTGGTCAGGCGCTGATTGCCTTCCTGCCAAATCCAGTGGGTATCGATAGCGGTAATCGCGCCCGGTGCGGCGGCGGCAACGTGGGTAAACATCGCCAGCGAGATGTCGAAGTGGTTGTTAGAGTGCGAGCCCCACGTCAGGCCGAAGTCGTGACACATCTGCGCCACGCGCACCGAACCCTGCATCGTCCAGAAGTGCGGATCGGCCAGCGGGATATCGACCGATTGCAGCGACAGCGTGTGGCCCATTTGACGCCAGTCAGTGGCGATCATGTTGGTAGCAGTCGGCATGCCGGTGGCGCGGCGAAATTCCGCCATCACTTCGCGACCGGAATAGCCTTGCTCAGCGCCGCACGGATCTTCCGCATAGGCCAGCACGCCTTTCAGCTGCTTACCGAGCAGAATCGCTTCGTTCAGCGACCAGGCACCGTTAGGATCGAGTGTCACACGCGCCTGCGGGAAGCGCTTCGCCAGCGCCGTCACCGCTTCAGCCTCTTCGCCACCGCGCAGCACGCCGCCTTTCAGTTTGAAATCGTTAAAGCCATATTTTTCATAGGCCGCTTCCGCCAGGCGCACCACCGTATCCGGCGTCAACGCTTCTTCGTGGCGCAGGCGATACCAATCGCATTTATCATTTTCCTGGCTCTGATACGGCAGCGAGGTTTTCTTACGGTCGCCGACATAGAACAGATAGCCGAGCATTTCTACCCGGTCGCGCTGCTGACCATCGCCGAGCAACGAGGCGACGTTCACGCCTAAATGCTGTCCCAGCAGATCGAGCAGCGCCGCTTCGATGCCGGTGACCACGTGAATGGTGGTACGCAAATCAAAGGTTTGGTTGCCGCGCCCGCTGGAATCGCGGTCGGCAAAGGTGCTGCGCACCAGGTTGAGGATGTTTTTGTATTCGCCAACGGTTTTCTGCACCACCAGCGCCGCCGCATCCTCCAGCGTCTGACGAATCTTTTCGCCGCCCGGAATCTCACCCACGCCGGTATGTCCGGCATTGTCTTTAATGATGACGATATTGCGGGTGAAAAACGGTGAATGCGCGCCGCTCAGGTTGAGCAACATGCTGTCGTAACCGGCCACCGGAATGACCTGCAGCGATGTAATTTTCGGTGTCTGACTCATTTCCTGCTCCTTAGACTTAGCCGCGACCAAATGCTGGACGCTTGCGGTCGAATGACCAATTGGGAACCAGATACTGCATAGCGGTGGCGTCATTACGTGCGCCCGCCGGCAGCGATTTGTACAACGCGTTGGCCTGATGCAGGCGGTCCCAATCCAGCTCGACGCCGAGGCCCGGCTTATCCGGCACGGCGATTTTGCCGTTGCGGATCTGCAGCGGCTCTTTGGTCAGGCGCTGATCGCCCTCCTGCCAAATCCAGTGCGTATCAATGGCGGTGGGTTTACCCGGTGCAGCTGCGCCAACGTGGGTGAACATCGCCAGTGAAATATCGAAGTGGTTATTGGAGTGACAGCCCCAGGTTAATCCCCAGTCGTCGCACAGCTGCGCCACGCGCACCGCGCCGCTCAGCGTCCAGAAGTGCGGATCGGCCAGCGGGATATCGACGGAATTGAGCATCACCGCGTGGTTCATTTCGCGCCAGTTGGTGGCAATCATGTTGGTGGCGACCGGCAAGCCCGTCGCACGACGGAATTCGGCCATCACTTCGCGACCGGAATAGCCTTGCTCGGCACCGCACGGATCTTCGGCGTAGGTCAGCACATCGCCCATGCCTTTACACAAGCGAATGGCTTCATCGAGCGTCCAGGCACCGTTGGGATCGACGGTGATGCGCGCATCGGGGAAGCGTTTTTTCAGCGCCGCCGCCGACGCAATCTCCTGCTCGCCAGGCAGCACGCCGCCTTTGAGTTTGAAATCTTTGAAGCCATATTTGTCCTGCGCCGCTTCCGCCAGACGCACCACAGATTCCGGCGTCAGCGCCTCCTGATGACGCAAGTGATACCAGTCGTGGCTGGCATTTTCGCCGGTCAGATACGGCAAATCGGTTTTGCGACGATCGCCGAGATAGAACAGATAGCCGAGCACCGTGACCTCATCGCGCTGCTGGCCCGGACCGAGCAGTTCCGCCACCGGCACGCCGAGACATTGGCCGAGTAAATCCAGTAGCGCCGCTTCCAGCGCGGCCACCGCATTGACGCGCAGCTCGAAGGTCCACGCGCCTTTGCCGAAGGTATCGAAATCCGCCGACTGATTGCCTTTGTGCACCTGCTGCACCAGACGATTCATGCGGGCAACCTGCTGACCTTTTACCTGCGGAATCGCCTCAACCAGCGTTTGGTAGATGGTTTCCCCGCCCGGCGCTTCACCGACGCCGGTGTGTCCCGCGCTATCCGTGAGCACCACGATATTGCGGGTGAAGCAGGCGCTGTGCGCGCCACCGATGTTGAGCAACATGCTGTCGTAACCGGCAACCGGAATCACCTGCATATCGGTGATGACCGGCGTGCTTTGCGTAGTCATATTCCGTCCTTATGGCCTGGTTTTCAGTTCAACGCGTTTGATATCGCCGGCAATCACCAGGAAACTAAATGCGGCGACAAAGGCATGGATACCGACATAAATCAGCGCGCCTTCGAAAGATCCGCTGGTGGCGATGATGTAACCGATAGCAATTGGCGTGACGATGCCGGAGAAGTTACCGAACATGTTGAACAAGCCGCCGCTCAAACCGCTGATCTCTTTCGGTGCGGTATCTGCCATCACCGCCCAACCCAGCGCACCAATGCCTTTGCCGAAGAATGCCAGCGCCATAAAGAACACCACCACCCATTCGGTGTCGGTGTAGTTACACATCACCATCGAGATGGAGAGCAGCATACCGAGCACAATGGGCGTTTTACGCGCGATGTTCAGCGAACCGGTTTTACGCATCAGGTAATCAGAAATCACGCCGCCCAATACGCCGCCGAGGAAGCCACACACCGCAGGGATCGAAGCAATAAAGCCGGCCTTCAGAATCGACATGCCGCGCGCCTGCACCAGATACACCGGGAACCAGGTAATAAAGAAGTAGGTTAAGGCGTTGACGCAGTATTGGCCGAGATAGATGCCCAGCATCATGCGTGAAGTCAGCAGCTGTTTGATCTGGAACCACTTCTCGCTCCAGCTCACTTTGCGGTCGTCCTTTTTGACGTCCATGTTGATCAGCGCGCCGCCCTGCTCCATGTACTCCAGCTCGGCTTTGTTAACGCCCGGATGATCGGTGGGATCGTGGATCACTTTCAGCCAGATAAAGCTGAGGATGATGCCCAATCCGCCCATGAACCAGAACACGTGTGCCCAGCCCACTTCGGAGACCAGCCAACCCATGATGGGCGCGAAGATTACCGTGGCGAAGTATTGCGCCGAGTTAAAGATTGCGACGGCGGTGCCGCGCTCCTGCGCCGGGAACCAGGCCGCAACAATGCGGCTGTTGCCGGGGAAGGATGGCGCTTCAGCCAGGCCGACCAGGAAGCGCAACAGGAACAGCGAAATGATAATGCCAAAACCGCTGAACAGATCGACGAAGCCTTGCAGCAAGGTAAACAGCGACCAGAGGAAGATGCTCCAGAAGTAGACGCGTTTTGAGCCGAAGCGGTCGAGCAGCCAGCCGCCCGGAATTTGCCCAATCACGTACGCCCAGGAAAAGGCGGAGAAGATATAGCCCAGGCCGACCGAATCAAGGCCGATCTCTTTGGACATCGCCGAACCGGCAATCGAAATGGTTGCGCGGTCACCGTAGTTGAACGAGGTGACGATAAATAACATCACCACAATCCAGTAACGGGCATTGGTGCGCTTTTGCACCGCTTCCGCTGTCTGGCTGAAACTATTCATGATGCACTCCTGAAATATAGCGAACGCTACATTCACTCTGACTGCATACACATCGCGTTGGGTATCAGAATGATGTTGGGTTAAACACGGCGATTTTTATATTTGGCAATACGATGATGCGTCGTGACGAATAACCTAACGTTGAAGAACGAGAATCAGTATAGGAACAGCCTGGCGGCGAAACACTGGAAGAACGCATGAGGATTAAGGGCGAATGAGAATGATTTTATGGCATCTGCACATAACGCTGCGGCGTGGCTCACGGAACGCTTTTTTGCCTCCCGATTTTGCCTGGTTAACGTACAGGTCAACGACAGTTTGTGAGTCCCTTCACTTGTGTTTGGATAAACGAACCAAATTCCCCTGATAAATCTCCTTAAAGCCAGTCAGTTGCACAATGCATACGGCAAATACCCCTGCATATACTGAGGCTGGCAAAAAACGATGACGTGATGGACGTATTTTAAACCGCGCTGCTACGTACAGTGCGACGAACTGGAAGGTGAGCAATGAACCGTCCTCTGACAGAAAAACCGCTCTATATCAAAGTGCACGATGCCGATAACGTGGCGATCGTGGTCAACAATCAGGGATTACCGTCCGGCACCCGTTTCGACGACGGACTGCAACTGACTGAGCATGTGCCGCAGGGACATAAAGTCGCACTGAGCGACATCCCACAAGCGGGCGCGATCCTGCGCTACGGTGAAGTGATTGGCTATGCGCTGCGCCCCATCCCACAAGGTAGTTGGATTGAAGAATCACTGGTGGCGCTGCCCGAAGCGCCACCACTCAACAGTTTGCCACTGGCAAACAATGTGCCGCCTGCGCTGCCGCCGCTGGAAGGTTATACCTTCGAAGGCTATCGCAACGCGGATGGCAGCGTGGGCACGCGTAACCTGCTCGGCATCACCACCAGCGTTCACTGCGTAGCGGGCGTGGTGGATTATGTGGTGCAGATCATCGAGCGTGATTTGCTGCCGCGCTATCCCAACGTCGATGGCGTGGTGGCGCTGAATCATCTGTATGGCTGCGGCGTGGCAATCAATGCGCCCGCTGCGGTGGTGCCGATTCGCACCATTCATAATCTGGCACTGAATCCCAATTTCGGTGGCGAAGTGATGATCGTCAGCCTCGGCTGCGAGAAGTTACAGCCGGAAAGACTGCTGACCGGCACACCCGACGTGCAGGCAATTTCGCTGGATGACAACGATATTGTGCGGTTGCAGGATGAGCGACTGGTGGGCTTCGGCGCGATGGTGGATGAAATCCTGCAGGTCGCCGAACGCCATTTGAAAAAGCTGAATCAACGTCAGCGCGAAACCTGTTCGGCTTCAGAGCTGGTGATCGGCACGCAGTGCGGCGGCAGCGACGCCTTCTCGGGCGTAACGGCGAACCCCGCCGTGGGATTTGCTTCTGATTTGCTGGTGCGCTGCGGCGCAACGGTGATGTTCTCGGAAGTGACCGAAGTGCGTGATGCCATCCATCTGCTGACGCCGCGCGTGGTGGATGAAGCGGTCGGCAAACGGCTGCTGGAAGAGATGGCGTGGTATGACGATTATCTCAGCCAGGGCCAAACCGATCGCAGCGCCAATCCTTCGCCGGGCAACAAAAAAGGCGGGCTGGCGAATGTGGTGGAGAAAGCGCTGGGCTCGATTGCGAAGTCAGGTCGCAGCCCGATCGTTGAAGTGTTGTCGCCAGGACAGCGCCCCACCAAACGCGGGCTGATTTACGCGGCCACGCCAGCCAGCGATTTCGTGTGTGGCACACAGCAGATGGCATCAGGCATTACCTTGCAGGTGTTCACCACCGGGCGCGGCACGCCTTACGGTTTGGCGGCCATTCCGGTGATCAAGATGGCAACGCGCAATGCGCTGGCCGAACGCTGGCATGATTTGATGGATATTAATGCCGGGACCATCGCGACGGGTGAAGAGAGTATTGAACAGGTCGGTTGGCGACTGTTTGAATTGATTCTGGATATTGCCAGCGGGCGCAAGCAGACGTGGTCGGATCGCTGGGGGATTCGTAATCAGCTGGCGGTGTTTAATCCGGCGCCGGTGACGTGATGACCAGGTTGGCATGAATGCCAACCCTATAACGCTTCTGTAGGGTCGCCATTCATGGCGACCTCACTCATTACAGCAACTTACCCCAGCTCTCCACCCAAGGTGAGGTCACTGATTCTGGCTCCGGATCTTCCGTCGCATCCACCAGCAGCACCTCGCCGACACGCTGCGCGCTCTGCTCCTGCAAGGTAGCATCGAAGGTTTTACCGGCACCGCAGAAATTGTCATAGCTGCTGTCACCCAAGCCAATCACGCCGTAACGCAATTCTGGCTGATAACCCAGCTCATCGCGCACCGCAACATACAGGCGGGCGATGTTATCCGGGAAGTCACCTTGGCCGGTGGTTGAGGTGACAATCAACACCACCTCTTTGCTGTATGCCTGCCAATCCGCCATCGACGGATCTTCAAACACCTTCACGTCGTGGCCCTGCTCTTCCAACACCGTCTGTGCTTCTTCCGCTACCAGCAGCGCATTGCCGTAAACCGTACCTGTAAAAATGCCAATCTTTGCCATCTTGCCGCTCCTTTATTCTGTCGGCTTATCCTGGACTGCATCATTGGCAAACTCAACCCTGGGAACATCAGGGATCTGATCCTGCCAGCCAAACTGCTCAAGCATCTGCTGCCAGACGCGATCCAACCCGGCGCGAATCACTAAGGGCTCGCCGGTAACGGGATGGGTAAAGCTGAGTGCGCTGGCGTGCAGCATCAGGCGATTTAGGCCAAAATGTGCCGCCGCACCGCGATTCTGGCGCAGATCGCCGTGCGCGCTGTCGCCAATAATTGGATGACGCAGATGCACCATGTGGCGACGCAGCTGATGTTTACGCCCGGTGTGCGGCGCCATCTCCACCAGCGTATAGCGCGCGGTGTTATAGCGGCTGATGGCGACCGGCATCTCAACGTGTGCCAGCGCCTGGTAATCCGTTACCGCCGGTTGGGCAACAGGTTCCTGGGTGGCAAATTTGTCGGCAATTTTATCCAGCTCTTCCACCAGCGGATAATCCAGCGTCGCGCCGCCTTCCAGCCAGCCGCGCAGCACCGCATGATAGGTTTTCTGCATCTGGTGCTGTTCAAACTGCTGCGCCAGTAAATGGGCGACTTCACTCGATAAAGCCATCAGCAACACGCCAGACGTTGGGCGATCGAGGCGATGCACGGTGAACACATGCTGACCAATCTGGTCGCGTACCGTTTGCATCACCACCACTTTTTCGTTGCGATCGAGCCAGCTACGATGCACCAGCCAACCGGCCGGCTTATTCACGGCGACCAGCCACTCATCTTGATAAAGGATTTCGAGCATCAGGCGGTGGGTTCCTGGAACAGCGCATCAAACTTGTTGAGCGTCAGCAATAACGTCGCATAGCCCGGCATGTCGGTTGGCAATGCGACTTCATAATAGGGAGCGATGGCAAAATTCTGCGGTAACGGCGCGCCGCTTTCGAGCAGCGCATAAAAACGCGGCATCAACACCCATTGCAGCCATTGCAGCGGCTCCATGGTATCGAGACAAAAAGGTTCGGTACTGGCGAAGGCGTTCGCCTCGGGCGATTGTGACTGCCAATGGCCGTGTTCGCGCATCACCGCTTCGACCTGCTGCAGGCGCTGAAAAATCATTTGCGACGACATGCGCAACCTCCAGAGAAAAATTGGGCGGCAAGCATACCATCAGTCACGCCCGGCGTAAAAATGGCATAAAAAAAGGGAGCACTGTGATTACAGTGCTCCCGGTTTTCGTTTGCAGCATTCCAGCTACTGCTGTGCTCCCTGCTCATCCATGACAACTTTTCCTGCGCTTTCCGTCGCTTGTCATCATGACATTGGTCCTTAGCATCCTGGCCCGCCACATTCCGCGTGGCTCTCATTCTCCGTCCTGGAGGTGTCCTTTATACTCAATCCTAAGTGTCCTGCTTCGTCCTGAAGCCTTCCTTGTGCCGTAAACTCCGTTACGTTCCTGCCTCATGGCTGACATTCTCCTGAACGTCTCTTAATCCCCAGCATCCTGCCAGTGGTGACTATTCTCCCAGAAACCATCGCAATAACAAGCCAGTAAGAAGCGTTAATGGATTGAGTCCTGTCTTAATTTTCAGATTGATGCCATAAGTTCATGATTCACAATATTTTTACATTTAGGGCTGCCGCAAGTCTGCGCAATGATCTAGCGATCTCTCACACGCGACGTGAGAGATCTCTCACAAATCGCAGCCTAAAAATCTGCAAATCACTGAGTAACCGGTTGTAAAGCATTAAGAAAATTCTCAACCGATATTGCCAAGACTTCACGCTTTTTAGTGCCAGGCTCCTCAATAATGACCTCGCCGGTAAGATTGCACAGCGCAATCACATCATTCTCTGAGTCGGTGGTGGCAATAAACAGCGTTGGCGCTTGTCTTAAGCGGCGCTTCATAACCAAATGACCAATCAGGTTTTCCTGCAGGCGAGTGAAATCCGCTTCGCTCCATACCTGCAGCAGGGTAATCGGCTGCTGTTCAAAGGTTGCCGTCATATCACCTGCAAACTGGCTGGTATAAAACGCACTGATTTCTGGTTGCAGTTGCAGATCCAGCGCACGCTCTACCGCTTCAAGCGTGGCCGGTAACGTAAACGGCTGCGGCTGCCACAACACGCGGTCATCCAGCGTGCTGATAATGCAGTCGGAGGGCACGCCAAGCAGATCGGCGCTGGCGGGAAAATGTCCGGTTTGTTGCTGCCAATGTTCAACGTAGCGGGCGGTAAACTCACGCAGAGCATCTACGGTTTGCTGCATCATTCATATTCTCGCAAGTGTTAGGTTACACTTAACCACTTTGATGAAATTTAGTGGTAACCGTTATGTCTTCTGAAAACCGGGATCAGGCATTAAGCGGCCTGACCTTAGGTAAGCCCACGGCTTATGTTGATCGCTACGATAACACGCTGCTGCAATCCGTGCCGCGCAGCCTTAACCGTGAGCCGCTAGGGCTGTATCCCGATAGTCTGCCGTTTACTGGCGCAGATATCTGGACGCTGTACGAACTCTCCTGGCTCAACAGCAAAGGCGTTCCGCAGGTCGCGGTGGGCGAAGTGGTGCTGCGCGCCGATAGCCAAAACCTGATCGAGTCGAAGAGTTTCAAGCTCTATCTTAACAGTTTTAATCAGAGCGTTTTCGCCGACTGGGGCGAAGTGCGCCAGACGCTGGAGCGCGATCTCAGCGCCTGCGCGAAGGGTCAGGTCAGCGTGGCGCTGTTTCGTCTCAGCGAAGTGGAAGGCCAGCCGATCGGCCACTTCAGTGGCGAAGTGATTGATGAACAGGATATCGAAATCCACGATTACGCCTTCAATGCGGATTATCTGGCGCAGGCTGCAGGCCGTGAAATTGTTGAAGAAACGCTGGTTAGCCATCTGCTGAAATCGAACTGTTTGATTACCAATCAGCCCGATTGGGGCTCGGTGATGATTCGCTACAAAGGCCCGCGTATCAATCGAGAAGCGCTGCTGCGTTATCTGATCTCATTCCGTCAGCATAATGAGTTTCATGAGCAGTGCGTTGAGCGCATTTTCAACGACGTTCAGCGATTTTGTCAGCCAGAAGCCCTGAGCGTCTATGCGCGTTACACCAGGCGCGGCGGTCTGGATATCAATCCGTGGCGCAGTAATGTGCCCTTCTCTCCGGGATTTTCCCGCCTGGTTCGCCAGTAATAGTTTGCGAGACGCCTCGCAGGCCGCTGCACGGATGCGCGGTTCCCCTTGAGCATTCACAGCGGACAACGTTACTCTGTTGAAGGCGCGATCGAAGCATGCGCGACCAGGGATTTTCGTCGCTGCGTTAATAAGTTAAGCGCAGCGTCATCAGCCACGCATTTGCGTGTAAAGGAGTTATCTTGATTACACATATCAGCCCGCTTGGCTCGATGGATCTGCTCTCCCAGCTTGAAGTCGACATGCTGAAGCGCACCGCTAGCAGCGACCTTTATCAGCTGTTTCGTAACTGTTCTCTTGCGGTACTCAACTCCGGTAGCCAGACCGACAGCAGCCAGGAATTGCTTTCGCGTTTTGAAAACTTCGACATCAACGTGTTGCGCCGTGAGCGCGGTGTGAAACTGGAGCTGATTAACCCGCCGGAAGAGGCATTTGTTGATGGCCGGATTATTCGTTCGCTGCAGGCAAACTTGTTTGCCGTGCTGCGCGACATTCTGTTTGTAAACGGACAACTGGCGGCAACAGAACGCTACCAGAACGAGGAGCCGGAAGACTCTGCGCATATCACCAATCAGGTGTTTTCGATTCTGCGTAACGCGCGTGCACTGCACATCGGCGAATATCCGAATACCGTGGTGTGTTGGGGCGGCCACTCAATCAATGCGGTGGAATACCAATATTGCCGCAACGTCGGCACGCAAATGGGCCTGCGCGAACTCAACATCTGTACCGGTTGCGGACCTGGCGTCATGGAAGCACCGATGAAAGGTGCGGCGGTGGGACATGCGCAGCAGCGCTATCATGACAGCCGTTTTATCGGCCTGACTGAGCCCTCAATCATTGCCGCCGAACCACCGAATCCGCTGGTCAATGAGCTGATCATCATGCCGGATATCGAAAAACGCCTTGAAGCCTTTGTGCGTATCGCCCACGGTATCGTGATCTTCCCTGGCGGCGTGGGCACAGCAGAAGAGCTGCTGTATTTGTTGGGTATTTTAATGAATCCGCACAACAGCGATCAGGTATTGCCGCTGATTCTGACCGGACCCAAAGAGAGCGCCGACTACTTCCGCGTGCTGGATGATTTCATCGTCAATACGCTGGGCGAAGCCGCGCGCAAGCACTACAAAATTATCATTGATGATGCCGCTGAAGTGGCGCGTCTGATGAAGAAAGCCATGCCGCAGGTGAAAGAGTATCGCCGCGAAACCGGCGATGCCTACAGCTTCAACTGGTCGATTCGTAT
The DNA here is from genome assembly GCF_019795955.1 of Pantoea sp. DY-5. NCBI lineage: Bacteria > Pseudomonadati > Pseudomonadota > Gammaproteobacteria > Enterobacterales > Erwiniaceae > Pantoea > Pantoea sp. DY-5. The sequence continues at coordinate 79,271 of NZ_JAIMIE010000002.1, forward strand.
CGCACCCGAATTGCAGGTGCCCTTCCTGCCGACGCACGAGAATATGGCAAACCTGAAGCTGTTCCCGGATCAGCCCGCCGAGCTGCTGGCAGCCGATCTGCGTCGCGCCTTCTCAGGCATTGTGGCGGGTAACGTCAAAGAGATCGGAATTCGTGAAATTCGCGAAAAAGGCCCGTACAAACTGCACGGCGATGCCAATCTCATGCACCGCATGGACGAACTGTTGCAAGGTTTTGTCGCACAGCAGCGCATGAAGCTGCCGGGCAGCGCCTACACGCCTTGCTACGAAATCATCAAATAACCCATCAGGAAGGCAGCCTGCGGGCTGCCGCTATCGCTATGTCGCTTCATCTTCTTATCATTGATGCACTCAATCTGATTCGCCGTCTGCACGCTGTTCAGGGTTCGCCATGCCGCGACAGCTGCGTTGCCGCCTTGCATCAGTTATTGGGACATACACAACCCACGCACGTGGTGGCGGTGTTTGATAGCCATGAGCGTCAGCCCGGTTGGCGCCATCAGCTATTACCGGATTACAAAGCGGGTCGCCCGCCGATGCCGGAGGATTTGCATCTGGAGATGCCCGCGCTGCAGGACGCCTTCCGCGCAGCAGGCGTTAACTGCTGGGTGGCTGATTTAGACGAAGCCGACGATCTCGCCGCCACGCTGGCGGTGAAAATGGCGGACGCTGGTCATCAAGCAACCATTGTCTCGACCGATAAAGGTTATTGCCAGCTGCTGGCACCTAACATTCGTATTCGCGACTATTTCCAGAAGCGCTGGCTGGATGTGCCTTTTATCGAGCAAGAGTTTGGCGTAACGCCCGCGCAGTTGCCCGACTATTGGGGATTGTGTGGTATCAGTAGCAGCAAAATTCCCGGCGTGCCCGGCATTGGCCCGAAAAGCGCCCGCGAGTTGTTGATGCAGTTTGGATCGCTGGATGCGATCTACCAGCAATGGGATCAGGTACCGAGCAAATGGCAGGGAAAATTGCAGCAACAGCGGGAAATGGCAGAAATTTGCCGCAAAGTATCGACGTTAAAGCGGGATTTGGTATTGCAGGGCAATCTCAATACTTTGAGATATCAAACGAAATAGCGGTCGCCATAAATGGCGCCCCTACAACAATGTCCTGCGAAATAATTTGCGCTACAGCAAGGCGGCAAGTGCGCGAGTCCCCGGGAGCATACATCAGTATGTGACCGGGGCGAGCAAACGCAGCCAACGCCGCTGTAGTGCAAAGTATGAAGCAGGACCGCTGTAGTGCAAAGTATGAAGCAGGACCGCTGTAGCGCAAAGTATGAAGCAGGATTAGCGCTCGTCGCGACGGCCGCCAACAGCCGCCCAAAGTCGACGTACGTGAACGGTCACTTCTTCGCGGTCATGATAGAGCTGGCGCGCCTGAATCTGGGCATTAATGCCCTGCGCTTTCAGCGCGTCATCAATCATCGCCAGGTTCTGTGTCACTTCTTCGTAGCGCTTTTTCATTGGCAGCTTGAGGTTGAATATCGCCTCGCGGCACCAGCCATTCACCAGCCATTCGGTCATCAGGCTCGCGACGCGCACCGGTTTTTCCACCATGTCGCACACCAGCCAGCTGATATTGGTACGCGGCGGACGGAATTTAAAACCATCTTCGCGGCAGTGCGTCACCTGTCCGGTGTCCATCAGGCTTGGCGCCATCGGGCCGTTATCTACCGCAAAAACCCACATGCTGCGTTTCACCAGTTGATAGGTCCAGCCGCCGGGGCAAGCGCCGAGATCGACGGCGTACATGCCGCTGGCTAAACGCTCATCCCACTCATCCGCAGGCACAAACACGTGAAACGCCTCTTCCAGCTTGAGCGTAGAACGGCTCGGCGCATCGGAGGGGAATTTCAGGCGCGGAATGCCCATGTAGAATGGCGAGTTGTTTTCCGGCAGCGAAAAGCCGACGTAACAGGTGCCCGGCGCGATAAAGAACACGTGCACCACTGGACGCTTCGGCGTTTCGTAATTAAGCAGGATTTTGCTTTCACGCAGGCTGGCACGCAGCGGCACGGTTAATTTACGGCAGAACTTGGTGAGCTCTTTCGCTTCATTGGTATCCGGCACTTCAACCCGCAGTTCACCGCCCTTCTCCACAACACCGGTCAGCATGCCGACAATCGGCGTGATGCGGTCTTCTGGTGGCAGATCGCGCAGCAACTCTCCCACCACCAGCATCTGCCGCGCAAAGATCAGTTCGGCAAACGGCAGCGTTTGGATCAGCTTTTCAGCATCTTGCTGCTGATAGCACTCAAACAGCACGTAACCCGAGTCATCTTTGACGCGCGGGAAGCCGTAAATCTCGCGCTCAGCCGCTTTCGCGCTGATTTCTGCCGCGCACTCTTTCTCAAATCCTGGACGGCAATAGAGTAAAACTTTATTCATGGCGATCTGCCTTTCGTTTCAGACGCAGTGCGCCAATCAACATCAAGAACCAGCCAATAAGGAAGCACAAGCCTCCCACTGGCGTAACAAAAACCCAAAACTTCATGTGCGACAGCGCCAGACAATAGAGACTGCCACTGAACAACACGGTACCGAGCGCCATCGCGGCGCTACTCCAGTAAAACCAGATATTGGCGCGACGCAGCATAGCGGCACCCAGGCCAATCACCGCCAGCGTGTGATACGCCTGATATTCCAGGCCGGTATGTATCCACGCCATTTCGGCTGGGCCGAGCGATTTGCTCAGCACATGCGCGCCGAAAGCACCAAACGCCACCAGCAGAAATCCACTAATGGCAGCAAAAACAAACATGGCACGACTGGACATTAAACAATCCTCAAGGTAATGCGCACATCACTGTGCAGCCAGCAACGCATTAGTGATCGTAGCGAAAGCGGAATTTTTCTTGTTCATTGGCCGCTTTTTCCAGGATCCACTGACGAAAGGCGGCTATTTTACCCAGTTCTGCCTGGCTGTCATGACAAACCAGATAAAAAGCATTTTTACTGACCAATACGTCATTAAAAGGACACACCAGACGACCGGCTTCAATTTCACTCTGCGCCATCACATTATTCGCCAGCGCCACGCCCTGACCATGAATTGCCGCCTGTAATACCATGGCGCTGTGGCTGAAGATCGGGCCCTGTTGCACATTAATGTGCTGCACGCCCAGCTGACGCGTATAGGATTGCCAGTCGCGGCGCGATGCATCATGCAGCAGCGTGCAATGCACCAAATCGGCCGGCGATTTGAGTGGATTATCGCCCGTCAGCAACATCGGTGAGCAGACCGGCAGCAAATATTCGGCATACAATTTCTCAACCCTAAGGCCTGGCCAGTTGCCGCGACCGTAGAAAATCGCCACGTCAACATCGTCCGCCAATTTCTCCTCATCACGGTCCACCGCCTGGATACGCACGTCGATGCCCGGATAAGCCATATTAAAGCTGGAAAGGCGAGGCACCAGCCACTGAATGGCGAAACTCGGCAGCAAACTGACGGTCAGCGCACCCTTAGCGCTGCGCGCCTGCAACTTGCGCGTCGCATCGTTCAGGGCGGAGAAAATCTCCTTAATATCTAAATAGTAGCTTTGACCGTCTTCTGTCAGTAAAAGCGAACGATTCCTCCGGCGGAACAGCTTTAGACCGAGGAAATCTTCCAGAGATTTGATCTGATGGCTGACAGCAGCCTGGGTAACAAACAGCTCTTCAGCGGCTTTGGTGAAGCTCAAATGACGGGCAGCAGCATCGAAGACGCGTAAAGCATTAAGCGGCGGAAGGCGTTTAGACATGGTTTTCCGTATCCGGATTGACAAGGTAATACTTCAACTTATACAAAGTCGCTACGTATTAGTTTTTTTAATCCGAGACATTATAATTTGTCCGTTGAGGAAGCTCCAGCAAATACCTATAGTTGCCGCACTTCCTGAGCCGGAACGAAAAGATTTCTGGAAACGTGCGAGAGATCGCAGACTTTTGGAGAACTTTTGGCTTGTGGTCGTGATGTTGTGTTTGCATTTTGATCTGACGCTTGCAGATCAAGCTTTTAATTCCTGTAGATTTACCCTGTCTGTCCATAGTGATTTTAAATAGCACCGCAAATTGCGGTGCTTTTTTTTATATCTTTACTGCCCCATCTCCACCATCTCTTTGACGTCAGAGCGGTTAATCTGCTGCTTGTTGCCATTGGCATCCTGATAGCTGATCATACCGGTTTCGTCATCAACTTTAGGTTTGCCATCGGCGACGATGGTGCGACCATCGTTAGTGTGCATTACGTAATTGCTGGAACATGCGGACAGGGTAAAGGCCAGAGTACACACGGCCAGCACTGCGGTGAGTTTATTCATCTTCTATCTCCTTGCAGATTAATTGCATTAAACCACCCACATGCGCTCACCAAAGGTAGCGCCAGTGAAATCGACTATGAATAGCGACGCGTTATGCGGGTTTCGGTTCAAACCTTGCAATAATTAGCATAACGCGCTTTTCCAGCTTTGCCAGGCAACGGGCCAGCTTTCAGCCTGGTCCTAACATGATTAACAGTGGGCTGAGTATGACCATTTTTTCTCCCGGCGCCTTCCGCCAGCAGTTCCCCGCGCTGAGCGATGCCGGAATCTACCTCGATAGCGCGGCTACTGCGCTCAAGCCGCAGGCGGTGATCGACGCGACCGCACAGTTCTACAGCCTCAGCGCTGGCACCGTGCATCGCAGCCAGTTCGCTGCCGCTCGCGCATTAACGGAAAAATACGAACAGGCGCGCGGATTAGTGGCGCGCTGGCTCAATGCTGCGGACGATCGGCAGATTGTCTGGACGCGCGGCACCACCGAAGCGATCAATCTGGTGGCGAACAGTTGGCTGGCTCCGCGATTGCAGGCTGGCGATGAAATCGTGGTTAGCGAAGCCGAACATCACGCCAATCTGGTGCCGTGGCTGATGGTGGCAAAAGCGGCGGGCGCGAAAGTGGTGAAATGGCCGTTGGGCGACGACCGTTTGCCGGATATCACGCTGTTGCCAGCACTGCTCAATTCACGTACCCGATTGCTGGCCGTTGGTCAGATGTCGAACGTCACCGGCGGCTGTCCGGATCTGGCGCAGGCGATCCGTTTAGCCCATGACGTCGGTGCCAAAGTGATGGTCGATGGCGCACAAGGTGTGGTGCATTGTCCGCCGGATGTAGAGGCGCTGGATATTGATTTCTATGCTTTTTCCGGCCATAAGCTTTACGGCCCAATGGGCATTGGCGTGCTGTATGGCAAAGCGGAACTGCTGGAAGCGATGGATCCGTGGCAAGGCGGCGGCAAGATGCTGACGCAGGTCGATTTTAACGGTTTCACGCCGCAGCCGGTGCCGTGGCGTTTTGAAGCCGGAACGCCTAACGTTGCCGGCGTGGTGGGGTTGAGTGCCGCGCTGCAGTGGCTGGCGCAACATGATGGCAATAAGGCCGAAATGTGGAGCCAGCAGCTGGCGAGCCTCGCCGAGGAGCAACTGAGCGAGATCCCCGGTTTTCGCAGCTTCCGCTGTGGCAATGCCAGCCTGCTGGCGTTCGATATTGCCGGCATTCACCACAGCGATATCGTTACGCTGCTCGCCGAGCATGGCATCGCATTGCGCGCCGGCCAGCACTGTGCGCAGCCGCTGATGGCGGCGCTGGGCGTCACCGGCACGCTGCGCGTTTCGTTCGCCCCCTATAATAATTTGCAGGACGTGGATGCGCTGGTGCGCGCCATGCGCCATGCCGTCGACTTACTGAGTGAATAAGCCCATGACATCAACCCTGCTCGCCCCGCATCCGTTCGGCGATCTGATTACCGCCGCCAGCCTGACGGAAAAATTCACCCATTTTCATCAGTGGGAAGATCGCTATCGTCAGCTGATCCAGCTCAGCCGCCAGCTGCCTGCGTTAGCGGAAGAGTTAAAGACGCCAGATATTGAACTCACGGGCTGTGAAAATCGCGTGTGGCTAAGCAGCCAGTTGCTGAACAACGGCACGCTGCACTTTTATGGTGACAGCGAAGGACGCATCGTGCGCGGATTGCTGGCGGTGTTATTGACGGCGGTGGAAGGCAAAACGCCAGCCGACTTGCTGCAGCAAGATCCGCTGGCGTTGTTTGATACGTTAGGTCTGCGCGCACAGCTCAGTGCGTCGCGCAGCAGCGGTTTACAGGCGCTGGCGGATGCGGTGCAACGCGCTGCACGTCAGCACGCTCAGGCCGTTTGACGCGCCGCCTTCGCCAGAAACTTCTTCAATGCATGAGACACCGCCACAAACCCGAACGTGGCGGTAACCATGGTCGCCGCGCCAAATCCGGCGGCACAATCCATGCGTTTCGGGCCTTCTGCGGTGGAGCGTGAAGTGCACACGCTGCCGTCCGGCTGCGGATACATCAGCGCTTCCGTCGAGAATACGCAGTCGATGCCGAGCTTGCCTTTACTGTTCTTCACCACGTTAAAATCCCCTTTCAATCTCTCACGCAGCTTGGCCGCCAGCGGATCCTGAATGGTTTTTGCCAGATCGCTCACCTGGATCTGCGTGGGATCGATCTGGCCGCCCGCGCCGCCGGTGGTTATTAGCGGGATCTTGTTGCGACGACACCAGGCGATCAACGCGGCTTTGGGGCGCACGCTGTCAATCGCATCAATCACGTAGTCAAAACCCGCCGATAACAGTTCAGCGGTATTTTCCGGCGTGATGAAATCATCGATGCAGATCACTTCGCATTCCGGATTGATGGCGCGCATACGTTCCGCCATCACTTCGGTTTTCGCCTGGCCCACTTTGCCCTGCAGCGCGTGAATCTGGCGGTTGGTATTGGTGATGCAGACATCGTCCATATCAATCAGGGTGATTTTACCGATGCCGGTGCGCGCTAAGGCTTCCGCCGCCCACGAACCCACGCCGCCAATACCGATCACGCAAAAGTGCGCGTCGGCAAAACGCTGCAGCGCGTCCTGGCCATAGAGACGCGCCGTGCCGCCAAAACGTTGTCGCCAGGCGTCGCTTACTACTGTCATAACCAAACCTTTCCGGGAAAACGGGACATTAATTAGAACCTAACAGCAGCGAACCGTTGTTGCCATTTTGTGGGTTGCTAAACAGCGGCTGACCGGTGCCCGGCGCGGCTTTCAGCACCCAGACGCGGCCATAATGGTTGTAGAAGCCGGCCAGATGCGCCGCATCCGGGCCAACGCCCTGATAGATATCGAAGTGCTGGCCTTTAATCGCGCCACCCACGTCTAACGCCACCATCAGACGCATTTCATATTTGCCATTAAACTTGCCCTTCTCGTTCAGTTGCGGCACTTCGGCTAACAGCACGGTTCCGGCCGGAATCAGTGAACGATCGGAGGCAACGGAAGCCTTGGCAATCAGCGGCACCGCGCTGGCACCGCGCACCGGCACATACTCTTCCGGTTTAAAGAAGACAAAGGATTGGTTGGTTTCCAGCACCGAACGCACTTCCTGTGGCGAATGCTCTTGCGCCCACTGACGAATCGCCTGCATCGACATATCTTCGCGCTTCACTTCACCGCGATCGATCAGCTCTTTACCGATGCTGTGGTAAGCCCAGCCATTTTTGCCGCCGTAACCAAAGAAGCGCAGCGGACGACCATCACCAAAATCAACGTAGCCGCTGCCCTGCACATCCATCATGAAGTTATCGATCAGCGAGTTGCTGTAGGCAATGATGTAGCGATCGTCGAGCCCACCATTATAGATAGAAGCGCGGCTCGGCAGTTTCTGTCCACGCGGACGCGGTGGCATACGATAAATCGGATACTGGAACTCGCCCTGACGGGTATAACGCGCTTCCACAACCGGCGTGTAGTAACCGGTGAACTGCACGTTGCCGTAATTGTCAGTGCCTTCCATCTGATAAGCATTCAAACCAAACTGGTTGAGCTGGCGCGTATCCGCGCCGGACAGCAGCCAGTTTTGCACTGCGCTGTAAGTACCGTTGTTGCGCCCGAACAGGCCGGATGAGGCGGTTTGAATCTGCACCACCTGATCGCTAAAGTCTTTGCCGTTCACCGGACGCCCTTTAGCATTCGGTTGGTTGACCAGCCCAAGCGGTTGCTCTAGCTTGCCATCTATATACTGTTGACCGCGGTCGGTCGGTTTAGAACTACAGCCCGCTAGCAGCGCGATAAATGCGCCAGTAAGTGCATACTTCGCCCAATGTCCTTTCATAACCTTCTCTTTTTATCGATTGTTTGCCCGGCGACGATAGCAAAGGGGCAGAGAGAATGAAATCTGCCATAAGCGGTCACGCTCACATCTGTACAATAATCCACCCAATGGCGAGTTTATTCATCAACTGACTGTAAATTTGACGTTTTGTCTCAAAAAGGGGTTGCATCGCCGCGCGTCCAGAGTATAGTGCGCATCCACGGACGCGGGGTGGAGCAGCCTGGTAGCTCGTCGGGCTCATAACCCGAAGGTCGTCGGTTCAAATCCGGCCCCCGCAACCAATTCTTCTTAAATGAAGAGACAATGTGAAGTGTCGTGTAACGCGTCAGTCGGACGCGGGGTGGAGCAGCCTGGTAGCTCGTCGGGCTCATAACCCGAAGGTCGTCGGTTCAAATCCGGCCCCCGCAACCAATTGTCTTAAGAAGAATACAATGTGAAAAGTCGCTTAATGCGATAGACGGACGCGGGGTGGAGCAGCCTGGTAGCTCGTCGGGCTCATAACCCGAAGGTCGTCGGTTCAAATCCGGCCCCCGCAACCAATCATTTAAACACCTTAACGGGTGTTTTTTTGTTTCTGGCGTCCGGAAAAAGCGGCATTGCTGCCGCCCTCCTCAGCGATGCGCTAGTGCCGCACCCTTATCAAAATACGCCTTAATCCCATGCAGAATCGCCTCAGCCACCTGATGCTGATAGCGCGCCGTGCGCAGCTTGCGCTCCTCTTCGACATTACTGATAAACGCGGTTTCCACCAAAATCGAGGGAATATCCGGCGCTTTCAGCACCGCAAATCCCGCCTGATCGACGGTGCGCTTGTGCAGGTGATTGATATGTCCCATGCGTGACAGCACTTCTTTACCAAACTTCAGGCTGTCGCTGATGGTTTGCCGCTGCACCATGTCGAACATGGTGTGGTCGAGATAACGATCGCCGCTCATGCTGACGCCGCCAATCAAATCGGCTTCATTCTGCGTTTGTGCGAGGAAGCGCGCCGCCGCTGAGGTAGCGCCGCTGGTCGAAAGGGCAAACACCGACGAACCGCGCGCGGCCCGACTGGTGAAGGCATCAGCATGGATCGAAATAAACAGATCCGCACGCTGCTTTCGCGCCTTCGCCACGCGGACACGCAGCGGGATAAACACATCCTCATTGCGCGTCATATAAGCTTTCATGTTGCGCTCTTTGTCGATCAACGCCTTCAGATAGCGACCGATCTTCAACACGATATCTTTCTCACGCGTTTTGTATTTGCCATGCGCGCCGGGATCTTCACCGCCATGGCCAGGATCGATCATGATGATAATCGGTCGATCGCGCCCCGCTTTGCCCGGCAGCGCCGCCTGCACCGGCTGATCGCGTTCTAAATCGCCCTGATTGTAATTCTGCAGTAATGCCAGTAGCGGATCCTCTTCCCGTGATTGCTGATTAGGATAGAGATCGACCACTAAGCGATGCTTGATACCTGCCACTGGCGCAAGAGTAAATGTCTTGGGCGCAATGCTGCGCTTGAGTTCCAGCACCAGTCGCACCGTGTTAGCGTCAAACTGACCGACGCGTGCGGTTTTGATATAGGGATCGTCCACGCGCACCAGCTTATCGACTCCTTTCAGGACCGGGTTGATGTGCATATTTTCGATGTCAATAACCAGACGATCGGGATTACTCAGCGTGAACTGTTTGTACTTGAGGGGAACATTTGATTCCAGGGTTACGCGGGAGTAAGTCGATGAGGGCCAGATGCGCACCGCCACAATATGCTGGCTGGCAGCCAGCCCGGTACGCGTCACGCTTAGCATTAATAATGCGCCAGCGCCCTGTAATAATCGTCGTCGTGTAAAAGCTTCGGACATGCCGCTCCAACTGCTGTGTTATGTCTAAAAAATCATCACTCGATGGCAAGAAAGTGAAAACTTTACTCGATGAGAATCGTCTTGTCTTGCCGGAAAAACCAGATAATGCAGTCTGTTAGCGCGTGTTGCATCATGAAAATCGTAAAGTAACGTCAGGCCCGGCGCTTGCAATAAAGAGCAAAAGAGCATAAAAATACGAAAATTACGAATAAACATGCATAGAGGGCTTTGCCGTGAAGGAACGCAGTACAGAACTGGTTCAGGGTTTTCGCCACACCGTTCCCTATATAAATACCCATCGTGACAAGACGTTTGTCATCATGTTGGGTGGCGAAGCAATCGAGCATGAGAACTTCTCAAGCATCGTTAATGACATCGGTCTGCTGCATAGCCTCGGCATTCGCTTAGTGGTGGTTTATGGTGCGCGTCCGCAGATTGACGCCAGCATGGCCCAGCAACAGCTGGAACCGATTTATCACAAACATACGCGCGTTACCGATGCGCAATCACTTGAGCTGGTAAAGCAGGCCGCCGGTCGCTTACAGCTGGATATCACCGCGCGTCTGTCGATGAGCCTCAACAACACGCCGCTGCAAGGCGCGCACATTAACGTAGTGAGCGGCAACTTCATCATTGCGCAGCCGCTGGGGGTGGATGATGGCGTTGATTACTGCCACAGCGGGCGTATTCGTCGTATTGATGAGGAAGCGATCCATCGTCAGCTGGATAACGATGCGATTGTGCTGCTCGGTCCGGTAGCGGTTTCTGTGACCGGCGAGAGTTTTAACCTGACGTCAGAAGAAGTGGCGACGCAGCTGGCAATAAAATTGAAGGCCGAGAAGATGATTGGTTTCTGCTCCGAGCAGGGCGTGACCAATCGCGAAGGCGCGATTATTTCTGAACTGTTCCCGAATGAAGCCCAGGCGCGCATCGACGAAATGGAGAGCGATGGCGATTTCCTCTCTGGCACCGTGCGGTTCTTGCGTGGTGCGGTCAAAGCCTGCCGCAGCGGCGTGCGTCGCAGCCACCTGATTAGCTATCAGGAAGATGGCGCGTTGCTGCAAGAACTGTTCTCGCGCGACGGTATCGGTACCCAGATTGTGATGGAGTCGGCCGAGCAGATTCGGCGCGCCAACATCAACGATATCGGCGGTATTCTCGAACTGATTCGCCCGCTGGAGCAGCAAGGGATTCTGGTGCGTCGCTCCCGTGAGCAACTGGAGATGGAGATTGATAAGTTCACCATTATTCAGCGCGATAACCTGACCATCGCTTGTGCCGCGCTCTACCCGTTCCCGGATGAGCAGATCGGTGAGATGGCTTGTGTGGCGGTGCATCCGGATTATCGCAGCTCGTCGCGTGGCGAACTGCTGCTGGATCGCGTGGCGTTGCAGGCGCGTCAGATGGGGCTGAAGAAGCTGTTTGTGTTAACCACGCGCAGCATTCACTGGTTCCAGGAGCGCGGTTTTACGCCGGTGGATATTGAGTCTCTGCCAGAGAGCAAAAAGCAGATGTATAACTATCAGCGCCGTTCAAAAGTGCTGATGGCGGATTTGGGGTAAGTGCGGTTGGTGTGATTGGCAAGGTCGCCATGAATGGCGACCCTACAAAAACCGTTCATATCGACCACACGAAACCATTCCCGTAGGGTCGGCATTCATGCCGACCTGGCCGATTACCGCACCATCCCCTATGACCGCATTCATGCCGACCTTGCACATCACCGCACCATCCCCTATGACGGCATTGATGCCAACCGGTTTTACTCCCCGCTCAATCGCTCCAGCAGTCCGCTGCGACGCTGGGTACGCAACTGCACGGCACGGCGGAACACGCCGTCATCGCTGTACAACGTCAGCTGCTTACGCGCGCGGGTAATTGCGGTATAAATCAGTTCGCGCGTTAACACCGGCAGAAACTGCGCCGGCATCACCAACGCCGTGTGATCAAACTCCGATCCCTGCGATTTATGCACCGTCATCGCCCACGCGGTATCGTGCGTTGGCAATCGGCTCGGTTGCACCGCCTTGATGCTGCCATCCGGCAACGGGAAGAACACCTTCAGCAGACCTTCCTCATCAAACAGCGTAATGCCGATATCGCCGTTAAACAGGCCCAGCGCGCTGTCGTTACGCGTCACCATCACCGGACGTCCCTGATACCAGCGACTGCCGCCGGTTGGACGACGAATCAGCTGCAGCTGCATCAGCTTCTGCTCAATACGCTGATTCAATCCCTGCACGCCAAACGGCCCTTCACGCAGTGCGCACAGCAGCTGATATCGGCCAAACGCCGCGATAATCTCAGCAGGATCAGCGCGTTGGCGAATGAGTGTCAGGAACGGCTGATAACCGGCGGCAATCTCTGTCAGCATCGCCTGATACGCATCAGCATCCTGCAAAGGTTGACGGGTGATATCGCTGAAACCAGCCTTGAATGCGGCTTCAACCGCCTTTGCATCACCGGCGTTAACCGCTGCGGCCAGTTGGCCAATGCCGGAGTTGGCGTCAAAGCGGTAGCTTTTACGCAGCAGGCAAATCGCGTCGCGTACCGCGGGTGCGCTGCTGTCATCGATGCCCGCCACCTCGCTGCCGGTGAGCTCGCTTAGCTGCGTAGCGCGCATTGGGCTGTAACCGGCTTCGGCACAGCGACAGATATCACCGAGCACTGCGCCCGCTTCCACCGATGCCAGCTGATCGCGATCGCCGAGGAACACCACGCGCGCCTGCGCTGGCAATGCGGCAATCAAATTCGCCATCATGCCGAGATCGACCATTGAGGCCTCATCCACCACCAGCACATCCAGATGCAGCGGATTCCCGGCGTGATAGCGCAGGCGCTGCGTTTCCGGCTGCGCGCCTAACAAGCGGTGCAGCGTGGTGGCATCAGCCGGAAAGCGCTGCCGCTCCGCCTCGCTCACCGGCAGCTTTTGCAGCGCCTTGCCCAGCGATTCGGTGAGACGCGCCGCCGCTTTGCCGGTGGGTGCAGCCAATTGAATACGTAACGCGCCTTCACTGAGACGGATCAGCGCCGCCAGCAGTTTTGCCACCGTGGTGGTTTTGCCGGTGCCGGGACCGCCCGAGATCACCGCGGTTTTCTGCGTCAGTGCCACCGCAGCCGCAATCTTCTGCCAGTTATCCGGCTCGCTGCCAAACAGCTGATCCAGCACTTGCCGGACCTGTTCAGGCGCAAAAGGCTGTGCTGTTGACTGTGACTGAAAGAAGCGTGCCACCTGCCCTTCGTTGTGCCAAAGGCGATGCAGATAGAGACGATCTTCGCTCAGCACGATGGGTGCCGCTTGCTCGCTGCTACTCAGCGCCGACCAGCCGGCTAAAATTGCCGGCCAATCCTGCGGTTCGCCTGCCGCTTGCCAGATAGCCTGCGCCAGCTCCGCATGACGCCCTTTAAACAGGTTGTCGCGGCTCAGCTGTGATAACGGCAAACAGACATGCCCATCTCCCGCTTCCGCGCTCAGGCAGGCCGCCAGCAGCAAACGCGCCGGTTGATCATCATCAGCCAGCAGTTGAGCGAACTGGACATCCAGCGAGCGCAGCAAACGCAGCTCAGCCGCCTGTGCTAAAAGCGCGGTCATACCGCTCATGCTGTCGCTCCCGGCCCGCGAAACAGGCTATCCAGTTGTGAAATGAAGTCGAAGGTGGGACGGGTATGAAACACGCCGTTGTCTGGCGAGCTGCCGTCCATGCCACGCAGGAAGAGATAAAATACGCCGCCGAAATGCTGCTCATAATCGTAATCCGGCACGCGATGTTGTAAATAGCGGTGCAGCGCCAGTGTATAGAGCTGGTACTGCAAATCGTAGCGGTGGTTGATCATCGCCTGCGCCATTGCCTGCGGCGTATAAGCTTCATGGCTGTCACCGAGCCAGTTGGATTTATAATCCAGCAGGTAATATTTGCCCTGCCAGCGGAACACCAGGTCGATAAAGCCTTTCAGCATGCCCTGCACCTGACGGAAATCGAGCGGCGGAGCCTGCGCCGATAACGCATCCTGAGTAATCAACGCGCTCAGTTCACGCGCGGTCAGCACATTGTCAATTGGCAGATAGAATGCCATCTCCACCAAACGATCGCTGCTCTGCACCTGCGCCAGATGAATACCCTGCGCGTTAAGTGGCGTGCTCAATACACGCCTGATCCACGTACTGAGCATCGGCTGCCAGTGCAGCGGATAGCCGTTTTGCTGCAGATGTTGCGCCAGCTTCTCCTCGGAGGGCGGCTGCGGGAAATCCAGCGATTCGAACAGCTCATGCAAAAACGTTCCCGGCGCAGCACCGCGCGGGAAGTGATGGGGCGTGAGCGCCGCTTGCCCTTCCTCTTCCCGATCCTCTTCGCCGGCTGCTTCCACATCGAAATTCGGCATCACCTCAAGCAGACGGTGAGAACTGTGCTGCTGCAAACCGGAATAACTGGTGACGCGCCACGGATCGGCCAGCACACGCGTTACGCTTCGCGCCCCCAACTCGCTATCGGCGACCGCCTCAACCTGCCAGCGCTCGGCTTGCATATCTTCAGCCAGCACCACCTCGGTGCCCGCCGCGTCCATGTTATGCAGCAACGCGCCGAGCTGTTCGGCCGTTGCCGCTACACCGCGCTGCAACAGAAAACCGAGCGCGCTTTTATGCAAATCGCTCTCGCCCTCTTTCTTGCGCGTGCCGCGAAACAGCGGTGCCACGCCGACGCTGCAGTGATAGATCGAACGGGTCAACGCCACGTAGAGCAGGCGCAAATCCTCCGCCAGACGCTCCTGTTCGGCCAGCGCCAGGCTCTCTTCGTCGGCTTGCAGGTCCAGGACCGCGTTAAAGCTCTCACGATCGTGATAAAGCGCGGTATCCGCCTCGCGAAAACCGGCGGCGAATGGCAGCCACACTAACGGATATTGCAGCCCTTTAGATTTGTGGATGGTGACAATCTGCACCAAATGACGATCGCTCTCCAGACGCAGCTGCTGGCTGGCAGACTGGCTGTCCGGGCGCGCGATCTGCTGTGCCAGATGACGCACCAGCGCATGTGGGCTATCCAGCTGCGCAGCCGCTTCCTGCAGCAGTTCACCGAGATGCAGTAAATCCGTCAGACGACGCTCGCCGTTCTCCGATGCCAGCAGATTTTCCGCCAGCTGACGCTCCAGCATCATCTCGCGCAGCATCGGCAAGACGCCACGCTGCTGCCACACCAGCTGCCAGCGGGCAAAGGTATCCACCAGTTCATCCCAGCCGCGCGCGTCCTGATCCAGCGCATCCAGCTGCGAGGCATCAAAAGCAAACAGCGAGGTTGCCAGCGCGGTGCGCAGCATACGCTCCTGCTCCGGCGCCAGCACCGCTTGCAACAGCCATAACAGCTCACGCGCTTCCGGCGTGGTGTAAACGCTGTCGCGATTCGACAGGTAAACCGACGGAATACCGAGCAGATTGAGTGCTTCGCGAATCAGGTTAGCTTCGTTACGGCTGCGCACTAACACAGTGATGTCAGAGGCTTGTACCGGCCGCAAATTGGGCGCTTTGCCCAGCATCGCGCGCTGCTGCTGCCCGGCCTGCAACCAGCGACTGATATCGGCCGCACACTGCTGCGCCATACGTTGTTGATAATCCCCAACGCTGCAGCCTTCGCCCGGCTGCAGCCAGAAGCGTAACGCCGCTTGCTCAACCTGATCGATACTGAGCGACAGTTGCTGGTTGGGAGGCGCAAACTGCACCGGCTGGAACGGGATCTCAGCGAACAGGAAGGGCGCGTCGAGGCGCGCAAATAGTTGGTTAACGCTGTTGACCATCGCAGGCGACGAGCGCCAGTTGGTATCCAGCGTGTAGTGCGCACTGACTTCACTGCGCGCGCGGATATAGGTAAAAATATCCGCGCCACGAAAGGCGTAAATCGCCTGTTTGGGATCGCCAATCAACAGCAGCGCATGCGCTGGCTGATTAATATAAAGCGTGCGGAAAATACGGTATTGCAGCGGATCGGTATCCTGGAACTCATCAATCAACGCCACCGGGAAACGCTGGCGAATCGCCTGAGCCAGTTGCTCACCGCTCGGCTGCTGCAGTGCTTCGTCGAGGCGGCTCAGCAGGTCATCAAAACCCAACAGTGCCTGCTGACGTTTCTCTTTGCGCACCGCAGCGCGCACCTCTACCAGCGCACGCGCAATCACCAGATCGCGCAGCGACAGCGGCTGAGCAAGGAAAGTGTCGATGGCGTCAAACACACTGTGATGCGGCGGACTGCCCTTTTTGGTCTTCTCTTCAAGCATGCGCTGACCGAAGCGCGCCAGTTCGGCGGGCACCTGATAATCACGCGTTTCGCTCTGCGCCCAAAAGCTGACTTTATTGACCCAAACCGGCAAATTCTTGCTGCTGTAGCTGCGCTTATCCACGTCAGATTGCCCCACCAGCGTCAGCACTTCGTCACCCACCGTCAGCCATTGCGCTTTAATCGCGGCGATACGCGCCAGGTTTTCGCTGTGGCGCGAAGCCAGGGTTTCACTGTCGGCAGGCGGCAGACGCAGGCTGGGCGATTCGCCCTGCAACCACGGACGCAAGGTGGAAAGCAACTGCTCCGGGCCGCTCCATTCGCTGACAATCACTCGCGCGACATCCAGCGTCAGCGGATAGCAGTGACGACGCCAGAAATCGGCAGTCGCCTGGCGCAGCAACAGCTGTTCATCCTCAATCAGCTGCTGTTCAAACAGCATGCCGGACTCAAAGGCGTTGAGATTCAGCATGCGCTGGCAGAAGCCGTGGATGGTGAAGATGGCGGCTTCATCCATCTGTCGTTCAGCGGCCAGCAGCAGCGAAGCCGCATCGGCGGGCTGTGGAATCTCCTGCAGCAGCTGCATCAGCATCGGGTTGCCGCTGACGCCGCGCAGGCAGGCCAGCCGCAGCTCGTGAATGTTGGCGCGTATACGCCCGCGCAGTTCAGCGGTCGCGGCCTCGGTAAAGGTCACGACCAGAATCTCTTCTACCGACAGCGGGCGCGAATAAGCATGTTGTCCGCCCAATCCGAGTAGCAGCCTTAGATAGAGCAGGCCGATGGTGAAGGTTTTGCCGGTGCCGGCTGAGGCCTCAATCAGACGCTCACCGCGCAGCGGCAGCGTCAGAGGATTGAGCGATTCAGGTAGCAGACTCATTGGGCATCACTCTTCACGGGCAACGACTGCTGCAGCTTCTGAACTTCATCCCATGTGGTCCAGCCCGGCAGCTGGGCGTAGTCATCTTTGGTCGCGCCATCATGGCTGCCACCGATCTGCGAAATCATCGCCATGCCTTGCTGCGCTAAAACCGCCTGATGGAAGAAGTCGGCCAGGCCGGCTGGCGTCAGCTGCTGAATTTGCTCAATCGCTTTTTCACGCGTATCGAAGGCAAAGTTCTGACGTTTAAAGTCACGGTTAAAGCGGTTCGCCTCTTCATCCAGCGTTTGCGGACGCTGCTTCATATCGTTGATCAGCGCCTGCTGATACTGGGCGAAATCCTCTGCTTTCATGCTGCGCAGACGCTGTTCAGCCTGCGGATAAAATGCCTGGAAGCGTTGCAGTAAAAAGGCCGGCTGCTTGCTGTTACTTTGCAGCAGGAAACCGATGCCCCACTGGCGTCCGATCGGCATCTGGTAAGCAAACACCGCATAGCCGAGTTGCTCTTCGGTGCGCAACTGGTTGTAGAACCAGGGTTGAACGATCTGGCTCAGCATGGTGCTGTTGGCCATGCTTTGATATTCGCTGTAGCCCAACGGCACATACAGCGCGGCCAGCGCCGAATCAGTACTGCTGCCGGCTTTCTGCAGATTGGCCTTCATCGCTTTATCCACCGTCACATAATCACTGTGCCAGTAGCCGTGACCATCGCTGTGCAACTGTTGCTGCAGCTCATCGCCGAGCTGTTTCACGCGCACTGCAGAGAGATTGCCCACCACCATCATCTCCGGGGTTGCATGATGAATCAGCGCATCGCGGTAATCGGTGACCTGTTTCAGCGTGATGTCTTTCACCAGATTGCGGCGCGTTTCACGTTGGGTGTAAGGCAGCTGCGACAACATCTGCATCGGCTGAATCGCCTGCTCAAACGCTTTGCCCTTCTCAGCCGCTTCCAGTCGATCCAGATACCAGGATTTGGCCTGCTCCAGCTGCTGCTGGTCCGGCGTAAAGGTGGCGTAACCCTCCACCAGCTTCTTCAGCAATTCCGGCAGACGTTGGGTAAACCCGCTGGCGCTAAACACGATGCCATCATCTTCCCCGGTGGAGAAACTGATGCCGCCAACCGAAGCCTGCGAATTCAATTCATCCAGCGCCAGGCTGGAGAGATAGTCATTCAACCCAAACAGCACCTGCTGGCGCGCGTCGCTGATCGCCGATTTATTGCGCAGCGCTAAGGTAATAGCGGCTTTCGGTTCGCTGGCAAACTGCTGACTTGGCATCCAGTAAATACGCATGCTGTCGCCATTGGTCAGTGCGACTGGATGATCGTAGGTTTTGCCATCGGAGGGGATAAGGGCGAAATCCGACGGAATGTAGGGATTCAGCGTGGGCATCGACAGCTGGAGCTGCGCGGCACGTTGCTGCCAGTCGCTAATTTGGGCGTCGCTGATTTTGTCCACCTGATAGGGCGCATTCACAAAGTAGGCTTCTTTGTTATGCGGCTCCTGCGGACTGATGTACCAGATACGCGCGTTCTGCGGCGTCATTTCGGCGAGACGCGTTTTGATTGCCGCGGGATCGAACTGATCGGCCAGATAAGGCGCATCCAGCGTGTGTTCAACCGGCACCCGCAGCATGGTATCCACCAGCCACTCGATGTAATCCATATCACGGGTAATTGATGGGTAGCGGAAATCCAGCGCCAGCACGTGGGAGACTTCATCGAAGTATTCTTTACTGATGCCTTTGGTGCGCAGCATATCAAGGTAGTTGAACACCGCAGCCACCACTTCATCGCGCTGCGCCAGACCTTTGTCGGTTAACGACACGCTGATAGCGAAGACGCCGCTGTTGCGCTCGGTCATCGGGTCTGCACCGGCGCTGACGCCATCCGCCAGCCCTTGCTTTTGCAGCCAGTCGTTGAGGGTGTTTTTGCTGCGATTGCCCAGAATGTAGCTGATCAGCGTATCGGTTTTACTGCGAAACTGGCCGCTGTTGTTCGGGATGCGGAACTCAATTTTCAACTGCTTGCGCGGCTGTGCGGGCACGTAATGGATAATGATGCCCTTCTGCGCGTCGGTCACTACCGGCACGTCAATCTCTGGCACCGTCGTTTGATGATTAGCCACGCGACCAAAGGTTTTTGCCGCAATGTCGGCCATCTCTGGCAGCGGCTTGTTGCTGTAGATCACCGCCTTCATCAGATTGGCGGAGTAGTGGCTGTGATAAAAATCGGTCAGCGCCTGATGCAACTTGCTGTCCGGCTTATCGCTCAACGTATCAAGGTTGCCACCGGAGTAACGCGAGCCGGGATGCGCAGGATTGAGAGTTTCTGCACCCACCTGTGCCATACGCAAGCCATCGCGTGAGCGAGCCATGGTCAGTTCTGCGTTAACCGCATGGCGTTCACGATCGGCATTAACCGGATCGAGCAGCGGTTCAGCAATCGCATCGGCCAGACGATCAACTGCGGGCTGCAACGCGCTGTTTTCCACTTCCAGATAGAACGCCGTGCGATACGACGCGGTGCTGGCATTGTGGCTGCCACCATTTTTTTTCAGGAATTCGGCGAGATTATCAGGCTGCGGATAACGCTTTGAACCCATTAACACCATGTGTTCGAGATAGTGCGCCAGACCCAGCTGCTGATTAGGATCATCCAGCGAACCGATCGGTAAGGTCAGCGCCGCCAGCGATTTAGGCGCTTCGGCATCCGAGACCAGCAGCACGATCATACCGTTGTTTAACGTAATCGCCTGATAACTGCGTGGATCGTGATCGCTTTTACGAATGGTGTCATTGATGGGTTGCCAGCCGCGATCGGTATCGGCAAAGGCATTCAGCGCTAACGTGCTCAGCAGCAGCGCTCCAATCCAGCGTGCGTAAATCCGCATTTAAACCCCTTACATTACCCTTTTCCGCTGGCTGTGTGCCCAGCGGTGAAATAGACAAACTTTCTTATCGTGTCAGGAACAACCTCAAACGAGGCCGTATCCCCTTGCTATTCATCATTTTGATGCGCCAGGCGCACCGGCAAATACCATTGGCGTGCGGCGGCAGTAATCGCCTGCACGGCATCATCGTTCAAAGACCGACTCAGGCGTTGCAGATAGGGATCGCTGCCCTCGCCTTCCACCTGGAAACCACCCTGCCAGGCTTGCAGTAATTTGTTAAGTGCCTTTTTCTGCGTTGCTTCGTCTTCCAGCAACTGCTGTGACTTGCTATCAAAGCTGGCTTCCAGCCAGGCTCCGCCGGATTTATTCAGCAGCAGCAGCGGCTGAACTAATCCGGCCTGATAACCCGCAACATACTCATGCAGTAGCGACAGCGCCTGTTCAGCAGGCAACGCCGCGAAGCGCCAGTGACTCTGTTTACGACCGTACATGCGGCTCTCACCGCTGCCGCCCAAGGCGCAATACACCAGATGTTCCAGCCATAACAGCAGACCATCATTCATGTTCAGCACGCCCGGACGCCAGCGCAGCAGGCCATCAGCTTGCACCTGCGTTAGCCAGCCGGTCAATTGCACTGCGCCGAGCGTCAGATTGATTTCCCAACTTTCGGCGGGCTGGCGTTGACCACTCACCTCGGCGGCCACTTCCTGCATCTCTTCGGTCTGGCTCTGCCAGAAAAGTTCCCCGAACGCGCCATAAGGCAGATTGCCAGCGGCGCGGTGACGCGCATACAGCTGCGCCGGATCGTCACCGTTGACCAGCGTATTCAGCAATTGGGCGTTGATTTGGTAGCGTTCGAGGCTGTCAGGCGCGAACGGTTCGCTGTCGGGCAGCTCGCTCTCTTCCATCCAGAAAGCCACACCCAAGCGCTGCTGAAACCAGGCGCGCACAGGATGGCGCCAGAAGCGCAGCAGTTGCTCAAGCGACAAGGTTTCTAATGGTGCAGGCAGCAAGGGCTGCACAAAATCCGGCTGAGCCACGCCGCTGCCGGTGGCGGCAGGCAACCACTCCGCAGCAAAGCTTTGCCCGTGTGCGCCCGGCTTGAAGTTCTCTGCGGCAAACGGCATGCGGCTATGCAGCTTTTGCAGATGTTCACGCACGCGCTGCTCGCTGATATCGGGTTCGAGCGCTTCATCACCCGGCAAACGGAAGCTTTGCCCCAGGTAATCCACCAGCTCGCTCACTAATACCGATGGATAGCGCTCCGTGTTGTCCTGAATCGCCCGCCCGATGTAACTGATATAGAGCTGCTGCTGCGCCGAGATCAGCGCTTCGAGGAACAGATAGCGGTCATCATCGCGGCGGCTGCGGTCGCCTTTGCGCATCTGTTGCTGCATCAGGTCGAAGCCCAGCGGCGCTAAGGTGCGCGGATAGACGCCATCGTTCATGCCCAGCAAACACACCACTTTGAAGGGAATTGAACGCATCGGCATCAGCGTACAGAAGTTGATGGGACCGGCGAGAAAACGCTGGCTGATGCGCTGTTGATCGAGCCGCGAACGCAGCTCATCGCGCAGCAGCGTAACCGGAATCGGCTGTTGATACGCCGCCTGCATGCCCTGCTCGATAATCTGTTTCCACTGCGTTTCCACCAGCAGCAGCGCGGCTTCACTTTCGGCGTCTCCGCTGAAGAAGCACTCAATCAGCTCACGACACAGCGGCTGCCACTCCGCTAACGTGCGCTCTTTTGCCAGACGCGCACGCCACTCTTCGAGTCGCGATAGCAGTTCAGCCAGATGCCCCGCCAGCTCAGCGATCAAACCGCTGGATTCGTCATACGGCAGGATCCCTTGCCAGTCGCCGTTGCGGCTCTCCAGCGCATAGCCGAGCAGCATACGCTGCAGGCCGAAGCGCCAGGTGTGTTGTCCGGTTACCGGCAGCGCCAGCGCTTCCACGCTGGCATCGTCCAGTCCCCAGCGAATGCCGGATTCCATCACCCAGCGGCGCAGCAGGCGCAGCCCGCTTTCATCCACCGAGAAGCGCTGCGCTAATGCGGGAACCTCAAGCAGCGCCAGCACATCTTCGGAGGCAAAGCGACTTTCAGGCAGCGACAGCAAGCTGAGCAGCGCCAGAATTGCCGGGTGCGCCTGACTGGCGCGGCGGTCGGAAATGGCGAACGGCAAATAGCGTTCGCTCGGCGCGCTGGCAAAAGCGGCCTGAATAAAAGGGGCGTAGCTGTCGATATCCGCCACCATCACGATGATGTCGCGCGGCTTGAGTTCGGGATGGGCTTCCATCAGCGTGAGCAGATGATCCTGCAGCACTTCAACTTCACGCTGGGCGCTGTGGCACACCTGCAGCGTGATTGAGCGATCTTCAGGATCAAGCAGGCGTTTTTCGGCGCTGTTCGCCAGCTCACCGGCGTTGAGGCCAATGACCGCTTTATCGTCCAGATTGAGCAGATCCGCTTGCACGCTGTGCAGCAGATTGTCTTGAGGCATCTCGACGAAGGCATCAATGTCGTTGGCGGCGGATTCCATCTGGCTCAGCAGAAACAGGTTATCGCGCCCCAGCTTGCCCCATGACGCCAGCAGCGGATTGGTCAGCTGCTGCTCGCCGATATCGTTAAACAATGCTGACGCGCTAGCCGGATTGCGGAACAGCGGCTGCAGCTCATCCGATTGTATGCGGCGGCGCTGGCGGCTTTGCAGCCTGGCCAAAAAGGCATAATCCTGAATGTCGCCCCAATAGTGACGGCATGGGTTGGTGAACAGCAGATGGATATCAATGTGACGGCCCAGCGCTTCCAACGCTTGCAGATAGACCGGCGGCAGCGCGGAGATACCGCAAATAAACACGCGCTGCGGCAAGCCCGGCGGCGGCGTTTGCGCCTGTTCCAGCTTTTGGATGAAGCGCGCATAGAGGTTAGCGCGATGCCACATCGGTTGACCCAGGCTTTCAGTAAAGTTAACCAGATCGCACCACAGCAGCGCCTGCCACTGCTGCGATTCGCCTAAGCCATCAATCCGTTCACCGCGCTCCCAGCTGTTGAGCCAGTCCGAGCGATACACCAGATATTGGTCAAACAGATCGGCAACACGGGCGCTGAGCTGATACAGCTTGCGCTTGTCGTCGTCATCATTGAGGTAGTGACGCAGCGGCTGGAAAGCGTCCTGCTCCAGCAAAGTTGGCAAGCGATGCATCAGCTTCCAGCTCATGCTGGCCTTGGTGAAGGCGCTCTCTTCAGGAATATCGGGCAGCACCTTAACGAACATGTTCCAGATGAAGCTCGCAGGCAGCGGGAAATCAATGTTGGCGGCAATGCCGAAACTGTTAGCCAGTTCCATTTGCAGCCACTGCGCCATGCCTGGGCTTTGTACCAGCACCTGTTCAGCCGCCAGCGGATCGGTCAGCGGTTGATTTTCAATCAGAATACCTGCCAGATTTTTCAACAGATCAAGCTGATTAGAGTGATAGACCCGGAACATATTTCTCCTAAACACAAGACAACAACGCAGCCGAGCCACTCTACCGTTTATCACCTGCGATGCCTACCGCTAGTGGCAATTGAGCTGCGCCAGTGAGGCGGAACGCTGCTGTGGCCCCATGACCGTGACGCGCTCCAGCGTGCAGCCGCCCGCCAGGCTCTGCTGCTGGCGCTGACTCTGCCATCCCTCAACGTCATGGCCAAGCAACGCCTGACCGGCAACGCGCCACGCCTGACGCTGCTGCCACTGCTGGCTAAACCCCAGCGCCAGCGCGCGATGATATTGCAGTAATGTGCTGATGGTCATCGCCAGCAACAGCATCGCCACCAGCGTTTCCGCCAGGCTAAAGCCCTGCTGCTTCTGGCTGGCACAGCGCCGGCTGCGACAGCGGGCAGTAATCGATCCAGCCATGCGCTTGCGGCTGGGGTTGCGTGTTGGGGATGGATACCCAACGATAGAGCCACAGCGCGCGCCCTTCTCCATGTCCCGATAACAACGCATTGTCATCCTCCATTCGTAGCAGGCAGCTTTGCCACTGTTCTGCTGTCCATTGCTGACATTGCCAGCCGGTGGCCTGCGGCCAGTTTTGCACGCTGCCCCACGTTAACGCCGCCTGCGCCTGCCAGAAATCCTGACTGTGCAGCTGCTCATCAGCCACTAACACCATGCCTTGCGAGAGCTGCGTTCGCGTGGCGTGTAGCGTCAATCCGCCCATCAGTAACATCATCAGCACCATGCCCAGCGTGCTATTGCCGCGCTGCTTCACAGATTGATTCCTTCTATCCAGCTTGCCAGTTCTACGCTTTGGCTGTTGGCGTGTCCCGCCAGTTGCAGCACCAGACGCGATCCCTGCCGTTCAAGCTTGAAGGTATCGATGGTGAGAAACGCCGGATCGGAGAGTTTCTCCCAGCCGCTGCTGTTGCACTCATCCACGCCACGCTGCATTTCAAGCTGTCCGCTGCGCAGCCGATAGCCGTAATAGTCACTTTCGCTGTGGCCCACGCCTTCCCAGCGCCCGTTGCTGTTCTCATCCCAGCGCAGTAAAACGCAGCTGCCGCTGGCGGCAATCGTTAGCGCCGAACCGCTGCACTGGCCGTGGCAATAGCCGGCTCGGCGCAGCGCTTTTTGCAGCGTATTGGCGATCTGCTGCAGCTCCTGCTGTAACTGCACGCGCTGTTGCAGACGCAGATTCTGCTCCAGCAGCAGCGGTAAAAATCGCCCGACGCTGATCATCAGTACCGCGCCAATCGCCATGGCAATCAGCATCTCCAGCAGGCTGAATCCGCGTTGCACTATTCGCATCCTTTCTCTCCCGGCTGACAGGCACGGATGCGCGCTCTGGCGGAGATAATTAAGCGCCAGCGTCCCGCCGCACTGGCGAGATCGATGCTGCCAGGACGCGCGACATCACGCCGACCGTAAAAACCGACGTCACCATTGATGCCGACAAGGCGCACGCTGTCGTGCGGCGTTTTAAATAACCAGCGCGAGGGCAGTGCGCAGCCTTCTGCAGGTTTAGGTCCCGCGCCAATACAGCCGTTTTCACCGCTCTGTACCCACAGCGTGAGATCGCGGTTGTGCCAGTTAGCATGGGCGCGCAAGCGCAGCAGAAATCCCTGCAGTTGCAGTACGCTGTCGCGCAGCTGTTGATATTGCTGCCAGCGCTGCCAACCCTGCAGCGCGCCGACGCTAAGTATGCCGGCGATCACCATCACCAATAACAGTTCGGGCAAAGTGAAGCCGTGGTTAACGTTTCTGTTCATGGCGGGTAATCTGCCCACTGGGATGAGGTTGAACAAGCGGGAGAAATCGGCGTTGGGAAACGTTGCGCAGGAAATCGTTGAGGCATGCAGAGGGATACAGCGTTTTGTGAGGCGGATTCAGAATTGAGGTGCGATTTGGAGAGTGAGATGCAGTGAGGATTGAGGTCGGGTGAGTAGAGGTCGCCATGAATGGCGACCCTACGGAGTGTTGTTAAATTGCGACGGGCGCTTTAATCGCTGGGTGCGGATCGTAGCCTTCAATCTCGAAATCATCGAACTGATAATCGAAGATAGAAGCCGGTTTACGCTTGATTACCAGCTTCGGTAACGGGCGCGGCTCACGCGTTAACTGCAGGCGCGCCTGCTCTAAATGGTTGCTGTAAAGATGAGTATCGCCACCGGTCCAGACAAAATCGCCCACATCGAGATCGCACTGCTGCGCCACCATATGCAACAGCAGCGCATAGCTGGCGATGTTGAATGGCAGACCGAGGAAGATATCGCACGAGCGCTGATAAAGCTGGCAAGAGAGCTTGCCGTTAGCCACATAGAACTGGAAGAAGGCGTGGCAAGGCGCCAGTGCCATTTGATCCAGCTCGCCCACGTTCCACGCCGAGACGATGATGCGACGCGAATCGGGGTCACGCTTCAGCTGCTCAATCACTTTACTGATCTGATCAATCTCTTCACCCGAGGCGCTGCCCCAGCTGCGCCACTGCTTGCCGTATACCGGGCCGAGATCGCCGTTCTCATCTGCCCATTCATCCCAGATGGTGACCTTGTTCTCTTTCAGGTAACCGATGTTGGTCTCACCTTTCAGGAACCACAGCAGCTCATGAATGATGGAGCGCAGGTGCACTTTCTTGGTGGTGACCAGCGGAAAACCGTCCTGCAAATTGAAACGCATCTGGTGGCCAAAGATGGAGAGCGTGCCAGTGCCGGTACGGTCGGCCTTTTCTGCGCCTTCATTCAGCACATGTTGCATTAGGTCCAGATACTGTTTCATTTTACCTCACGAGTTTGTTGCTGCGGGCGACGACGATACGCCCAGATCATCATAATCACACCGGCCAGAATCATTGGGATCGACAGAATCTGTCCCATGCTGACGCCGCCTTCAAACAGACCAAGCTGCGCATCCGGCTGACGGAAGAACTCCACGATGATGCGGAATGCGCCGTAGCCGATCAGGAACAGGCCCGAGACGCTGCCCATGGGGCGCGGCTTGCGAATAAACAGGTTGAGAATGATGAACAGCACGATGCCTTCGAGGCACAGCTCATACAGCTGCGACGCGTGACGCGGCAGCACGCCGTAGGTGTTCAACAATTCCTGGTACTGCGGATTATTGGCCGCCAGCGCGATATCTTCGCTGCGTGAACCGGGGAACAACATCGCGTATTTGAAATCAGGCGCCACGCGGCCCCACAGTTCGCCGTTGATGAAGTTACCGAGACGACCGGCACCCAAACCAAACGGGATCAGCGGGGCAATGAAATCCGCTACCTGGAAGAAAGTGCGCTTGGTACGGCGTGCGAAAATCAGCATCACCACAATCACACCAATCAGGCCGCCGTGGAACGACATGCCGCCATCCCAGACCTTAAACAGATACAGCGGATTCTCAAGGAACAACGGCAGGTTGTAGAACAACACATAGCCGATACGTCCACCGAGGAATACGCCGAGGAAGCCCGCATACAGCAGGTTTTCCACTTCCTCTTTTTTCCAGCCGCTGCCAGGTTTGTTGGCGCGTCGCGTCGCCAGCCACATAGCAAATACAAAGCCCACCAGATACATCAAGCCGTACCAGTGAAGCGAAACCGGTCCGATAGAGAAAATTACCGGATCGAATTGGGGAAACGAAATGTAGCCGTCAGTCATCTTTCACCATCATTTTTCTGCCCTGAAACGGGACAATAAAAGGCTGCGCATGATAGCACAGCCACTTTTTTTACAGGTCGTGAAGTTGTAACCGTTAACGCCCGCCGCGAATCAAACCGCCTAAACCACGGCGCTCCATAAAGGTGGAGACCAGATGACGCACTTCCGAGGCAGTATGCGCGGCCAGTCCATGCTCGCTGAGCTTCTGTGCCTCTTCAAAATCGAGATGGCGCAGCAGATATTTCACCCGCGGCACGTTCTTGCCGTTCATGCTGAGATGGTGATATCCCATGCCCACTAACAGCGCGACACACATTGGATCGCCGGCCATTTCACCACACAAACAGAGCTCTAGCTTGGCCTGGCGGGCTTCGCTGGCAATAGTGTGCAGCGCCCGCAGCATCGCCGGATGCAGCGAATCATACAGGTTCGCCACGCGCGTATTGTTGCGATCAACCGCCAGCAGATATTGCGTCAAATCGTTGGTGCCAACCGAGACGAAATCGACGCGATCCGCCAGATGCGGGATCATAAACAGCATCGACGGCACTTCAATCATGATGCCAATGCGCGGCTTGGGAATCACATAGCCGAGCATCTCTTCCACTTCGCGGCCAGCGCGATCGATCAGACGACGCGCATCATCGATCTCATCGATATGGCTGATCATCGGCAGCAAAATGCTCAGGTTGCCAGACGCCACGTTGGCACGCAGCATCGCGCGCACCTGCACCAGGAAGATTTCCGGCTGATCGAGCGTTAAGCGAATGCCACGCCAGCCAAGGCACGGATTCTCTTCGCTGATCGGCATATACGGCAGTTGTTTGTCCGCACCGACATCCAGCGTACGCAGCGTCACCGGTTTGTCGTAGAACAGCTGCAACATGCCCTGATACTGCGCTACCTGCTCCTCTTCGGACGGGAAGCCGTTGTGCAGCATGAACGGAATTTCGGTGCGGTACAGACCGATGCCATCCACCCAGTTGTCAAGCGCCTGCTCGTGTTCCGGGCTGAGACCGGCATTTAACATCACCTGAACGCGCTCACCGCTTTTCAGCTCACCGGGCTGCTCGACCACGCCTTCGGCCATTTTGCTCAGCGCGTTCTCTTCGCTGATTAAACGCTGATACTCCTGCACCAGCACCGGTTCCGGATCGATCAGCACTTCGCCGCGATAACCATCAACAATCAGCAAGCGTTTGTTGAGCTGCGCCGGCAGAATATCCGCGCCCATCACGGTGGGAATACCCATCGCGCGCGTTAAAATCGCCGCATGCGAGTTGGCGGCACCGTCGCGCACCACCACGCCCGCCAGACGCTCCTGCGGCAATTCAGCCAGCGTGGTGGCAGTGAGTTCATCCGCGACTAACACAAAACGCTCCGGCCAGGCATTGGTGCCGACCAGCGAATCATCGAGGTGGAACAGTAGACGTTGACCGAGCACGCGCAGATCGCCAGCGCGCTCGCGTAAATATTGATCCTGCAAATTGGCGAACTGCTCGGCGAACTTCTCGATCACCGTTTTAACCGCCCACTCCGCTACCGATCCGCGCTCGATCTCATCAAACAGATCCTTTTTCAGCCGCGCATCGGTAAGCAGGTGCGAATAGAGATCGAAGATCGCCGCGCTCTCTTTCTGCACGCTGGCAGCAAAGCGTTTACTGAAGCGGCGGAATTCGTTGCCGGCCTCGCCCATCGCCAGCACCAGGCGCTCGCGCTCGCGCTGCACGTCAAGCGTGGACGCAGCGGAAACCTGATCGAGCAGCGGCTGAGTTTCATCCACCCAACCCGGCGCGACCGCCACGCCCGGCGCAGCGGCAATCGCTTTTACCCGCGTCTGACGGAATTGACCAAACAGTTGACCGAGCTGCGACTGCGACAGCAATCCCGCCATTTGCGTGGCGAGCGTGACGAGGAAAGACTCTTCGCTTTCATCAAACTGACGGTGTTCGCGCTGCTGGATAACCAACACGCCAAGCAGCTGGCGGCGGCTGATAATCGGGACGCCGAGGAAGGAGCGATAACGCTCCTCTTTAACAGAAGGAATGTATTTGAAGCTGGGATGGCTTTGCGCGTCGGCGAGGTTGATCGGCTCGGCTAAGCGTCCAACGAGGCCAACAATGCCTTCGTCAAACGCCAGCGTGACCGTACGACCACGCGGCTTTTTTAGCCCGCGTGTCGCCATCAGGTAGTAGCAACGACGATCGTGATCGGCGAGATAAACCGAGCAAACCTCGGTTTCCATCGCAAGGCAAATTTCGTTTACCAGAATGTCGAGTGCTTCATTCAGACGTGGAGCACTCGCCACTTTCTCTACTATTTCGCGTAACTGAGTGAGCATAAAGGGCGTGGCCTATCCTCTTTTACGTCGTTGGGCGGCATTATTACGCTGCCCCGCACTCTCCTGCATAGACATCACTACGCCCGCGAATTCTTTCATCACACGGCGATATACATCGCGCTTGAAAGAGACCACCTGACGTACCGGATACCAGAAGCTAACCCAGCGCCAACCATCAAACTCGGGCGTGCTGCTGTGCTGCACATTGATTTCCGCGTCACTGCACATCAACTGCAGAAGAAACCACTTTTGTTTCTGGCCGATACACACCGGCTTTGTGTCCCAACGCACCAAACGTTTTGGCAACTTGTAACGTAACCAGTTTCGGGTTGAAGCAAGTATTCGAACATCTTTGCGGTGTAAACCCACTTCTTCGAACAGTTCGCGATACATCGCCTGTTCAGCAGTTTCACCCGGATTGATGCCTCCCTGAGGAAATTGCCAGGAGTGCTGTCCAAAGCGCCTGGCCCACAACACTTGTCCTTGCCTGTTACAGATTACGATACCAACATTCGGGCGGTAGCCATCATCATCGATCACTGGACTACCTCAAAGCTAAATTTGAATAGCCTGATTGTTTCACACTCCTTACAGGCGGTAAACCACTGGATAGCGGGCCGCTGACGGAATAAAAACAGGATAACTCACAGAGATTAGCCAAGTTATAAACAGAGAGGCCCATTTATTGGCGATCTTATTCACCTTTTCTGTGGATAGCTTTGTGCAGAACACGGGAATGAATTGAATAACCCCTTCGGATAAATCTCATTACCCAACATGACAAAAATCAAAAAAACAATAATATTCATCGAGATATGGCTTATTAACCGTTAAATCGTTATCAGGATCCGTAGTTATACTCCGCTCAGTTTTTTCGATCGGTTAAAGATCCATCACCGACGTTTTTATCCACAGAGAATGCCCTAAACCTGGTCAAAGAAAGGAAAAAAAGCGTTCAAAACGCGAAAGTCAAGGCTGTAAATGGAAACAGGGGTATGGCCAAAAGGGTGTTACCCCACTTTTCTGTGGATAACCAGGTTCAACACCTGTTCATTGTCGATAACAAGCTGGGATAACCGGGCCATATCACTGGATCGCCCCATTCTATTGAAATAAAAAAGCATGCTGAATCATGCTATTATCACCTTTATTCAACTAACTGCCATGTGGACAAACCCGGCTCGCGTTTACTGTTCACTCTTTAACCAATGTGAGTTTTAGCATGCACCCCTCACCGTTATTGCCATCGCCACCTGAAAACGAAGCGGAATTACTGCAGCGCGCACAGCAGCTGGCGGGACAGACCTTTGCCGCGCTGGCTGCGCAGATTAACCTGCCGATTCCGGCAGATTTGAAACGCGACAAAGGCTGGGTTGGCATGCTGTTAGAGCTGCATCTGGGTGCCAGCGCTGGTAGCAAAGCCGAGCAGGATTTCGCCCATCTCGGCATTGAGCTGAAAACCATTCCGGTAGATGCGCAGGGCAAACCGCTGGAGACCACCTTCGTGTGCGTCGCGCCGTTAACCGGCAATAGCGGCGTGACCTGGCAAACCAGCCATGTGCGGCACAAACTGGCGCGGGTGCTGTGGATCCCGATCGAAGGAGATCGTGCCTTGCCGTTAGCCGAGCGCCGCGTCGGTTCGCCGCTGCTATGGCATCCGAGTGCAGAAGAGGAGCAACAGCTGCGCGAAGACTGGGAAGAGTTGATGGATATGATTGTGCTCGGTCAGGTGGAGCGCATCACCGCACGTCACGGTGCCTGGCTGCAAATCCGCCCTAAAGCCGCCAACAGCAAAGCGTTGACCGAAGCGATTGGCGAACACGGCGAGCCAATCATGACGCTGCCGCGCGGCTTTTATCTGAAGAAGAGCTTCACCGGTCCGCTTTTGGCGCGACATTTTTTACTGTAAATGCATATTGCTGCCGATAATTTTAGGAATGATGCGATTACTCCTAACGACGAAAGCATTTATTACTACACTTTTGCTGTTGAAGTCGCGAGAAGGAGATAAGAATGAAAGGGTTGGTGAGTGCAGTAGGTTTAACCTTGGTGACGCTGTTAATGAGTGGTTGTAGTAGTGATTACGTCATGGCAACCAAAGATGGCCGCATGATCATGACAGATGGCAAACCCGCCATCGACAAAGAGACCGGATTGGTACAGTACACCGATGAGCAAGGCCATCAGATGCAGATCAATGGTGACGAGGTTTCAACCATCATTGAGCGTTAAGTGCCAAATTGCCCTGCCTGCACGCGTTTTCCCCTTGTGCAGGCGATTTCCCGAACTTTCCCCTCTTCCTTCCGCGCCGCTTCACACGCTATAGTCCCAAAGGACACAACATTCCCTTTCATAATGAAAAAAGGATGCCGGCACATGCACTATCACCGTATTCCCCATAGCACGCTGGAAGTGAGTCAGCTGGGGCTTGGAACCATGACGTTTGGTGAGCAGAACAGCGAAGCCGACGCCCACGCACAACTTGATTACGCGGTTAGCAGTGGCATCAACCTGATTGATACCGCAGAAATGTATCCGGTGCCGCCGCGCCCGGAAACCCAGGGATTAACCGAACAATACATTGGTAGCTGGCTGAAGAAGCGCGGCAGCCGTGACAAAATCATCCTCGCCAGCAAAGTAGCCGGCCCGGTACGCGGCGCGGATGCCTCGATTCGCCCGAACCAGGCGCTGGATCGCAAAAACATCCGCGAAGCGCTGGATGCCAGCCTGAAACGTCTGAACACCGATTATCTCGATCTCTATCAGCTGCACTGGCCGCAGCGTCAGACCAACTACTTCGGCAAGCTGGGTTATCAATACACCGATTCCAGCGTGCCGGTGACGCTGCTGGAGACGCTGGAAGCGCTGACCGAACAGGTGCGCGCCGGTAAGATTCGCTACATTGGCGTGTCGAACGAAACTGCGTGGGGCGTGATGCGTTATCTGCAGTTGGCTGAAAAGCATGAGCTGCCGCGTATCGTTACCATCCAGAACCCGTACAGCCTGCTGAACCGCAGCTTCGAGGTTGGTTTAGCGGAGATCAGCCAGCATGAAGGCGTCGAGTTGCTGGCGTATTCCAGCCTGGCGTTTGGTACGTTGAGTGGTAAATACCTGAACGGTGCGAAACCCGCCGGTGCGCGCAATACGCTGTTTAGTCGCTTTACCCGCTACAGCGGCGATCAGTCACAGCAGGCGATTGCAGCCTATGTTGCGCTGGCGCAGAAACACAATATGGATCCGTCGCAGATGGCGCTGGCGTATGTGCGTCAACAGCCGTTTGTCGCCAGCACCTTGCTGGGCGCCACCACGCTGGAGCAGCTGAAGATTAACGTTGAGAGTTTCAATCTGACGCTGAATGCCGAGGTGTTAGAGGAACTGGAAGCGATTCATCGCCAGTTTACCTATCCAGCGCCATAAATCGCACCACACCGTAGCGGCGCGATTTATCGCGCGCTTTAAAAACGCCGCACATTTTTCCACTTGTGCGGCATTCGCCATTGCGCAATACATTGCCCCGCTACGACGCTATGCTTTTGTTACTTCCGCGCTTTCCACCACAACACCGCAATCGCCACGGCGAAAATCGCGCCGAATCCGACGCCGGTCGCCACCGCAGGCGCGCCCAGCTTAATCGCCACGGTATACAATCCCAGCATTAGTAACATCGCGGTATTCTCACCGAGATTTTGCACCGCAATCGCGTTGCCCGAACCCACGGACGCCTTGCCACGCTCCTGCAGCAGCGCATTGAGCGGTACCACGAAGAAACCACCCAGCGCACCAATCAGCATCAAAACCAGATAGGCATTGAGCAAGCTGGTTTGCAACGCGAACACCACCACCATCACGCCAATCAGCACACCGGCTGGCATGCAGCGACGCACGGTTTGCAGCGTCACCAGCTTCGCTGCCGCTGCCGCACCAATCACGATGCCAATCGCCACCATGGCATTCAGCGTGGTCGGGGTTTTGTTATCGCTGATGCCGAGCGCCACCGGCACCCATAGCACCAGCAGGAAACGCAGCGTCACGCCCGCGCCCCAGAACAAGCTGGTGCCGAGCAGCGAGAAGCGCGTTTCGCCGTTGCGCCACAGCAGCTTAGTGGCCGCGATGAAACTGCGCAGCATGGCGCCAAAATGCCAGCTCTGACCGGGACGCGCTGCCGTCAGACGCGGAATAAAGATGTTCGCCACCACCGCCATCGCATAGGTCATGGCACACACCACCAGCGCGGCGACCAGGTTCCAGTCCGCCAGAATACCGCCCGCCACCGAACCCAGCAGAATCGCCGCAATGGTCGAACCTTCCATTAAGCCGTTGGCTTTGACCAGGCGTTCACCGCTGGTGATCTCCGTCAGGATGCCGTACTTGGCTGGCGAATAGGATGCCGCGCCAATCCCCACCAGCGTATAGCCGAGGAACGGATTGAAGCCGAAACAGATAACCAGCGCGCCGAGCAGCTTAAGACTGTTAGCGAACATCATTACCCGACCTTTGGCAAAGCTATCCGCCATCTGGCCCACGAACGGCGCGAGCAGAATGTAAGTGGCCACAAACAGCATTTGCAGGATCGGCTGACTCCAGTCCGGATAGAACTGATTTTTCAGCACCGCCAGCGTCACAAACAACAGCGCGTTGTCGCCAAATGCCGAGAAGAACTGCGCCACAATCACCGCCAGCATGTTGCGCGATAACAGCGGTGCATCCTTATTTAACGCCTGGCTCATGCCTGCTCCTCTTCCGCCAGCTGCTT
The DNA here is from genome assembly GCF_019795955.1 of Pantoea sp. DY-5. NCBI lineage: Bacteria > Pseudomonadati > Pseudomonadota > Gammaproteobacteria > Enterobacterales > Erwiniaceae > Pantoea > Pantoea sp. DY-5. The sequence goes on from NZ_JAIMIE010000002.1 coordinate 113,546, forward strand.
CAGGCTGACATAGTCCGGTTTGCCGCTACCCAGCATCGGTAGCTGTTTCATCACGCGGATATCGCGCGGCACCGCCAGTTCCGGCGCGCCAATTTCACGCGCCGCTTTCAGCAGCGTGTCGCGGCCCAACTCGCTGTCGGTAGTAAACAGCACCAACGCTTCACCACGATTACCGTCCGGACGCAGCGACGCCGCATGTTGCTTCTCGTTAGAGGCTTTCAGCGCAATCTGCTCCACAATCTCCAGCGACACCATCTCACCGGCAATTTTGGCGAAGCGTTTCGCACGGCCCTGAATCTGGCAGAAACCGCCTTCATCAAAGCTGACGATATCGCCGGTGTCGTACCAGCCCGCTTCCATCTCGCCTTCGCCGTTATCGGCGACCGGGACTTCCAGCACGCCTGGATTTTCCACGCGCAGATACCCGTTCATTACGTTCGGACCGCGCAGCTGCAGGCGACCGCCCTGCTCAATGCCCGGCACCGAAATCAGACGCGAATCCATGCCCGGCAGAATGCGGCCCACGGTGTGATTTTTCGCCGCCATCGGCACGTTGATCGCCACCACCGGCGCGCACTCCGTCACGCCGTAGCCTTCGAGAATACGGATGCCGTATTTTTCCATGTAGATCTGACGCGTCGCTTCCTGCAGTTTCTCCGCGCCCGCCACCACATAGCGCAGACGCGCAAAATCGTACGGGCTGGCGAAACGCGCATAGTTGCCAAGGAAGGTTGAGGTACCAAACAGCACGGTGCAGTTACGGTCGTAAACCAGCTCCGGCACGATGCGGTAATGCAGCGGGCTCGGATAGAGAAACACCTGCGCACCGGTCAGCAACGGGGTAAACAGGCCAACGGTTAAACCAAAAGCATGGAACAGCGGCAGCGCCGACATAAAGCGGTCGCGCGGGGTGAAATCCGCCACGGTACGAATCTGCTCAACGTTCGCCAGCAGACTTTTATGCGAGTGCACCACACCTTTGGGATGGCCTTCCGAACCGGAGGTAAACAGCACCATCGCCGCATCTTCCGGCTGCTGCGCCACCAGCGCACGGCGCGGCATCAGCAGATGCGCCACAATCCACAACTTGTCCTGCAGCGTAACGGTATCTTTCAGATCTTCCAGATAGATCCACTGCACTTCGGTCAGTCCCTGCGGCAAGTGCCACAGGTTGCCTTTTTCGAGGAACTGCCGCGAGGTAAAGACAGTTTTCACCTGCGATGCGGTCAACGCCGCACGCATGCCATTCACACCTGCGGTGTAGTTGAGCATCGCCGGAATGCGCCCGCGCAGCGAGGCACCGAGAATCGCCGCCGCTGTCACCGTGGCGTTCGGCAGCAGCAGACCGACGTATTCACCTTGCTGGCTGTAACGCTCCAGAATGCGGCCCACGCCAAGCGCTTTCTTCAGCAAACCGGTATAGCTATCCGGTTTGAAGTTGACGTCTTCGATGCACGGCTTCATCGCGCCATAACGCTGACGCGCATTGAGGAAAGCCTCGAACAGCGTCTCACGCGGACGCACTGCCATGCGGGCTTCCATCATCACATGATGCAGGTGCTCGCCCGCCAGCGTGCGGCGATCGCGCGCGCGTTTGGCTTCAGGCATTGGGATTACCGTTGGCGGCAGCACCGTTAAGGTGATGCGCGGGAACAGGCGCCGTTTAAACACGCCCGCCAGACGACCAAATGGCGTATATTCCGCGCCTTCGATACGCATCGGCACCACGGTGGCACCGGATTTCGCCGCCACAAAGCCCGCGCCGCTGTAGATCTTCATCAGCGATCCGGTCACGGTGATGCGCCCTTCCGGGAAGATCACCACCGGACGGCCCTGATTGATCATACGCACCAGATGTTTGATCGACATCGGCTTGGTGGGATCGAGCGGAACGAAGTCGATGATCGGCTTCAGCAGACGCATAAACCATTGATCGCTGATCGATGAATAGACCGCGAACACCGGTTTGATCGGCAGAAACAGCGCCAGTAATACCCCATCCAGAAACGACGTGTGATTGGGGGTGATCAGCACTTTCTCTTTATGCAGTGCCGCGAGGTCGCCGCGCAGTTCCACGCGCCACAGCAGGCGGAACAGGAAACGGAAAAAAGTGAGTAGCATGCCAGCTCCTTAGCAGTCTTAAAAATGGCTCTTACGATGCAGGATCTGGGGATTTTCGACAAGTGGCGTGGTGATTTAAACGCAATAGCAGTCGTAGGGCCGCTATTCATGGCGTAATGCTTGTCAGTTAAGCCAACGATGAGTGCGCAGGCCGGGGCCACTTGTGGTCCGGCCTGCTCCGAAGCTTCAGCGAGTGCTGCTAAAAAGGGCTCATTTGCCAGAGGCGCTGGCGCGTCAGCTGCGGCAAAGGGCCATTCGCAGAGCTGAGGCTTTTACGTTGGGCCAGGAGCCTCACGCAGGGATGCGTGAGGCAGTTCGGGGCGGCCAGGACGGCCGATCCACGAACGATCCGTTGGCACGACGTGGAAGCCGAAGGCACCGCGTTAGCGGCGCGAGGACGGCCCGTGACGCAGCAGATGTGTCAGAGCCCGCACCAAAAATGCTTTCTTAACTAACAAGCATTACGCCATTCATGGCGACCTGGTTTTACCGCGTATCCGCCTGCCAGCCACCGCCCAGCGCGGCGATCAGGCCGACGCTGCTGACCCACTGCGTGCTCTGCAGCGACAGCAAACTCTGCTGCGCGCTCAGGCTGCTGTTTTCGGTGGTGGCGACGTCGAGATAGTCGATCATTCCGGCGTCATACTGATTGCGCGTTACGCGCGCCGATTCCTGCGCCGCGTCGGTGGCGCGCTGCTGTGCAGCGATTTCGCCCTGCAAAGTATTCAGCTGCACCAGATAATCTTCCACTTCGCCCATGCCGGTCAGCACCGACTGGCGATAGCTGGCAACGCTGGCATCATAGGCGGCGCGTGCCTGTTCGACTTTCGCTGAGGTGGCGCCGAAATCTAACAGCGTACCGCTCAGCTCCGGCCCCAAAGACCAGACGCGATTGGGCAGCGAGAACAAACTGTTGATCGCCGATGAACTCACGCCGCCGCTGGCGCTCAGCGTCAAATCGGGATAGTAGCCGGCAATCGCCACGCCGACCGCCGCATTCGCCGCCGCCACGTTGCGCTCGGCGTAGGCGATATCGGGACGGCGCTGCAACAGCTGCGACGGCACGCTGTTCGGGATCGCGGGCAGCGCGGCCTCCAGCTTCGCCACCGGCAAGGAGAAATCCGCCGGTGCGCGGCCCAGCAGCAGCGCAATGGCGTGCTCCATCTGCGCACGCTGCCACTGGTAATCCTGCGCCGAGGCGCGGGCGCTCTCCAGCTGCATCTGCGCCTGCGCTAAGGTGGCGCGTGATTCGCTGCCCGCCGCGTATTTGTTTTCAATCACCGTCAGATAGCGTTGATAGGCCGCGATACTGCGCTGATAGAGCGCGATTTTCTCGTCGATGATGCGCAGCTGGAAATAGTCCTGCGCCAGTTCGGACTGCGCGCTCAAGGTGATATTCGCCAGCTCGGCTTTGCTGGCTTCGGCGCTGGCATGGTTCTCCTCCAGCGTGCGCCGCAGTTTGCCCCACACATCCAGCTCCCAGCTGGCGCTGAGATCGGCGGCATGGCTGTTGCTGACGCTGCGTTGTCCGGTGGCGCTGGCGCGGCTGCCGCTGCGCGTGCTGCTGGCGTCGTAGCTTACCGACGGCAACAACTCCGCGCGTGATTGCCCCGCCAGCGCCTGCGCTTCGCGGTACTGCGCGGCGTAGCTGGCAACGTTCTGGTTGGAGATGCGCACCTGCTTCAGCAGGCTATCCAGCGTGGCATCGTGATACACCAGCCACCATTCACCTTTGCTGTTTGCATCCTGCGGCGTCGCCTGCGTCCAGCCTTTGGCTTCTTTGAAATGGGTCGGCATCGCCGTGCTCGGGCGCTGATAATCGGGGCCAACCGCGCAGCCTGCCAGCAGCATCACGGTGAGCAACGGCGTAATTTTCAGGGACATTTTCATCTATCGGGATTCCACATGACGCAACCGCAGCCACTGACGTTGCGTGGCGCGGCTCAAACGATCGAGCCAGAGATAAACCACCGGCGTAGTAAACAGCGTCAGCAACTGGCTCAGCGCCAAACCACCGGCAATCGCCAGCCCGAGCGGGCTACGTAAGTCGGCATCGCCGCCGCTGCCCAGCGCCAGCGGCAGCGCGCCAAAGAACGCCGCCAGCGTGGTCATCATGATCGGCCGGAAACGCATCAAACAGGCTTGGGTGATCGCCTGCTGCGGCGTCATGCCTTTGCTGCGTTCGGCGTGAATCGCAAAGTCGATCATCATGATGGCGTTCTTTTTCACGATACCAATCAGCAGGATGATGCCGATCAGCGCGATCACCGTCAGCTGCGTGTTGGTCAGCAGCAGCAACAGCAGCGCGCCCACGCCCGCCGACGGCAGCGTTGAGAGAATGGTGATCGGATGGATGTAACTCTCATACAGCACGCCGAGCACGATATACACCGCCGCCAGCGCCGCGATAATCAGCCACGGCATGGTGGCGGTAAGCTGGGCGAATGCGGCGGCGGTGCCGGCAAAACCGGCCTGAATGCTGGAGGGTAAACCGAGCTGCGCCATCGCCTGCTTAATCAGCGCCTGCGCCTGCTCCAGCGACACGCCGTCGTTAAGATTAAACGCCACGGTGCTGGTGGCGGATTGGCCCTGATGCGCCACCGACAGCGGCGCGTTGCCGCCTTTGAAGCTAGCGAACGCGGCGAGCGGCACGCGATCGCCGCTGTCATTAATCACATACAACTGCTGCAGAATCGCCGGATCGCGCGTGTAGCTATCCTGCAGCGACATCACCACATGATACTGATTGAGCGTGTGATAGAGCGTGGCGACCTGGCGCTGGCTGAAGGCGTTATTTAGCATGGTGTCGAGCATCTGCACGTTAACGCCAAGCCGTTGGGCGCGGTCGCGATCGATGTTGATCACCACTTCCTGACCGCCGGTTTGCGCATCAGAATCGACGCTATTCAGCTGCGGGATCGCCGCCAGCGCCGCCTGCACTTTGGGCGTCCACTCACGCAGCAGATCGAGATCGTCGGCCTGCAAGCTGTATTGATAGGTGGCGTTGGCGCTACGTCCACCGATGTGCAGATCCTGCGCCGCCATCAGGAACATCTGCGCGCCAGCGATATGGCTGGTTTTCATACTCAGGCGGTTCGCCACTTCGGTGGCGGTGGCATCGCGCTTGTCAAAATCCTTCAGGCGCACAAAGAAGTTGGCGCTGTTGCGCGAGCCGAACATGCCGCTGCCCATCGACGACATCACGCTCTCTACCGCCGGATCCGACTGGATGATGTGGGTGAACTGCAGCATTTTCGGCTTCATCGCCTGGAAGGAGATGTTCTGATCGGCGCGCAGCGCGCCCATCAGCAGGCCGGTATCCTGATTGGGGAAGAAGCCTTTCTGCACCACGGAAAACAGGAACAGGTTGAGCAGCACGGTCAGCACCAGACTAAACATCGTCAGCTTTTGGTGCGCCATCACCCAGGTTAACCCGCGCGAATAAGCCGCCAGCAACGCGTTAAGTTGGTTTTCGATAAACTGATACAGCGGATGCGGGCGTTGAGTGACTTTGGGTTTCGGCTTCAGCAGGCGCGCGCACAGCATCGGCGTCAGGCTCAGCGAGACAAACATCGAAATCAGCAGCGATACCGTCAGCGTGACGGCAAATTCGCGGAACAAGCGTCCGACGATGCTGCCCATCAGCAAAATCGGGATGAACACCGCAATCAGCGACATGGTCATCGACAGCACGGTAAAACTCACTTCCTGCGCGCCACGCAGCGCCGCACGCAGCGGACTGAGCCCTTCTTCGATATGGCGCGTGATATTTTCCAGCACCACAATCGCGTCATCGACGACAAAGCCGGTGGCGATAATCAGCGCCATCAGCGACAGGTTATCGAGGCTGTAACCCAGCAGATACATCACCGCGCAGGTGCCAATCAGCGAGACCGGCAGCGCCAGCGCCGGGATAATCACCGCCTGCACGTTGCGCAGAAACACAAACACCACAGCGATCACCAGCAGCATCGCCACCAGCAGCGTCTCTTCGGTGTCATACAGCGAGGCGCGCACCGTCGGCGAGCGATCCACCACCACTTTCAGTTGCGTATCGGCGGGCAGATTTTTTTCCAGCGCCGGCAGCTGCGCTTTGATGGCATCAATGGTGTCGAGCATGTTGGCACCGGCCTGGCGCTTAATGCCCACCATCACCGATGGCATGGCATTGAGGAAACCGGCCTGATACTGATCTTCAACCGAGTCATACACGGTGGCGACATCATGCAGCCGCACCGCTTTGCCCCCTTGATACGTAACGATCAGATCCTGATACTGCGCGGCTTTATCCAGCTGGCCGTTGCTGTCCACCCCCCATGACTGGCTGCTGCCCTGCAAAATCCCTTTCGGCTTATTGCTGGTGCTGTTGGCGATGGCGCTGCGCACCGTATCCAGCGAAATGCCATACTGCGTCAGCTTCAGCGGCTGCAGATCGATGCGCACCGCCGGTAAGGCGCTGCCCATCAGCGACACTTCGCCCACGCCTTTCACCTGGCCCATCGCCTGCTCGATTTTGCTTTCGGCCAGATCGTAGAGTTCGCCCGGCGTGCGCGTGGCGGACGTCAGCGCCAGCATCACAATCGGCGCATCCGATGGATTGGCTTTGCGATAGGTCGGCAGCGACTCCATGGCGCTCGGCAGCAAACTGCGTGCGGCGTTGATCGCCGCCTGCACGTCACGCGCCGCGCCGTTGATGTCGCGATCGAGATCAAACTGCAAAATCACGCTGGTCGATCCCTGCGAACTGGTCGAGGTCATCTCGGTGACGCCGGCAATCTGCCCCAGCGAACGCTCCAGCGGCGTAGCGACGGTGGCTGCCATGGTTTCCGGGCTGGCACCGGCCAGGCTGGCGCTCACCATAATGGTAGGGAAATCCACCTGCGGCAGCGGCGCCACCGGCAGCAGCCGATAGCCCAACGCGCCCAGCAGCAGGATCGCCAGCGTCAGCAGTAACGTGGCAACCGGGCGGAAGATAAACAGTCGGGTGAGGTTCATCGCTCGCCCCGCGCCTGCTGCTGCTTGCGCTGCATGTAGCGCTTGCCGCGCTGCGCGATGCCATCAAACCACAGGTAAATCACCGGCGTGGAGAACAGCGTCAGCACCTGGCTGACAATCAAACCGCCAACAATCACCAGACCGAGCGGCTGCCGCAGCTCGGCACCGGAGCCGGACGCCAGCATCAGCGGCAGCGCACCGAGCAGCGCCGCCATGGTGGTCATCAGAATCGGGCGGAAGCGCAGCAAACAGGCCTGATGAATCGCGTCCCGCGCGCTCATGTGCTGCTTGTTTTCCGCCTCCAGCGCGAAGTCGATCATCATAATCGCGTTCTTCTTGACGATACCGATCAGCAGAATCACGCCAATCAGCGCGATCAGGCTGAATTCGCTGCCCGCCAGCAGCAGCGTCAACAGCGCGCCGACCGCCGCCGACGGCAGCGTCGAGAGAATGGTCACCGGATGGATAAAGCTCTCATAGAGAATGCCGAGCACCACGTACATGGTGATTAATGCCGCCAGAATCAGCCACAGCGTGTTGCCGGTGGCGCTTTGGAATGCCGAGGTTTCGCCCTGATAACGCAAGGTGATGCTCGACGGCAAATTGAGCTGCTGCGTTACTGTGGCAATCGCCTTCTGCCCATCTTCCAGCGAATAGCCTTTATTGAGATTGAACGACACCATCACCGCCGGGAACTGATTGAGGCGCATGTGCATCAGCGAACCGGTGCGCTGGTGAATGGTGGCGATGGACGTGAGCTTCACCATGCCGGTGGTGGTTGTGGTGGTGTCATCCGTGGTGGAAGCGCTGCTGCTCGCGCTGGTCACCGGCAAATAGACATCATCAAACGAAGCGGGCGATTGCTGATACTGCGGCGCCACTTCCAGCACCACGCGATACTGATTGGCCTGGGTAAAGATGGTGGAGACCAGACGCTGACCGAAGCTGTTGTACAACGCGGTATCGACGTCGGCGGCGGTAATGCCGTAGCGCGCCGCTTTATCGCGGTTCAGCTCGACGTAAGCCACGCGGCCCTGATCCTGCAGGTTACTCACCACGCCGTTAAACTCCGGATGCTGCTGCAAGGCGGCGACCATCTTTGGCGTCCAGCGCACCAGGTTTTCGCTGTCGGCATCATCCAGCGTAAATTGATACTGGCTCGGCGACACCTGATCGTTAACGGTCAAATCCTGCGCCGGTTGCAGATAGAGCTGAATGCCCGCCACCTGCTGCGCCGCCTGTTGCAGCTGTTTGATCACCACGTCGGCTTTGTCGTCGCGCTGGTCAAACGACTTGAGGTTGATCTGGATACGCCCGCTATTCAGGCTGGTGTTGCTGCCATCAATGCCGATGGTTGAGGACAAACTCTCCACCGACGGATTTTGCAGAATCACTTTCGCCAGCGCCTGCTGCCGCTTCGACATCTCGCTAAACGACACATCCTGCGACGCCACGGTGACGCCCTGAATCAGCCCGGTATCCTGCGTCGGGAAGAAGCCTTTCGGGATGGCGATATACAGCAGCGCGGTGAGCGCAAAGGTCGCCAGCGCCACCAGCAACGTCAGCTTCTGATGGTTCAGCACCACCGTCAGCATGCGGTCGTAGCCGCGCACCAGCTTGTCGAACAGTTCGCCGCCTTTACGCGAGAAGCGCGACTGTTTTTCTGGCGGAATGTGCTGCAACAGATAGGCGCACAGCATTGGCGTTAGGGTTAGTGACACCACCATCGACACCAGAATCGACACCGCCAGCGTGATGGCAAATTCGCGGAACAACCGCCCAACCACGTCGCCCATAAACAGCAGCGGGATCAGCACGGCAATCAGTGAGAAGGTCAGCGAGATGATGGTGAAGCCAATCTGCTGCGAGCCTTTCAGCGCCGCCTGCATCGGCGTTTCGCCCTCTTCCAGCCGCCGTGAAATGTTCTCCACCACCACAATCGCATCGTCGATAACGAAGCCGGTGGCGATGGTCAGCGCCATCAGCGACAGATTATTCAGGCTGAAGTCGGCCAGATACATCACGCCGAAGGTGCCAATCAGCGACAGCGGCACCGCCACGCTGGGAATCAGCGTCGCCGCCACGTTGCGCAGGAACAGAAACGTCACCATCACCACCAGCGCCACCGACAGCATCAGCTCAAACTGCACGTCGCTGATGGAGGCGCGAATGGTTTGCGTGCGATCCGACAAGATGCTCATCTTCACGCCGTCCGGCAGCGCCGCCTGCAGCTTCGGCAGCTGCGCTTTGATGCTGTCCACCACCTGAATCACGTTGGCGCCCGGCTGGCGCTGCACGCTGATCACAATCGCCGGACTGTTGTTGGCCCACGCCGACTGGAAGCTGTTCTCCGGTCCCTGTTCGATATGCGCGATATCTTTTAGCCGCAGCGCCGCACCGTTTTGGTAAGTGATGATCAAATTGCCGTACTCATCGGCGGTGCGCAGCTGATCGTTGGCGTCGATGGTCACCGAGTGATATTTGCCGTCGAAGCCGCCTTTCGAGCCGTTCACGTTGCTGTTGCCGATCAGCGTGTTGACGTCCTCCAGCGACAGCTGGTGCGCCGCCAGCGCTTTCGGGTCCATCTGCACGCGAATCGCCGGTTGATGGCCGCCCGCCAGCGTCACCATGCCGACGCCGTTAATCTGCGACAGCTTGAGCGCCACGCGTGTGTTCACCAGATCCTGCACCTGCGTCAGCGGCAGCGTGTCGGAACTTACCGCCAGCGTAATCACGGCGGTATCGGCTGGGTTAACCTTTTTATAGGTCGGCGGATTGGGCAGATCGCTCGGCAGCAAGTTATTGGCAGCATTGATCGCCGCCTGCACTTCCTGCTCGGCGACATCCAGCGACAGATCGAGGCTGAACTTCAGCGTGACGATCGACGATCCGCTTGAACTGGTCGACGTCATCTGGCTCAGCCCGGCCATTTGACCGAGCTGGCGCTCCAGCGGCGAGGTGACAGAAGACGCCATCACATCCGGGCTGGCACCGGGATAGAGCGTGGTGACCTGAATGGTTGGGTAATCCACCTGCGGCAGCGCCGAGGTGGAGAGAAAACGGTAGGAGAAGATCCCGGCGATCAGCACGCCGACCATCAGCAAAATGGTGGCGACCGGACGCTGGATAAACAGGCGAGACGGATTCATTTGGCCTCGGCGGTCGCGGTGGTTTTACTCTCATCCGCCAGCTGCACTTTGCTGCCGTTGGTCAGGCGATCGATGCCTTCGGTGACCAGACGATCGCCCGGTTCCACCCCGTTGAGAATCGCCTGCTGATCTTCACCAAACGTTGGCCCGGTGGTGACCGCTTTACGCGTCACGGTGTTGTCTTGGTTGATGACAAACACGAAGCTGCCGTCGCTGCTCAGCTGCAGCGCCTGCGCCGGGATCACCGTGACATTTTTCAGGATGTTGGTTTGCAGCCGCAGATTGACGAACTGGTTAGCGAACAGCGATTCGTCTTCATTTGGGAAGGTGGCTTTCAGCTCAATGGTGCCGGTCGCGGTATCGATCTGGTTGCTGATGAACTTCACCTCGCCCTGCGCCAGCGCGCGGCTGTTGTCCTGATCAAAGGCGGTGGCGGGCAGACTTTGCCCGCCGTGCAGCGCGTTGGTCAGCTGCGGAATGTTGCCCTGCGGCACGCTAAAGGTCACGGCGGCGGGCTGCATCTGCGTCACCACCACGATGCCAGTGGTATCGGTGGTTTGCACCATATTGCCGGGATCGACCAGACGCAAACCGACGCGTCCGCTGATTGGCGAGGTGATGCGCGCATACTCGATATCCAGTTTGGCGCTGGCGATCTGCGCTTCATCAGCGGCGACCGCGCCTTTGTACTGGCCAACGGTGGCGGTTTGGGTATCGAGATCCTGGCGCGACAGCGAATCCTGCGCCGCCAGTTTCTGATAACGCACCAGCGTTAACTGCGCGCTCTTCAGCAACGCCTGGTTCTGATTGAGATCGCCCTGATACTGCGCCAGCGTGGCCTGATAGCTGCGCGGATCGATCTGCGCCAGCAGCTGGCCGGCGCTGACTTTCTGCCCTTCGGTGAAGAACACTTTTTCCAGCTGTCCGGCGACGCGGCTGGTGACGGTGACGCTGGCGTTAGGGATCACCGTGCCGAGCGCGTTGAGGTATTCCGGCACATCCGCGCAGCTGGCGACGCCGCTGTGCACCAGCGTAGCACCGCCCATCATCGTCGCCATGCCCGGCGGGCCGCCCGCGCCACCGCGATGACCGCCGCGTGCGCCCGGCGGCTTTCCGCCGCCCGGCATGCCGCCATGACCGCCGACCACGCGCCAGATCACGCCCGCCACAATCAATAGCACAAGCAACAACAGGAGCCATTTCAGCCAGCGAGAAAACGGGGAGCGGGAAGCGTTGTTAGTCATCAGGATCTTCAGGTTAGCCAGAAAACGGAAAATCCCCTGTAAAACAGGGGACTATTTCAAGGGGAAATCATCACTACGCGCATTATCGGTTGAATGCCCGCGCGAATTCCATACGCGAACCGTAAGGGTTTCGTTAAGGTGATTAAGATTTCCAGCCGCCGCCTAACGCCTTGTACAGGGTGATTTTCTGGCTCAATTGCCCCAAATGCGCACTGATCAGCGACTGCTGCGCACTGTAAAGCGATCGCTGGGCCACTAACACATTGAGATAATTGTCGACGCCTTGCTTGAAGCGCAATGTGGAGTAATCGTAGTCGCGCTGATTGGCGCCAACCTCCTGTTGCAGCGCCGTCAGCTGATCCTGCCAGGTATCCTGACCGGCCAGCGCATCGTTCACCTCTTTAAACGCGGTCTGGATCGCCTTCTCATAGTCAGCAATATCAATGCGTTTCTCGATATGCGCGATATTCAGGTTGGCCTGGTTTTTACCACCGTCAAAAATCGGCAGGTTAATCGATGGCATGAATGACCATGCGCCGGTGCCGCCGCCCAGCAGGCTGCCAAGCGAGCTGCTGGTGGAGCCGCCGGACGCGGTCAGCGTGATGCTCGGTAAGAAGGCGGCACGCGCCGCGCCGATATTGGCATTGGCCGCCTTCAGCGTGTGCTCCGCCGCCATGATATCCGGGCGACGCGTCAGCAGATCCGACGGTAAGCCAGCGGGCGTGGCCGGGAACTGCCAGTTGGCGTCCAGCGTGGCGTGCGACAGCAGCGTGGCGGGCAGATCGGTGCCGACCAGCAAGCGCAGCGCATCCACATCCTGGCGCACCTGCCGCGTGTAACTCGCCACGTCCGCCTGCGCCGCCCGCACCGTGCTTTCGGCCTGCGCCAGATCCTGATCGCTGCTGGCACCGCCGTCGTAGCTGAGCTTGGTCAGGCGATACGATTCCTGCTGGCTTTGCGCGGTGTGTTGCGCCAGATGCAGCAGATCGTTATCCGAACTCAGCGTCAGCCACGCCGTCGCCACTTCAGCGATCAGTGAAATGCGCGTGGCGCGTTCGGTGGCGGCGCTCGACAGATAGGTTTCCTGCGCCTGATCGCTCAGGCTTTGCATGCGGCCGAAGAAATCCAGCTCCCACGAGGTGACGCTCAAGCCGCTGTTCAGCTCGTGATAGGTCACCGCGCCGCTGGTTTTGGTGTTGTAGAGATTGGCCGGTTCATGCGCCGAAGTCTGGCTGGCCGTGGCGTTGATCGACGGCATCAGCGCCGCGCGCTGCACCGTGACGCCCTGCTGCGCCTCTTGCACGTTCAGCGCCGCCACGCGCAGGTCGCGGTTGTTATCGAGCGACAGCTGGATCAGGTTGCGCAGCGTGGCATCGGTGAAGAAGTTCTGCCACGGCAAATCGGCGACGTTGCCGACGGGCGTCGCCTGATCGTATTTAACGTCCACCGGCAGTGCCGGGCGCTGATAGTGCGGTGCCAGCGTACAACCGGCCAATGCCAGCGCGAGCGGCAACAGCGCCAGACGGAAATTATTCATGTTCATTTTTAACCCCCTCTGCGGATGTTTGTTTTTTACGCGCAAAGAATTGCGAAACCACCACGTAGAACATCGGCACAAAGAAGATGGCGAGGAAAGTCGCGGTGATCATACCGCCCGCCACCGCCGTACCAATCGAGTGCTGGCTGCCTGCGCCCGCACCGTTGGAGATGGTCAGCGGCAGCACGCCGAGAATAAACGCCATTGAGGTCATGATAATCGGACGGATACGCAGCCGCGCCGCTTCTACCGCCGCTTCCACCAGCGTTTTGCCCTCGCGCTCATGCAGCTCTTTGGCGAATTCGACGATCAGGATGGCGTTTTTCGCCGCCAGCCCCACGGTGGTCAGCAGGCCAACCTGGAAGAAAACATCGTTCTGCAGGCCGCGCAGCAGCACCGCGCTAATGGTGCCGAGGATGCCGAGCGGCACCACCATGATCACCGAGAACGGAATCGACCAGCTCTCGTACAGCGCCGCCAGACACAGGAACACCACCAGAATCGAGATCAGATACAACTGCGTGGTTTGGCTGCCGGATGCCTGCTCCTCATACGAAATGCCGTACCACTGCACGCGGAAACCGTGCGGCAGCTGCTTCGCCAGCTGCTCCACCGCCTTCATCGCTTCACCGGTACTCTGGCCCGGCGCGGGCGATCCGAGGATCTCCTCAGCGGTTAAGCCGTTAAAGCGTTCAAAGTGCGGCGAGCCGTACACCCATTTGCCCGAGGCGAAGGCGGAGAATGGCACCATGGTGCCGCTGCTGTTGCGGAAGTACCATTTGTCGAGATCCGACGGTGTGACGCGCGAGTCCGCTTTACCCATCAGATAGACCTCTTTCACGCGGCCGTTATACATGAACTGATCGATGTAGCTGGAGCCCCACGCCACCGACAAAGTGTTGTTGATGTCGGTCATGCTCAGGCCGAGCGCGCTGGCCTTCTCATCATTGATCTCCAGCTGATACTGCGGCTCATCTTCCAGCCCGTTAAGACGGACCTGCGCCAGATGTGGATCGTTGTTCGCCAACGTAATCAACTGATGCGCGGCATCCATCATCTGCTGATGGCTGTGCGCGCCGGTATCCTGCAGATAGAGATCGAAACCGGTGGCGTTGCCCAGCTCCATCACCGCCGGCGGCACCATGGCGAAGATTTTGGCGTTCTGGTAGTTGGCGAAGTGCGCCATCACGCGGTTCGCCAGGTCCTGCACGCTTTGCCCGCTGTGCGTGCGGTCGCCCCAATCTTTCAGGCGCACAAAAGCCATGGCGTTGCTCTGGCCGCGACCGGCAAAGTTAAAGCCCGCCACGCCAAAGGTGGTGGTCACCACCGACGCTTCGTTCTGTTGCAGATAGGCGTTGAGATCGTTGATCACCTGCTGAGTGCGCTGCGATGACGAGTTCACCGGCAGCGTGATCTGCACCATCATCAAGCCCTGATCTTCACCCGGCAGGAAGGTGGTTGGTACGCGGGTGAACAAAAAGCCCGTCACGCCGACGATCACCAGATAGATCACCAGGAACAGGCCGCGACGGGAAATCACTTTGCTGACGCCGTGGGTGTAGTGCATCGCCCCGCTGTCGAACTTGCGATTAAACCAACCGGCGAATCCGGTGGTTTTATGCTCCGCCGCCGCCGGTTTCAGCAAGGTGGCGCATAGCGCAGGCGTGAAGATCAGCGCCATGATCACCGACAGCGCCATCGCCGAGACGATGGTGACCGAGAACTGGCGGTAAATGACACCGGTCGATCCGGAGAAGAACGCCATCGGCAGCAGCACTGCCGACAGCACCAGCGCAATGCCAAACAGCGCGCCCTGAATCTGCTGCATCGATTTAATGGTGGCGGCTTTCGGGTCGAGCTGCTCTTCGTGCATTACGCGCTCAACGTTCTCCACCACCACAATGGCGTCATCCACCAGCAGCCCGATGGCCAGCACCATACCGAACATGGTGAGGGTGTTAATGCTGTAACCAAACGCCGACAGAATGCCGAAGGTGCCCAGCAGCACCACCGGCACCACCAGCGTGGTGATCAGCGTGGCGCGCAGGTTTTGCAGGAAGATCAGCATCACGAAGAACACCAGCACCACCGCTTCGATCAGCGTTTTCACCACCTCTTCAATCGAGGCGCTGACCACCGGCGAGGTGTCGTACGGATACTGAATCTCGACGTTATCCGGCAGCGAATCTTTCAGGTCGGCGATGGTTTGGCGCACCGCCTTGGCGGTATCCAGTTCATTGGCACCGGTTGCCAGACGCAACGCGATACCGGCGGCCGGTTTGCCGTTCATGGTGGCATCGATGCCGTAGCTTTGCGGCCCGAGCGCGACGCTGGCCACATCTTTCAGCCGCACCTGCGAGCCGTCGCTGTTCACCTTCAGCAGCACATTCTCAAACTGCTGCACGGTGGTGAAACGGGTTTTGCCGAGGATCGTCGCCTGGGTTTTTGCGCCCTGAATGGTCGGCAAACCGCCCAGTGAACCGGACGACACCTGCACGTTCTGGTTATCAATCGCCGTGGTAACATCGCTCGGCATCAGGTTGTATTTGTACAATTTGGCCGGATCGAGCCAGATGCGCATCGCGTATTCGGATCCCAGCACCATGAAGTCGCCGACGCCCGGCGTACGCGAGATCGGATCTTCCAGTTTCGACACCAGCAGGTCGGCCAGATCGCCGTTAGTCAGCTTGCCGTCTTTGGCGATCAGCCCGATGACCATCATGAAGTTTTTCTGGTACTTACGGATGCGGATACCTTGCTGCGTGACATCGGTGGGCAGCTGCGACTCCGCTAGCGACACGCGATCCTGCACCTGAACCTGGGCGATATCGGGATTGATGCCCTGATTAAAGGTGGCGATGATCTGCGCGCTGCCGTCCGAGGCGCTGCTCGACTCCAGATAACGCAAACCATCCAGGCCATTCAACTGCTGCTCAATGACCTGCACCACGGTGTTTTGCGTGGTTTCGGCGCTGGCACCAGGATAGGTTACCGAGATGGAGACCGCTGGCGCGGAGATATTGGGATATTGATTGACCGGCAAACTGATGGCGGCAATCGCGCCGACCAGCATCACGATAATGGCGATAACCCAGGCGAAGATTGGACGTTCTATAAAAAACTTCGACATGCCGCCCCCTTATTGCGCCGCTGCGTCAGTCATCGAAAGACTCACCGCATTGGCGGATGGCGTGTCGTTGGTGTTGGCGGCGGTGGTGGTCACTTTCACCCCGCTGCGCACGCTTTGCAGGTTGTTCACCACCACGTTTTCCCCTTGCTGCAAGCCCGAGGTCACCAGCCATTCTCCTTTAATCATCTCGCCGGTGTGGATACTGCGCTGCTCGATGGTGTTGTCGCTTTTCACCACAAAGACATACGGCTGACCTTTGGTGTCATGCATGATCGACTCTTGCGGCAGCAGAATGCCTTGCTGCTGAATGCCCTGCGGGAAGCTGGCATGCACGTACATGCCAGGCAGCAGTTCGTTATTCGGGTTCGGGAATACCGCGCGCAGCACCACGGTGCCGGTGGCGGTATCGACGTTCACTTCCGAGAACGCCAGCTTGCCCTGCTCGGCGTACTGGCTGTTATCTTCCAGCGACAAGACCACGGCGGCGGTGTTGTCAGCCACTTTGGCTATTTTGCCGTCGGCCAGCGCGCGGCGCAGGCGCAGCAGATCGGTGGAGGATTCGCTGACATCGACATAGATCGGATCAAGCTGAGTGATGGTGGCGAGATAATCGGTTTGCCCGTTGGTGACCAGCGCACCGGCGGTGTACAGCGAGCGGCTAATGTGGCCGGAGATCGGTGCTTTCACCAGCGTGTAGTCGAGATTCACTTTGGCGGTTTCCACATCGGCCTGCGCTTCACGCGCGGCGGCGACCGCATCATCGTAGGTTTGCTGGCTGATGGCGTGCGCGTTGGCCAGCGGCTGATAGCGCTTCACCACCATCGCATCGTTCTGCCAGGTCGCCATCGCTTTGTCGTAGGCCGCTTTATAGGTGGCAGGATCGATTTGATACAGCGGCTGGCCGGCTTTCACTTCACCGCCCTCGGTAAACAGGATTTTTTCAATTACGCCGCTCACCTGCGGACGCACCTGCGCAGTTCTCACCGCCGTGGTGCGGCCTGGCAATTGGCTGACAAGCGTAACGGGTTGCGCTTTCAGGTTGAAAGCCCCCACTTGCGGGGTGGCGGATGCGGCGGGCTTTGCTCCGCCCTGGTCACAGGCTGCCAGTAAAAACACCACGCTGGCAGAAAGAAGTTTCAGGCGCATAGTTGTTCTCTAAAAGATAGGAGGGGAATAGTCACGAAGGTAATGACTCAAAAAGCCATTGTAGGGAGGCGGGTTAAGCGGGGTTGTTAAGGTTGCGTAAAATATATTTTCCAAAGGAAAATGGTAAACCTTTCGTGCCATAAATGGTTGGGATTTTTAGCGTTTTGCGGGTTTTGATGGCGATTCCGTCCGTGCATATCGCACCCGTAGGGTCGCCATTCATGGTGACCGTTCCGAAGGCCGCACAGTACGGCCATTGGCAAGGTCGTCATGAATGACGACCCTACGGGGTTAACCTTTGGGTTCGATGCCGCGACGGCGCAGCTCGCGGCGCGCCAGCTCTTTTAACCAGCACGACAGCGTGACGTTGTCGTCGTCGGTCACACTGCGCAGCTGCTCGTGCAGCTCCGGGTGAATACGTAACTGAAACGCCGAAGAACGGCCCTCGCCTTTTGGCGTGCGGTCTTTGGTTTTTGGCATCGCGGGTTGGCCTCAACGAGTCGCAATAAAAAATCGCCCCTTAAAGCGCTACCAACACCGTAAGGGGCTAGCGAACCGCCATGGAATGCGACATCGCGGTGCGTTACCTACAGGTTACACAACCCGATATTTTTATGTTGCCGGGGAAGTGTTAA
Source organism: Pantoea sp. DY-5 (assembly GCF_019795955.1). Classification (NCBI taxonomy): domain Bacteria; kingdom Pseudomonadati; phylum Pseudomonadota; class Gammaproteobacteria; order Enterobacterales; family Erwiniaceae; genus Pantoea; species Pantoea sp. DY-5. The sequence goes on from NZ_JAIMIE010000002.1 coordinate 131,503, forward strand.
GACTCAGACAAGAGGTGTGAGCGAGTTCGCACGGTAGTAAATTACAGGCAAAAAAAACCCACGCATCTGCGTGGGTCGGTGTAATAACAGGGTACTGCCAAAGCAGCTTGTTTCACACCCATCAATACCTCTGGGATGTCCATACTCGCACCGATGAGCCGATGAAAGACAGGTGCAAAAAGCAACGGTGTTTGGGGAAGTGAAACGAGGTGTGAATATTCTCCACACCTCACTTACACTTTTGATTTAACTAAGATTTGTCTGAGGAAGGTTTACTGTAGATTGCATCCGGTGCCACGTTCATGTGCTTGAGGACCGGGCCCATGATGTTGCCGAAGATCGGTGCCGCCACCGAGCCACCAAAGTGATCGCCAGCGGTGGGATGGTTGATCATCACTACCAGCGCCACTTCCGGATGGCTGGCGGGCGCGATGCCGGCGGTGTAGTTGATATAACCGCCATCGTACTTGCCGCTGGTGCCCATCTTCTCTGCGGTACCGGTTTTGGTCGCCAGACGATAACCCGGCACCGCCGCTCTCACCCCGGTGCCGCCCGGCAGTACGTCGCTCTCCAGCATATGCACCACGGTTTGCACCACCTGCGGATTCGCCACCTGTTTGCCTAACACCGGCGGCGTTACCTTGGTGATCGACAGCGGACGATAGACGCCGTACGAACCGAGCGTGGCGTATTCACGCGCAATCTGCAGCGGCGTGACGCGCAGGCCGTAGCCAAAGGCAAAGGTGGCGCGTTCGATATCGGCCCAGCGCTCGCGGTGCAGCGGGAAGTACCCCACGCTCTCACCGGTCAATCCCAGCCCGGTAGGTTTACCCAAGCCAAATGCCTGATAGGTATTAACCAGCGCTTCAGCGGGCATCGCCAGCGCAATGTGCGAGACGCCGATGTCACTCGATTTCTGCAAAATGCCGGTCATGGTGAGGCGCGGCCAGTGACCAACGTCGCGAATTAAGTGGCCGTTGACGCTGTACGGCGTGGTATCGATCACCGAATCGGCGCGCACCAGATGGCGCTCCAGCCCTTCCATCACCACCAGCGGTTTCACCGTGGAGCCGGGTTCGTAGCTGTCGTTGATCGCCGAGTTACGCATCTGCGCCGGCGTGGCGTTTTCGTAATTGTTCGGGTTGAACGACGGATAAGAGGCCATTGCCAGGATTTCGCCAGTATCGATTTTCACCAATACCGCCGCGCCCGAATCCGCTTTGTTAAGCAGCACGCCGTCGCGCAGCTTGCTATAGAGCGTGAATTGGTCGAATTTGTCGATGCTGAGCTGCACGGTTGGCGGCTGCTGTGGCGGCTGGTAATCGATCATCGCAATGATGTTGCCTTCACCGTCCTGACGATAAACCTCTTTGCCCGGATCGCCCTGCAGCACATGGTCGAAGCCCTTCTCGATGCCGTTCAGACCGTTGCTGTCGGCCCCCACGATACCAATCAGCGGCGCAGCCGCTTCACTCATCGGATAGAAGCGGCTGTCGTTATATACCGAGCTGATGCCTTTCAGTTTCAGCTCGGCGATATCTTTGGCGATGCCGAGTTCGATTTTGCGGCCCAGATAGAGGAAGCGTTTTTTCGGGTTGGCGGTGATGGCCGCGCGCAGATCTTCCGGACGCTGATTGAGCGCGGCCGCCAGATAAGCCCATTTGGCGCTGGTGAAATCGGGATTCGCCTCCAGCACGCGCATTGGATCGGCGATGATGTCACGTGCCGGAACGCTCAGCGCTAACGCCTGGCCGTCGCGATCCAGCAAGGTGCCACGGTTAGTTGGCAACGTTACGGTACGCAGCGAGCGCTGATCGGCTTCGTGCTCCAGCATCGGATGCTTGATCAGCTGCAGGTCACCAACGCAAATCAGCAACAGCACCAAACAGCAGAAAACGCCAAGGCAGATCAGGCGAAAACGAAACGGGTTAAAGGGCGCTTTTATCTGGTCTTTTCCCAGAAATTTTTTTATTTGAGGCATGGCAATCCGCTGCTGTAAGTGAATCTGAAGCTTATTGCTTGCAGTTATAAAGAAACGTAAAGCGAGTTGACAGGAAAACTGTGTTTCGATTCGTTAAGCAAAAAAAAACCTGCGCATCTGCGCAGGTCGGTGTAATCAAGAAAACTTTTTGATGTTCACCCATCAATACCTCTGGGACCCTGACTGTAGCAAGGTGGCACGCTGGGAAACCATCGCCTAAACGCAACAGTTACCGGCAAAATGTAACCAGCGATGAGATTATTCGTTGCCCATTCACATCAGATGTTTTTTGATTTCCACCAGGCAACTCATGGCGTTAGGGCCCTGCGTTAACGACGAGGTGCCGATATCCAATGTCAGGACATTCGGGTTGCCGGCGTGATCCCACGGCTGCCAGGCGCGACCAAATCCAGGATCGAACCAGGCGCCGGTGGCGATGATCACCACGCCCGGCGTTAAGCCGTCGGTCAGGCGCACCCCGGCCAGCATGCGCCCGCGCGCGTTGCTCACCTCAATCTCATCGCCATCCTGAATATCACGCGCTGCCGCATCCTGCGGATGCATATACAGCGTCTCATGTCCGGCGGTTTTGTTGCCTTGCACCGTGGCGGTGGCGTCCATCTGGCTGTGCAGACGATCGGATGGCTGAATCGAGATCATATGCAGCGGGAACTGTGAACTGAGCGGCGCGCCCAGCCACTCTTGCGGCTCGCGCCACTCGGGATGTCCGGCGAAATCTTCCAGCTGATAATCGGCAATAGTTTGGCAGAACAGCTCAATCTTGCCGCTGGCGGTTTGAATTGGATGCGTTTCTGGGTTAGCGCGGAAATCATCCATAAACACGAACGGCTTGCCGCCTTCGGGAATCTCGACAAAACCGCGCTCCCAGAATTCCCCGAACTCCGGGAACGGAATATCACGGCGCGCATGCGCTACCGCGCACTGCTGATACAGATGCTCGATCCACTGCATCTCATTGCGCCCTTCGGTGAACACATCACGATAGCCGAGGCGATCGGCGATATCAGCGAAGATGTCGAAATCATTGCGCGCCTGATGCTGCGGCTTGATGGCCTGATGCATCGCCAGCACGAAGCGATCGCGCGACGATCCGCCGATGTCGTTGCGCTCCAGCGTGGTGGTGGCGGGCAACACGATATCCGCCATCTGCGCCGCCGGCGTCCAGACGATATCCTGCACAATCACAGTATCCGGGCGCTGCCAGCCTTCCACCAGACGATTGAGCTGCTGATGATGATGGAACGGATTGCCGCCCGCCCAGTGCACCAAATGGATATCCGGATAGTGCTGGGTTTCACCCTGGAATGCGTACGGCTGGCCGGGATTGAGCAGCATGTCGCTGATGCGCGCCACCGGAATCGACAAATTGCCCGGATTCGGGCCGGTGCTCATCATGGGTGCCGGGCCATCCTGACGCGGATTGCCGACGCTGTTCATCGAGCCATGACCAAAGGAGAAACCGCCGCCCGGCAAGCCCGGCTGACCGAGCATTGACGACAGCGCAATCATCATCCAGTACGGCTGCTCGCCGCGATGGGCGCGCTGTACCGAATAGGAGCAGGTAATAAAGCTGCGTTTGCCGATCAGCTGCTGCGCCAGCAAAGCAATGCGCGCCGCCGGAATGCCGGTAATGCTGCTGGCCCACTCAGGCGTTTTGGCGATGCCATCGCTTTCACCGAGCAGATAGCCGCGCAGCTGCGGCCAGCCGGTACAGTGGCTGGCGAGGAAGCTTTCATCCAGCGCGTTATGCCTGGTGATTTCAAAACCCAGCGCCAGCATCAGCGCCACGTCGGTGTTCGGGCGAATCGGAATCCACTCGGCATTGACGAACGCCGGGCAGTCATCGCGCATTGGGCTGATGTTAATGATTGGCGTGCCTTTGGCGCTGAGCTGCTCCAGCGCCGGTTTCAGGCTGTGCTGCCCTGCGCCGCCGGACGCCACCTGCGCGTTTTTCAGCGCCAGGCCGCCGAAGGCGATAAAGATGTCGGCGTGCTGCACCACTTCCGGCCAGTCGGTGACGCGGCCGGTGAGCGGCATGTAGGTGCCAATCACGTACGGCAGGAAGAACTGCGCCGCGCCCCAGCTGTAGTTACCTTGCTGATCGACGCCGCCGCCGCCCTGAAAATAGAAGCGACGGATCAGCGTGCGCGCGTGGTTGACGCGTCCCGCCGATGACCAGCCGTAAGAGCCGTTGAAAATGCCCGCTGCGCCGTAGCGATCGCGCACGCGGCGATTCTCTTCCGCCACTAAATCCAGCGCGGTATCCCAATCCACCGCCACGAAGTCTTCCCGACCGCGCAAGGTGCGATCGCTGTTCTCGCGCGACTTCAACCATGAACGGCGCACCATCGGCTGGCGAATACGCTTATCCGAATAGACCAGTTCAGGAATGGTGTTAAGCATCGGCGAGGGATCGGCATCGGCGAAGAAGGGTTCACAGCCAATCAGGCGATCGTTTTCGGTGACGGCAGTGAATGCGCCCCAGTGCGCCAGGTGTGGCACGCGAGTTTTCATGGTTTTTGGTCCGGCAGGCAGGTGTGATTATGTCTGGCAGCATAACATGAGCCTGTAACCGAGCTAAAGTGCGGCTGTGAGCGCCTGATTTTCCGTGCTTTTGCGACAGCGCTGGCATTCTGCCGGGTTGCTACAGGGTGGGTTTTCCGTAACACTGGTGGCATGTGTAAACGTTTTCCCGGATGTCGATAATCGCATGGCTACCATTAAGGATGTTGCCCGTATGGCTGGGGTGTCGGTTGCGACCGTCTCCCGCGTCATCAATAATTCGCCCAAAGCCAGCGAGAGTTCTCGCCTCGCCGTTACGGCGGCAATGGAGCAGTTGCAGTATCACCCGAACGCCAACGCACGCGCCCTGGCGCAGCAATCCACCGAAACCCTGGGTTTAGTGGTGGGCGATGTTTCCGACCCGTTTTTTGGCGCGATGGTCAAAGCGGTGGATGAAGTTGCGGGCCAGACCGGCAACTTTTTGCTGATTGGTAACGGTTACCACAATGAGCAAAAAGAGCGTCAGGCGATTGAGCAACTGATGCGCCATCGCTGCGCCGCCTTAGTGGTGCACGCCAAGAAAATCCCCGATGACGATTTAGAGATGCTGATGAAGCAGGTGCCGGGCATGGTGCTGCTGAATCGCCTGCTGAAAGGCTTTGAACATCGCTGCATCGCGCTGGATGACCGCTACGGCGCGTGGCTGGCAACGCGCCATCTGATTCAGCAAGGCCACACGCAAATCGCCTTTATTTGCTCCACTCACACCATTTCCGATGCCGAAGATCGTCTGCAAGGCTATTACGACGCGCTGAAAGAGCACGGTTTGCCGTGTAACGACCGTTTGGTGGCGTGGGGCGAACCGGACGAAGTGGGCGGCGAACAGGCGATGACCGAATTGATGGGACGCGGCAAGCAGTTCACGGCGGTGGCCTGCTACAACGATTCGATGGCCGCCGGTGCGCTGGCGGTGCTGAGTGACAACGGCATTCGCGTGCCGGAAGAGATGTCGCTGATTGGCTTCGATGATGTGTTGGTGTCGCGCTATGTGCGCCCGCGTTTGACGACGGTGCGTTATCCGATTGTCACGATGGCGCAACAGGCGGCGCAACTGGCGCTGGCGTTAGCCAATGGCAGCGAGATGCCGGAAGTGACCAATATGTTTAGCCCCACGCTGGTAAGACGGCATTCGGTGAGTGGGCCGGGTTAAATCCTGGTGCGCGCTTTCCCTCACCCTAACCCTCTCCCGCAAGCGGGAGAGGGAATGATTAGGTGGAGTGAACCTCGGATTTACAGCTTGCTCGGGCTGCTCCTTCTCCCGCTTGCGGGAGAAGGCTGGGATGAGGGACAACGCGCACCCATCACAAATCCCGCGAATACACCTTCACCCGCACATCCGGGAACTCCAGCGCGTCGCATTGATACTGCCAGCCAAAACGTTCGTAATAGCCGCCAAAGGTGGACCATAACCACAGCTTGTCATGACCGCGCTGCTGCGCGAAATCGACCACATGCTGCTGCAGCGCTTTGCTCAATCCCTTGCCGCGCGCGGACTCCTCAACAAACAGCGCCGCCACCCACGGCGTGAGATCCTGACGGCTGATCAAATCGCAGCGCCAGAATCCCACCGTGCCGAGCGGTATGTCGCCGTCGAGCGCCACAAAGGTCACCGGAAAGTCGGTGCCGTTGAGGCTGCTGCGCACAATGCTGTGGTAAAACTCACGCGACGTACCGTCACCAAACGCCTGCCACAGCCAGTCGGTGATCTGCGTGGCGTGATGCGGCACCTCGCTGAGCGCGACGATCTTCATCAAATCAGCTCCAGCGCCAGCAGCTCCTGAATGGTCTGCGCACGACGAATTTCACGCACTGCGCCATTCTCGAACAGCACTTCCGGAATCAGTGGACGGCTGTTGTAGTTCGACGACATCGATGCGCCGTACGCGCCGGTATCGTGGAACACCAGATAATCGCCGACCTGCGCCACAGGCAGCGCACGGGTTTCCACTTTGCCACCTTCGAGCTGCGTGAACACGTCGCCCGATTCACACAGCGGACCGGCCACTACGCTCTCCACGGTGGCGTCGCCCAGCGCGCGGCCATCGACCGGCAGCAGAGAAATGTGGTGATAGCTGCCGTACATTGACGGACGCATTAAATCGCTGAAACCGGCATCGACCAGCACAAAGTGACGGCTGCCCATCTCTTTTACCGCGCGTACCTGTGACACCAGCACACCCGATTCAGCAACCAGGAAGCGGCCTGGCTCAATCTCCAGTTTCACCGCATGACCGAGGTGCGCAGCGATACGCTCACGCGCGCCGTTCCACAAGCCGTAATAGTGCTGGGTATCAATGGCTTCCTCGTCAAAACGATACGGAATCGACAAACCGCCACCGGCAGAAATCGCTTCCAAATCCTGCCCAAACGCCACCACCTGATCGACCATCGCGTCACACACCTGCTGCAGATGGCCATAATCCACGCCGGAACCGATGTGCATATGCAGGCCGACCAGACGCAGGCCGTGCTGCTGAATCGCCGCCAGCGCCAGCGGCAGATCGCTGTGCCAGATGCCGTGTTTACTGTTCTCACCGCCGGTGTTGGTTTTCTGGCTGTGACCGTGACCAAAACCCGGATTGATGCGCAGCCACACCGCGTGGCCCGGTGACAGCTCGCCCAGTTGATGCAGCATATCCACCGAACCGGCATTGACCGGCACTTTCAGCTCGGCGATACGCGTCAGGGTTGGCTGATCAAACACATCGGCGGTGAAGACGATATCTTCGCCGCCCGGCTGATAACCGGCGGCAATAGCACGCTCGATTTCACCCAGCGACACCGAATCGACTTTGACACCCGCCGCACGCATCAGACGCAAAATGTGGATGTTGGAGCAGGCTTTTTGCGCAAAACGCACCACGTCGAAGGCGCCGAGCTGCGCAATGCGCTGCTGAATAATCGCCGCATCATAAGCCCAGAATGGGCCGGCATAACGCTGCGCCAGCGGCAGTAAGTTGGCGGCAGTTAACGCGGTTTCGGTGTTGTTGAGTGGGCGTGGCATGTCAATTCTCCTGTGTCATTGAGGCTATTTAGCCACAGCGCATCAATTCAGAAAAATATCTGTTTTAGCGACGTCTATACAAATATGATATGGGTTATCTGGAGGAGACAATGGCAAAAATTAACTGGCGACATATCGAAATTTTTCACGCGGTGATGACCAGCGGCAACCTGACGCAGGCCGCGACGCTGCTGCACACTTCGCAGCCTACGGTGAGCCGCGAACTGGCGCGCCTTGAGCAGCAGCTCGGCCTGCAGCTGTTCGAACGGGTGCGCGGCCGCCTGCAGCCCACGGTACAAGGCTTGCGGCTGTACGAAGAGGTGCAGCGCTCGTGGTACGGGCTAGATCGCATCATGGATGCCGCCGAAGGATTGCGTCAGTTTCGTCAGGGTGAATTGTCGATCGCCTGCCTGCCCGTGTTTTCGCAGTCGCTGTTGCCGCCGCTGCTGCAGCCCTTTCTTCAGCGCTATCCGCAGGTTAGCCTGAATATCATTCCGCAGGAGTCGCCGCTGCTGGAAGAGTGGCTGTCGGCACAGCGTTACGATCTCGGCCTGACCGAAACCCAACACGCACCGGCGGGCACCGAACGCTTGCCGCTGCTGACCTGTGACGAAGTGTGCGTGCTGCCGCCACAGCATCCGCTGTGTCAGCGCGAGGTGCTGACGCCGCAGGATTTCCATGGTGAAAACTACGTCAGCCTGTCGCGCAGCGATAGCTATCGCCAGCTGCTGGATTCCCTGTTTCATGAGCAGAATGTGGAGCGTCGTCTGGTGCTGGAGACGCACAGCGCGGCGTCAGTGTGCGCGATGGTGCGCGCGGGCGTGGGGATTTCGATTGTGAATCCGCTGACGGCGCTGGATTACGCCGACAGCGGTGTGGTGATGCGTCGCTTCAGTATTGCCGTGCCCTTCATCGTGAGTCTGGTGCGGCCGCAGCATCGACCGGCTTCGGCGCTGGTCGATCACTTCTGCGACCACCTGCAACGGCACGTGGCGGCGTTTCCACAACGTATTGCCGAGCGGCTGGCTTAAGCGTTGACCGCTTCGCCCTGCCCGCCCGCTTTGCGGAAGGTGATCAGGCAGATCACCAATCCGACCGCGGCCAGCGCAGCAGCGGCAACCGGCACCGACGTCAGGCCGTACCCTTTCTCGATCACCGCGCCACCGACCCACGCGCCGAGCGCATTGCCGACGTTGAAGGCGGAGATATTCAGCGTAGAGACCAGATTCGGCGCATCTTTGCCGTGGCGCACCACGTTAATCTGCAAGCCCGGCACGGTGGCGAAGGTCGCCATCGCCCACAGGAACAGCGTGATTTCCGCCAGCCACAGCGCATGGCTGGTCCAGCTGAACAGCAGCGAGAACACTGCAATCAGCACAAAGCTGAGGATCAGGCTGAACGACACTTTCCAGTCGGCCAGCTTGCCGCCGAGGATGTTGCCGACGGTCAGACCCGCGCCAATCAGGAACAGCGTCCAGCTAACACCTCGATCCGAGATACCGGTCACCTGCAACAGCAGCGGGGCAATGTAGCTAAACAGCGCAAACATCGCCGCCGCAAAGAATACCGTCATCAGCAGCGACAGCCACAGTTTGCCGTTGGCCAGCGCGCTGATTTCACTTGCCAGATGCACCGGCTTCTCTTCTTTGTTGGTCGGCAGGCTCACCATCAGCGCGATAAAGGCGAAGATGCCGATGATCGCCACGCCCCAGAAGGTGGCGCGCCAGCCAAACATCTGACCAAACCAGGTGCCGAGCGGCACGCCGAGCACGTTGGCCAGCGTCAAACCGGTGAACATCAGCGCCACGGCAGAAGCTTGTTTACCTGGTGCGACCAGGCTCGCCGCCACCACTGCACCGATGCCGAAGAACGCACCGTGACACAGCGCCGTCACCACACGCGCCAGCATCAGCAGGTTGTAGGTGTAGGCCAATGCACAGAGCACGTTACCGATGATGAAGATGATCATCAGCAGAATCAGAGTACGTTTACGCGGCAGTTTGGCGGTCAGCAACGCCATGATCGGCGCGCCAATAGCAACGCCCAGCGCGTAGCCGCTGATCAGCCATCCCGCAGAAGGAATGGTCACTTGCAGATCGCCCGCCACCTCGGGCAGCAATCCCATAATGACGAATTCCGTGGTGCCGATGGCGAACGCACTCAGCGCCAGCGCCAGTAATGCAACAGGCATAACACACTCTCCCAATAATTTTTTGCAGGCGGGCCGCACTGCGAACGCAGTACGGTGACAACAGACGCTTATTAAAATTTGAACTGCGTCACATTGTTATTAAAGCATAGCCCTTCCATGCCAACCACCCTGCGCGCCGCAAGACTATTTTGCGCCTGTAGCAATAATCCCTGCGCGCGAAAATGTCACTGACTAACAATTGAGACAGATGGAGGTTTCCGCGCTACGCTTGAGAAGGATGTGATCGTTATCACAGTGAGTCAGCTTTTGGCGCAAAATCAAACAGTAAAGGATGGACGTGCACTGCCGATACCTCAATGGATTGCCCGGTTATGGGGTGTCAAAAATCGAGGGGAAAGCGTATGCGATGGCTCATCGCGCTAACGGTTGGCTGCCTAAGCGGCTGCTCTGTTGGGCATTACGAATACAGCAAAGAAGCAGCAAAACGCGTCGATATGACCGTCACCGGCATTCCAACGGTGCTGGGCATTGGTGCGCTTGGCACCACCATTCCTCTCACGCCCGAATACAGCCTGACGGCGGCCCACGTGGCGAAGTATTCACTCTATCGGGTGAAAGCCTGGCATCCCGAATGCGATATCGCCGTGGTGTACCATAAAAACAGCGAAGCCAATTTGCCGCCGCCGTTCCGCAATAGCCATATCGGCGACGACGTGAATCTGTATGGCTACAGCTTTATTTCCGCGATGCCGGTAGCGTCAAGCGGCAAGAATCTGATCAATACCACGCTGGCGAATGACTGGAACAAAGCCAGCTGTGTGGTGGTGGCGGCCAATGCCGGCGTGGTGAAAGGCATGTCCGGCGGCGCGGTGTATAACGCCAGCGATGATACGCTGGCGGGGGTGATTGTCGGTTACAGCAGCCAGATTGATGACAATAAAAGCGGCAAAACGCTGTTTAAGAATGTGGCGCTGTATGTGCCGTACGCCCGGTTTCAGGCGTGGCTGGATGGGGTGGTGAAGTCTTAGATCGTGCTGGCTGTCCCCCTCCTCGGTCCTCCCCCATAAATGGGGGAGGAAGATGCTGCAATATGATAGTTGGGAGCTGCATGTGGCAGCGTCTCCTTCCCCCATTCATGGGGGAAGGCCGGGATGGGGGACAGCGTGCACAGGGACAGCATGCACCATCAAGCCGGAACCCACGCCCCCTGCAACTGCACTTGCGGGAATCCGCCGGTCAGAATACGCAGCTCGGCATCGCGCGGGGTGTTGTCGCCCTGCCCCTGAATGCTGACGATATCCTGCGGACAGGCGGAAAACGCCACAAAACAATCCATCTCGGCGCGCAGCACAATATAGTCGCCCGGCTTCGTCACCACCGGCAGCGTCTTCAGCGTAATGCCATCCGGCTGCACCTGAATATTCATAAAGATATTAAACGAGGCCAGATTGCCGTGCGGCAGCGTCACGCCCAGCTCACGCATGCCTTCAAACAGATTGTCATGGCAGTTGCGATGCGGTTCGGTGCAGCCGAGCAGCTCATAACGACGTGCGTCGCAGGCCGCCATAAAGGAGTCATGCACGCCTGGCGAGGTATCCGCCACCAGCGTCAAAATCGGGTGGCGCTGGCTGGTGATAAAGCTGTCGCCCACTTTGGGATTGAGACGCTGATTCCACACGCGCGTCGCCTCCATACACATATATTCACACACATCCTCAGCGTTGTACGCCCAGCAATCCACCACCTGGGTGCCGTGCAGGTTAATCACCTGCACCGCTTCACCTTGCTTCAGCCGCACCGCTTTACCGTAGCGCGCCGGGATGGTTATCGCTTCACGATGCTGAAATTCAACCGACATGTTGTTCTCCTGATTAATGCTGCATGGCACGACGATAGCGCGTCATGCGAGATTCAAGGCCGCGCGCCAGCCAGTCGATGACGCTGTTGAGCAGCCAGTAACAGAGCGCCACCGTAAGATAGATCTCCAGCGGCGCGTAGGTATCCGAAATCGCCTGTTTGGCGGCGTACATAAATTCCTGCACCGAGACAATCGACAGCAGCGCGGAGTCTTTAATCAAACCGATCATTAGCCCGACCAGCGGCGACAGCATCTGCGGCAGCGTTTGCGGCAGCACCACGTCGCGCAGTTGTTCGCTGCGGCTCAGGCCGAGCACGCGGCACGCTTCCCACTGCCCTTTTGGCAGCGCATCAATGGCGGAGCGGATCACCTGCGCAATGTAAGGCGCGTAATAGAGCGTCAATGCCAGCACGCCCACCACCGGCGATGACAGCGTGATGTCATATTCCGGCAGCACAAAATAGAGCAGATAGATCACCACCAGCAGCGGCAGTGCAAGGGTTAAGCCGCTGTAAAGATTGAGCAACCGTAACCAGAACCGCGATGCGCGCATCAGCAATACGGCCAGCAGCGCGCCCCACAGCAGCGAGCAGAGCGCCGCCACCAGACAGAGCTGTAAGGTGGCGAGCAGGCCGTCACCGAGCGACGGCAAAGAGGTGATAATTGCCTGCCAATCCATTACGCCAACCTCCGTTTCGCTTCTAAACGGCGCGCCGCCGCAATTAACGGCATGGCGATCAGCAGATAACCGGCCGCCACCAGCAGCAGCACCTGCGTGGCTTCGTAGGTGCGGGCGATGACGATCTGTCCGGCGTAGGTCAGTTCGGTCAGCGCCACCACCGACGCCAGCGGCGTGGTTTTCAGCAGAATGGTGAACTCATTCACCAGCATCGGCAGACTGGCGCGCATCACCTGTGGATTGATGACGTACCACCACGTCAGCAAGCGGCTCAGACCCAGCGTGCGCGACGCTTCCAGCTGTCCGCGCGTCACCAGGCTGCGATTCACGCGCAGGATTTCCGCCACGTACGCGCCGCTGTTGAGGCCAATGGCAATCACCGCCGCCAGCATCGGCTGACCGCCCAATCCCAGCCGCGGCAAGGTGAAAAACACCACAAACAGTTGCACAATCGCTGGCGTTCCGCGCATTACGCTGACATAAAAACGCCCGATGGCGCGCCAGATCCAGGCACGGCGCAGCTGCAGGAAGCAGCCGAGCTGCCCCATCACCACGCTGACTAACGATGCCAGCACGGTGAGCACCAGCGTCATCAGCAGGCCGTGTCCGAGTTCCGGCAGCGCGGCCACTACCTGTTGATCCAGCCCCATGCGTTACTCCGCGTTAAAGTCGTGCAGGTTTTCCGCCACCGACAGCAGCAGCGGCGCGGGACGATCGTTGCCCTCAATGCCGGTGTTGCAGGCGGAGACGATGAACTGCGTGTCCACCACCACGCGACAGGTAATGCTGTCACCGGCTTTGGTCAGATTGGTTTCCGGCAGAATCTCGCCTTCCCGCGTCAGCTTGACGTGCATAAACAGGTTGATGGGATCCGGCAGCTTCGGCACCACCATGCCCAGACGTGCCAGCTCGCCGCGCAGCGCATCGAGGCAACCTTCGCCCTGATAGCCGCGCTCAGCGAGAAACGCTGTGGTGGACGCCGGCAGCAGCAGGTCGTGACGCTTCACGCTATCTTTGCCCAGCACCATCATTGGACGGCGACGGTTATTCACCAGACGCATGCCGGAACCGAGCAGGTAGCTGTTGCTAAACACCCGCGTGTGATGCACCGACAGCCACACGGCGGGATCGGCCAGGCTAAAGCCAAACAGCGAAGCCACCGCGCCGTCGCCCTGAGCGGTGATGCGCAGTAACTGGCCACGCAGCACGCGAATCGAACCGATGCTGCCCGCTGCAACCTGCACCGGTTCAGCCAGCGTGCGCACGGCGGTTTCTTCATAACTTTCACGCATTAACAGCATGATTCATCTCCTGAGCGTGAAAATGGTCGCTGACCACGATGTCGATTGGCGTCACCTGCAGGCCGTTGCCGGGAATAATGTCCTGCGGGCAGGATGAGACCGCGCAGATCAGATCGCACAGCGCTTCAAAGGTGATGCTATCGCCCGCTTTGCTGTTGGGATCGGTCACTTCCATGCGGCCATCGGCGGTGACCGGGCCGTTCTGAAATAGGTTGAACGGTTCCGGCAGCGAGAAATAGGTAACGCCAAACGCCTTCATCCCCTCCAGCAGGTTATCGACGCAGTTGCGATGCCCTTCGACACCGAAATCAATGCTGAAACGGGTGCGATCGCAGGCCGGCACGTTGGCGTCGTGGATGCCGATGCTGTCGGCAAGAATGCGCAGCATCGGGCGGTTTTCACTCGACCACAGCGCGTCGCCCGGCTTGAAGAACAGCGAGCGCAGCTGTTGGCGCGTGTGCACCGGCGACAGCTTCTCGTTCAGGTCATCGGCGTTCACCGCGACAAAATCGGCCGCCTGCTGCCCTTCGCTATCAATCACGGTAATAAACTGGCCCTTGCGCACGCGGAAGGTTTTGCCAAAGCCGGCAGGCACCGTCAGGTTAGAGTGGCACATAATTACTCCTGCGGAATGAAGTCGCTGGCGGGCACGGTAAAGGTGGTGCCGAGATACTGCTGCTGCAGTTTGGTCAGTTCGCCATCTTTCTGCATCGCCAGGATGTGGTCGCTAATGGCTTTGTTCAGGCTGCCATCTTCTTTACGTGTCGCCCAGCCCATCCACTGCGACGGGCCGACTTCGCCCACCTGCGCCACTTTGCCGGCATATTTTTTTGCTACCGGCGCCAGTACCGAGATGTCGTCATAAACGAAGTCGGCGCGTTTGGTCATCAGCGTGCTGACGGTTTGATCGAGTGAATCGACGTTGATGATGGTGATCGGTTTTTTACCCTCTTTCTTCAACTGCTCGTTGAAGCCCTTCAGCAGTTGCTCTGGCACGCTGGCGGTTTTCACCGCGCCGCGCAGACCCGACAAGCTTTCCGGACTCAGGGTTTTGCCGCTGAAGGTTTTTGCTTCGGCTTCACGCACCAGCACGCCGTTGACGGTTTTGCTGTACGGCACGGTAAACAGCACTTTTTTCGCGCGTTCTGCCGTGACGTTGAGGGATGAACCTTCGGCATTGAAAGAGCCCGAAATCAGGCCCGGCAGAATGCCGCTGAAGGCGGTTTTCTGAAACTCCAGTTTCACACCGAGATCGTTGGCAAAGGATTGCATGATCGCCACGCTGTAACCGGTGATCTCACCTTTGTCATTGGTGTATTCGTAGGGAGGAAAGGTTGGATCGATACCGACGGTAATTTTGCCGCTGCTTTTGATGTCGGCCAGCGTATCGGCTTGTGCCTGCGCCATGGTGCCGACGGAGAGAAGTGCGGCAATCAGCAGTGCTGTTTTTTTCATTATGGTGTTTCCCTGGTGTTGGTGAAATGTCATTTTCTACTGAGCATATTTTGTGCCAGCTTTTTCACTACCATGCAGGGAGACCTGATAAAAACCATATTTTATTGAATAAAATCAAATGGAAACATTTGTTTCTTAATTTTTATTTTTAGTTTCTATGGTTTCACACACGGTAAGACGGGGAAAACTGGATGGGTGGGCACTGGGCAGAATTGCACCGTTTTGGTGATTTTTCTGGCGCACAATGCGCCAGCAAGGCGCATTATTCCAGTTCGTCGAGGGATTGGTGCAGCGCTTCGATTTGCGCGAGATGATCGTTGCTGGCTTTACCCATTTGCCGGGCCACCAGTGAACAGAGCAGATTACACACGCCAGAGAGCGCGGCGGTGCTGTCGAAAATCAGGCTGCTGTCGGTGTGACAGCGGATTACCCACTGCGCATGGCGCGCCGGTTTGCCGGAGAGCACGTCGGCGATATACAACATCGGCACGTTGCGCTCGGCCAGCGCGTTCATCGCCGCCTCCAGCGCGGGCATGCGACGACGCAGACCGACGCAGATCACCACATCCTCGGCGGTCAACGCCGCTATATGTTCCGCCAGCGAATCGCCGGGACGCGGCAGCAGACGCACATCGGAGTGAATATGGATCAGGTCTCGATAGATCAGATGCGCGATGGTTTGGCTGTGGCGCCAACCCATTACCACCACGCGGCGCGCCTGGCTGATGGCGCTGACCGCCTGCTGCAGCTGTTCGCTGTCCAGCGTGCGATAGCTGTTGACCAGGTTGGCGATCTCTCTTTCCAGATGCTGCTGCATGATGCTCGCCAGCGGCGACGCGCTAGGTGCCGGTTGCAGATAGAGCGGTGAACCGCTGCTTTGCATGTCACGCGCCTGGCGACGTGCGGCTTCATAACTTTCATAGCCGAGATGGCGGAAGAAGCGCGTGGTGGTGGCTTTGGACACGCCCGCGCTGTGTGCCAGTTCGGTGGCGGTGTTCATGGCTAACTGGCCTGGTGCGGCGAGTAGCACATCGGCAAGTCGCTGCTCGTGGCTGGAGAGTTGATCCCAGTGCTGACGAATCCGGCCCTCTAACGTTGCCGCTTTTGCACTCATGGTGATTCCCTGAAAAAGAAAAAAACCATCCTGCACAGAGCGTGCCGGGTTGTCATCAGGAATTTTGTGTTGGGGGGAGAATGTGCTGGCTGTCCCCCATCCCGGCCTTCCCCCGCTAGCGGGGGAAGGAGATGCTGCCACATGCAGCTTCAGAACTCACATTTTGCAGCATCTTCCTCCCCCATTTATGGGGGAGGACCGAGGAGGGGGACAGCGAGCACGGACCGGGATGGGGGACTGCGGCGAAATACTACTTACCGGTCGGGCGCAGTGCCGGGAACAGGATCACGTCGCGGATGGTGTGGCTGTTGGTGAACAGCATCACCATACGGTCGATACCAATACCCAAACCAGCGGTTGGCGGCAGGCCGTGCTCCAGCGCGGTGACGTAGTCTTCGTCGTAGAACATCGCTTCATCATCGCCAGACTCTTTCGCATTCACCTGCTGCAGGAAACGCTCAGCCTGATCTTCTGCATCGTTGAGCTCTGAGAAGCCGTTACCGATTTCGCGGCCGCCGATGAAGAACTCAAAGCGGTCAGTGATTTCCGGGTTCTCGTCGTTACGACGCGCCAGCGGCGATACTTCAGCCGGGTATTCGGTGATGAAGGTTGGCTGAATCAGGTGCGCTTCAGCGGTCTCTTCGAAGATCTCTGTAACGACGCGGCCCAGGCCCCAGCTCTTCTCAACTTTGATGTGCAGCGATTGGGCAATCGCTACCGCTTTATCAAAGTCTTCCAGATCGCTCAGGTCAGTTTCCGGACGGTATTTCTTGATCGCTTCACGCATGGTGAGCTTCTCGAACGGCTTACCGAAATCGAAGCTGTGATCGCCATACGGCACTTCCGTGGTGCCCAGCACATCCTGCGCCAGCGTACGGAACAGGCTTTCGGTCAGTTCGATCAGATCTTTGTAATCCGCATATGCCATATAGAGTTCCATCATGGTGAACTCTGGGTTATGGCGTGGCGAAATCCCTTCGTTACGGAAGTTACGGTTGATCTCGAATACGCGATCAAAACCGCCAACCACCAGACGCTTCAGATACAGCTCTGGCGCAATACGCAGGTACATATCGATATCAAGCGCATTATGATGGGTGATGAACGGACGCGCAGACGCGCCGCCCGGAATCACCTGCATCATCGGGGTTTCCACTTCCATAAAATCGCGGTTAACCATGAACTGACGAATGCCAGCCATGATTTGCGAGCGAATTTTGAAGGTTTTGCGCGAATCGTCGTTGGAGATCAGATCGAGATAACGCTGACGATAACGGGTTTCCTGATCGGCCAGGCCGTGGAATTTGTCCGGCAGCGGACGCAGCGCTTTGGTCAGCAGACGCAGCTCAGTGATGTGGATCGACAGCTCACCGGTTTTGGTTTTGAACAGCTTACCGCGCGCACCGAGGATATCGCCGAGATCCCATTTCTTGAACTGCTCGTTGTAGACGCCTTCTGGCAGATCGTCGCGTGAGACGTAGATCTGAATCTGGCCGCCGACATCCTGCAGGGTCGCGAATGACGCTTTACCCATGATGCGGCGCGTCATCATACGACCGGCCACGCTCACTTCAACGCCCAGCGCTTCCAGCTCTTCATTCTCTTTCTCGTCATAGCTGGCGTGCAGCACATCGGACGTGGTATCACGGCGGAAATCGTTAGGAAACGCCACGCCTTTTTCACGCAGCGCGCTGAGTTTTTCGCGACGCGCTTTCAGTTCGTTGTTTAACTCAAGGGCGGCATCAGCGCTCTGCGGTTGTTGTTCAGACATGTCGGTTCCTTATAGCCCTGCTTTTAAACTTGCTTCAATAAAACGATCGATATCGCCATCCAGCACCGCTTGGGTGTTGCGGGTTTCTACGCTGGTACGCAGATCCTTGATGCGTGAATCGTCGAGAACATAAGAACGGATCTGGCTGCCCCAGCCGATATCAGATTTGTTATCTTCCGCTGCCTGCTTGTCCGCGTTTTTCTTCTGCATCTCATATTCGTACAGCTTGGCGCGTAACTGCTTGAAGGCCTGATCTTTGTTCTTGTGCTGTGAACGGTCGTTCTGGCACTGCACCACAATGTTGGTCGGCAAGTGGGTAATACGCACCGCAGACTCGGTTTTGTTAACGTGCTGGCCACCCGCACCGGAGGCGCGGTAAACGTCGATACGCAGATCGGCAGGATTGATATCGATATCGATGTTGTCATCCACTTCCGGGTAGATAAACACCGAACTGAATGAGGTGTGACGACGGCCGCCGGAATCGAACGGGCTCTTGCGCACCAGGCGATGAACGCCGGTTTCGGTACGCAGCCAGCCAAACGCGTAGTCGCCGATGATTTTAATGGTGGCGGATTTGGTTCCGGCCACTTCACCGTCTGACTCTTCGATAATTTCGGTTTTATAGCCTTTGGCTTCCGCCCAGCGCAGATACATACGCAGCAGCATGCTGGCCCAATCCTGCGCTTCGGTGCCGCCGGAACCGGCCTGAATGTCCATGTAGCAGTCGGCGCTGTCATATTCGCCAGAGAACATACGACGGAATTCCAGTTCGCCCAGCTTCACTTCCAGTGCATCAAGCTCGGCAACCGCTTCGTTGAAAGTCTCTTCGTCGTCAGCTTCCACCGCCAGATCAAGCAGGCCCTGCACATCTTCCAGGCCCTGACGCATGTGATCTAAAGTTTCCACTACCGCTTCCAGTGAAGCACGTTCTTTACCCAGCGCTTGCGCGCGCTCAGGTTCGTTCCAGACGTCAGGCTGCTCCAGCTCGGCGTTTACTTCTTCGAGGCGTTCTTTCTTGGCATCGTAGTCAAAGATACCCCCGAAGAACGTCGCTGCGCTCACTGAGGTCCTGGATACGATTTTTGACCGGATTAATTTCAAACATGGCTTTTCAGTCTTTTTTGACGATTCGGTGAAAGGAGATAAAAACTAACGCGCTAGTTTACCCGAAAGTGTGCGCACTTTGTAGCATTGCACGCCGCCTGAGTGAGCGCGCCTCCGCCGTAAGAAAAAAAGTTCTTATCCTTCTGGAAAGCTTTACCCGCTACGCTTTCCCAAACACCTCCGCAAATACCTCGCCTTCAGAACCTTCTTAGGAATTTTCCTGCAAAAATTAGGCAATTGGCGCCAGATGACGTCATTAAAGATCATGATTTATAACGATAAATCATTAAGAATTGTCTTGTGAGAAATTTCCTGCAAGAAAGCAGACACGTCTCAAATAACGCCATTAAGCAGCTGATATTCAGCCTATCGATTTATTAGCACCCTTTTATCATTTTGCTCAGTGACTATCCCCCCGATGGACATCACTGACGTCCAGACCGTTTGTCACCACGATCGCCAGGAATGCGCAGCTTCGACAGGGAATGACACAGTAATCAGCGCCCGTAAACGTGAGCGGGCACAACATGTCCTGAGAGACATGAAGGAGTATCGATGTTTATTCCCGGTTTGCGCACTTCACCGCGCCTGCTTGCCTTGTTAATGCCTTTGTTACTTGCCGCCTGCGGAGGCGGCGGCGGCGGCGGAGGTGGCGGTAGCGCGGCAACCTCGCCCACCACCGGCACGCCTGAGACACCCACGCCAGCTCAGCCCAGCGCTTCAGGCAATGCCAGCAAAGTCGGCATTGTTGATTCAGGGTTATCGCCCGATCGCAGTGAAATCAATTATGCCAACGTGCAGTTCACCAGCTACGTCGGCGGCGGCAGCAGTTTGAATGATAATCAGGGCATTAACGGCCACGGCACCGTGGTGGCGCTGACGTTATTGGGCCTGTCGCCGGGCAGCTCGCTGTATGTGGCGCAGGCATCGCAGAACAATATCTTTCAATACGACGATACCGCGCGTGCGGTGAGCGGCCTGCTGAGCCAGGGCGTGCGGGTTTTCAATATGTCGTACGCCTCCAGCGAGCGCTTAACCACCGCGCAGGCGCTATCCGATGCGCAGCCGCACTATCAGGTGCTGGTGCAAAGCATGCGAGAGATTGCGGCGGCTAACGGTTTGGCGGTGGTGATCACCGGCAATGGCGGCACTGCAACACCGTCGCCTAATGCGCAGCTGCCGCTGATTTATCAGGACAGCGCGTTGCAAAAAAACATGCTGGCCGTTACCGGCGTGATGGACAGCACCTCATACGACACGGCGAACCGCGCGGCGTTAACCGGGCCGTTTGATGCCTGCGGCAACGCTGCGGCATGGTGCCTGAGCGCGCCGGGATACAGCGATTATCGCTTTCAGAACGCCGATGGCAGCTGGGTGAATGCGCGTAGCTACGGCACCTCGTTTGCTGCACCGCGCGCCGCAGCGGCGGCTTCGCAAGTGTTGCAGCGCTTTCCGTGGATGAGCGGCTACAACCTGCAGCAAACGTTGCTGACCACCGCCACTTATCGCAGTGATGCTTACGCAGGCGCTGCGGATAGCGCAAACGGGCGGCCTTACAACAACACCTTCGGCTGGGGCGACCTCAACCAGGCGAAAGCGCTCAACGGTCCGGCAATGTTCTGGGCCAATGATTTTCACGCCAGCCTGGATGCGGGTAGCTATGTCTTCTCGAATGCCATCAGCGGCGATCGTGGCCTGATACTCGACGGCGCCAATAATGGCGGCGT
The DNA here is from genome assembly GCF_019795955.1 of Pantoea sp. DY-5. NCBI lineage: Bacteria > Pseudomonadati > Pseudomonadota > Gammaproteobacteria > Enterobacterales > Erwiniaceae > Pantoea > Pantoea sp. DY-5. The sequence continues at coordinate 152,235 of NZ_JAIMIE010000002.1, forward strand.
GCTGCGGTTAACCGCTAACAACAGTTACCTCGGCCAGACCAGCGTTGCCGCCAATACGTTGCTGATTGAGGGTGCGATTGCTGGCAGTGCCAACGTCAGCGGCAGTGGCACTTTAGGTGGCAGCGGTGTGATTGGCGGCAGCTTACTCAATCAGGGAACGGTCAACGGCGGCTTGCAGGTGCAAGGCGATTACCAGCAACGCAGCAGTGGCGTGCTGAATATCGCGCTGAACAGCCCGCTGCGTGTCGCGGGTCATTCGACGCTGGACGGCACGCTTAACCTCGCGCCACCGTCATCGACCTATGTGGTGAAACAGCAGGAAACGCTGCTGACCAGCGATGCAGGCGTCAGCGGCCAGTTTAGTCAGGTCAATACTGGCGTGTTTCTTGATGGTTCGGTCAGCTACAACGCCAACAGCGTCACCGGCCAGCTGACGCGTAAAAACACCGCAGCAGCAGCGGCAGCGCTAGGCATGAACGGCGCCAGCACCCAGCAAACGGCCGCGAATCTGGAGCAGGCATTTAGCGTGGCGGATAGCTGGCAGCAACAGGGATCGCTGAGCAGTGCGCAGCAGTCAGCGCTGGGCGCAGCAGGAGCGTTTCAGTCGCTGGCAGATGCCCGCAGTGCGCAGGCCGCCATCAATTCACTTTCCGGTCAGGCGCACGCTTCCAGCAACGCGGTACTGTTTAATGCGCTGGATTATCAAAGCCGCCTGTTGAGTAACCGTATCGCCGATGCCAGCGCTGACAATCGTTACGGTTTCTGGCTGGAGAGCGGTCAACTGCGCGGTTCACTGGATCAAGCGGGCTACCTCGGCACCAATTACCGCAACACGCTTACCGCACTAGGCGTGGATAGCGATTTGGGTATTTCTGGTCTGCGCGTGGGCGTGGCCTGGACGCAGAATCAGATCGATTCCACCTACGACCAAAGCGGCGGCACCAGCCGTAATCGCCTGCAAGGCGCGATGCTGTATGGCCGCTACGATTTGACGCCAGCATGGTATCTGCAGGGCAATCTCAGCTATCAACATGGTCGCGATGAGTTAAAGCGTCTGGTGTTGCTGGATGAAGCTTCGCCGGTGTCATCGACCACCAGCAGCAACAGCTGGCAGGCGGCGCTGCAAAGCGGCTATCGCTGGACGATTGTGGATAATTATCGCCTCGAACCTTATCTCGGCTGGCGTGAAACCGGGCTGGATACCGGTGCGTTTGAAGATAAAGGCAGCGCGTTCGGTCTGAGCGGCGACGGCGACAGCTATCGACGCAGCGTCGGTTATAGCGGTTTGAGTCTCAGCGCACGGCAGGATTGGTCGGCTGGATTGTGGAGCATGCTGAGTCTTTATGGCGAATACCAGTACGCATTCAACAATCCGTCGATGGATGTCAGCGCGCGCTGGGGCGGATTTGGCGATGACCAGAACCGTTTCACGATTCCCGGCATGCAGCTCGATCGCCGTTCGCAGTGGTTAGGTGTGCGGTTGGATGTGGCGCAGACGTCACGCGCGCGCCTGTTCCTGCGCGCCGATCAGCACTTCGCCGATCGCGGTGACGAGAAAGTGCTGCGCGGCGGTGTGGATGTGAGTTTCTGAGTCCTGCGCATCAATGCGCATCCTGCGGCGCAGGGTCACCGCTAATGGCGTTATGCTTGTCAGATAAGCAGCGCGCTGACATCGCAGGGGTTCCGCCCGCTAAGCATCTGGCAGTTTCAGAATGCATGAAGCAGGCGGCCGGGCTAAGGTCCGAAGGCGCGGACCTTAGCAATCCGCGCCTTGCGCCGTCCTCGCTGTTCCCTCGCTTATCCCTCCGGCTTGACGGACCGCGCGGATTCGCCTTCCTGGCTCATGCCGCGCTTTCGCCGACGTCCTGTCGGCTCATCCTGGCCGTCACTCTGCGCTCGGCGCTGCGGATGGCGCCCAACACCGCCGCCTGTGATGACAGTGCCCGAACGGGTTTTTCGTAGGGTGAGCATTCATGCGCACCAGGTCACCATGAATGGCGACCCTACGGGATTTGTAGCGATGGTGAGTCAAAATAATGCATTGATGCAGCAGCGCGGGTGTTGAGGCGACATCCCAACCCGCTGAGCGAATGAGGGATTCCAGGGCGAGCCGCATGGATGCGGCGAGAGGCGGCGCTGAGCAGGAGCTGATCGACGCCGGTCCGTCAGGAATCGTGAATGAGTGAAGGCACCGCGAAGCGGCGGGTTGGGCTGGCGCAGGGCCCGGGAGTGCAGAGGGCGCGGCCAGGCGTCCTCTGCTCGGTCGCCGCACGAAAGTGCTGCAACTGCCTCAGCACATGGCGAACGAAAGTCGCTCTGCGCTTAACTGAGCGGCATTACGCCATTCATGGCGACCTCACTCACCTTACATCGGCCAGATATGATCGATGATCAGTTGCACCGAACGATTGCCGCGGTATTCATTGATATCCAGCTTGTAGGCCAGCTGCACCTGACGCACGCTGCTGTCTGGCCACAGCGTGGTATCCACGTTGAAGGCAATTCCATCTAACAGCGGGCCGCCGCCGAGCGGCTCGACCATCACTTTCAAATGACGCTCGCCCACTAACCGCTGTTGTAACAGCTTGAACTTGCCGTCAAACACCGGCTCCGGGAACGCCTGGCCCCACGGACCGGCTTCGCGCAGCATTTCGGCGGTGTGCAGCGTAAACTCCTGCGCATGCAGTTCGCCGTCCGACCAAATCACGCCCTGCAGCGCTTCGCCATCCAGCCACTCATCAATCAATGCGGCAAATCGCTCACGGAACTCCTCGTACTTCGCGGTTTCCAGTGACAATCCGGCCGCCATGGCGTGACCACCAAATTTGATCATTAAGCCAGGGAACAGCGTGTCGAGACGCTCCAGCGCATCGCGCAGATGCAAACCCGCAATTGAGCGGCCTGAACCTTTCAGCGTGCCGTCTCCGGCGGGGGCGAAAGCGATCACCGGGCGATGGAAGCGCTCTTTCAAGCGCGACGCCAGAATCCCCACCACGCCCTGATGCCATTCGGGATGGTAGAACGCCAAACCCAGCGGCAGATCGGTATGCTGGCGCTCCAGCTCATCGCACAGCGCCAGCGCTTCGCTCTTCATGCCCTGCTCAATCTCTTTACGCGTCTGATTCAGTGCATCAAGTTCATTCGCCAGCATGCGCGCCTGGGAAATATCTTCGGTGAGCAGCAACGCCACGCCAACCGACATATCATCCAGACGACCGGCAGCGTTGAGGCGTGGACCCACGGCAAAACCAAGATCGCTGGCGGCGAGTTGACGCGCATCACGGTTGGCAATCTCCAGCAGCGCGCGAATCCCGGCGCGGCATTTGCCCGCGCGAATACGACTCAAACCTTGCCACACCAGAATGCGGTTGTTGGCATCCAGCGGCACCACATCGGCTACGGTGCCCAGCGCCACCAGATCCAGCAGCTCCGCCAGATTTGGCTCGGCGCGGCTATCACTAAACCAGTTTTGCTCACGCAGGTGCGCACGCAGCGCCAGCATCAGATAGAAAGCCACGCCAACACCCGCCAGCGAACGTGAAGGGAATTCGCTGTCGTTGAGGTTCGGATTCACAATCGCTTCAGCGGCAGGCAAGGTTTCGCCCGGCAAGTGGTGATCGGTAACCAGCACCGGAATGCCGTGCTGATGCGCGGTATCCACACCGGCATGTGATGAGATGCCGTTATCGACGGTGAGGATCATTTCCGCACCGCGCGCTTTAGCCTGCTCAACCACTTCCGGACTCAAACCGTAGCCATCTTCGAAACGGTTTGGCACCAGATAATCCACATTACCGCCGAGGCTGCGCAGCGCCAGCACGGTTAACGCGGTGCTGGTGGCGCCATCGGCATCGAAATCGCCCACCACCACGATACGTTTGCCCGCCAGCAGCATCTGATGCAGCAACGTCACGGCGGCTTCGATGCCGCCCAGCGTTTGCCACGGCAGCAGGTGTTTAGCGCCGCGCTCCAGTTCCAGCGCCTCTTTCACGCCGCGTTGCAGATACAAGCGGCGCAGCAAAGGGGGCAAATCAGCGGGTAAGCTGGCTTCGGTCTCGGCTTCGCGCCGACGCAATTCAACAGAATGAATCACTGTGCGTTAACCGCCACGCTTCTGGCCGTCAAGCACCTGCTTCAGCTCTTGCGGTCCCTGATAGCCAGGAATCATCATGCCGCTATCCGTGAGAATGGCTGGCGTACCCTGAATGCCAAACAGGATGCCGAGTTTGTACTGCTGCTCGATATTGATTTTGCAAGTTGCCGGTGCATCCATCTGCGGCGCATCGCCTTTCATTGCTGCATCGAAAGCTTTGTTACGATCGGCGCTGCACCAGATGGCGCGCATGGCTTTTTCTACCTGACCATTCAGACCTTCACGCGGGAAGGCCAGATAGCGCACGGTGATGCCGAGCGCGTTGTAGTCGGCCATCTGCTCATGCAACTTGCGGCAGTAGCCGCAGGTGATGTCGGTGAACACGGTGATGACGTGCTGCTCTTTCGGCGCTTTATAGACAATCATGTCTGGCGCCAGCGCAGTGACTTTTTTGTCCAGCAGCTGGTTGGTAACGTTGATCGGCTGGGTGCCGCTGACATCATATAGCGGGCCCTGAATCATGTGCTTGCCGTCTTCGGAGACGTAAAGCACACCGCTTTCGGTCAGTACGGTTTTGATACCCGGCAGCGGGGACGGCTGGATTTCAGCCTGCTGCAATCCCAGTTTTTTCAGCGTTTGCTGAATAGCGTTGTCATCGGCATGCGCCAATCCAGTGAATGCACTGACCAGCAGAGCCAGCATCGTTAGCTGCTTTTTCATCTTAAATCCTTGTTACCGCATCTCAAGCGCGCGGATGATGCTGTTGATGTAACAGACGCAGGCGCTCAGTGGCGACGTGCGTATAAATTTGGGTGGTCGAGAGGTCGCTGTGGCCCAGCAACATCTGTACGACGCGTAAATCGGCGCCGTGGTTCAGTAAATGTGTGGCAAATGCGTGGCGCAGCACGTGCGGCGACAGCTTTTCGCTATCGATACCGGCAAGGGTCGCATAGTGTTTAATGCGATGCCAGAAGGTCTGCCGCGTCATTTGCTGTGCGCGCTGGCTGGGAAACATCACGTCCAGTGTTTGCCCGTTGAGCAGCCACGGCCGACCATGTTCCATATAGTATTCAATCCAGTAAACCGCTTCTTCACCTAACGGCACAAGACGCTCTTTGTTGCCTTTACCGATTACGCGCACCACGCCCTGACGCAGGCTGATATCGCTGATGGTCAAACCCACCAGCTCCGTTACGCGTAAACCGGTAGCGTACAGCAGCTCCAGCATCGCCTTGTCGCGCAGTTCGAGCGGCACATCAATGCTCGGTGCCTGCAGCAAGCGTTCGACCTGGTTTTCACTGAGATCTTTCGGCAGACGCTGCGGCAGTTTCGGTGCCGACAGCAGCGCGCTGGGATCGTCGCTGCGCACTTTTTCCCGATAGAGATATTGGCACAAGCGGCGAATGGCGCTGAGGGTGCGCGCCGAGCTGGTGGCTTTGTAGCCGCCCTCAACGCGTTCGGCAAGAAACTGCTGCAAATCAAGCGCTTCAAGCGTTAATAGCGTGCGATCGTGGTGATGCAGCCAGCCGGTGAGCGTTTGCAGATCCTGCCGGTAAGAGGCGAGCGTATTCTGCGCCAGATTACGCTCAATCCAAAGCGCATCCAGAAACTGTTCGATCAGATCGCTGTCCTGCACTGTACTCTCCGCCCGTGTGAAATCGTGCTCATTATGCCTGAAAGTAGCCTGCTTCTGGTACAATTGCCCCCGAGTCAGGTTCAGACAGAGCATTAATTGCATGAATATCGGTTTGTTTTATGGTTCGAGCACCTGTTACACCGAGATGACGGCGGAGAAGATTCGCGACTTTATCGGTGAAGAATTAGTCACGCTGCACAATTTGAAAGATGACGATCCGTCGCTGATGGAGCAGTACGATTTGCTGATCCTCGGCATTCCGACGTGGGATTTCGGTGAGTTACAGGAAGATTGGGAAGCGATTTGGCCACAGATTCCGGCGCTGAATTTGCGCGGAAAAATCGTGGCGCTGTACGGCATGGGCGATCAGGGCGAATACGCCGAATGGTTCCTTGATGCGCTGGGCATGCTGCACGAACTGCTGCAGCCGATGGGCGTGCAGTTTGTGGGTTACTGGCCGCTGGAAGGCTATGAGTTCACCAGCAAAAAACCGCTGACCGCCGATGGCACGCAGTTTGTCGGTTTGGCGCTCGACGATGTTAACCAGTTCGAACAGAGCGATGAGCGCATTGAGCAGTGGTGCGAACAGATTCTGACGGAAACCGCAGCGCTGCTTTAAGGCAGCGTTTGACCATCCCTTAGAAAACAGCAGGCGCGCAGCGTGCGCCATTCACCGGGCGGCAGGTTGTCATGCATTAACCACAGCCGCCAGCGTTTTCCCTGCTGATTACGCAGCACCAGCAAAACGCCATACGGCAACCAATCCGCATTACGTTCCGCTCGCCAGCGCACGCCGCGCCACAGCCAATTGCCCTTCACGTCCAGCACCAAATGACCTACGCGCTGAACCAAACGGCGCTCGTTACGCCAGCACTCCGCCAGCAGCAGCACTAACACCGGCGCTTTGCTCCACGCCCACGCGTCAGGCCACTCCAGCGCCAGCAGCAAACCGGTGCACAGTAGAGAAAGCGTCACATTCAGTGCGCGCGCACTGCGTGACGCTCGCAGATCACATTGCCACCGGACCGCGTTCACGGTTGCGCTGCTGAATCAGTTTCACCATACGTTTGAACTCGGGATCAACCGGTTCACCGTGATTCATCAACCAGTTGAACAGATCGGGATCGTCACTCTTTAGTAGCGCGATAAAAACCTGCTTATCGGTGTCGTTCAGCGAATCATATTCAAATTTGAAAAACGGCATGATAGCCATATCCAGCTCCAGCATGCCGCGACGGCATGCCCATTGGACGCGGGCTTTGTCGTTAATTTCCATGTCTCAGGTTCCATGACTAAAAACAGTGGGGCTCAGTGTACCTGCTTTTTTTTCTCGCTGCAGGCGCTGTGCTTAACCCTGTGCAATACCTCGGCGTTACATCCCCCAGTTTGCAATGGGTATCACGCGATTTGTGCGCCATATTCAGTAAACAGGTTGCAAAGCCGCACTGCTCTTTTACCATTGCAACCCATTACCTCATTAATCAGGAAAGAGACATGTCGATTTTTACCCTTCCACCTCGCCAGCCTGCTGCATCGTCACGCCTGCCTTTAACCCTGATTTCGCTCGACGAATGGGCGCTGGTTAAGGTGCAGGGCAACGACAGCACGTCTTATCTGCAAGGTCAGTTGACGCTGGATGTCGCGGCGATGGGCGAGACGCAGCATCGTCCCGCCGCGCACTGCGATGCCAAAGGCAAAATGTGGAGCAATATTCGTCTGTTCCATCGCAGCGAAGGTTACGCTTACGTGGTGCGTCGCAACCTGCGTGAGCAGCAGCTTACCGAACTGAAGAAATACGCGGTGTTCGCCAAAGTCACCCTCGTCGCGGATGATGAAGCAGTGCTGCTCGGCGTTGCCGGTTTCCAGGCGCGCGCCGCACTGGCGGGCGTGTTCAGCACGCTGCCGGATGCCGAAACGCCGGTAGTACAGCAAGGCGAGAGCACGCTTTTGTGGTTTGATCAGCCAGCCGAACGTTTCCTGCTGGTGACCACGCCTGAACAGGTGAATGCGTTGAAAGAGAAACTGGCGGGAGAAGCACAGTTCAACGACAGCCTGCAATGGCTGGCGCTGGATATCGAAGCGGGCATTCCGGTGATTGAAAGCGCCACCAGCGCGCAGTTGATTCCACAAGCCACTAACCTACAGGCGCTGGATGCCATCAGCTTCAAAAAAGGGTGTTACACCGGCCAGGAGATGGTGGCACGCGCCAAATTCCGCGGTGCGAACAAACGCGCACTCTATTGGCTGGCAGGTAAAGCCAGCAAAGTGCCGGAGGTTGGCGGTTCGATGGAGCTGCAGATGGGCGATAAATGGCGTCGCACCGGCACCGTATTGAGCGGTGTGCAGTTGGATGACGGCAGCGTTTGGGTGCAGGTAGTGATGAATAATGATTTGGAGCCAGATAGCGTATTGCGCGTGGAAGGCGACGAAAGTGGCAAATTGACCATTCAGCCGCTGCCGTATTCATTGACAGAATAATTGCGGGCCAGGTCGGCACTAAACACGTAGGGTCGCCATTTATGGCGACCTAGATTGAGCTTACATCACATAAAAATAAATCGCGCAGAAGTGCAATACGCTGCCGCCGAGCACAAAACCGTGCCAGATGGCGTGACTGTAAGGAATACGGCGCGAGACGTAGAATATCACCCCTAGCGAATAGACAATGCCACCGGCAGCCAGCAGCCAAATCCCGCCCGGCGACAGTTTGATCGCCAGCTGATAAATCACCACCAGCGACAACCATCCCATACCGAGATAGGTCACCAGCGACAGCGCTTCAAAGCGGTGGGCAAAGGCGATTTTAAACAGAATACCGGCCAGCGCCAGGCTCCAGATCACCACCATTAAGCCTTGTGCCAGCGGCGAATTGAGCCCCACCAGCAAGAACGGCGTATAAGTGCCAGCAATCAACAGATAAATGGCGCAGTGGTCAAATTTCTTCAGCCAGTGTTTGGCTTTTTGATGGGGAATGGCGTGATACAGCGTTGAGGCGAGATAGAGCAAAATTATGCTGCCGCCGTACAGGCTGTAACTGGTGATTGCGGTAACGTTAGCTTGGGATTCAACGGCTTGCGTCAACATCAACACCAGGCCAATGATGCCGAAAATGCAGCCGATTCCGTGGCTGATACTATTGGCGATCTCTTCGGCCAATGAGTAGCCCTGGGCAATAACTGGGGTTTGTACCATGAGGGGATTCCTGAACAACGGAAAAAGCGAGTGTGCTATTTCTGAGCAACCAGAGTAACCGGGATAATTTTCAGAGTACACATGTACGCTAAAATAAATCTGTGAGTGGGTGTGACAGGCGAGGGTTTGAATGAATCGGTCGCCATGCATGGCGACACTTCGCACGGATACTGTTTTATGGGGTCGGTATTGATACCGGCTTGGTGATTATCGTCCGCCAGCCGCATCAATAAAGGTGCCCGTCACGTAAGACGCCGCATCGCTCGCCAACCAGACAATCGCTGCAGCAATCTCTTCTGCCTGGCCGCCGCGTCCCATTGGCAATGCGCTCGCCAGGCGATCGACTCGACCCGGCTCGCCGCCATCGGCGTGCATGTCGGTATAGATAAGGCCAGGACGCACGCTGTTGACGCGAATGCCTTGCGATGCCACTTCCAGCGACAACCCTTTAGTCAGCGTATCCATCGCCCCTTTTGAGGCGGCGTAATCCACATATTCGCCTGGCGCACCGAGACGTGACGCAGCGGATGACACATTGACGATGGCGCCCCCTTTGCCGCCATGATGCGTGCCCATGCGTTTTACCGCCTCACGACAGCAGATGAACGTGCCGGTGACATTGGTGGCGAACACGCGCTGAATACGTTCGGCATCCAGATCTTCCACCCGACATTGGGTAAACAAAATACCGGCATTATTCACCAGCACTCGCAGCGCGCCCTTTTGCTGATCCAATTCGGCAAACATACGTATGACCTGCGCTTCATCGCCAATATCGGCCTGCAGCGCAAACGCACTGCCGCCCTGCGCTTCAATCTCTGCCACCACGCTTGCCGCTTCGGCTGCACGCTGACGATAGTTGATCGCCACGCGATAACCCGCCTGCGCCAGCGATAGTGCGGTTGCGCGTCCAATGCCGCGACTACCGCCGGTAATCAAAGCCAGATCCATTTTTGCCTCCACAAAAAAGGGCCGAACAATCGGCCCTTTCATAAATATCACCCGCTACTTTAGCCTAAATAATTTGAGATACAGCAAGGCGGCAAGTTCATTCATCCCCGGGAGCTTACATCAGTAAGTGACCGGGGTGAATGAGCGCAGCCAACGCCGCTGTGGCTCAAAGTATGACGGCTAAATTATTGGTATTCGCTCATTGGTACACACGAACAGAAGACATTGCGATCGCCAAATACATCATCCAGACGTTTCACCGTCGGCCAGTATTTATTGGCGCTACCGGCCGGGAATACGGCCAGCTCACGGGTATACGGATGCGCCCAGTCGCCGACGATTTCTGTCTGCGTGTGCGGTGCGTTCACCAGCGGGTTATCTTCCAGCGGCCATTCGCCATCGGCAACGCGATCGATTTCCATGCGGATGGCCAGCATCGCATCGATAAAGCGATCCAGCTCGATTTTGCTTTCTGATTCCGTGGGTTCAACCATCAGCGTACCCGCCACCGGGAATGACATGGTTGGCGCGTGGAAGCCGTAATCGATTAGACGTTTAGCAATATCCAGCTCGCTGATACCGGTCTGCTCTTTCAGCGGACGAATGTCGAGAATACATTCGTGCGCCACGCGGCCATCGCGGCCGGCATACAGAATCGGATAGGCCGATTGCAGACGGCTGGCAATGTAATTGGCGTTCAGGATCGCCACCGAACTCGCTTGCTTCAGACCTTCTGCGCCCATCATACGGATATACATCCAGCTGATTGGCAGAATCGATGCGCTACCAAACGGTGCGGCAGAAACCGCGCCTTGCTGCGTCAGCACGCCATCAATTTGCACCACGCTGTGACCCGGCACGAACGGTGCCAGATGCGCTTTAACACCGATTGGCCCCATACCCGGACCGCCACCGCCGTGCGGGATACAGAAGGTTTTGTGCAGGTTAAGGTGCGATACATCCGCGCCGATGTAACCTGGCGTGGTGATACCGACCTGCGCATTCATGTTGGCGCCGTCGAGATACACCTGGCCGCCGTGCTGATGCACGATCTGGCACACCTCGCGGATGGTTTCTTCATAAACGCCGTGTGTTGACGGATAGGTCACCATGATGCACGACAGCTGCTCACCCACCTGCGCGGCTTTCTCACGCAGATCGCCAAGATCGATGTTGCCTTGTTTATCACACGCCACCACCACAACTGACATGCCCGCCATCTGCGCCGATGCCGGATTGGTGCCGTGCGCCGAGCTCGGGATCAGGCAAACATTACGGCCGCCTTCGTTACGACTTTCGTGGTAACGACGAATCGCCAGCAGGCCGGCGTATTCGCCCTGCGCACCTGAGTTGGGCTGCATGCACAGCGCATCGTAGCCAGTCAACTGCACCAGCCATTGCGACAACTGGCCAATCATCTGCAGATAACCCGACGCCTGCTCAGCCGGGCAGAATGGATGCAGTTCGGCAAATTCCGGCCAGGTGATTGGAATCATCTCCGCCGCGGCGTTAAGTTTCATGGTGCACGAACCGAGTGGGATCATTGCCTGGTTCAGCGCCAAATCTTTTTTCTCCAGGCTGTGCATGTAGCGCATCATCTCAGTTTCGCTGTGATGACGGTTGAACACCGGGTGCGTCAGGAAGGCGCTTTCACGCACCTGACCAGCCGGAATCGCACTGTTTTCCGCAGCAACAGCGGCATCCAGCGCATCAATGTCCTGACCGTGCGCATCGCCCAGCAGAATGGCGAACAGCGCCAGCACATCTTCACGGGCGGTGGTTTCATCCAGCGTAATGCCAACCGCATTGTGGATATCGCTGCGCAGGTTGACGCCGAAGCTCTGCGCGCGGTTCAGCACCGCCGCTTTATCGGCCACTTCAACCGTCAGCGTATCGAACCAGCTGTTGTGGCGCAGCTTGAGGCCACCATTTTGCAGGCCCGCGGCCAGAATGCTGGTCAGACGGTGAATACGTGAGGCAATGCGTTTCAGGCCAACCGGACCGTGATACACCGCGTAGAGACCGGCGATATTCGCCAGCAGCACCTGCGATGTACAGATGTTGGAGTTGGCTTTCTCACGACGAATATGTTGCTCGCGGGTTTGCATCGCCATACGCAGCGCGGTGTTCCCGGCGGCATCGCGCGATACACCAATAATGCGACCAGGCATCGAGCGTTTGTGCTCGTCGCGGCTGGCGAAGAACGCGGCGTGTGGTCCGCCGTAACCCATCGGCACGCCGAAACGCTGGGCAGAACCAAAGACGATATCTGCGCCCTGCTTGCCTGGCGCCTCTAGCTGCACCAGCGCCATGAAATCTGCGGCTACGCTCACCACCACTTTGCGGCTTTTCAGCTCGGCAATCAGTGAGCGGTAATCGTGCACTTCACCGTGCGTACCCACCTGTTGCAGCAACACGCCGAACAGATCATCGTGATCCAGCGCCTTGTCAGCACGATCAATAATCAGTTCAAAACCAAAGGTTTCTGCGCGGGTGCGCACCACATCCAGCGTCTGTGGGTGGATGTCATCGGCGATGAAGAATTTGGTGGCGGTTTTCAGTTTGCTAACGCGCCTGGCCATCGCCATTGCTTCAGCAGCAGCGGTCGCTTCGTCCAGCAGTGACGCGGAAGCGATGTCCAGACCGGTCAGATCCAGCGTCAGAGTTTGGAAGTTGAGCAGCGCCTCAAGACGGCCCTGCGACACTTCTGGCTGATACGGCGTATACGCGGTGTACCAGCCTGGATTTTCCAGCATATTGCGCAGGATGACGGGCGGCGTGATCACCGCACTGTAGCCCATGCCGATCCAGGATTTATAGCGTTGGTTCTGACTGGCAATGGCTTTCAGCTCTGCCAGCGCTTGCTGCTCGGTCGCCGCAATGCCTACTGCAGGCGGGCCTGGCAGTTGGATGTCGGCAGGCACAATAGAACTGATCAATGATGAGAGCGAACTGGCACCAATCGCTTCCAGCATTAAGGCCTGTTGTTCCGGCGTAGGACCGATGTGGCGCTCAATGAAAGCACCGTTGTGTTCAAGCTGGCTGAGAGTCTGGGTCATTTGCAGTAAATCCTGAATCGGGCTGGGTTACAAAAATGGCGTTAAATCAGGCAGATAAAAAAGAAGGCGACGCAGCGCGCCACCTTCTGCCACTACCGGTTACTCGTCGATTGCGGCTTTATAGGCATCGGCATCCAGCATCGCGTCGAGTTCTGATTCGTCGCTGGCTTTGATGCGGAACAGCCAACCATCGGCGTACGGCGCGCTGTTCACCAGCTCTGGCGAATCGCCCAGATTGTCGTTCACCGCCACAATCTCACCGCTCAGTGGCGCGTAGATGTCTGAAGCCGCTTTCACCGACTCCGCAACGGCGCAGTCATCTCCGGCCGCGAAGGTGGCACCGACGTCTGGCAGATCGACAAACACCATATCGCCCAGCAGTTCCTGTGCGTGTTCGGTGATACCCACAGTGAAGGTGCCGTCGGCTTCTTTACGGACCCATTCGTGGCTATCGCGGTATTTCAATTCATTTGGCACATTGCTCATTGGCCATTTCTCCTGAAAAAAAATTACTGGGCAACCGGCTTACCGGCGCGAACAAAAATCGGTTTGGTAACTTTCACGGGCATTTCACGGTTGCGGATTTCCACAATCGCCTGCTCACCAATGCCGGCTGGCACACGCGCCAGCGCGATGCTGTAACCCAGGGTTGGTGAGAAGGAACCACTGGTAATAATACCTTGCTGCGGCTGACCTTGTTGATCGGTGAAGCGCACCGTTAACCCGTTACGCAGCACCCCTTTTTCGGTCATCACCAGGCCAACCAGCTGTTCGGTGCCGTGCTCGCGCTGCGCTTGCAGAGCATCACGGCCAATGAAATCGCGATCGGCAGGTTCCCAACTGATGGTCCAGCCCATATTGGCGGCGAGCGGCGAAACGCCCTCATCCATCTCCTGACCGTACAGGTTCATGCCCGCTTCCAGACGCAGCGTGTCACGCGCACCGAGTCCAGCCGGTTTAACGCCTGCGGCCAACAGCTGCTGCCAGAAAGCGGCGGCTTCAGTCGCTGGCATGGCAATCTCATAACCCGCTTCGCCGGTGTAGCCGGTGGTAGCGATAAACAGGTTTTCGGCCTGCACGCCAAAGAAGGGTTTCATGCCGGCAACGGCATCACGCTGAGCGGCGCTCAACAGCGTTTGTGCTTTCTGCTGCGCGTTTGGACCTTGCACCGCAATCAGCGCCAGATCGTCACGTTCGGTCAGCTCAACGCCAAACGGCTGCGCATGCTGTTTAATCCAGGCTAAATCTTTCTCTCGCGTAGCGGAGTTCACCACCAGACGGAAGAAATCTTCGCTCATAAAGTAAACAATCAAATCATCAATGACGCCAGCAGAGGCATTCAACATGCCGGTATACAGGGCTTTGCCCGGCTGGGTGAGCTTGGCGACATCGTTTGCCAGCAGATAGCGCAGGAATTCGCGGGTGCGTGCGCCGTGCAGATCGACGATGGTCATGTGGGAAACATCAAACATGCCGGCATCGTTACGCACCGCGTGATGCTCATCCATTTGCGAGCCGTAATGCAGCGGCATCATCCAGCCGTGGAAGTCCACCATGCGTGCACCACATGCCTGATGCTGTTCGAATAGAGGCGTTTGCTGAGTCATAACCATCCTGTAAAGACAAGTGAGTGTGACGCGCCTGCGTCGCCTAATGAGGCTGACGCAAACGTTCTCTTTGTGCTGAAGTTATCACCTAATGTGGCAATTAACCATGAGGAAAACGAGGGCGAAACACTACCACCTTTCATCAAATCATCGAACAACGCCCAGCATAAATCACTGCATTATTGTGATTAGCCTCGCACAAAATACGACTAAATTACTTTCATGCAGCAAATTGAGGGAATACACGCCACAGGATTAAGAAATGGTCCGGCATGCGCAGGGCTATGACATGAATTAATCTAATGCGAATTAAGGCGTCAAATTAGAATAAATCAAACGAGGCGCGATCGCGGTGCATCGCTGCATCATTGGGGTGCAGCAAAGAAAAACGGCGCCCAATGGGGCGCCGTCAGCTGAGATGATTAGCGTATCCATCTGGGTAGATCGTTAAGCCCCATCGCCTGTTTCAGCATCAGCGGTTTAACGCCAGGTAACGTGTCGGCGAGCTTGAGGCCAACATCACGCAGCAGCTTTTTCGCGGGATGGGTGCCGGCAAACAGCTCGCGAAAACCCTGCATCCCCGCCAGCATCATCGCCGCACTGTGCTTGCGGCTGCGCTCATAGCGACGCAGATAGAGATGCTGACCAATGTCTTTGCCTTCCAGATGCAATCGACGAATTTCACCAATTAATTCAGCCGCATCCATAAAGCCGAGATTTACGCCCTGCCCGGCCAGCGGATGGATGGTGTGGGCGGCATCGCCGACCAGCGCCAAACGGTGCGCGGCAAAATTACGCGCATAACGTGCCGTCAACGGGAAGGTTTTACGTTCACTCTCGACCTGACACAAGCCAAGACGCATATCAAACGCCACCGACAGCTGCTGATTAAATAGCGCTTCCGGCATTGATTGCAGGCGTGCCGCTTCCTGCGGCGCGAGCGACCAGACGATCGAGCATAAGTGTGGATCCTGCATCGGCAGGAACGCCAGAATACCGTCGCCGTGAAACACCTGACGCGCAATCGCATCATGCGGCATATCGGTGCGGATGTTCGCCACCAGCGCGTGATGCTCGTAATCCCAGAAAGTCAGCGGGATATCCGCTTTATCGCGTAGCCACGAATTCGCGCCGTCGGCCGCCACCAGCAAACGTGCGCTCATCATGCTGCCATCCTGCAACGTAATGAAGGCTTCGTTGTCGCCAAACGCCACTTGCTGCAGCTGCGCCGGGGCAAACAGCGCGATATCGCTGCTCTGACTGGCGCGCTGCCACAACGCGCTGTGAATCACTTCGTTTTCAATAATATGGCCAAGATGCGATAAACCCTGCTGCTCGTCATCAAAGCTGATTGAGCCGAAGCTGTCCTGATCCCACACTTCCATGCCGTGATAGGCGCTGGCGCGCAGCGCCAGAATGCTCGACCACACATCGAGCTTTTGCAGCAGACGTTCACTGGCAGCGTTGATGGCGGAGACGCGAATCGACGCATTGGCCGCCGGATCAAACTGTGGCTCGGGTGCTTTTTCCAGCACGGCAACGCGTAAGCCGCTGCCTTGAAGTCCGCAGGCGACGGCCAAACCCACCATGCCGCCTCCGGCAATTGCCACATCAAAAGTTTGCATTGCTGCCCCTTAATTCGTGCTTAACGCTTAACCCAGCCGAGCGTGCGCGCGGCAAGTGGATTCCGTAGCCAAGGCAGATGGTCCATCGCCACCAGCCCAAGATTTCGTCCTGCTACCAACGGCGCATAGCGGTTAGCAAACAGTCGGACTAAACCGTCAGTGACGCCAACAGTGGCGGCACGATCGGGCTGACGTCGCGCGGCAAAATGCTGTAATACCGCGAAACTGCCGGGATCTTTCTGCTGACGATATGCGCCTGCCAGCGTTTCCGCCAGCGACATCACATCACGCAGACCCAGGTTGAAGCCTTGTCCGGCGATTGGATGCAGCGTTTGCGCCGCGTTGCCCACCAGCGCCAGACGATGTGTCACCTGACGTTCAGCGGTTTGCAGCGCCAGCGGATAATGCTCGCGTTGACCGGTATGCGTGAAGCGCCCCAGACGCCAGCCGAATGCGCGCTGCAGTTCTTGCAGGAAGGTCGCATCATCCCACTGCTTAATCGTTGCTTGCGCCTCAAGCGGGTGGCACCACACCAGCGACATGCGGTTGCCGGACATCGGCAACAGCGCCAGCGGGCCGTATTCGGTAAAGCGCTCAAAGGCGCGGCAATGATGCGGCAACTGCGTCGACACGTTGGCGATAACCGCCAACTGCTGATAATCGTCGCGTTGCCAGGTGATACCGCAGGACGCGCCTAAAGGTGAACGCGAACCGTCGGCGGCCACCAGTAATGCGCCTGCCAGCTGTTCGCCGCTGTTCAACATCACCTGCACATTATCCGCCGTACGCGCTACCGAAGTTACATGATCCGGGCAGCGCAGCGTGACGCCTGACGCTTTTTGCAGGCGTTGAAACAGCCGCTGGCCGACATCAAACAGTTCAACCACCTGACCGAGCGCAGGCAACTGATGATCTTGCGCTTTAAGCGAAACGAAGCCGGTATGACCGCGATCGGAAACGTGAATATCGGTGATGGGCGTGGCGCTATCGGCCAGCGAGCGCCACAGATCGATATCTGCTAACTGCTGACAGGTGCCAGCCGCCAGGGCAATCGCCCGTCCGTCAAAGCCAGGATGTGCGCGGCTGTCGGGCTGGCTGCGCTCAATCAGAGTAACCGGCAGTTGGCCTTGCGTCAGATGTGAAATCGCCAGCGCCAGAGTCGCACCGGTCATGCCGCCGCCGGCAATCAAAATGCTCATGCGTGACGTGCCGCCGCCATCAAGGCTTCAATTGCGTCAGCGTCTTTGACTACGCTGTCGGTGAGATTTTCGTTGCCGTCGGCGGTGATGACGATGTCATCTTCGATGCGAATGCCAATGCCGCGATATTGTGGCGGTACTTTTGCATCTGGCGCGATATACAAGCCAGGCTCAACCGTCAGTACCATGCCGGGCTCAAGCACGCGGTCGCGGCTTGTCGTGCCGTAATGGCCGACATCGTGCACATCCAGCCCCAGCCAGTGACTCAAACCGTGCATGAAGAAAGGACGATGCGCCTGCTCTTCAAACAGCGTATCGATATTGCCATCCAGAATGCCGAGATCGACCAGGCCGGTAATCATAATACGCACCACCTCGTCGTTGACGTCATGGATGCTGATGCCCGGACGGAACATCGACAACGCTTTGTTGAGCGAAACCAGCACGATGTCGTAGATGGCGCGCTGCGGCTCGCTGAAGGTGCCGTTGACCGGGAAGGTGCGGGTGATATCGCCCGCGTAGCCGTGGAATTCACAGCCTGCGTCAATCAGCACTAAGTCGCCATCGCGCATTTCCGATTCGTTTTCGGTGTAGTGCAGAATACAGCCGTTTTCGCCGGAACCGACAATGGTGTTGTACGAGGGGAAACGCGCGCCGTGGCGATTGAATTCGTGATGAATTTCGCCTTCAAGCTGATATTCAAACATGCCCGGACGACAGGCTTGCATCGCTCGCGTGTGCGCCAGCGCGCTGATTTTTCCGGCGCGGCGCAGAATCTCAATCTCTTCTGCGCTTTTGAACAGGCGCATGTCGTGCACCCACGGACGCCAGTCGGTAACTGTGTCGGGCGCGCTAAGGTTTTGACGGAAGCCGCGACGCAGTTTGTCCAGCGCGCTGAACACCAGCTGATCGGCTTCTGCGTATTCGCCCTGCGCGTGGTAAACCACATCCAGGCCGTTGAGCAGTTGATGCAGCTGCTCGCCGAGGTCATCCCACGGCAAAGCGCGATCGACTCCCAGTTTCGCCGGTGCGGCATCCTGGCCAAGGCGGCGACCAAACCAGATTTCGGCCGTCAGGTCTCGCACGCGATTGAACAGCACGCTGTGATTGTGCTTATCATCACTTTTGATTAAGACCAGCAGCGCCTGCGGTTCATTAAAACCGGTGAAGTACCAGAAGTCGCTGTTTTGACGAAAGCTGTATTCGGTGTCGTTGCTGCGCGTCACTTCAGGTGCAGCAAAAATTAACGCCGCACTGCCTGGCGCCATGCGGGCAATCAGCGCCTGACGACGTTGTTGAAACGTATCCAAGGTAATCATGTTTGCACTCCCTGTTGAAGACGGGCCACAACGCACCCGCATTGACGCGCTTAATGTAGCGTAGGTTTCTGTACTTCTGGTGCCGTTGGCTGATGCGGACGCGTGAAGGTGTCATGGCACAGCAGAGCGGCAACGCGCACGTACTCAATCACCTCTTCGAGTGACTGCTCCAGCTCTTCCTGATCTTCATCTTCGTCATAGCCAAGTTGTGCGATAGTGCGCAGATCGTCAATCGCTTCGCCAGTTTCGCCGGTCACTTTCTCCAGCTTCGGCTGCGTGACACCCAAACCGAGCAGGAAGTGGTTTACCCAACCGGCCAGCGCATCCGCGCGATCGAATACCGTGATGTCATCGTCTTCCGGCAACATCAGCTGGAACATAAAACCTTCGTCTTCCAGCGTGGTCGCCAGGCTTTCATGCAGCGCCTGCAGCGGCTGAGACAGGCTCTGCGAAAACGCCATGCCTTCGTTGGTGAGATCGTGAACCATGGTTTTCCAGCTGGTATCCTGATTGCCGCCGCACAGAATCCCGGAAAGGAGACCATGCATTTCGGCTGGCGTCATGCCCACGCCCTGCTGTGAAAGGGCCGCGGCCAGCGCGTTGTAACTCGGCGTTGCGTTCTGTAAAGACATAAGCTTTGGTCGTCGTTGGCAGAATAAGTTCGTGTTATGCTACCACCAGGTGCCTCTGGGTTTCCAGAAAAGGGGTTGTAACTTATAACTCGGGTATATATAGTTTCGCACCTCCCAACCCATTGACCGGTAAGGGAGATGCGATCGAAGTAATCAGTTAGGATGGTGGCATGTCTGCACAACCAGTAGATATTCAAATTTTTGGTCGTTCGTTAAGAGTGAATTGCCCGCCTGAACAGCAAGATGCGCTGAATCTGGCCGCAGAGGATCTCAATCAACGGTTGCAAGATTTAAAAGTTCGCACTAGAGTCACCAATACAGAGCAACTGGTGTTCATCGCCGCGTTAAACATCTGCCACGAGTTGGCACAAGAGAAAGGTAAGACGCGCGACTATGCAGCAAACATGGAACAACGTATCCGCATGCTGCAGCAGACCATTGAACAAGCGTTAGTAGAGCAAGGTCGCATAACTGACCGCCAGGGCCCTAATTTTGAATAAAGCTTCATGGTCACTCATGCTATAGTGACGGTGAAGTAAATTTTCTCTGAGATGTTTGCAAGCGGGCCAGTCCCCTGAGCCGATATTTCATACCAACAGAATGTGACGCTCCACAATTTGTGCGCATGCTCGGTCCGTCCGAGAAGCCTAATAGTTGTGACGGCATGTTCACCTTGAACCAAGGGTTCAAGGGTTACAGCCTGCGGCGGCATCTCGGAGATCTCCATTTAGTAGCAAGTCTGTTTCCCCGGTTCGCATGATATAATCGCTTTTAAGAAGCGATTATTCCGGGGATTTAGATATCATGCCAGCGCCCTCCCTTCTCGACCGTCAAGACATCCGTCAGCATGTGCGCCATTTGCGCCGTAATCTCACGTCTGAGCAACAGGAACAAGCCGCCGATCAGTTGGCTGAACACGCCATCAACATTGCACCGATCGCTAATGCCCAACGCATTGCGCTGTTTTTATCTGTCGATGGAGAGATCAACACCCGCCCGCTGATCGCCAAACTTTGGCAGCAAAAAAAGCAGGTTTACTTACCGGTGCTTCATCCCTTCTCGCCGGGCAATCTGCTGTTTATCCGTTACACGCCAGAAACGCCACTCGCGCCAAATAAACTTCGCATCCCGGAACCGCCGCTGGATATCACGCAACTGGCCACGCTGGATCAGCTGGATGTGATGCTGGTGCCGCTGGTAGCGTTTGACTATGCTGGCCAACGTTTGGGAATGGGTGGCGGATTCTACGATCGCACGCTGCAAAACTGGCAGCAGCATGGTTTTCTGCCGGTGGGCATCGCACATGATTGTCAGCGCGTAGAAGCATTGCCGGTTGCCGCCTGGGATGTGCCGCTCCCCGCGATACTGACGCCATCGAAACTGTGGCAGTGGGAAGCGTGAGCAGGAAAAACAAAGGGCGCCAATGGCGCCCTGTTTAATCAGTACAGCAGACGGGCGCGGATAGTGCCCGGAATCGCCTTCATCGCCTGCAGCGCTTTATCCGCTGCATCCTGCTCAGCATCAATATCGATCACCACGTAGCCCATAATTGGCGTGGTTTGCAGATATTGCGCGGCGATGTTGATGCCCTGCTCGGCAAAAATCTGGTTGATAGCGGTCAGCACACCCGGACGGTTTTCATGAATGTGCAGCAGACGGCTAGCACTTGCCGCATGCATCGGCAGTGAAACTTCCGGGAAGTTAACCGCAGACAGCGTAGAACCGTTGTCGGAGTATTTCGCCAGCTTGCCAGCCACTTCGATACCGATGTTTTCCTGCGCTTCCTGCGTTGAACCACCAATGTGCGGCGTCAGGATCACGTTATCGAACTCGCACAGCGGTGAGTTAAACGGATCGCTGTTAGTAGCAGGCTCGACCGGGAAGACGTCGATAGCGGCACCGGACAGATGTTTATTCGCCAGGGCATCACACAGCGCCGGAATATCGATCACGGTACCGCGCGCGGCGTTGATCAGCAGCGCGCCTGGCTTCATTAACGCCAGCTCTTCGGCACCAATCATGTTCTGAGTGGATTGCGTTTCAGGAACGTGCAGACTCACTACGTCGCTCATGTTGAGCAGCTCGGAGAGATGACGCACCTGAGTGGCGTTACCCAGCGGCAGCTTGCTTTCGATATCGTAGAAGAACACATGCATACCGAGGCTCTCTGCCAGCACACCCAGCTGCATGCCGATGTGGCCGTAACCGATGATGCCCAGTTTCTTGCCGCGTGCTTCAAACGAACCGTTGGCGACTTTATTCCAGATGCCACGGTGCGCTTTGGCGTTGGCTTCCGGAATGCCACGCAGCATTAGCAGCATTTCGCCAATCACCAGCTCTGCAACAGAACGGGTGTTGGAGAACGGCGCGTTGAACACCGGCACACCGCGTTTCGCCGCTGCAGCGAGATCAACCTGGTTGGTACCGATACAGAAGCAGCCGACTGCTACCAGCTTTTCAGCGGCAGCAAAGATCTCTTCAGTCAGTTGGGTACGGGAACGGATACCAATGAAGTGCGCATCGCGGATGGAGGATTTCAGCGACTCCGCATCCAGCGCCCCTTTGTGAAACTCGATGTTGGTGTAGCCTGCTGCACGCAGGTTTTCCAGCGCACTCTGGTGAACGCCTTCCACCAGCAGGAACTTAATCTTGTCTTTTTCCAGTGATACCTTTGCCATTTCCCGACCCTATTCAGAATTCAATGAGGACTACCATAAGGTAGCCTTCTGTCAAAATATCAAAAATTTCGTGCGCAGCAATACAAACGATTGCCTGGGAGCCAGCACGCGCCCACGCGGAGACAGCACAATGCCGTACAAAATCGTGACATCCTTAATGGACGAAGTACGAACTTACTGCTGATGAAGCTTTTGTGACATAAGTCACCAAATTTCAGCCTGGTGAGAAAAGATGTTTTGCGGATGGAAATAACCGGCGCATCACGCGCGCCGGACAGATCATTTTACGATGGTTTTGACGCCGTCAGCGGTGCCAATCAGCGCGACATCGGCACCACGTCCCGCAAACAGGCCAACGGTCACCACGCCCGGCAGCGCATTGATGGTTTTTTCCAGCTCGATGGGATCGAGAATACGCAGATTATGCACGTCGAGAATAATGTTGCCGTTGTCGGTAATGACGTTCTGGCGATACTCCGGCAAGCCGCCGAGTTTGACCAGTTCACGCGCCACATACGAACGCGCCATCGGAATCACTTCAACCGGCAGCGGGAAATGGCCCAGCACATCGACTTCTTTCGATGCATCGGCAATACAGATGAATTTCTTCGCCACCGCTGCAACGATTTTCTCACGCGTCAGCGCTGCGCCACCGCCTTTGATCATCTGCATCTGCGGATTGATTTCATCGGCGCCATCTACATAAACCGACAGCTCATCAATTTCGTTGAGATCGAAGACGTGAATGCCCAACGCTTTCAGTTTCTCCGTCGAGGCTTCCGAACTGGAAACCGCGCCTTCAATCTGATTCTTCATGGTGCCGAGTGCATCAATGAAATGCGCTGCCGTTGAGCCCGTACCTACACCGACAATGGTGCCGGGCTCTACGAACTGCAGGGCTGCCCAACCTACCGCTTTTTTCAGTTCATCCTGGGTCATGGTATGTTTAAAACCTGTGCGACATCGAAGTGCGCGTAGTATAAAACAAGGCGCTGTAAAAAAGCGCGACTGTTAGACAGCCGATTTAACGCTTTGGAAGCCAGCCCGCAAAAATGAGCCGCAGCACAATTTGACAGTTTTATGGCATAGTAACGTCCACCCTGAACGAGAGAGAACAACAATGAAACGCCCGGATTATCGAACGCTTCAGGCGCTGGATGCTGTGATTCGCGAGCGCGGCTTTGAGCGTGCGGCACAAAAACTCTGCATCACCCAATCGGCGGTTTCGCAGCGTATTAAACAGCTGGAAAATTTATTTGGTCAGCCGCTGCTGGTGCGCACCGTGCCGCCGCGTCCGACCGAGCAGGGACAAAAATTACTGGCGTTGTTGCATCAGGTTGAGCTGCTGGAAGAGGAGTGGCTGGGTGATGATAACGGTGGAACCACTCCGCTGTTGCTGTCGCTGGCTGTCAACGCCGACAGTCTGGCAACCTGGCTGCTACCCGCGCTGAAAGACGTGCTGGCCGATTCGCCAGTGCGCCTGAATTTGCAGGTGGAAGATGAAACCCGCACTCAGGAACGTCTGCGTCGCGGTGAAGTGGTCGGCGCGGTGAGTATTCAGCCGCAGCCGCTGCCGAGCTGTCTGGTGGATCAACTGGGCGCGCTCGATTATCTGTTCTGCGCATCACCTGATTTTGCTGCACGCTATTTCCCGAACGGCGTGACGCGCTCTGCGCTGCTGAAAGCGCCGGCGGTGGCGTTTGACCATCTGGATGATATGCATCAGGCGTTTTTACAGCAGAACTTTGACCTGTCGCCGGGCAGCGTGCCCTGCCACATCGTCAACTCGTCAGAAGCCTTTGTGCAGCTGGCGCGTCAGGGTTCGGTGTGCTGTATGATTCCGCATCTGCAGATTGAGCGCGAGTTGGCGCAAGGTGAACTGGTGGATTTGACGCCAGGCCTGTATCAGCGTCGTATGCTGTACTGGCACCGCTTTGCGCCTGAAAGTCGTTTGATGCGCAGCGTCACCGACGCGCTGATTGCGCACGGACATCGTGTGCTGCGTCAGGATGTGTTGCCCGTTTAAGCAATGCGTTGCATATGATTGCAGGTGCGCATCAATGCGCACCCAATAACCGTAGGGTCGCCATTCATGGCGACCTGAATTAAAGTTTTACGGCGTATTCGGTTTGATTTCGAATACCACATCCACCTGATCGTCAAAGTGAATGCTCTGCTGCTCGTAAGTTTGCTGCGCGGTGGTATCAGCAGGTGCAGCGGCGGCTTTATACATGCGCGCCATCGGCATCGGTTGATAGTTCGCAACGTGATAGCGGATGCTGTAAACCGAACCTAACTTAGCGTTAAACCCTTCTGCCAGCGCGTTCGCCTGCTGCGTAGCATTCGCGATGGCCACTTTACGCGCCTTCTCTTTATAGCTGTCCGGATTCGCCACACCTAACTCGACCGAACGAATTTCATTCAGGCCAGATTTTAATGCGCCATCCAACAGCTCGTTGAGTTTGTCCAGCTGGCGCAGCGTCACCTGTACCTGACGCTCGGCACGATAGCCTTTCAGTACCGATTTGCCATCTTTGGTGTAATCGTATTCCGGCTGCGTGCTGAGGTTTGCCGCATCAATATCTTTTTTCTCGATGCCGTTCTTTTGCAGGAAATCGAAATATTGCGCCACGCGGTCATCAGCTTGTTTCTTCGCTTTTGCCGCGTCTTTCGACGAAACATTCACCACAATAGCGAGCGTCGCGAGATCTGGCGTGGCATCAACGCTTGCCTGTCCAGAAGTCACCACATGCGGTCCATTCGGCAATTCGCCTGCCTGAACTAAACCGGAAAGTGCGCCCGTGCTCATTACGGCGGCTAGCACCAGTGCTTTCAGTTTCACGAAAGTCCTCCTTGAGAGATTCAATTTGCAGGTCGCCATTATGGCTAAACCTAAAACACATTAACATGTGTGCTTATCTGATTAGTAAACGGCTCAAAAGTTCGAGCAATCTCCTTTTAAACGTAGCCGCGATCGCAAATTTAGCGGTACAGATTCGCCAAAAAAACACTTAAACGTTTCTATTAAAGAAACACCTCTGAGTTCGGGAGAGTTGCCAATGACAGAACAGCCGCTTAGCCAAACTGCCGTTAGCGTTCGCGCGGGACGCACGCGCTTTCTGATGCTCGGTCTGGTGTTTATTAACATCATTATCAACTACATGGATCGTACTAACTTGTCGGTTGCTGCTACAGCAATCGCCGGTGAACTGCGCTTCACGCCGATGGAAATGGGATTGATCTTCTCTGCTTTCGGCTGGATCTACGCTGCGCTGCAAATCCCCGGCGGCTTCCTCATCGATCGCCTGGGTGCGCGCGTGGTCTATGGCATCGGTTTGTTTGCCTGGTCGCTGATCACCGCGCTGCATGCGCTTGCCAGCAGCTTTGGCGCGCTGTTTGGTCTGCGGCTCGGCGTCGGCGCCTTTGAAGCGCCAGTGATGCCCTCCAACAATCGGGTGATCTCCAGCTGGTTTCCGGAGCAAGAGCGCGCCAGTGCCATCGGCATTTACTCCTCAGCGCAGTTTGTCGGCCTGGCGTGTATGACGCCGCTGCTGTTTCATCTGCAGGATGCTTTTGGCTGGCGCGGACTGTTTTTGATCACCGGACTTGCGGGGATGATTTGGGCGCTGGTGTGGTATTGGCTCTACCGCGAGCCGAATCAGCATCAAGGCGTGTCAAAAGCTGAGCTCAGCTATCTGCGTGACAACGGTGCGCTGCTGGAGAGTCGACAAAATTCGCAGCAGCCCATAGCGCGCTGGGGCGATTTGGCGCAGATGTTCCGCAGTCGTAAATTGGTCGGCATCTATATTGGCCAGTTCACCATTTCCGCCACCTTCTGGTTCTTCCTCACCTGGTTCCCAACTTATCTGGTGGAGTATCGCCACATGGGCTTCATCAGAAGCGGTTATGTGGCTTCGGTGCCCTACTTCGCCGCCTTTTGCGGCGTGCTGCTGGCCGGATTTGCCTCGGATCGCATGATACGTCGTGGCGTCTCCGCCAGCGTGGCGCGCAAACTGCCGGTGATCCTCGGCCTGTTCCTGACGCTGTTTATCCTTGGTGCCAATTACACCGACGATTCCACGCTGATTATCCTGTTTATGTCGCTGGCGTTCTTCGGCAACGGCCTGGCGACCATTACGTGGGTGTTTGTCACGGCGCTGGCACCGCGCCACTTGATTGGTCTGGCGGGCGGCGTATTTAACTTTACCGGTGCGCTGTCATCCATCGTGGTGCCGATTGCCATTGGTGCGTTAATCGACGGCGATAACTTCGCGCCAGCCCTGGCATTTATCGCCGTGCTGGCCGCGATTGGCATCTGCAGTTACCTGTTTATTGTCGGGAAAATCGATCATGTTAGCGCGGGGTGAACACGGTTTGCGCCAGCGATTGCAACTGTTGCAGGCGCTGCGCGAGGTGCGCCTCATCGTCCTGCCAGATTTTGGCGAACGCCAATGCCGCGCGATTGTGATCAATCGGCTGCGCCATGCTGATTTCGCCATCATCGCGATGCCAGATCAGGTAACCCTCAGCACGCTTACGCGCCAGCAGCGGCGCGATTTGCAGCCACTGTTCTTCGCTAAAACGCGGGCGCAGCGCCTCGTCACTTTCCGCCGCCAGCAACGACACGCCAATCACCGATTGCCACGCGGGCAGCATACGGAAACCGGCCAGCGCCTGGCTGGCGTTGATGCGTTCACCGGGTTCCGAGTGCCAGATATAGATCACCTGATCCTCCCACAGCACGCCCAGCGCCACCACGATATCGCGCGGCGCGTGGCGTTCCAGCTGCGGCAACGCCTGCGCGAACAGCGAAGATCCGCGAATCGCCTGTGCCGCCAGCGCGTGAATACCGGGGCCAGGCAGATAGCGTCGATGCTCATCCTGCGTCGTCAGTCCAATCGACGCCATGGTCATCAGCAGTCGATTCACACGCGTGCTGTTCATCCCCATCTGGCGCGCCAGTTCACGGCAACCCACGGCCTTGTCACTGGACACCAGATATTGCAGACAGCGAATACCGTCAATCAGGCTTTGGTTCGGTTGAGAAGACATAGATCACCTGCGGCGGGCAAACTCCAATCTTAGCCTTAGAGTCAGAGGAATGAAATGATGCAGACTTTCTCTACGCAAAATGAGCGCCACTTTCCGCAACAACGACTACAAGCGGAGTTACTGATCGTCGGCGGTGGACTGGCGGGCGTGTGTGCCGCGCTGGCCGCCGCACGCGATGGCCTTGATGTGGTGCTGATTCAGGATCGCCCGGTGCTGGGCGGCAACGCCTCCAGCGAAGTGCGCTTGTGGGCCAACGGTGCGACCTCACACATGGGCAATAACAATCGCTGGGCGCGCGAAGGCGGCATCATGGGCGAGATCATGGAGGAGAACCTGTGGCGCAATAAAGAGGGCAATCCGGTACTGTTCGATATGGTGCTGCTGGACATCGTACAGGCGCAGCCCGGCCTGACTTTGCTGCTCAATACGGTGGTGACCGATATCGAAAAATCTGGCCGCCGTTTGCTGTCAGTGCAGGCGTTTAACGCCATTAATCAAACGCGTTATCGGGTTTCGGCTACACAATTTATCGATGCCAGCGGCGATGGCGTATTGGGCTATCTGGCCGGTGCGGCGCATCGCGTGGGCGCGGAATCGGTGGAGGAGTTTGGCGAGAAGATGGCGCCGGGCGAGAATTTCGGCCACAAGCTCGGTCATTCCATTTACTTCTACACCAAGCGCACGGCACAACCGATACGCTTCGTTGCGCCCTCTTTCGCACTGAAAGAGATCACCGCCATTCCGCGCTATAAACGGCTGAGTTCAGAGCTGAACGGCTGCGATTTATGGTGGCTGGAATGGGGCGGACGGCTCGATACCGTGCATGAGAGCGAAACCATCAAGTGGGAACTGTGGAAAATTGTCTGGGGCGTGTGGGATTACATTAAAAACTCCGGGGAATTTCCCGATGCCGATAACCTCACCATCGAATGGGTGGGCCTGATTCCCGGCAAGCGCGAGAGCCGGCGTTTTCTCGGCGAGACGATGCTGTGCCAACAGGACATCATCGAACAACGCGACCACTATGATGCAGTAGCGTATGGTGGCTGGTCGATTGATCTGCATCCGGCCGACGGCGTCTACAGCGAACACGATGGCTGTCGTCAGTTCCACAGCAAAGGGACTTACACCATTCCCTTCCGCGCGCTCTACAGCCAGTCGCTGGACAATCTGCTGCTCACCGGCCGACTGATCTCCGCTACGCACGTCGCCTTTGGCAGCGCACGCGTCATGTGCACCTGCGGCGTGCTGGGCGAAGTGGTGGGCCGCGCGGCGGCGCTGTGCCAGCAACAGCAGATCACGCCCGCCGAACTGGCGCAGCCTGAGCGCGTTGGGCAGCTGCAGCAGCATCTGCTGCGTCAGGGTGCGTTTATTCCTCGACATCCGTTGGCCAACCCAGCGCGCGATGCGCATGTCATGGTGAGCAGCACCTTACAGTTGTGCGCCCTGCCTGCCGATGCCGGTTGGCAGCCGCTGAAATCCCGCTGTGCGTTACTGCTGCCGCTCAAAGCGGGCGAACGTTTGCCGCCAATCAGCGTGCAGCTGCGCGCCGCCAACACGCAGAAATTACAGGCATCGCTGCTCACCAGCGATAATCCGGCGAATACCTGCGGCGATTGTCATCTGGCCACGCAAAGCATCACGGTTACTGAACAAGGCACTTATCGACTGAACTTTGATTATCGCGCCGAATGTGATCGCTATCTGTTTATCGCCTTTGAGGAGAACGCTGCGATTGAGGTTGCATTAACCAGCCAGCGTTTGCCGGGCGTGATGATGGTGTTCAACAGTCTGAATACGCGCGTGGCGAAACGCACACGTCAGATTAACGATGGAGATTATGGCGTTGATGAGTTTGATT
Source organism: Pantoea sp. DY-5 (assembly GCF_019795955.1). NCBI lineage: Bacteria > Pseudomonadati > Pseudomonadota > Gammaproteobacteria > Enterobacterales > Erwiniaceae > Pantoea > Pantoea sp. DY-5. The sequence continues at coordinate 181,139 of NZ_JAIMIE010000002.1, forward strand.
TCTGGCTGCCGCGCCGGGCTCCACAGCAAATCCTGCTGGCCTTTGCTCTGGAAAAGCCGCTGCAGCTTTGGCATCGCGATTATCTGCTCAACGGCAAGCTGCGCCCGGAACAGCACACCAATTGCTGGGTGCCGGCGCAGGATGACACGCATCCCAACGTCAGCTGGCATTGGAATGAACTGCAGCAGGCGAAACGCATTACCTTGCTGTTTGACAACGACTTCGACCATGCGATGGAAACGGTGCAAATGGGCCACACGCAGGCGGTCACGCCGCATTGCACCACGTATTATCGCGTATGGCTGGATGAGATGCTTTTAGCTGAAGTGACGGAAAATCATCACTCGCTGTGCCATCACATGCTGCCAGAAGGCGTGAGTTTTAGTCAGATTCGGCTGGAGTTGCTCGCCAGTGCGGGCGCGCTGCCCGCACTGTACGGACTACATCTGCATTAGAGAGCAGCAATGCCCTGACGCGCCAGCTGAATGGCGATAAACCACATCACGCCGCCGACCAGCAAATTGATAATGCGCTGCGCCCGCACGGTGCGCAGCCGCGGCGACAGCCACGCGGCCAATAGCGCCAGGCCGAAGAACCAGATGATTGACGCACTCACGGTGCCAAACGCAAACCAGCGACGCGCGTCTTCAGAGGGAAGCTGGCTACCGAGGCTGCCGAGCACCACAAAGGTGTCGAGATAGACATGCGGATTGAGCCAGGTGACCGCCAGAATGGTGGCGATGATACGCCAGCGCCCTTGCTTTATCTCCGCATCGGAAGCCAGCGACACATCACCTTGCCATGCACTGCGCAGCGCGCCCCAACCGTACCACAGCAAAAACGCCACGCCCGCCCAAGTGATCAGCATCAGTAAGAGAGGCGATTGATTCAGCAACGCGCTGCCGCCAAAAATCCCACCACAGATCAGCGCAATATCGCTAAGGGTACATAGCGATGCGGTCATCAGATGGTAATGGCGCTTAATGCCCTGATTCATCACAAAAGCATTTTGCGGGCCTAACGGCAAAATCAGCGCAGCACCAAGGGCAAGCCCTTGTAAATAAACAGATAACACGGAAATAACCTTAATAACTGGGGAGATGCGGTGCAGTATAGTGACGCGAAGATATTAGAGGAAATTGAAATATTTAATAGGCTATTAGAATGAGTAATAAAAAAGGCACCCGCAGGTGCCCTTCTCTATTATTCGCTGCGTGCAGGCTGTTGTTGCTCGCTCTTCACCTGATGCAGATGCACATCCATCTGCGGGTAAGGAATGCCGATGCCGTTCGCGTCCAGCGTACGTTTGAAGTTCTTCATCAGATCCCAATAGACGTTTTGCAGATCGCTGCTTTTACTCCAGCAACGCACCACAAAGTTGAGCGATGAAGCCGCCAGTTCATTTAGGCCGATCTGTACGCCGAGGTCTTGCAGTACGCGCTCGTCCGCATCAACCACTTCACGCAACAGGCTAATAACCTGATCGACATCCGCATCGTAAGCCACACCAATAATGAACTCGTTGCGACGGATCGGTTCACGTGAATAGTTAACGATATTGCCGGCGATAATTTTACCGTTAGGCACCACCACGATTTTGCCATCAGCGCTTTTCAGCGTAGTGGAGAAAATCTGCACGTTCTGTACGGTACCCATCACGCCGCCGAGATCGACAAACTCACCGGTTTTGAACGGGCGGAAGGTCACCAACAGCACGCCAGCAGCCAGGTTGGACAGCGAACCTTGCAGCGCCAAACCCACAGCCAAGCCAGCAGCACCCAGCACGGCAATCACAGAGGCGGTTTGTACGCCAACGCGTCCCAGTGCAGCAATGACGGTAAAAGCGATAATTCCGTAGCGCACCATTGCAGAAAGGAAATCTGCCACAGTGGCATCAATATGACGCGCCAGCAGAACGCGGTTAATCGCATTGGAGACGATGCGCGCAATGAACATACCAATGATGATGGTAATAATCGCCGCCACAATATTGACCGCATAGCTCAGGATCAACGCCTGATTACGTATCAGCCATCCACCAGCACTATTAATGCCATCAACGACATGTAAATCTTCCATTTGTTAGCCCTGTTGTTGAGTTTCCCGCGGGAAATTGCCAAAAACTGCCAGATTGACTCCGACACTCCGAATACAAGGGTAAACAAAAATAAGGCGAAGCGCCAAAAATGGCCTGAATTCGTGGGATTTTCTGGATGAGACGCATAAAAAAAGGCCCTTGCGGGCCCTTTTTTGTACTGTACGGAAAAATTACAGTACGTCGACAGCGTTAAGCTCTTTGAAAGCCTGCTCCAGGCGAACAACCATTGAAGCCTGAGCAGAACGCAGCCACACGCGTGGATCGTAATATTTCTTATTCGGGCTATCTGAACCATTTGGGTTACCCAGCTGGCCTTGCAGATAGTCTTCGTTCTTTTTGTAGTACTGCAGAATACCGTCCCACGTTGCCCATTGGGTGTCGGTATCGATGTTCATCTTGATCACGCCGTAGCCGATAGACTCTTCGATTTCTGCAGCAGAAGAACCTGAACCACCGTGGAACACGAAGTCCAGCGCGTTGTGCGGCAGATTGTGTTTCTTGGTCACGTATTCCTGAGAATCACGCAGGATAGTTGGCGTCAGTTTCACGTTGCCTGGCTTGTACACGCCGTGCACGTTACCGAATGAAGCCGCGATGGTGAAACGTGGGCTGATTTTGCTCAGCTCGGTATAAGCGTAATCAACGTCTTCTGGCTGAGTGTACAGCGCAGAAGCGTCCATGTGGCTGTTGTCCACGCCGTCTTCTTCGCCACCGGTACAACCCAGTTCGATTTCCAGGGTCATATCCAGTTTGGCCATGCGCGCCAGATACTTAGAAGAGATCTCGATGTTCTCTTCCAGTGACTCTTCAGACAGGTCGATCATGTGAGAAGAGAACAGCGGCTTACCGGTTTTCTTGAAGTGCTCTTCACCCGCGTCCAGCAGACCGTCGATCCACGGCAGCAGTTTCTTGGCGCAGTGGTCGGTATGCAGGATTACTGGCACACCGTACTGTTCAGCCATCAGATGCACATGGTATGCACCCGCGATAGCGCCGAAGATAGCCGCGCCCTGCGGCTTGTCGGTTTTGAAACCTTTACCGGCGATGAAGGCAGCACCACCATTGGAGAACTGAACGATGACCGGCGCTTTCACTTTGGCCGCAGCTTCCAATACCGCGTTAATAGAATCCGTGCCGACGCAGTTAACTGCTGGCAGAGCGAATTTGTTCTCTTTCGCTACCTGGAAAATTTTCTGAACGTCGTCACCAGTGACAACGCCGGGTTTTACGAAATCAAAAATTTTAGACATGTTTGTGTCCCGTTTCGTTACCGTTCATCCCCGAAGGGATTGCGATTTGTTTGCCCCATAAAGGGCTAGCCTTCAGGCGACGCCAAAGCGTCGCCCCCAAAGAATTACTGCTTCGCGCGCTCTTCCAGCATAGCAACTGCTGGCAGTTTTTTGCCTTCCACGAACTCGAGGAATGCGCCGCCGCCGGTAGAGATATAAGAGATCTTATCTTCGATACCGAACAGATCGATTGCAGCCAGCGTATCGCCGCCGCCTGCCACTGAGAATGCATCGCTATCGGCGATTGCATTTGCCACGATTTCGGTACCTTTACGGAAGTTCGGGAACTCGAACACGCCAACCGGGCCGTTCCACAGAATGGTTTTCGCGCCTTTCAGAATCGCAGCCATCGCCTGTGCGGTTTCGTCGCCGAAGTCCATAATCTCTTCGTTATCCGCCACTTCGGAAACCTTTTTCACGGTTGCCGGTGCAGTTTCAGAGAATTCCGTGCCTACGCGAGAATCAGTAGGAACCGGGATGCCGTGCTCGTCACGCAGTTTTTTCGCTGCTTCAACGAAGTCTGGCTCGTACAGTGATTTACCGACGTTGTTTTCGATCGCCACGAAGGTATTCGCGATACCGCCGCCAACAATCACGGTGTCAGCAATTTTCACCAGCGACTGCAGCACATCAAATTTGGTCGACACTTTAGAACCGCCAACCACAGCAACCAGCGGACGCTCTGGATTACTCATCACTTTGCCCAGCGCTTCCAGCTCAGCTGACAGCAGCGGACCGGCACACGCGATTGGGGCAAATTTGCCCACGCCGTGGGTAGAAGCCTGTGCGCGGTGCGCGGTACCGAAGGCATCCATCACGAACACGTCGCACAGTGCGGCATATTTCTTCGACAGCCCTTCTTCGTCTTTTTTCTCGCCTTTGTTAAAGCGCACGTTTTCCAGCACAACCAATTCACCCGCGCCGACTTCAACGCCGTCGAGGTAATCTTTTGCCAGGGTAACGTTGGTGCCGTTCAGTTTATCTTTCAGGTAGTTAACAACCGGCAGCAGGGAAAACTCTTCGTTGTATTCACCTTCGGTCGGACGACCCAGGTGAGAGGTAACCATCACTTTCGCGCCCTGTTTCAACGCCGCTTCGATGGTAGGCAGAGAAGCACGAATACGTGCATCTGACGTCACTTTCCCTTCTTTCACTGGCACGTTGAGATCGGCACGGATCAGAACGCGTTTACCAGCAAGATCCAGATCGGTCATCTTAATTACAGACATGGTGAACCCTCTCGTTGATTCTCATAAGTTTTGCCAGACGCAGTCCGCGTCTTACCTGAAACCGCTTGCGGCCATTGCTAACGTGGTGTCGATCATGCGGTTAGCAAAGCCCCATTCGTTGTCACACCAAACCAGCGTTTTGATAAGGTGATGACCACTGACCCGCGTTTGCGTGCCATCGACTATGGCACTGTGCGGATCATGGTTAAAATCTACTGAGACTAACGGTAATTCCGTATAGTCAACTATACCACGAAACGCCCCTTCTGACGCGTTTTGCAGCAACGCGTTGACCTCACACGCCTTCACCGCTTCGCGCACCGACACGCTCAGATCAATGGCTGTCACGTTGATGGTGGGCACGCGCACGGCAATCGCCTCAAAGCGATCGTTAAATTTCGGAAAAATACGGGTAATGCCAGCAGCGAGACGCGTATCTACCGGAATGATCGATTGGCTGGCGGCGCGGGTACGACGCAGATCGCTGTGATAGGCGTCGATCACCTGCTGATCGTGCATTGCCGAGTGAATGGTGGTCACGGTGCCCGACTCAATGCCAAAGGCGTCATCCAGCAACTTGATCACCGGAATAATGCAGTTGGTGGTGCAGGATGCGTTGGAGACAATGCGGTCAGTTTGTTTAAGAGCTTGTTCGTTAACACCGAATACTACTGTGGCATCGAGATCGTTGCCGCCCGGATGCGAGAACAACACTTTTTTCGCACCCGCCGCCAAATGGGCTTCGCCATCAGCGCGGCTACCGTACACCCCGGTACAATCCAGCACGATATCCACATTCAGTTCGCGCCACGGCAGCGCATCAATTTCAGCCTGATGCAGGATGCGAATGGTGTCGTCGCCAACAAACAGTTGATCGCGCTCCTGGCGCACATCAAAGGCAAAACGGCCGTGGCTGGTGTCGTACTTCAGCAGATGCGCCATGCCGGCGGCGTCTGCCAGCTCGTTAATGGCGACCACGGTGATCTCAGCCCGGCGACCGGTTTCATACAGGGCACGCAACACATTACGCCCGATACGACCAAAACCATTTATTGCTACGCGAACGGTCATCTCTACCTTCAACCACACCCGAAAAAACGTGCCGATTAGCCTGAGCGTTTCACACCGTTTTGTACAGGGAATTATTGCTTACCCGCACGAGTGAGATGCACGATTTTATTCACAACTGAAACGGTTCAGCTAGAGTAATGCAAGAGAGGAATAACAGGAATGATTGCGATCAAGTGAGTGGCTGAATATTGGATCTACGTCACAAATTTTGCACTGGTGGATTATTACTGCAGGAATAATTGAACCGTTTCAGGTTAGATACGCCTGCATTGCAGGTGTACGCGATGAATCGCGCCGCTACAGGCGATGCATAACCGGTAGCGGCGCAATTTACTTCACAAAGTTACAGAATCGATTTCGCCGTTTTCACCACATTTTCAACGGTGAAGCCAAACTCTTTGAACAGCTGATCCGCAGGCGCTGACTCACCGAAGGTGGTCATGCCGACGATCGCGCCGTTCAGGCCGGTGTATTTGAACCAGTAATCCGCGATACCCGCTTCAATCGCCACGCGTGCGGCAACGGCTTTTGGCAGCACGGATTCACGGTACGCCGCGTCCTGCTTGTCGAAGGCGTCGGTGGATGGCATAGACACCACGCGCACCTTGCGGCCTTCCGCCGTCAGCAGCTCAAACGCCGCCACCGCCAGTTCCACTTCTGAACCGGTGGCGATCAGGATCAGCTCTGGCGTACCTTCGCTGTCCTTCAGCACGTAACCGCCGCGCGCCACGTTAGCCAGCTGCTCAGCGCTACGATCCTGCTGCGCCAGGTTCTGACGCGAGAAGATCAGCGCCGACGGGCCGTCCACGCGTTCAATCGCGTACTTCCACGCCACCGCTGACTCAACCTGGTCGCACGGGCGCCACAGGCTCATGTTTGGCGTCACGCGCAGGCTGGCCATCTGCTCAACCGGCTGGTGCGTCGGGCCATCTTCGCCCAGACCAATCGAGTCGTGGGTGTACACCATGATCTGACGGATCTTCATCAGCGCGGCCATACGTGCGGCGTTGCGCGCGTACTCGACGAACATCAGGAAGGTGGCGGTGTACGGCAGGAAGCCGCCGTGCAGTGCGATACCGTTGGCGATCGCGGTCATACCGAACTCGCGCACGCCGTAATGGATGTAGTTGCCCGCCGCATCTTCATTGATCGGCTTCGAGCCGGACCACATGGTGAGGTTGCTCGGCGCGAGGTCAGCGGAGCCGCCCAGATATTCCGGCAGGATTTTGCCAAAGGCTTCGATGGCGTTCTGCGAGGCTTTACGGCTGGCAATTTTCGCCGGACTGGCCTGCAGCTGCTCGATGAACTTCTGCGACTCGCTGGCCCAGTTCGCCGGCAGCTCATTGTTGACGCGACGTTTGAACTCGGCAGCCAGCTCCGGATGCGCGGCGGCGTAGGCGGCAAACTTCTGGTCCCACGCGGACTCCTTCGCCTGGCCGGCTTCTTTGGCATCCCACTGCGCGTAGATGTCTGAAGGGATTTCAAACGGACCGTGGTTCCAGCCGAGCTGCTTGCGGGTCAGCGCGATTTCATCGGCACCCAGCGGCGCGCCGTGCGAGTCGTGCGTACCGGCTTTATTCGGCGAACCGAAGCCAATCACGGTTTTGCACATCAGCAGCGAAGGCTTGTCGGAAACCGCTTTGGCCTCTTCCACCGCTTTTTTAATCGCGTCCGCATCGTGACCGTCCACGCCGCGCACCACGTGCCAGCCGTAGGCTTCAAAACGTTTGGCGGTGTCGTCGGTGAACCAGCCGTCAACGTGACCGTCGATGGAGATGCCGTTGTCATCGTAGAAGGCAACCAGTTTGCCCAGCTTCAGGGTACCGGCGATGGAGCAGACTTCGTGTGAGATGCCTTCCATCATGCAGCCGTCGCCCATAAACACATAGGTGTTATGGTCTACGATGTCATGACCCGGACGGTTGAACTGCGCTGCCAGCGTGCGCTCGGCAATGGCAAAACCCACTGCGTTAGCGATGCCCTGACCCAGCGGGCCGGTGGTGGTTTCAACGCCTGCGGTGTAGCCGTATTCCGGGTGGCCTGGAGTTTTAGAGTGCAGCTGACGGAAGTTCTGCAGCTCGCTCATTGGCAGATTGTAGCCAGTGAGATGCAGCAGGCTGTAAATCAGCATTGAGCCGTGACCGTTCGACAGCACAAAACGGTCGCGATCTGCCCACAGCGGGTTAGTAGGGTTATGGTTCAGGAAGTCACGCCACAGCACTTCGGCAATGTCCGCCATGCCCATTGGGGCACCCGGATGTCCCGAATTGGCTTTCTGTACTGCATCCATACTTAACGCGCGAATGGCGTTGGCAAGCTCTTTACGAGAGGGCATCTTCTACTCCAGGTCGGATTAATGCTCCGCCACGCTTAACTTATTGTAATTAATCAGTTATAAGGCGAAGCGAGAAAAAAGTCGCACATCAATGTACATGAAAATCAGGACAAAAGTACATGCATCTGGGTGCTAAATCACGGGTAACCGTTTGCATTTCCGGGCTTGTCTGCTAGTCATTGAACAACATGCGAGCTATAACCAAAGCGTTTAAACACCTGGGCCAGTTTCAGGTGTTTGTTTTCTTTACCTTGTTACCCAAAGGATGCCGATATGAAAATGAGAGCCACGATTGTTGCTCTGGGAATGGCTTCGCTGCTGAGCGGATGCGAAGGGTTTGATAACAATGCGCTGCTACAATCGGGTGCGCAGGCTTATCAGGCCTATGCGCTGAACGATACGCAGGTGAAAGAGTTGAGCGATCAATCCTGTGCGCAGATGGATAAAGACAATCAGGTTGCGCCCGCTAACAGTGAATACCAGCAGCGCCTGAACAAAATCGCGGCGGCGCTAGGCGACAACATCAACGGCGTGCCTGCCAACTACAAGGTTTATCAGACCAAAGATGTCAACGCCTGGGCGATGGCAAACGGTTGTATCCGCGTCTACAGCGGGTTGATGGATATGATGACCGATAACGAAGTCGAAGGTGTGCTCGGCCACGAAATGGGCCACGTCGCGCTAGGCCATACGCGTAAAGCGATGCAGGTTGCCCTGACGACAACGGCGACGCGTACCGCCGCTGCATCGGTGGGCGGCGTGATTGGCTCACTGTCGCAGTCGCAGTTGGGTGAGATGGGTGAGAAACTGGTGAATGCGCAGTTCTCGCAAACTCAGGAATCACAAGCCGATGATTACTCGTTCGACCTGCTGAAAAAGCGTGGCATTGATCCAATGGGATTGGCTACCAGCTTTGAGAAGCTAGCGAAACTGGAGCAAGGCCGCCAGAGTTCAATGTTTGATTCGCATCCGGATTCGGCAGCGCGCGCCCAGCATATTCGTGAGCGCATTGCGGCTGGGAAATAGATCGTGCTTGCTGTCCCCCATCCCGGCCTTCCCCCGTTAACGGGGGAAGGAGACGCTGCTACATGCAACATCTAAACGTATATATTGCAGCATCTTCCTCCCCCATAAATGGGGGAGGACTGAGGAGGGGGACAGCGGGCTAAGATCAGCGCTTAAACAACCCATCTACCATCGCACCCAAATCCTGAGTATTCGACGTCTTAATGTGGCCCTGCGGCGACAGCTTATCAATCACCTGCGGCAATAAGGCAGCCAGCGTACCGGACGCACCATTTACATCGGTGCCAAGCTTATCCGCCAACGACTGCAGCTGATCCTGACCGAGCGCATTTTGAATCTCGCCGCCATCAACTGACTGGTTACTGCCGCTGCCAATCCAGCTATTCAGCACCTGCCCGAGTCCGCCCTGCTGAAACTTCTGCAGCAGCACTTCAACGCCGCCCTGTTCCTGCACCCAGTTCCAGATAGCCATCAGCTGTTGCATCTGGTTGCCCTGCCCGCTTCCGTTGCTGTTTCCTAGCGATCCTACTAAATCGTCCAGTAAACCCATAGTCGCCTCCGCAGATTAATTAACCGTCAATAAGTGTAGCCGCAGGAGAAAGGATTAACCTTTATTTGCCGCCTGCACGTGCAGCATGTCCAGCGCCAGTGTGGCTGCGGCCAGCGAGGTCAGATCGGCGTGATCGTAGCCCGGCGCCACTTCCACCAGATCCATACCGACGATATTCATGCCCTGCAAACCGCGAATCAGCTTGGTGGCTTTATCGCTGCTCAAGCCGCCAATCACTGGCGTGCCGGTGCCCGGTGCGTGGGCGGGATCCAGACAATCGATATCAAAGGTCAAATACACCGGCAAATCGCCAACGGTGCGCTTCACTTCCGCCAGAATGTCATCAACGCTGCGATCGTTGACTTGTGCGGCATCCAGCACATTGAAACCGAGGCTCTTATCGAACTCGGTACGAATACCGATCTGCACCGAATGCTGCGGATCGATCAAACCCTCTTTCGGCGCGGTGAAGAACATGGTGCCGTGATCGAAGGTTGGACCGTTGGAATAGGTATCGGTATGCGCATCGAAATGAACCAGCGCCATTTTGCCAAAGTGCTTAGCGTGCGCGCGCAGCAGCGGCAGCGTGACGTAATGGTCACCACCAAAGGTCAGCATGCGTTTACCGTTCGCCAGCAGTTTCTCGGCGTGCGCCTGCAGTTTGTCTGAGAGATCCTGTGAATCGCCAAAGGCATAAACCAGATCGCCGCAGTCCACCACGTTCAGACGCTGACGCAGATCGAAGTCCCACGGCCAGCGGCAGCCTTCCCATGCGAGGTTGGTGGAAATCTGGCGGATTGCACCCGGACCTAAACGGCTGCCTGGACGACCTGACGTCGCGGCATCGAAAGGAACGCCAGTAATCACCCACTCAGCATCGCTGTCGTAAGGTTGGAAGTTCACTGGAAAACGCATGAAACCGAAAGCGTTAGAAACCAGGGAGTTATCGTACTGATTGCCCAGGGTGTTATACATAATTCGTCCTCATTAAGGCGGTAATCGTTTCACCAGTTTAGGATATAAATAAAAAATCCCCTCCGCGTCGTTAGACCCGACGAGGAAGGGATTGGTTGGCGCGATTATCGCGGAGATTTCAGTGGCCTGCAATCATGCAGCATCGATCAGCGTTCGCGCATCGCCTCTTTACCCTTATTAAACGGCTTAATCAGATAATCCATCACCGTCTTCTCACCGGTCTTGATATCCACGGTCGAAACCATGCCGGGGCTGATGGAGAAGCGCTTGCCGGCTTTATTCTGCACGTAGTCGTTATCAGTGCGGATAAAGACGCGGTAATAGTAAATTTCCGGCTTAACTTCATCCTGAATGGTATCCGGCGAGATGCTCTCCACCACGCCGTTCAGGCCGCCATAAATGGCGTAGTCATACGCCGAGATCTTCACCACCGCGCGCTGGCCGGGACGGATAAAGGCGATATCGCGCGGTGACAAACGCGCTTCAATCAGCAGACGATCGTTCATCGGCACAATATTCATCAGCTCGCCATTTGGTGGCACCACGCCGCCAACGGTGGAGACTTTGATGTTTTTCACGATGCCGCGCATCGGCGAGCGGATGGTCAAACGCGTCACCGTGTCTTCACGCCCTTTCACCACTTGCGCCATACTGTCGGCTTCGGCGTTGGCTTTCGCCAGCTCCTCGCGCGCCTGCACGTAATATTGCGAACGCATATCGGTGAGTTTCAGCTCCAGATCTGATTTATCGCGCTGCAAACGCAGCACTTCCACGCTACTGGCGGCACCGGTTTTGGCCAGACGCTGCGTGATGGCCAGCTCACGGTTAGCCAGCGCCAGCGACTCTTTAAACTGCGCAGTCGCATCAGTGAGCTGTGCGCGGCGGGTTTTATACAGCCGCGTTTCTGACGCCATCAGATCGGGGAACTTATTCAACTCTGTCGGGAAACTCAGCGGCTGATCGTTCACTTCCGCATTAAGGCGTGAGGCGGCAGCCAAGGCCGCACGATAGCGTGCCGCACTTTCGCCAACGTTAGATTGCGAGCGCGTGGCATCGAGGCGCGCCACCACTTGCCCGGCCTGCACCTGATCGCCTTCGTGCACATACAGCTCGGTGAGGATGCCGCCTTCCAGCGATTGCAGCACCTGGTCGCGCGAGCTGGGAATCACTTTGCCGGTGCCGGTTGAGACTTCATCCAGCACGCCAAACCAGGCCCAGATCACGGTAACGAGGATCAGTGCGGTGCTGATGACGATCAGCCGCACCGCGCCGGTGTAATGGGTTTCGGATCGCAGCTCGCCCAGCAGATCGTCGGAGGAATCCACTTCTGCTGCCGTCACTAAGCGCAGTCTTGCCGGTAATTGTTTGATCATGATTGCGCCTCCGGCAGGCTGCCGTTAGCACGCGGTGCCGGCAAGGCTTTCTCTTTCGGGCTGTCCATCACCAGTTGTCCCTCTTTCAGCACCAGCACACGATCCACTAGCGCGAGGATCGCCGCACGGTGCGTCGCCACGATCAAAGTGCGGCCGTTGAGCCACTGACCGAGACGTTCGATAAACTCTTTCTCGGTGTGATCGTCGAGTGCCGCCGTCGGTTCATCCAGCAAGATGATGTTGGGATCGCGCAGCAGCATACGCGCCAGCAGCAGCGACTGACGCTGGCCGCCGGAAAGCCCTACGCCGCCTTCCATAATCGGATGGTCGAGGCCGAGCGGCAGACGACGAATGAAATCTGCGCCGCCGCTGACGGTAAGCGCGCCAAAGATCGCATCATCGGTGGCGTGCGCCGCGCCCATGGTGAGATTCTCGCGCAGCGTGCCGTGGAACAGCCGCGCGTTTTGCGTCAGCAGGCCAACGTTACGCCGCACATCGGCCACATCAATGTGCGGCAGGCTGAGGTTATCCAGCCGCAGTTCACCGCCGACAAGATCGATGCCGCCAATCATCGCCTGCAGCAAGGTGGATTTGCCCGAACCGTTGCGTCCCAGCACTGCAATGCGCTCGCCCGGTTTGATGGTCAGGCTTTTGATGCGCAGCGCGATGTTCATCGAATCGGTGTAGTAACGGAACATCGCGTCGGTGAACTGGTAGTGACCAAACAGCACCGGCGTATGAATCCGCGTTTCGTCTTTGCTGTTTTCCACCGGCAAATTCATCAGCGCATCGAGGCTGCCTTTTGCCGCTTTCACCTGCTGCCAGCGCGCCAGCACGCCACACAGCGTGGCCATTGGCGCAATCATGCGCGAGGAGAGCAGCGACGCCGCCACAATCGCACCGGTGGTAATATCGCCGTTGATTACCATCGGCGCACCGATCACAATCACGCTGGCGTATACCAAACCCTGCACCGTCACGCCCCAGGTAATCAGCGAGTGCATCACTTTGCGCATCTCCACGCCCGATTGCGCGGTAATGCGAATGTAGCTGTTCCACTGTTGCAGGAAGCGATCTTCCGCCTGCATCAGCTTGATATCTTCCAGCCCTTGCACGCTCTCCACCAGCACCGCATTACGCAGCGTCGACTCTTTCAGGTTCTGCTGCGCCAGCTTCGCCAGCTTCTTCTGGCTCAGCACGCCCGGCAGGATCATCAGCAGCACCGCCACCGGCGCAATCCACGCCAGCTGCGGCGCAATAATCGCCATCACCAGCATGAACAGCAGGAAGAACGGCATATCGACAATCGCCGTTACCGTGGTGGAGGTGACCATTTCGCGGATCGCCTCCAGCTCGCGCAGCTGCGAGATAAAGGTGCCGGTCGAGCGCGGCACCGCGCTGTTACGCAACCGCAGCGCGTGACCAAATACCCGATCGGAGACGCGCATATCGGCACGCTTGCCCAGCAGATCGGTCACGTGATCGCGTCCAACGCGCAGAATATAAGTGAACACCACCGAGATGATCACGCCGATATACAGCACATACAGCGTGGGATAGGACTGCGCCGGAATCACCCGATCGTACACCTGCATCGAGAAGATAATGCCGACCAGCGCCAGCAGGTTGATCAGGAAGGATCCGAGCATCACGTAGCCGTACGGCCGCAGATCGTGCAGCACCAAACGGCGCAGCCAATCCGGTTTTACCGTGGCGAGATAGCGATCGACGCGGCTATCTTTGGCGGCGGTAACCGGACGCAGCGCGGCGGCAAAGCGGATTTCCGGCAGCAACGTCTCCAGCGCAATTGGTGCTGGCTGTTCATCACCGGCAAAATGCACCCGCACTTCATCGTCGCCATCAAACTGGGTGATAACGCCCACCTGACCGTCGGCCAGCTCGATCGCCAGCGGCAAGCGCCAGCTGGTGATCTCCCACTTATTCTCTTCATATAATTGCAGCGATAAGCCGGCCTGGCGCGCCAGATGGCGTAACGCTTTATCGCGCGACTGTTTGCCCTGCCATTCGGCAGCGGCCATGATCATGCCCGGCGAACAGGGCAAGCGATAATGGCTGGCGATCAGGATGATTGCGGTGGCCCATCCGTGTAAGGGCACGTTTCCCCCGGACGCGCTATCAGGCGCGTCGGGAATCTGTAATTGCGTCATGGCTGGATCTCCACGGACTGGATCCGCTGATTATTCAAAGCAAACGCCGACCGCATATGCCCGGTGCTGTAGAGGCAATCGAGCTGCAGTGAGCGTAACTGGCTGATGGTTTGCTGCAATGTGAAACGGGTCTGGAACACTTCCTGCTCGGCGTTGAGCACGTCCAGCAGCGGACGGGTGCCGAGTTGCAGATACTGATCCTGATAGAGCGACTGGGTTTTCTCGCCCAGCGTCTGTTGCCGTCCCATGATCGCCAGGCTGAGCGCCAGGCTTTGCGACGCGTTCTGCGACTCACTCAACTGCTGACGCGCTTTAAGTCGCGCCGAGTTGACGGCCGCATTGGCGGCCTGCAATGCATTGGCGGCCGCGTCCCGGCTGGCGGTGATGCCGCCGCCCTGATAGAGCGGCATTTCCACTTTCACAAACGCCGAATATTGGGTGCGATCCAGCGATTCGCTGCCGGAGTAGTGATTATTGAGATAATGCGTCACCTGCGGTTCCAGCGAGATGGTTGGCATGTTTTGCGCGTTAGCATTATCGAGCTTGGCCTGCGCCTGATTGGCCTGCGCCCAGGCCGCCAGCACCGACGGATTGAGCTTGTCATCGGCTTTCGCCACCTGACAGGACTGGGTGAGTTTGGTGGGAAAATCGTCGCTGACCTTTTTCACCAGCGGCCAGCCAAGATAGGTTGCCAGCGTGGCGCGCCAGCGGTCGAGGTTGGCTTGATACTGCGTTAGGGTGGTACGCGCGCCTTCGATACGCGCATCGGTTTGGGTGGCATCCGAAAGCGACGCCGCGCCCTCTTCATTACGCTGGCGCGCCAGATCGCCAATCTTACTCAGCGCCGTGAGCTGCTCACGCGCAATTTTGACCAGTTGCTGATAACCCTGCACTTCCACCAGCGCCGCGGCGGTATCGTGCGCCACGGTATCAATGCTCACCAGCACGTTGGCCTGCTCCTGCGCCACGCCCGCTTCGGCGGAACGCACCGAACTGCTGACCTTGCCGAAGTCATACAACATCTGTGAAACCGACAGCACAAACGACGGGCTGAAGCCCTTTTCGCTGTAGGCGTTGCTGTAGCCGTTGTTCATGCCGGCACTGATTTGTGGATAGTATTTGGCTTTCGCCACATCAACCTGATTGGCCTGCTCCAGCATTTTTCCTACTGCCTGAGCAATATCGGGATGCCACTGAACGGCGCGCTGTACCGCCTGGTTGATGGTGAGAAAGTCGGGGACGTTGGCAAGGGCGGGTTCCGCCACTTCACCGGTTAATGAAGGCAGTTCTTGCTGTTGCGCTAAACCTGCTGAGGTGATGTGCCCCGCCCGGGTTAACGCGTCACTGGCCGCTAAAAGTGGAGAACTGTAAAGTAAAGCCATGCCCGCACAGAGAACGCTGAGCTTAAACGAACGGCGAAAAGTTGCGCCTGAGTGCATCAGTTCCATCGATAGTCCACCAGTCAATAAAGAGAAAGGGGCACATCCCTGTGCCCTAACTGCATCCCTGCATCACAGAGCGATTACGCCGTGTGGTTTTGGTGCGGTTGTTGCAGCAGCTCCTCCAGAGAAACGTTCACGCCTTCCAGCGTAATCAGCTGAGTGGTGCTGTAACCCGTACCGGTACCATCACGGTCAATGGAGAGCACCGTATTGCCATCTGAAGTATGATCCACTTTCACGAAATCATTAATATTACTTGTGGAATCATTCCAGCCGATAAGCAAGTTACTGACGTCAATTTTGTCGCCTTGCGCGACATTGAAGTCGGTCCAGGTATCGTGACCGTTACCGCCGGTAGCATCCGCACTCGCCAGTAAGTGATACACCAACGTATCTGCGCCGGCACCGCTGGTGATGGTGTCGTCGTAGGCACCGCCGGTTAGCGTGTCAGCCCCCGTGGTTCCTGTGATAGTTGGATGCAGCTCAATGGTGAACGACTGCGTGGTGATGGTGCCATCGCTCGCCGCCAGGGTGTAACTGAACACCTCTTTATGGGTAATGGATTGTCCATCCACGCCCGCATTCAGTGAATAGGTGTAGTTACCGTTGGCGGCAATACTCAGCACACCAAAGTCCCCAGCAACCGATGTGGAACCCACGCTGTGAACCGTGGTGATATCGCCGTGTTCATTAGTGATACTCAAGGTTCCGGTGTGCGTGCCCGATGCTGAACCGTAGATGCTGCCGCTGGCGTCGTGGTCATTGGTGGCTTCGGCCACCAGACTGTTGATCGCCAGCAGCGTGCTGGTGGATGCACCGTTGTGCAGGTTCACCGTCAGGCTGGCCGAGGTCACCGCGCCGCTGGCATCACGCACCGAATAGGTGAAGACGTCGGTGGCTGGCACCAGATCGGCATCCAGTCCCGCCTTCAGCGTATAGGTGTAGTTACCGTGCGAATCGATGGTCAGCGTACCGTAGCTGCTGGTGATCACCGTGTTACCGGTAGCCGCAATCGCATTGCCAGTCACCTGGGTGACCACCGTACCGTTCGGCACCGTACCGGCGACGGAGCTGGTATCGTTGGTCAACAGGTTGCCGGTGACAGTTGCCGCCACGGTCAACGCCAGCGTCGTAATATCCGACGTGGTGGTGACGGTAGTCGATGGCAACACGCCAACGCCGGTGCTGGTGCCTAACAGCACGGCATAGTTACCTGTACCGAGGTTGCTGTAAGTCACGTTGCCACCGGTTTGTGTACCAATGGTCAGAACCGTGGTGATGTAGTTGGCGTTGCTGGATTTCAGCGCCCAGGTGCCGTTCGCCTGCTGTTGATAGAGGTACAAGGTGTAAGTCGATGTCAGCGCCGCCAGGCTGGTGGCCGAGGCGTGTAATGTCACCGTGCGCGTATCCCCTGCGCCAACGTTAAACATATAGGCGTTAGTGCTGCTCAATACTCCCACACCCAGCACGCTGCCGAGGTTAACGCTCAGCAATGCGACGCTGGTCGAACTGGTATTGGCATTGGTGATGGTGCCGATTTGGGTGGTGTAATCCACTTCGTTGACATCATTCGCCGCCACGATTTGAATCGCACCGGTCAGCGGGGTGCTGGTCGATACGTTGCCTGCGCGGTCAGTCTGAATCACCGACAGCGAAGCACCGGTGGTTTGCGCCGTACTCAGGCTCACCGACCATGAACCGCCGCTGCCTACCGTCGTTGTACCCAGCGCGTTACCGCCCGCATCACGTACCGTTACCGTTGCCCCCACTTCACCGCTACCGGTGACCGTGGTACCGGCACCGTTGATTGCAAGGCCACTTACCGCCGCAGGCGGCACAGTATCAACGTTCACCGTCACCGCCGTGTTACCGGTGCTGACGTTACCCGCCGAATCGGTCACCGTTACGCTCAACGGATGCGCGCCGTTCGCCAGTGCGCTGGGGGTGTAAGTCCAGCTGCCACCGGCACCGACCGTTACTGAACCCAGCGCGGTGGTGCCATCGTAGATGGTGACAATCGTGCCCACTTCCGCCGTGCCGTTCAGCACTGGCGTGGTATCACGGGTGTAGGCGCCATTGGTCAGCGTCACCGGCGTGCTGCCGGCGTCGTCGGTAATGGTGAGCGTACTGGCCGTTGGCGCCACGGTGTCGATGCGCAGCGTGGTCGAGGCGTTCGGGCTGACGTTGCCCGCCGCATCGGTCGCCGTCACGTTCAGCGTGTGCGTGCCGTTGCTCAGCGTAGTCGAGACGAAGCTCCATGTGCCGCCGCTGCCCACCGTGGTGGTACCCAGCAGTGTGGTGCCGTCGTACACGCTGATCCGTGCCCCGACTTCACCGTTACCGGTCAACAGCGGCGTGCTGTCGTTGGTGATGCCGTTATTCGGAATGGTCACCGCCGTGCTGCCGTTGTTATTGGCAGCGACCAGGTTAGTGACCGCCGCTGGCGGCGTGGTATCGATAATGACCGACGCCGACGTCGTCCCGCTGACGTTACCGGCCGTGTCCGTTACCGTCACGCTCAATGGATGCGTGCCCTGCGTGAGCGCGGCGGTGGTGAAGGTCCATGCGCCAGTGCTGCCCGCAATCGCCGTGCCTAACAAGGTGCCACCATCGTAGATCGAGACGCGGCTGCCCGCTTCCGCCACGCCGCTCAACGTTGGCGTGGTGTCGTTGGTAGCACCGCCGCTCGGCACCACGGTACTGGTGACATCATTGGTGATCACCAGCGTTGACGCCGCTGGAGCCACGGTATCCACCGTAATGGAAACCGTCGCCGATGCCGCACTGGTGTTACCCGCTGCATCGGTCACCGTCACGCTCAGCGGATGGGGGCCGTTGCTCAGGGTCGCGGTGGTGAAGCTCCAGGCACCTGAACCATTGGCGGTGGTGGAACCTATCACGGTGGTACCGTCGTAGATGGTCACAATCGCGTTGGCTTCCGCCGTGCCGCTCAGGGTTGGCGTGGCGTCATCGGTGAAGGCACCGTTCGCCAGCGGCCCCTGAATAGTGCCGACATCATCATTGATCACCAGATTGGTCACCGGATTCGGCGCCACGGTATCAATCGTCAGGGTGGTTGAGGCGTTCGGGCTCACGTTGCCCGCCGCATCGGTTGCCGTAACGTTCAAGGTGTGCGCACCGTTGCTCAGCGCCGTCGAGACGAAGCTCCATGTGCCACCGCTGCCCACCGTGGTGGTGCCCAGCAGCGTGGTGCCATCGTAAACGCTGATCTTCGCGCCAATCTCGCCGGATCCGGTCAACAGCGGCGTATTGTCGTTGGTCACGCCGTTGTTCGGAATGGTCACCGCCGTACTGCCGTTATTGTTAGCGGCCACCAGATTGGTGACTGCCGCTGGCGGCGTGGTATCGATGGTTACCGAGGCCGAGGTACTGCCACTAACGTTACCGCCCGCGTCGGTGACCGTAACGCTGAGTGGATGCGTGCCGGTGGAGAGTACGTCGGTGGTGAAGGTCCACGCGCCTGTGCCATTCGCAATCGCCGTCCCCAGCAACGTCGCGCCATCATAAATCGATACGCGGCTGCCCGCTTCCGCCACGCCGCTCAGCGTTGGGGTGTTGTCGTTGGTGAAGCCACCACTCGGCACCGTGGTACTGGTGATGTCGTTAGTGATCACCAGCGTTGAGGCCGCTGGCGCCACGGTGTCTACCGTGATGGAAACCGGCGTGGTGGCGGCACTGGTGTTACCCGCCGCATCTTTCACCGTTACGCTCAGCGGATGCACACCGTTGCCTAGCGTGGTAGTGGTGAAGTTCCACGCACCGCCCGTGCCGGCCACCACTGAACCCAGCACCGTGGTGCCGTCGTAGATAGTGACAATCGCATTCGCTTCCGCCGTACCGCTCAGCGTTGGTGTGGCATCATCGGTCACCGCACCGTCCGCCAGTGGCCCCTGAATGCCGCCCACATTATCGTTGATCACCAGGTTAGTGACGGGCGCCGGTGCCACGGTATCCACCGTCAGAGTCAGCGTTGCATTCGGGCTGACATTGCCCGCTGCATCCGTCGCCGTGACGTTGAAGGTGTGCGCCCCCTCCGCCAGCGTTGGCGTGGTGAAGCTCCATGCGCCGTTAGTGCCTGCGGTAACAGAACCGATAATCGAGGTGCCATCGCGGATAATCACCAGACTGCCCGCTTCTGCCGTACCGCTCAGCGCTGGCGTGTTGTCATTGGTGCTGCCGTTATTGGCAATCGCCACCGGCGTACTGCCGTTGTTGTTGGCCGCGGCCAAACCGGACACCGCCCCCGGCGCGACGGTATCGATAATCACCGTGGCCGAGGTGCTGCCGCTGACGTTACCCGCCGCATCGGTGACCGTGACGCTCAGTGAATGAGAGCCTTGCGTCAGGACGTCGGTGGTGAAGGTCCATGCGCCGTTGCTGCCTGCCACCGCCGTACCCAGCAGCGTGCTGCCATCGTAGATTGATACGCGGCTGCCCACTTCCGCCGTACCGCTCAGCGTTGGCGTGCTGTCGTTGGTTGCACCACCATTCGGCACCGTGGTGCTGGTGAGATCATTAGTGATTAACAAGGTTGCGTTGGCTGGCGCCACCGTATCGACATTGACCGTGAAGTTGGTCGCCGCGCTGGTGTTACCGGCTGCATCGCGCACCGTCACGCTCAACGGATGCGATCCGTCGCTCAATGCGGCAGTGGTAAAGCTCCACGCACCATTGCTGCCCGCCACCACAGAACCCAACACCGTGGTGCCTTCCGAGATAATCACGATATTGCCAGCGGTGGCATTACCGCTCAGCGTTGGCGTGTTGTCATCGGTCGCCGCACCGCTGGTGAGTGCCCCTTGTGTTGCACCTACGTTGTCAGAAACCACCAGATCGGTGACTGGCGTTGGCGCTGCCGTGGTCACAGTGAAGCTGATCGCCGCATTCGGGCTGACGTTACCGGCGAGATCGGTCGCCGTCACGTTCAGGGTATGCAGACCATCAGCCAGCGTGGGTGACGTGAAGCTCCATGCGCCGTTGCTGCCTGCGGTGACAGAACCGATAACGTCGGTGCCATCACGGATCACCACCACGCTGCCCGCATCTGCCGTACCGCTCAGTGCTGGCGTGTTGTCGTTGGTGCTACCCCCCGCAGCGATGGTCACCGGCGAACTGCCGTTGTTGTTGGCAGCAGTCAAACCGCTCACCGCCGTTGGTACGACGGTATCCACAATCACCGTTGCCGTGCTGGATGCCACGCTGGTGTTACCGGCTGCATCTGTCACGCGCACGGTGAGCGGATGGCTGCCTTCGCCCAGTACCGGTGAAATAAAGCTCCATGCTCCGCCTGTTCCGGCAGCAACCGAACCGAGCAAGGTCGTACCGTCGTAAACGGTGATCACACTGCCAACTTCTGCGGTACCGCTCAGCGTCGGCGTGTTGTCGTTGGTCGAACCGCCATTTGGCACCACTGTGCTGGTGACGTCGTTGGTGACCACCAGCGTCGAAGCGTTGGGTGCCACGGTATCGACCGTGAGGTTCACAACATCAGAGCGTGGACTGACGTTACCCGCCGCATCCGTCACGGTGACGCTCAGCGCATGTCCGCCCTGACTCAGCGTTGGCGACGTGAAGTCCCACTCACCGCTACCATTGGCGACCGTTGAGCCGATAACCGTGTTGCCGTCATAAATCGTAACAATGCCGTTGGCTTCCGCGAGACCGGCGAGCCGCGGGGTACTGTCGTTGGTGGTGCCATTGTTAGCAATGGGCACGGTTACGCCGTCATTGTTATTAGCGGCAGAGAGGTTAGTTGCTGCAAGCGGTGCCACGGTATCAATAGTGAAATTCACCGTTGGCGAGGTTGCGCCCGGATTACCCACTGAATTGACCGTGGTGACATAGATGCCGTGCGGTCCATCATTCAGCGTTGGCGTGAAGGTCCACTGTCCGGTCGCACCGACGGTAACGCTACCCAACACGGTAGCACCATCGTGAATGGTAATCACATCCCCCACATCTGCCGCGCCGGTTAATACCGGCGTGCCGTCCTTGATATTGGCGCCGTCATTCACGGTAACCAGTGAATTGCCGCTATCGTCGGTGATCACCAGCGTACTGACCGCTGGCGGCAGATCCGCCGTGATATTGAGCGTAAACGCCGGACTGCTTGCCGCGCTGACGTTGCCTGCTACATCGGTCACTGTGAAGGTGAAGTTATGCTCGCCGTTAGAGAGCGCGCTGCCCGGCGTGAAGCTCCATGTGCCGCCAGTAGCGATCACGGTGCCCAGCAGCGTGGTGCCATCGTAAACCGATACTCGGCTGCCCGCTTCAGCGGAGCCGCTCAGCGTTGGCGTGCTGTCATCGGTGGTGTCACCCGACGTCAACGGACCGGTGCTGCCCCCCTCATCGTCTGTTACGACAAGATCGCTGACCGTTGCCGGTGCAGCCGTATCAATATTAATCGTAATCGGTATCGCTTCCGGGCCCGTCGTCCCCGCAGCGTTGGTGACTGAAACGGTGAAGCTGTGCTGGCCATCATCTAAAGCCGCAGTTTCAAAGCGCCACTCGCCGTTCTCGCCTACCGTGGTGGTGCCAAGAAGATCGCTGCCCTCGTAGATGTTGATGATGGTGCCCGCTACACCGGTTCCGCTCAGCAAAGGCGTGTTGTCGTTGGAGTCACCGTCATCCGCCACCTGCACGGTGGTAGTGGCCGCATTATTGTAAATAGCAAAGCTCGACACCGCTGCCGGCGTAGAGGTGTCCACCGTCAGTGATACCGAGGCATTGGCGCTCACGTTGCCCGCCGCATCGGTTACGGTGACATTCAGCGTATGCGTTGCGTCCGTCAGCGCGCTGGTGGTGATGCTCCATGCGCCGTTGCTGCCTGCTACGGCTGAACCCACTAAGGTAGTGCCGTCATAGACGCGAACAATCGCGTTGGCTTCCGCCGTGCCGCTGATGGCTGGTGTGCTGTCATTGGTAATGCCGCCATCGGCAATGGTCACCGGTGAGCCACCATTGTTATTTTGCAGCAGCAGATCGTCAGCCGGCTGCGGTGCGGTGGCATCCACCACCACGGTAAAGGTCGAGGATGGCGAACTGACGTTGCCGACCTCATCGGTTACGGTAGCGGTCAGCGTATGCGAACCCTCAGTTAAGGTCGGTGAGCTGAAGCTCCAGGTTCCGCCCGCCGTTGCGGTGGTCGAGCCGATAACGGTGGTGCCATCATAAAGAGTGACCAGGCTGCCCGCTTCCGCTGTGCCACTCAGCAACGGCGTGTTGTCGCTGGTGGTGGCGCCGTTCGGCACCAGTACGGGCGTCCCGCTGTTGTCATTGTTCACCACCAGCGTGGCTGGCGCTGGAACCACGCTGTCGACGGTAAAATCAATCGCCGGTGACGCTGTACTCACATTGCCCGCCGCATCCACCACGGTGGTGCTCAGGCTGTGCGCGCCCTCATCCAGCGTGGGTGAGGTGAAGCTCCACTGGCCGTTGCTGCCCACCGAAGCGCTACCGATGATGGTTGTGCCGTCACGGATAATCACCGTGCTGCCCGCTTCGGCGGTACCGGTGAGGAATGGCGTGTTGTCGTTGGTGAAGCCGCCGTTGGTAATAGCCACCGGCGACGTGCCTTCATCATTACTGGCCACCACGTTCAGCGCCGCATCTGGCGGTGTGGCATCAATCACGACACCAATGGTGCTCGGCGCACTGACGTTTCCTGCCGCATCGCTGGCCGTGACGCTAAAGGTATGGGTTCCATCCGCCAGCGCGCTCGCTGGCGTGAAGGTCCAGGTTCCGCCCGCCCCAACGGTGGTGGATCCCAACACGCCGTTTTGATCGGATACGGTGATGATGCTGCCCGCTTGTCCAGAACCGCTCAGCACCGGTGTGCTGTCGTTGGTGAGCCCGCCGTTCGGAATGCTAACGGGTGTACCAATATCGTTGGTCAGCGTCAGGCCGGTCGCCGCTGGTGGTGCCACGGTATCTACGGTGACGGTGATGGTGCTGCTTGCCGGTCCGGTGTTACCTGCGGCGTCACGCACCGTCACGCTCAGGTTGTGCGTGCCATCGGTCAGACTGGGTGAGAAGCTCCAGGCGCCCTGCGCATCGGCGACGGCGCTGCCCAGCACGGTGGTGCCGTCAGACACAATCACAATGCTGTTGGCTTCTGCGGTACCGCTCAACGCTGGCGTGTTGTCGTTGGTGGTGCCGTTATTGGCAATCGGCACCGGCGAACCGCCGTTGTCGTTGTTCAGCGCCAGCCCGGTTGCCGCAACAGGCGCAACGGTATCAACGTTAAAGGCGATTGCTGCGGAGGCAGGACCGATGTTACCGGCAGGATCGGTGACGGTCGCCGTCAGGCTGTGCGCACCTTCACCCAGCGTTGGCGTGGTGAAGCTCCACTGTCCGTTACTGCCAACAATCGCGGTGCCCAGCACGGTAGCGCCATCCAGCACGGTCACGGTGCTGCCGGCTGCTGCGGTACCGCTGATCGCCGGAGTGGCATCGTTGGTGCTGCTGCCCGCGGCAATCGCAACCGGTGAACTGCCGTTGTTGTTGTTCAGCGCGATCGCGCCCGGCGCCACCGGCGGCGTGGTATCAATACTGAAGTTCAGGGCCGCGGACGGCGAACTGACGTTACCTGCAGCATCGGTCACCGTGGTGGTCAGGCTGTGATCGCCCTCGCCCAGCTCCGGCGAAGTGAAGCTCCAGCTGCCGCCGCTGCCGACCACAACCGAGCCCAGCACGTTGCTGCCGTCAGAAACAATCACGATGCTGCCTGCTTCAGCGCTGCCGCTCAACACCGGTGTGGTGTCGTTGGTGGCGCCGCCTGCAGCAATCGGTACCGGCGTTTGGCCGGAATCATTGCTCAGTTGCAGCCCTGTCGCCGCATTCGGTGCCTCGGTATCGACGGTAAAGGCGATTGCCGTAGACGGAGCGCTGCTGTTGCCTGCGGCGTCAGTGACGGTTGCCGTCAGGCTGTGCGCGCCCTGGCTCAGCGCTGGTGAAGTGAAACTCCAGGTTCCATCGGTGCCAACAATCGTCGAGCCCAGCACGGTGGTGCCGTCACGCACGATGATGATGTTGTCCGCCTCGGCGGTACCGCTCAGTACCGGCGTGGTGTCGTTAGTGGCTCCGCCCGAGACGATTGGCGTTGGCGTGCTGCCCTGATCGTTACTGAGTACCACCGTAATCACGGCTGGCGGCGCGGTGATATCGATGGTAACCGCGTACGGCGTAGAGGCCGGGCCGACGTTACCGGCCGGATCGGTGACGGTAGCGGTCAGGCTGTGCGCGCCCTCGTCCAGCGGATTGGCCGGAGTGAAGCTCCATTTGCCATCGGTGCCGACGGTGGTGCTGCCCAGTACCTCGGTGCCATCACGCACCGTGACGACGCTGCCCGCTTCGGCACTGCCGCTCAACACTGGCGTGCTGTCGTTGGTGCGACCGCCGGTATCAACAGGAATCGCCGTGCCGCTGTTGTTATTGCTGAGCTGCAGATCGGTGGCGGCGGCTGGCGGTGTGGTATCCACGGTAAAGGTAACCGGCGTGGATGCGCCGCTGCTGTTGCCCGCCGCATCGGTGACGGTGGTGGTCAGGCTGTGTGCGCCCTCGCCCAGCGCGGCCGTTGGCGTAAAGCTCCAGTTGCCGTCGGTGTCCGCCGTGGCGGTCCCCAGCACGGTGGTGCCATCAAGTACCGTGACGGTGCTGCCCGCTTCGGCGCTGCCGCGCAACACCGGCGTGTTGTCGTTGGTGATGCCGCCAGCGGCAATCGCCGTGCCGCCATCGTTACTCAGCTGCAGGCCGGTTGAGGTTGCCGGTGGCTGCGTATCCACGGTGAAGTTAATCGGCGCAGACGGATCGCTGACGTTACCCGATGCGCTGGTGACGGTGGTGGTCAGGCTGTGCGCGCCTTCGCTCAACGCCGGAGTGCTGAAACTCCAGCTGCCGCCGCTGCCAACCACAACGGTGCCGAGCACGGTGGTGCCATCCAGTACGGTGACGGTGCTGCCCGCCGCTGCGCTACCGCTGAGCACCGGCGTGGTGTCATTGGTGGCGCCGCCGGACGCAATCGGCACTGGCGTGCCGCCGTTGTCATTGTTCAGCACCACGCTGCCCGCCACTGGAGGCTGAGTGGTGTCAATGTTGACGGTGATCGGAGTCGATGCCGGGCCAACGTTACCGGCCGGATCGGTGACGGTCGCAGTAAGCGTGTGCTCTCCCGCCGTCAACGGTGCGGTTGGGATCACGCTCCAGCTGCCATCACTGCCAACGGCTGCGCTGCCGATCACGGTCGTGCCATCACTCACCGTGACGATGCTGCCCGCTTCTGCGATGCCGCTCAGCGCAGGTGTGGTGTCATTAGTGGTGCCGCCCGCAGCAATCGGTACCGGCGTCGCTCCTTCGTTGTTGCTGAGTTGCAGACCCGTTGCCGCCGCAGGTGGCGTGATATCCACGGTGACCACAATGGGCGCAGAGGGCGCACCGGTGTTGCCCGCCGGACTGGTAACGGTGGCGGTCAGGCTGTGATTGCCCTCGTTCAGCGCTGGCGTGGTGAAGCTCCATGTTCCGCCGCTGCCGACAGTGACGGTACCGAGTACGGTAGCGCCATCAGAAACGGTAATGGTGCTGCCCGCTGCTGCGGTGCCGCTCAATACTGGCGTTGCATCATTGGTTGCCGCACCAGAGGGAATAGGAACAGACGTGCCGCTGCTGTCGTTACTCAGCTGCACACCGCCCGGTGCTGGCGGTGCCGTGGTATCGATGGTGAAGGTCAATGGCGCGCTGGCCGCGCCGGTATTGCCCGCCGCATCGGTCACGGTGGTGGTCAGGCTGTGTGAGCCATCGCCGAGCGCCGGAGAGGTAAAGCTCCAGTTGCCATCGTTGCCGACGGTCACCGAACCCAACGCCGTGCTGCCATCAGACACCGTCACGACGCTGCCCGGCTCCGCACGACCGCTCAACACCGGCGTGACATCGTTGGTGGTGCCGCCATCCGCGACCGGCACCAGCGTGCCGCTGCCATCGTTGCTCAGTTGCAAATCGGTCGCCGCTGCCGGTGGCGTGGTATCCACAATCACAATCACCACTGACGATGAAGGGCCGACGTTACCGGCAGTATCAGTGACGGTGGTGGTGAGATTGTGCTGCCCTTCACTCAGCGGATCGGTTGGTGTGAAACTCCAGTTGCCGTCGGTGCCGGTGGTTGCGGTGCCCAGCACCGTAGTGCCATCGCTCACCGTCACGGTGCTGCCCGGTTCGGCGGTGCCGTTCAGGGTTGGCGTGGTATCGCCGGTAGTGCTACCTGAAGCCAGCGGCGTGCCGTCGTCGTTGGTGAACTGCACATTGCCCGCCGCCGCTGGCGGTTGGGTATCAACGGTCACGGTCACCGGCGTTGAAGCCGGGCCGGTATTGCCCGCCGGATCGGTAACGGTTGAGGTCAGGCTGTGACCACCATCGCTCAGCGGTGGCGTGGTGTAACTCCAGTTGCCATCGTTGCCCACCGTGGTGGTGCCGAGCACGGTAGTGCCATCCGAGATGGTGACCGTGCTGCCCACTTCACCGCTGCCGGTTAGCGTTGGCGTGTTGGTGTTAGTGCTGCTGCCTTCCGGGATCGGCACACCTGCACCATCTTCCAGCGCCACGCCGGTTGGCGCGGTCGGCACCACGGTATCAATAGTGATGTTGATGGTTGGCGAATCGGTCTCCACGCCGGTCGTCGCGTTAGTGGCGACCGCATGGAAAGCGTAAGTGGCATCGGCCAGCGCCGCAGGTGTGAAGTTCCACTGCCCATCGCTACCCGCGACCGTGCTGCCAATGAGGGTGGTGCCGTTATACAGCGTGATCAGATCGCCCGCGCCCGCCTGGCCGCTAAGAATCGGCGTGGTGTCGTTAGTGCTGGAGTTGTTTGGCAGTTCAACCAGCGTGCTGCCGCTGTCGTCGGTCACCACCAGCAGGCTGCTGGTCGCCGGAACGCCAGCATCGACATTGAGGGTAAATACCGGCGACGACGGGCTAACATTGCCTGCCGCATCGGTGACGGTGGTGGTCAGGCTGTGTTGGCCGTTAGTCAGCGCGGCATCTGGCGTGAAGCTCCAGCTACCGTCGCTGCCCGCTGTCGCTGAGCCCAGTAGCGTGGTGCCGTCATAAACGCGCACCACCGATCCCGCTTCGGCGGTGCCGCTCAGGGTTGGCGTGCTGTCGTCGGTGATAGTGCCCGAAGTCAACGGACCGGTGCTGCCGCCGACGTTATCATTGACCACCAAACCGCTGACCGGCGCTGGCGCGGTGGTATCTACGCTGAAGGCGATCGGTGTAGTCGCCGGGCTAACATTGCCCGCCGCATCGGTCACGGTGGTGCTCAGGCTGTGATTGCCCTCCGCCAGCGTCGGTGTGGTAAAGCTCCAGTTACCGTCGCTGCCGACCGTCACGGTACCCAACACGGTGGTGCCATCAAGGATAGTAACGGTGCTGCCCGCTTCCGCGCTGCCGCTTAAGACTGGTGTCGCATCATTGCTGGCCCCGCCAGCGGTAACTGGCTGCGTAATGCTGCCCGCATCGTTGGTGAGTTCCACGTCGGTTGCGGCATCGGGCGCAATAGTATCGACGGTGATGTTAATGGTTGCGGTATCAGTGACGTTGCCGTTGGCATCAGTAATGGTGCCGTGCAACGCATGCGGACCATTGCCTAAACCGGTGACATAGAAAATCCACTGACCGTTACTGCCCGCCGTGGTGCTGCCCAGCACGGTGGTGCCGTCATACAGGGTTATGATATTGCCGGGCCCCGCCAAACCGGTTAATACCGGGCTGTCATTGTTGGTGCTGCCGCCGTCAGTCAGTTGACCCACGATATTGCCGTTTTCATCCGTCACTTCCAGCGACGATGTGGCTGGCGGAATAGCCGCATCAACGTTGATCACAATCGGCGGACTGGCTGGGCCGACGTTACCGGCGCTGTCCGTAGCGGTGACGGTGAAGGTATGGCTGCCATTGCTCAACGCTGGCGTGGTGAAACGCCATGTGCCGTCGGTGTCCACGGTGGTGTTACCCAGCAGCGTGGTGCCATCGTAAATACTGATGGTGGCATTCGGCTCGCCGGTGCCGCTAAGGGTTGGTGCGCGGTCATCGGTGGTATCGCCGGACGTTAACGGCCCTTGAACCGCGCCGACGCTATCTTCGATCACTACATCGGCAATAACGGCTGGCGGCGTGGTATCCACTGTTAAAGTAACGGCTGGCGACGCCGGACCGGTGTTACCGGCCGGATCGGTGACGGTGGTGGTGAGGCTGTGGTTGCCGTCACTCAGGGTTGGCGAGGTGAAGCTCCAGCTGCCGTCGCTGCCCACCGTTGCGCTGCCGATCACGTTGGTGCCATCCAGCACGGTAACGGTGCTGCCCGGTTCTGCGGTGCCGCTCAAGGTTGGCGTGTTGTCATTGCTGGTGCCGCCAGAGGCAATGGGTACCACGGTGCTGCCGCTGTTATCGCTCAATTGTAAGTCGCCAGCCGCTGCCGGCGCGGTGTTATCAATAGTGATGTTGAGGGTGCCGGAATCGGTCACATTGCCATTGGTATCAGTGGCCGTGGCGTGGAAGGCATAAGTCCCGTCAGCCAGCGCGGTAGCTGGCGTAAAGCTCCATTGCCCATCCGCACCCGCGACGGTGCTGCCGAGCAGCGTGGTGCCGTTATATAACTCGATGAGCGCGCCCGCCGAGGCCAGACCGCTCAAGGTTGGCGTGGTGTCCTGCGTGCTGGAACCTTCTGGCAACAGGCGAAGTGTGCTGCCGCTGTCATCGGTGATTTCCAGCGTGCTGGTGGTTGGCGGTACGCCAGCGTTGACGGTGAAGCCAACACCGGTTGTCGCCGGGCTGACGTTACCTGCCGCATCGGTCACCGTTACGCTGAGCGAATGGCTACCGTTGCTCAACGTTGGCGTAGTAAAGCTCCAGGTGCCGTCGTTGCCAACGGTGACGCTGCCGAGCAGCGTGCTGCCATCATAAATTTTGACGATGGCGTTGGCTTCACCGTTACCGGATAGCGTGGGTGTGCTGTCGTCGGTGGTGCCGCCCGCGGTGATTGGGCCGGTTGCAGCACCGACGTTATCGCTGATCACCACATTACTGGCACCCGCAGGTGGCTGAGTATCCACGGTAAAGGCGATCGGCGTCGAGGTTGGACCCACATTACCTGCCGCGTCGGTGACCGTGGCGGTCAGGCTGTGACCGCCTTCGGTTAAGGTCGGCGCAGTGAAGCTCCATGACCCATTGCTGCCCACGGTTGCCGTACCGAGCACGGTATCGCCATCACGCACGGTGACGGTGCTGCCCGGTTCAGCGGTGCCGCTCAGCACCGGCGTGGTGTTATTGGTCGCGCCACCGGCGACAATCGGTTGTAGCGTGCTGCCATCGTTATCGCTCAGCGTTACGCCACCAGCCGCAGCGGGCGCGACGGTATCCACCGTGATGGTGATAGTTGGCGTTTGCGTCACGCTGCCCGCGTTGTTATCGACGGTGGCGTGCAGCGCGTAGGAACCGTCAGCCAACGCAGTTGGGGTAAAGGTCCACTGACCATCGCTGTCCGCGACCACGCTACCCAGCACTGTGGTTCCGTTATACAGCGTGATCAGCGCACCCGCCGTGGCCAGGCCGCTCAGCGTTGGCGTGTTGTCGTGAGTGCTGGCACCGTTGCTGAGCTGCACCAGCGTGTTGCCGGAATCATCGGTGATTTCCAGCGACGTTGTGGCCGGCGGAATAGCCGCCTGCACGGTGATCTCATAAGGGACAGATGGCGCACTGACGTTGCCAGCCGCATCGGTCACGGTCACAGTCAGGCTGTGGCTGCCGTTACTCAGAGCGCTGGTGGTGTAACTCCAGTTGCCATCGGAACCCACCACCGCCGTACCCAGCAGCGTTTGCCCATCATAAACGCTGACGATTGCGCCCACTTCACCGCTGCCGGTAAGCGTCGGCGTGTTGTCATCGGTCGTCCCGCCGTTATTTACGGTGCCGCCGCTGCCGCCTGAATTATCGTTAACCTGCAGGTCGATGACTGCTGCTGGCGCTTGCGTATCCACGGTGAAAGTGATGGTCGCTGGCGTGCTGACGTTGCCCGCCGCATCGGTGGCGGTGATGCTCAACGTATGGCTGCCCTCACCCAGCGCTGGGCTGGTAAAACTCCATGCGCCATTGCTGCCCACGGTGACACTGCCGAGCACCGTATCGCCATCGCGGATGGTGATAATCGAGCCCGCTTCCGCCGTTCCGCTCAGCACTGGCGTGGTGTCTTTGGTCGCGCCGCCGTTAGGTATGGGCTGCGCAGTCGAGCCGCTGTTGTTAATAACGCTCAGGTCGCCAACCGTTGCGGGCGCCACGGTATCCACGGTGAAATCCACCGGATTGGTCGCTGGGCTGGTGTTCCCCGCCGCGTCGGTGACGGTAGCGGTCAAACTATGCTGACCCTCCGCCAGCGCTGGCGTGGTAAAGCTCCAGCGGCCATCGGCGCCAACGGTGACAGTGCCGAGCAGCGTGCTGCCATCGTAGATGCTGACAATCGCGCCCGCTTCAGCGGTGCCGCTCAGCGTGGGTGTGTTGTCATCGGTAATGGCACCCGCGCCAATCGCGCCCTGGTACGGACCTACGGCGTCGTTGATCACCAAATCCGTGATGGCGGTTGGCGGCGTAGTGTCGTTTCCACCGGGATCGGTGGGATTGGTTGGGTTGGTAGGATTAGTTGGGTTGGTGGGATTGCCGCCGTTGTTACCGTCATCGGGATTGGTCGGCGAGGCATTACCGCCACCACCACCTGAACCGGCAAACAGCGCACCTAAGCCCGCCAGGGCCGCACCACCGATACCAAAGGCAGCAATGGTGCCGTTATTGGTGGTGTTTTCCGCTAACAGTCCTTCGGTGCTGTCGATTGAAACGTACTGGAAACCTTCTGTACCGGGATCTTCAACCCACCACATGGCGCCGCGATCGTCCTGCAGAACCAGATCGCTATCGCCATTCGGGCTATAAAAATTATGAATAACAACCACTTCACCAGACTTCGTGGTGACGACTAAATCATTACCATTGCGTGTGAAAGACTTAATATCAGACTGATTAAGATGCAGCTTCACCAAACTCGGAGCGGTCAAATTAACTTGATTTCCACTCAGCTCAGAAGCAACGGTCCCACCTTTTGGGGTTACTGAGATATTATTCATGTTATCGAGATCCCGCAGTTTCCATAATCACGCCCGGCATCAGCAGACACCGGCTTTCACAGCGAATAATCGCGACGATTATTCACTTCTTCTCTTGATCGATTTCATACAGGCTGAGAATGAAATCGCGTTGAGTTTTGTTTAGCCGCCATCCTGATAACTGATTGGTTTTATTTCTTAAAATCACCACGGGAAAAATATATTTATTCTCAAGCGGCCGGGCACAAATGACGTGAAAAGCATAAAGCCCAGGCTTTGACATTTTTTTACTTTCCCGAGGGATGAAACCAACCCAATAATTTTCAGGATTAAGCTAATAAATCATCGAGATAGACGCTCTGCCACAAATAGCCCTGCATGCCATAAATTGCTTTATGCGACAGCAGGTCGACCTGTTGTTGATTTTCAACACCCTCAACGATGACGCCGTTGCATAATTCGTTGAGATGGTCGAGCAGAATGTCAAAGGTGCGACCGTCGCCAAATTGCCAAAAAAATTCTTTGTCAATCTTGACGATTTCAAATATTCCGCTATCAAACATGGAAAGGTTAGAATAACCCGGACCAAAGTCATCGAGCCATAAAGGGGCTGGCGTCACTTTCGCGACACCTTTTAAAATCAACAGATCGGCGCTATTAAATCGCGCAGTAAAGAATGCTGATATTTCCAGACGCAACAGCGTCAGTTGAGCCAGTTTTTCTTGTATTTCAGCATCTTTAAAAATGCTGGCTACGATATCTCTATCAACATTGACACTGACAATCTGGTCGAACCCTTTCTGGTATAGCTGAATAAGTTTTTCGATCTGGTGGAGGAATAACTGCCATTTAACGTCAGCAGAAAGCTGACTGAAGAACCCAACATCCCTTTCAGGGTTACGCTTATTATTGATATCTGCGTCGTCTGCAAGACGCGTTAACAATTCCCTGGCAATCACCTGGCCGGATAAATCGTAAACCGGCTCCAACAAGAACACTGTCTTCGGTTGATTGCTCATTTCATATCCTTACTGCAACTGCCTGATAGCCTTAAACTGTCAGGATTTCTCATGTAAGAAGTAAGGTAAACATTGATAAAACTTAATGTCTTAACTGAAGGTTAACGTACTACTTACACTTTGAGAAATAGATTTCAGTAAACACTCTAGGTAACTTCAATCGTTTAAATCAATCAATAACGTAAGTAAATTTCTCTAAAATTCACAAAAGCTCAGAAAATTCTTAATCTAATTTAACTTATCTTTTACTTTAAGAGATCTGTAAAAACATTATCGAATTGAAAAATAATGATAAAAAAAGATTCTGCACGATTTGATAGCTCTCCTTAACTCAAATTGCAAAATGTTTTATCTGGCATCTATGCTTCCAAAAAGCGCCAATAACCACTAATTTCCATAGTGACTATTAAAATCTTAATGTTTAAATTTTTATTATGCATTGCAAAGAATACATAACAGAATAACTGCTTAATCCATGATAAATCAGTAAGTAAGGTAAGGATATTAAGAAAATAATCAGCGTTGCCGACTCGCTTTATTAGAGAAAAGAAGGAGATAGCATTTGGGGAGGTAAATGTGGGATTTACGTGGCGGGTTACAAATAAGCCAAAGGTGATCGTCTTCACAAATCAAATTAAATTATTGTTGCCAGGCGCGGATATAGCAGGAAAAGCGAAAACCGAGCCCTTGCGAGCTCGGTTTAAGAGCAATTAATTACTCATCTTCTAAATAGGTATAACCGTACAAGCCACTCTCGAATTCAGACAAGAACTGCGCGCGCAGCTCTTCATCTATATCCGTTTGTTGCGTTACCTGATCGCGGAACAGCGTCATCAAATCGTTAGGATTCAGCTGCACGTACTCAAGCATATCCGCTACGGTATCGCCCTCATCCGACAGCTGAACTTCCACGCTGCCATCCGGGAACGCAAACACATCAACCGCTTCGGTATCACCGAACAGGTTATGCATGTTGCCGAGAATTTCCTGATACGCGCCCACCATAAAGAAGCCGAGCATCGGCGGATTGTCGATGTCGTATTCCGGCATCGGCATGGTGGTGGCAATGCCATCGCCATCGACGTAGTGATCGATGGTGCCATCGGAGTCACAGGTGATGTCGAGCAACACCGCGCGACGCTTCGGCATTTTATTCAGCCCTTCCAGCGGCAGCACCGGGAACAGCTGATCGATACCCCACGCATCCGGCATTGACTGGAACAGCGAGAAGTTGACGTAAATCTTATCCGCCATGCGCTCCTGCAGCTCATCAATGATCGGGCGATGCGCGCGGTTGCTGGGATCGAGATGCTGCTGAATGTAGTGGCAGATGCTCAGATAAAGCTGCTCTGCCCAGGCGCGCTGGCCGAGATCGTAGGTGCCTGATGAATAACCGGTATGGATGTCGAACAGATCCATTTGGCTATCGTGCAGCCATTCGCGCAGCGAACGACGCACGTCAGGTTCGTGCATCTCCTGCCACGTATCCCACAGGCTCTGAATCGGACGCGGTGAATCGGCATCCGGTGCCACCGGCGTGCTGAACTCGTTACGCTCAACACCAATGATGTTGGACACCAGCACGGTGTGGTGCGCCGTCACCGCACGACCTGACTCGGTGATCACGGTTGGATGTTCCAGCCCGTTCTCTTCACAGGCATCGCCAATCGCCCAAATCACGTTGTTGGCGTATTCGTTCAGACCGTAGTTGACCGAGCAATCTGACTGCGAGCGGGTTCCTTCATAATCCACGCCCAAACCGCCGCCCACATCGAAGCATTTGATGTTAACGCCCAGCTTCGCCAGCTCCACGTAGAAACGCGCCGACTCACGCACGCCGGTCGCGATGTCGCGGATGTTGGACATCTGCGAACCGAGATGGAAGTGCAGCAGTTGCAGGCTATCGAGACGGCCCGCTTTGCGCATGATATCGACCAGCTGTAATACCTGCGATGCCGCCAGGCCAAATTTCGATTTTTCACCGCCGCTCGACTGCCACTTGCCTGAGCCCTGCGACGCCAGACGCGCGCGGATACCGAGACGCGGAATCACGTTCAGACGCTCGGCCTCTTCCAGCACCAGACGCACCTCGGTCATCTTCTCGATCACCAGATAGACTTTGTGGCCGAGCTTTTCACCGATCAGCGCCAGACGAATATATTCGCGGTCTTTATAGCCGTTGCAGACAATCACCGAACGGGTTTTACCGGCGTGAGCCAGTACAGCCATCAGCTCGGCTTTCGAACCGGCTTCCAAGCCCAGCGGTTCGCCAGAGTTGACCAGCGACTCAATCACGCGCTTATGCTGATTCACCTTGATTGGGTAAACCAGGAAGTAGTCACCTTTATAGCCGTAAGATTCACGCGCGCGTTTGAAGGCGGCGTTAATCGAACGCAGACGATGCTGGAGAATCTGCGGGAAGCAGAACAGCGCCGGCAGACGTTGACCGTCGGCTTCGCGCTCTTTCACCAGCTTCGCTAAGTCAACGCGCACTTCCGGCTGATCCGGATCGGGACACACGCTGATGTGCCCCAGCTCGTTGACGTCGTAATAGTTGTTTCCCCACCAGGCAATGTTGTAGGTACGCAGCATTCTGCTCGCTTCCTGATCGTTCATCGCCACCTCCTGCATGGAGCGGAGTACACCTTGTTCGCCAGCTGACGAACCCTTGATATTCTTCATGTCGTCAGACATCGCGAACCTCAATTTTCCGTTGAAATATGAATTTGTTACCGAGTTTTGTCATGGTGGCGCCAGGTAAAAATTGCCTCATCCTGCTTGCTGCCTCTGTAAGGTTGCACTGTGCAATGCTGACTCTAAGTGTAAAACACCGCGCCAAAGTCGGGGCAAATAGCCTGAGACTTCCACGGTCAGTAGACAGCGAAATAGAGTAATAGATGCAGAGAAATGTTAACCGGCGCGCGTGTCGGGAGAATGAACACAACGTCGATAAGAGAAAAGAACGGGTTTGGAGTGTGAAAGGAGTACCAGCGCGCCAAAACAGCGCAGTGAACCAAAGCGAGAGAAAGAGTGGTTCATTACTTTAATCACCTCCATCGCCTGCTTAAAGCATGCGAGAAACGGCTTGGGTGAAGGTCAGATTAAATGGCATCTGACGGCGCGACGCACGGCGGCGTCATCCTTTGCGGCTGTGGTCGACAGCAGCGGCGTTTTATACAGCCACACGGGGTAAATTGCAAAATCTTTGTCAGTAACTGCGCGCGGTGTCAGGAAATGATTCCACTTAGGATGTTGCGGAAAATGCGGGATCGGAAAAAGCACTGGAAAAGTGCTCACTGAGTAACCTAGAATAGCCGTCCAGATGGTTTTCCATCTAAACTGATTAACATCCAGGCGGTGTGAGTTAATGCTCTCGCTGCCACTGCTTGCGGCTTTGCCTGAAGGGGCGTCGAGTCGGTCTGATCCCGCTTACGCTATGCAGTCGTATTCAAACCATTTTTAAGGTAAAGAACAGAATGGCTAAACACCTTTTTACATCTGAGTCCGTATCAGAGGGACATCCTGATAAAATCGCTGACCAAATTTCCGATGCCGTGCTGGATGCGATCCTTGAGCAGGATCCGAAAGCGCGCGTGGCCTGCGAAACTTACGTGAAGACCGGTATGGTGCTGGTTGGCGGTGAAATCACCACCAGCGCATGGGTTGATATCGAAGAGATCACCCGTAATACCGTACGTGAAATCGGCTATGTCCATTCCGATATGGGCTTTGATGCGAACTCTTGCGCAGTGCTGAGCGCGATTGGTAAGCAATCTCCAGACATCAATCAGGGCGTTGACCGTACCGATCCGCTGGAACAAGGCGCGGGCGATCAGGGCCTGATGTTCGGCTACGCCAGCAACGAAACCGATGTGCTGATGCCAGCGCCGGTCACCTACGCGCACCGTCTGGTGCAGCGTCAGGCTGAAGTGCGTAAAAGTGGTTCACTGCCGTGGCTGCGTCCGGATGCAAAAAGCCAGATCACCTTCCAGTACGATGACGGCAAAATTGTCGGTATCGATGCGGTTGTGCTCTCGACCCAGCATGCTGAAGATGTGACCACCGCCGATCTGCGTGAAGCGGTGATGGAAGAGATCATCAAGCCGGTTCTGCCGACTGAGTGGATCACCGCCAGTACCAAATACCACATCAACCCAACTGGCCGTTTTGTCATCGGTGGTCCAATGGGCGACTGCGGTCTGACCGGTCGCAAAATCATCGTTGATACCTACGGCGGCATGGCGCGTCACGGTGGCGGCGCGTTCTCAGGTAAGGATCCGTCAAAAGTCGACCGTTCTGCCGCTTACGCTGCACGTTATGTGGCGAAGAACATCGTCGCGGCTGGCCTGGCTGACCGTTGTGAAATCCAGGTTTCTTACGCCATCGGCGTGGCTGAGCCAACCTCGATCATGGTTGAAACTTTCGGTACCGAGAAAGTCTCCACCGAACAGCTGACGCTGCTGGTGCGCGAGTTCTTCGACCTGCGTCCATACGGCCTGATTCAGATGATGGATCTGCTGAAGCCGATCTACAAAGAGACCGCCGCATACGGTCACTTTGGTCGTGAGCACTTCCCGTGGGAGAAGACTGATAAAGCTGCGCAGCTGCGCGAAGCGGCGGGCTTGAAGTAAGCCCAGAAGCGACATCGTTATTGAGCCCGCCACTGGCGGGCTTTTTTGTACCCGTAGGGTCGTCATTTATGACGACCTGGTCCCCAACCACTCCAGCAACTTAAACCTCCAGTTGTCACTTCTTCCCCTCCGTCTACACTTCTTTCACCTCGCTTACAACTTAGTGATAACGATTACATTTTGAAATCCTTTATCAATCGGCAATTTAGAGATTTTTCAGCGTAGTTATTACTCTGAAAATGCGTTATTTTCAGCGTCGTCTGATAGCCGGTATTTAGTGCGATGTCAGAAACTTAAAGGGTGCTATACCTTACTGGTTACGTAACTATTTCGGGCGGAAAATGCTGGATTGCAGGGTTTCAGCGTGTGTAACCGATTACACCAGTGTGATCTTACTCACTTTTTTCCGCCGACAGGTTTCATAACATTGATAACAACAACGATGGATAAACTTTGGAGGCTTCATGCCTGGTAATAATCATAAGAGCAGAACTTCAAATAAGGTCATGACCTTGTTTGTCTGCTTCTTAGCGGCGCTGGCCGGCTTGCTGTTTGGTCTGGATATCGGTGTTATCGCCGGTGCTTTGCCTTTCATCGCGAAAGACTTTAACGTCACTGCACACCAGCAAGAGTGGATTGTCAGCTCAATGATGTTTGGTGCGGCAGTCGGTGCGGTCGGTAGCGGCTGGATGTCATCGCGTCTGGGTCGTAAAAAGAGCCTGATGGCCGGTGCGATTCTGTTCGTTATCGGTTCGCTGTGGTCTGCGGGCGCAACCAGCCCGGAAATGCTGATCGCCGCGCGTGTGGTGCTTGGCCTGGCTGTGGGTGTTGCCTCTTACACCGCGCCGCTGTATCTCTCTGAAATCGCACCAGAAAAGATTCGCGGCAGCATGATTTCACTGTATCAGCTGATGATCACCATCGGTATTCTGGCGGCGTATCTCTCCGATACCGCGTTCAGCGACGCTGGCGCATGGCGCTGGATGCTGGGCATCATCACCATTCCAGCGGTGCTGCTGCTGATTGGCGTGTTCTTCCTGCCGAACAGCCCACGCTGGCTAGCGGCTAAAGGTGATTTCCGTAGTGCTGAGCGGGTGTTATCGCGTCTGCGTGATACCAGCGAACAAGCAAAACGCGAGCTGGATGAAATCCGTGAAAGCCTGAAGATTAAACAGTCAGGCTGGCAGCTGTTCCAGAGCAACAGCAACTTCCGCCGCGCGGTGTTCCTTGGCGTGCTGTTGCAGGTGATGCAGCAGTTCACCGGTATGAACGTCATCATGTACTACGCACCGAAAATCTTCGAAATCGCTGGCTTTGCCAATACCACGCAGCAAATGTGGGGCACGGTGATTGTCGGTCTGGTGAACGTGCTGGCAACCTTTATTGCTATCGGTCTGGTGGATCGCTGGGGCCGTAAACCTACGCTGCTGCTGGGCTTCCTGGTGATGGCGCTGGGTATGGGCATTCTCGGCACCATGCTGCACATCGGCATCCATTCTCAAGAAGCGCAATACTTCGCGGTAGCGATGCTGCTGATGTTCATCATTGGTTTTGCGATGTCTGCTGGTCCGCTGATTTGGGTACTGTGTTCCGAGATTCAGCCGCTGAAAGGCCGCGACTTCGGTATCACGGTTTCCACTG
Organism: Pantoea sp. DY-5; assembly: GCF_019795955.1. Classification (NCBI taxonomy): domain Bacteria; kingdom Pseudomonadati; phylum Pseudomonadota; class Gammaproteobacteria; order Enterobacterales; family Erwiniaceae; genus Pantoea; species Pantoea sp. DY-5. The sequence continues at coordinate 220,140 of NZ_JAIMIE010000002.1, forward strand.
CGACCAACTGGATTGCCAACATGATCGTCGGTGCTACCTTCCTGACCATGCTGAACACGCTGGGCAACGCGCCAACCTTCTGGGTTTACGCCGGTCTGAACGTGTTCTTCATTCTGCTGACGCTGGCGCTGATTCCAGAGACCAAAAACGTCTCGCTGGAGCACATCGAGCGCAACCTGATGTCTGGCAAAAAACTGCGCGATATCGGTCAGAAGTAATCCCGATGAGCGAATGCAAGGGCTGCCAATTGGCAGCTCCTTTTATTTGAGATCGTTCCGGCAACCTTTTATGCTGCCCCACATGAAAACACCGCGCCTTCCCATCGCCTTACAACAAGCCGTTATGCGCTCGCTGCGCCACTATTTACAGCTGGCCAACGAGAAACTGGAACGCCGCTTTGATGAGCCCTCGCTGGTTTATCAGCAGCGCGGCACCGCTGCGGGCACCGCATGGCTGGATAAGTGGGAAATCCGCATCAATCCGGTGCTGCTGCTGGAGAATCAGCAGGCATTCGTTGATGAAGTGGTGCCGCACGAACTGGCGCATCTGCTGGTGTGGAAAACCTTTGGCCGCGTGCCGCCGCACGGCAAAGAGTGGAAATGGATGATGGAAAGCGTGCTCGGCGTGCCTGCGCGTCGCACCCACCAGTTTGAAATCGATTCGGTGCGCAGTAACACCTTCCCTTATCGCTGCCGCTGTCAGCAGCATCAGCTCACCGTGCGGCGCCATAACCGCGTGCTGCGCGGAGAAAGCGAATATCGCTGTGTGCACTGCAAATCGCTGCTGCAACCCGGTGAGTTTTTAGCAACCTAGCCTAATCTCATATCCCGTGCGTCCTCATTCTGTTACCCTGCCGCCCTTTTTCAGGACCAGGTTAATTTTTGGAATATGTCTCGCAAAACGCTGTTGTTACTTACTTTATTAGTTGCCCCGCTTAGCGCTTACAGCCTCAGTTTCACTCACTATCATCAAAACAATTTTAGTCAGGCCAAAGCGTATGCCGCGCAGATCAACGCTGATGCGCCCGCCGACTTTTACTGCGGCTGCAAAATCAGCTGGCACGGCAAAAAAGGCGTACCGGACCTAAGCAGCTGCGGCTACAGCGTGCGTAAGAACGCCAATCGTGCCGAACGCATTGAGTGGGAACATGTGATGCCCGCGTGGGAGTTCGGCCATCAGCGTCAGTGCTGGCAAAACGGCGGCCGTAAGAGCTGCAGCAAAGATGCCGATTACCGCCGCATCGAAAGCGATCTGCATAATCTGCAGCCAGCGATTGGTGAAGTGAACGGCGACCGCAATAATTTCCAGTACAGCCAATGGAACGGCGGCGAACAGCAGTACGGTCAATGCAGCATGAAGGTCGATTTCAAACAAAAGCTGGCCCAGCCGCCGGAGCGTGCGCGTGGCGCCATTGCCCGCACTTACTTCTATATGCGCGACCAATATCATCTGCGCCTGTCGCGCCAGCAAACCCAGCTGTTTACCGCGTGGGATAAGCAATATCCGGTGACGAGCTGGGAGTGCGAGCGCGACAATCGCATCGCCAAAGTGCAGGGAAATCATAATTCCTACGTACAGCAGGCTTGCCAGCGCTAAAAGCGCTACCCTACACTAGCTTTTTTTCGATTGCGCCGTGTTCGCTGACACGGCATAACGCTGGCAGGAACCGCATGCGTATACCTCGCATTTATCATCCCGAATCTCTCGAAGTTAACAGTGAAGTCTTCCTCGATGAAGATGCCGCTAACCATGTCGGACGCGTGCTGCGCATGACGGCCGGTCAGCAAATTGAGCTGTTTGATGGCAGTAATCTGACTTTTAGCGCCGAAATCACCCAGGCTGATAAAAAGCGTGTAAAAGTAAGGGTCCTTGCCAGTCAGGCTGATGACCGTGAATCCCCGCTGTATTTACACCTCGGTCAGGTGATGTCGCGCGGTGAAAAAATGGAATTCACTATCCAGAAATCGATCGAACTTGGCGTGAATGTGATTACGCCCTTGTTTTCTGAACGCTGCGGCGTAAAGCTGGATGCCGAGCGACTGGCGAAAAAAATTCAGCAATGGCAGAAAATCGCGATTGCCGCCTGTGAACAGTGCGGCCGTAATCGTGTGCCGGAAATTCGCGAGCCGATGACGTTGCAAGCCTGGTGCGCGGAAGCCGAAGACGGCTTGAAGCTCAATTTGCATCCGCGCGCCAGCCACAGCATCAACACGCTGCCGCAGCCGGTAGAGCGCCTGCGCTTACTGATTGGGCCGGAAGGTGGCTTAACCGCCGATGAAATTGCCATGACCGCGCAGCAGGGTTTTACCGATATTCTGCTTGGACCACGCGTGTTGCGCACCGAAACCACCGCACTCACCGCCATTACGGCACTTCAGGTGAGGTTTGGTGACCTCGGTTAAGCGATACTTTCGGGTTCGAACGTAACTTCACAGCACAACGCTTTCGGGGTAAATGCTTCCCCATTTAGGAGAGAATAATGATTAAGCTTGGCATCGTTATGGACCCGATTTCGTCCATCAATATTAAAAAAGACACCAGCTTCGCCATGTTGCTGGAAGCACAGCGCCGTGGTTACGAAATTCATTACATGGAGATGAGCGATCTCTCCCTGCGCGGCGGCGTGAGCTATGCGCGCACCCGTCTGCTGAGCGTTGAGCAGAACTACGACAACTGGTACACGTTTGGCAGCGAGCAGAATATCCCGCTGGCCGATCTTAACGTGGTGCTGATGCGTAAAGATCCGCCATTCGATACCGAATTTATCTACGCCACTTACCTGCTGGAACGCGCAGAAGAGCAAGGCACGCTGATCGTCAACAAACCGCAGAGCCTGCGCGACTGCAACGAGAAGCTGTATACCGCATGGTTCGCCGACCTGACGCCCGATACGCTGGTCACGCGTAATAAAGAACAGCTGCGCGCCTTCTGGCAGGAACATGGCGACGTGATCCTGAAGCCGCTGGACGGCATGGGCGGCGCATCCATCTTCCGCGTGAAGCAGGACGATCCCAACTTCGGTGTGATCACCGAAACCCTGACCAATCACGGCCAGAACTTCTGCATGGCGCAGAACTATCTGCCGGCGATCAAAGAAGGCGACAAACGCGTGTTGGTGGTGGATGGCGAACCCGTACCTTACTGCCTGGCGCGCATTCCGCAAGGCGGCGAAACGCGCGGTAATCTGGCAGCCGGTGGGCGTGGTGAAGCGCGTCCGCTGAGCGACAGCGACTGGGAAATTGCCCGTCGCGTTGGCCCAACGCTGAAAGCCAAAGGGCTGATTTTTGTCGGCCTGGATATTATCGGTGATAAACTGACTGAAGTTAACGTGACCAGCCCAACCTGCGTACGTGAAATCGAGGCCGCGTTCCCGATATCGATCACTGGCATGCTGATGGATGCCATTGAGAAACGCCTGGGCTGATGCCGTCGGAGTCTCCACTCCGTGAACACCCAAAACCGGCACTGCCGCGGCTGCGCCGGTTATTTTTGGTATACGAGTGATAATGAATTTACAGCATCATTTTCTAATTGCGATGCCGTCGCTGCAGGACCCACTGTTCAAACGCTCCGTAGTCTATATCTGCGAGCACAATGAAGATGGCGCCATGGGTTTGATCGTCAATAAGCCAATGGACAACCTGACGGTCGAAGGCATTCTTAAAAAGCTTAAAATTAGCGCATCCGAACGCGATCCTGCCATCAAACTGGACAAGCCGGTGTTTGCCGGCGGTCCGCTGGCGGAAGATCGTGGTTTCATCCTGCACTCGGCGCAGCGCATTTACTCCTCAAGCATTCGTATTTCAGACACCACGGTGATCACTACCTCGCGTGATGTGCTGGAAGCGATCGGCACCACTTCACAGCCCGATAACGTGCTGGTCGCGCTGGGTTATTGCGCTTGGGAGAAAGGTCAGCTGGAAGAGGAGTTGCTGGAGAATGCCTGGCTCACCTCGCCCGCTAACACCAATATTCTGTTCCAGACGCCCATCGCTGAACGCTGGCGTGAAGCGGCACGCGGATTGGGCGTCGATATTCACAACATTGCCACCGATGCAGGGCACGCCTGATGTCCAGTGAAACCTTACTGGGCTTCGATTTCGGCACCAAAAGCATCGGCGTTGCTGTCGGTCAGCAATTAACGGGCACCGCGCGCGCGTTGACGGCGCTAAAAGCGCAGGATGGCACGCCGGACTGGAAGTTGATTGAAAAGCTGCTGAAAGAGTGGCAGCCCAATTATGTGGTGGTGGGCTTGCCGCTGAATATGGATGGCACCGAACAGGAACTGACTGCGCGCGCACGTAAGTTCGCCAATCGCCTGCATGGTCGTTTTGGCGTACGCGTCGAGCTGCAGGACGAGCGCCTGAGCACCGTTGAAGCGCGTGCCGATCTGTTTGAACGCGGCGGCTTTCGCGCGTTGCAGAAAGGCCAGGTTGATTCACAATCCGCGGTGATTATCCTCGAAGATTGGTTTGATACGCATTAAAGCCATCCATATCTGGCACATAGCGTAGCGGCGCATTTATTGCGCATTGCCACGGATGAGCAGGACAGCGGCATAAACATGCGCGATGAATCGCGCCGCTACAATGGGTTGGTTTTCCGCCTCTGATGGCGTAACTGGATCTTTTCAAATCATCCCCGCCGCCTGACGCCCCTGCTCGCTCTGCGCGAAGGTTTGCATGCCCGCCTGCGCGCCGGTTTGCAACACGCCAGGCAACTGATGCATCTTGCCTTCGCGAATCAGGTTCGCCACCGCCGGCGTCGCCACCAACACTTCAAACAAGCCAATCCGCCCGCCCGCTTTTGCCGGCACTAAACGTTGCGCCAGCACCGCTTTCAGGCTGCCCGCTAATTGGGTGCGTACCAGGTTTTTCTCCTCGGCGGGAAACACATCCACCAGCCGATCAACCGCCTGGGTTGCACCGCGCGTATGGAGCGTGGCCAGCACCAGATGCCCGGTTTCTGCTGCAGTGAGCGCCAGGCGGATGGTTTCGCTGTCGCGCAGTTCGCCGAGCAGAATCACATCAGGATCTTCACGCAGCGCGGCTTTCAGCCCGTGTTGAAACGAGGCGCAGTGCGCACCCACTTCGCGCTGTTGAATCAGCGAGCGCTGGCTGCCATGCACAAACTCAATCGGATCTTCCAGCGTCAGAATGTGCCGCGCCTGTTGACGATTCAGACAATCCACCATCGCCGCCAGCGTGGTGGATTTGCCGCTGCCGGTGGCGCCGGTAATTAAAATCAGTCCCTCTTCCAGCTGTAATAGCTGGCTCACCACCTCGGGCAGATGCAGGCTGCTGAGATCGGGCGCCTGGCTGGCAATTAGCCGCAGCGCCAGCGATAAGCCGTGACGCTGCATAAACAGGTTGGCGCGCAGCCGTATGCCGATGGCAAGCGTAATAGCGAAGTCAACGTGGCCGTTCTCCTCCAGTTCGGCCTGCTGCGACGCCGTGAGCCACTGCTGCATAAAGGCTTCCAGCCAGCCGCCATCCAGCGCGCTCTGCTGCGGAATCGGCTCCAGCACGCCTTGTCGCCGCCAGTGCGGCAAATGTCCGCTGCAAAGGTGCAGATCGGCGGCGTTATGCTTTACACTAAGGGCCACTATTTCATCCAACTCCATTTAACTTCTCCTGACTATGACTTCCATTGAGCACAATTTACAGCAAGTGCGTGAGCGTATCGCCGCCGCCGCCGCACGTTGCGGCCGCGCGCCAGAAGAAATTACGCTGCTTGCAGTGAGCAAAACCAAACCTGCGAGCGCGGTCGCAGAAGCCATTGCCGCTGGACAACACGCGTTCGGTGAGAATTACGTGCAGGAAGGGGTTGAAAAAGTGGCTGAGCTGGCCGCACATCCTGATTTGCAATGGCACTTTATCGGCCCGCTGCAATCCAATAAAAGCCGTCTGGTGGCGGAAAACTTCGCCTGGTGCCACACCGTGGACCGCCAGCGCATCGCTCAGCGTCTGAACGATCAGCGCCCGGCGTCGTTACCGCCGCTTAACGTGTTAATTCAGGTAAATATCAGTGACGAGAACAGCAAATCTGGCATCATGCTGGAGGCGTTGCCGGAGCTGGCGCAGCAGATCGCCGCACTGCCACAGCTGCGCCTGCGTGGGCTGATGGCGATTCCGGCGCCAGAGTCAGAATACGCGCGGCAACTGGCGGTGTGTCAGCAGATGGCCGCCGCGTTTCAAGCCTTAAAACAGGACTATCCTGACGTCGATACGCTTTCTCTGGGAATGAGCGACGATATGGACGCGGCAATCGCCGCGGGCAGCACCATGGTGCGTATTGGCACCGCCGTTTTTGGCGCGCGGGATTATGCGCGACCTTCACAACAATAATTGAGGAACCTCATGTTAACACTGACGTTTTTAGTCAAAACGCTAATCGATTTGTACGTGATGGTGCTGCTGCTGCGCATCTGGATGCAGTGGTCGCGCTGTGACTTCTACAACCCGCTGGCGCAGTTTGTCGTGAAGATCACCCAACCGATTATCAAACCGCTGCGCCGCGTCATCCCGGCCATTGGCCCGATTGATACCGCCTCGCTGCTGCTGGCCTTTGTGCTGACCACGCTGAAATATCCGATCCTGCTGCTGATTCAGGTCGGCGTGTTCTCGGTTGATCCTACCAACCTGCTGGTCGGCCTGCTGTCGCTGGTGAAATCCGCCGGTTATCTGGTGTTCTGGGTGATCATCATTCGTTCGCTGATGAGCTGGATCAGCCAGGGTCGCGGCCCGGTGGATCAGGTCTTGATGCAGCTGACTGAACCGCTCATGTCGCCAATTCGCCGTATTCTGCCGGCGATGGGCGGTATCGATTTCTCTGCCATGATTGTGATTCTGGTGCTGTACGCGCTGAATTTCCTCGGCATGGACCTGTTCCCAGGTCTCTGGTATTTGCTGTAATTCGTCTATCTGGAACTGTTATGCAAAAAGTTGTTCTCGCGACCGGAAATCCCGGCAAAGTCCGCGAACTGGCCGATCTGTTAGCGGCCTTCGGACTTGATATCGTGGCGCAAACCGAACTCGGCGTTGAGTCGGCGGAAGAAACCGGCCTGACCTTCATCGAAAACGCCATCCTGAAAGCGCGTCATGCGGCTGAGATTACCGGTTTACCGGCGATTGCCGATGATTCCGGCCTGGCAGTCGATGCGCTGGGCGGCGCGCCGGGGATCTACTCCGCGCGTTATGCGGGCGTTGATGCCAGCGACCAGCAAAATCTGGATAAGCTGCTGGTAGCATTGGAAAAGGTGCCGGATGGCGAACGTCAGGCGCAGTTCCACTGCGTGCTGGTTTACCTGCGTCACGCTGCCGATCCTACACCGCTGGTGTTCCACGGTAGCTGGGCTGGGGAAATCACGCGCGCAGCAGCGGGCGCAGGCGGTTTCGGTTACGATCCCATCTTCTATGTGCCTGAATTAGGTAAAACGGCGGCAGAGCTGAGTAAAGACGAAAAGCGCGCCGTCTCTCACCGTGGTAAAGCATTGACGCTGCTGCTGGAAGCGATGCGCAATGCCTGAGTTACCTCCCTTAAGCCTGTACATCCACATTCCGTGGTGTGTGCAGAAGTGTCCGTACTGTGATTTCAACTCTCACGCGCTAAAAGGCGAGGTGCCGCACATTGAGTATGTGCAGCACCTGCTCAACGATCTCGAACAGGATTTGCCGCTGACCGGCGGGCGTGAAGTGCGCACTATTTTCATCGGCGGTGGTACGCCAAGCCTGCTGAGCAGCAATGCGATGCAGATGCTGATGGACGGCGTGCGTGCGCGGTTGCCGCTGGCGGCCGATGCAGAAATCACCATGGAAGCCAATCCGGGCACCGTGGAAGCCGATCGCTTTAGCGCCTACCAGAAAGCCGGTATTAACCGTATTTCGATTGGCGTGCAGAGTTTCAGTCCGCAGAAGCTGGAGCGCTTAGGCCGCATTCACGGGCCGGAAGAAGCCGTGCGCGCGGCACAGCTGGCGGAAGGATTAGGCCTGCGCAGCTTTAACCTCGATCTGATGCACGGCTTGCCGGATCAGTCGCTGGAAGAAGCGCTGGATGATTTGCGTCAGGCGATTGCGCTCAATCCGCCGCATCTGTCGTGGTATCAGCTGACGATTGAGCCGAATACCTTATTCGGTTCACACCCGCCAAAACTGCCGGATGACGATGCGCTGTGGGATATCTTTGAGCAAGGTCATCAACTGCTGAGCGCTGCGGGTTATCAGCAATATGAAACCTCGGCGTATGCCAAACCGGGTTATCGCTGCGAGCACAATCTCAACTATTGGCGCTTTGGTGATTACCTCGGCATTGGCTGTGGCGCACACGGCAAGCTGACGCAGGCCGATGGTCGCATCGTGCGTACGGTGAAAACCCGTCATCCGCGCGGCTTTATGAAAGGCAATTACCTCGATAAGCAGCACGACGTGGCCGAAAACGACAAACCATTCGAGTTCTTTATGAACCGTTTCCGTCTGCTGGAAGCCGCACCGCGCGCCGATTTCCGTCGCTATACCGGTCTGGATGAGCAAGTGATTCGCCCACAAATTGATGCGGCGATAAGTGCGGGATATGTGGTGGAGACCGCGGAGAATTGGCAGATTACCGAGAAAGGGAAGCTGTTCCTGAACTCGCTGCTGGAGCTGTTCTTAAGCGAAGATGAGTAAAAAAGGCCGGGAAACCGGCCTTTTTGTTTTTAACCTTTAACGCCCTGCATCAATCCTTTGCGCTGCTCTTCCAGCACGGTTACGCGGTTACATACTTCGTGGCCGAAGTTCTGGAAATCCTGCTCCTGCTTGTTCCATTCCGCTTGTACCGACTGCTGTAAGCCGCCAAGGTTGCCCATGATCGCCTGCAGTGGATTGCTGCCGCTTGCTGCCTGGCTGCTGCCCATTTCGTTGAGGCTATCCTGCATGATGCCGCCAAGCGTGCTCTGCACCAGCTTCTCGCCTTCCGCGCGCACCTGATCGATAGCCTGATGATGGAACGTCAAACCGTCTGGACGATGCTCGATAATGCGGTTCATTTGCTGCTTGAGCTGACCATCCAGCTTAGTGAGACGATTACGCACGTTGCTGTTTGCGCCGAGCTTTTCGACAATCACTTTGTCCAGCGCCACGCGGCTGCGTTCGAGACGCGAGGTTGCGCCGCTATCGATCCACGGCAAATCGCGACGCAGCGCGGTTTGGTAGTCGATGGCTTTCTGGCGCGCAGCGTTATCCACGCTGACCTTCTGGCCATTAAACTGCACGTCGCCCTGTGGAGTGATTTCGAGGTTGCCGTTAGTTCCCACCACCTGCACGCTCTGCGGTTTAATGATCACATCATCCTGTGGCTTGACGCTGCACTCGTATGCAGCCTGAGCCTGAGTTGCCGCCAGCAGCAGCGCGGCGATAAGTACCTTACGAACCATGAAATCTCCCTTTTTTACGCGCTGAAAGGTCGGGCGTTGAGCGTCGCAGCCATTTTTGTGGCGGCCAGCGCGCAGCATCCGGAGCGTACATAAGTACGTGAGGAATGCGAGCACTGCCCGGTGCAAAAAGGGCAAGTAAGCTAGCCCGATACGATCTTTAGTCCCACCAAACGTCGAAGAGTTCAGTCACCTGCACATCCGTCAGGTTATGAGCTTCCAGCCACTTACGCACCAGTTCGCGGTGCTCATCGGTGCATTTGCCGGTTTCCTGCAAGCACACCAGACCTTCCCACACCAGATAACCGCTGCCGTCATACGCCAGACCATTCGGCGCGATTACTTCATTAATGAACTGATCAACAGTGGCGTCGATTTGCTCCTCGGTGGTGCCTTCGGCGAAACGCCAGGCGACGGAGAAGCCTAATTCCTGAAACTCATCAATATGCAGTTTTTTACGCAAACGACGGCTACGCTGTACGGCCATTATTTCACCCTCTCAAACATCAGATCCCATACGCCATGGCCCAGTCGCTGCCCGCGCTGCTCAAACTTGGTTAACGGACGCGTTTCTGGACGCGGCACGTAATTGTTACTTTCCGACTGATTTTTATATCCGTCGATGCTGCTCATCACTTCTAACATGTGTTCGGCGTAGGCTTCCCAATCGGTGGCCATATGGAACACGCCGCCCAGCTTCAATTTGCGCATCACCAGCTCAGCAAACGGCACCTGTACGATGCGACGTTTGTTATGGCGCGCTTTGTGCCACGGATCCGGGAAGAACAGCTGCACCATGCGCAGCGAGTTATCTGGAATCATCTTCTGCAGCACTTCTACTGCGTCGTGACACATCACGCGCAGGTTCTCCACGCCCGCTTCCTTCGCCGACGCCAGGCAAGCCCCCACGCCCGGCGCATGCACTTCCAGGCCGAGGAAATTCTGATGTGGATTATTCTGCGCCATGGTCACCAGCGAGGCGCCCATGCCGAAACCGATCTCCAGCACTACCGGCGCGTCACGGCCAAACAGCGTCACCAGATCCAGCGGCTCCTGCTGGAACTCCACGCCCATCTCCGGCCATAAATTATCGAGCGCGAGCTGCTGTCCTTTCGTTAAGCGCCCCTGACGGCGCACAAAACTGCGGATACGGCGTAATGGCCGCCCGTTCTCATCAAATTCTGGGGTGATGACGTCATTAATCATGTTGAAGCCTGCTGGTTAGCCTGTTCTGGGAAACGGGCATTATGCAAAGTTAGGAAGCAGAAGCAAGCCTTTGCAATGTTCCGGTTTACACCCTGAGGTCTCTGTGCTGGAATTCCTGCCTGATTGTAGAGTAAACACGGAAAATTTCCTTCTTATGATGCAAGCGCCGACGTTCGCGCAACAAGTGCTGGATTGGTATCAGCGCTTTGGTCGCAAAACCCTGCCGTGGCAGCAGGAGAAAACGCCGTACAAGGTATGGCTCTCTGAAGTGATGCTGCAGCAAACCCAGGTTGCTACCGTCATTCCCTATTTTGAACGCTTTATGGCGCGCTTCCCGACGGTGGCCCATCTGGCGGCTGCACCGCTGGATGAAGTGCTGCATCTGTGGACCGGACTCGGCTATTACGCGCGTGCGCGCAATTTGCACAAAGCCGCGAAACAGGTGGTGGAGATACACGGCGGCGAGTTCCCGCGTAACTTCGACGATGTCGCGGCGCTGCCGGGCATTGGCCGTTCTACCGCAGGCGCGGTGTTATCGCTGTCGCTCGGGCTGCACTTCCCGATTCTGGATGGCAACGTAAAACGCGTGCTGGCGCGCTGCTACGCGGTGGGCGGTTGGCCGGGTAAAAAGGACGTCGAAAAACGGCTGTGGCAGATCAGCGAAGAAGTGACGCCAGCGGCAGGCGTCAGCCAGTTCAATCAGGCGATGATGGACCTTGGCGCGTTAGTATGTACTCGCTCACGCCCGAAATGCGAAATCTGCCCGCTCAACGGCGGATGCGTCGCTTATGCCAACAGTAGCTGGGCTGAATATCCCGGCAAGAAACCCAAGCAGACCTTGCCAGAACGTAGCGGCTGGATGCTGATGATGCAGGATGGCGATGACGTGTGGTTAGAGCAGCGCCCGCCGGTTGGCCTGTGGGGCGGACTGTTCTGCTTCCCGCAGTTTACAAGTGAGCAAGCGCTAACTGACTGGCTAACTGAGCGCGGCATTCATGTTAAACCGCAGCAGCTCACCGCATTCCGCCACACCTTCAGCCATTTCCACTTAGACATTGTGCCTATGTGGCTCGCAAAGCCTTCCGCTGGGTCGCTGATGGATGAAGCGGGCGGTCTCTGGTATAACTTAGCGCAACCACCGTCAGTGGGTTTGGCGGCGCCGGTTGAGCGCTTGCTGCATGAATTGCGCCATCCCCAGCAGCTTACGCGTCGAGCAGACGTGACCGAAGAGGAAGAGTAATGAGCCGCACCATTTTTTGTACTTATCTGCAACGCGACGCTGAAGGTCAGGACTTTCAGCTCTATCCTGGCGAATTGGGTAAGCGCATCTTTAATGAGATCTCCAAAGAGGCCTGGCAGCAGTGGATGTCCAAGCAAACCATGCTGATCAATGAGAAGAAATTGAGCATGATGAACCCGGAAGATCGCAAAGTGCTGGAGAAGGAGATGATCAATTTCCTGTTCGAAGGCAAAGATGTGCACATTGAAGGTTACACCCCGCCAGAAAAATAACCGTTCAGGGCTTCCCTTTGAGGCCCTCTTTTTCGATTCAGGCACGCATTAACAATGAATAAAAAACTGATAGCGCTATTGGTGATTGCACCACTTTTGGTCTCCTGCTCCGGACAAAAAAAATCGCAGTTTCATGAAGAGTGGGTCAAGGACACCAACGGTTTCGATATTTTGATGGGTCAGTTTGCCCACAATATTGAAAACATTTGGGGAATCAATGAAGTTCTGATCGCCGGACCGAAAGATTACGTCAAATATAGCGACGGCTATTACACCCGCAGTCACATCAACTTTGACAGCGGTAGCATCACCATTGAGACCATTTCCGGCACCGATCCGATGGCCAGCCTGCGTCAGGCGATCATCACCACGCTGTTAATTGGCGAAGATCCGGGCAATGTCGATCTCTACTCCGATGCCAACGATATTCAAATCAGTAAAGAGCCGCTGCTGTACGGCCAGGTGCTGGATAATACCGGCCAGCCGATTCGCTGGCAGGGCCGCGCCGGCAGCTTTGCTGATTATCTGATTCAAAACAAACTGCAGAAACGCACCTCCGGATTGCACGTCATCTGGTCGGTTACCATTCCGATGGTGCCAAACCACCTCGACAAACGTGCGCACAAATATCTGCCGATGGTGCGTAAAGCCGCTGAACAATATGGCGTGGATGCGTCATTGATTCTGGCGATTATGCAGATTGAATCGAGCTTTAACCCATATGCGGTGAGCCACGCTGATGCGCTGGGGTTAATGCAGGTGGTGCAGCATACCGCCGGTGTTGATGTGTTCCGTATGAAGGGCAAAGGTGGCAAACCGAGCCGCAGCTATCTGCTTGATCCTGAGAATAATATTGATGCGGGCACCGCGTATTTGTCGCTGCTACAGAGAAGTTATTTAGGTGGGATTCAGGATCCGACTTCACGACGTTATGCGGTAATTACCGCCTACAACGGCGGTGCGGGCAGCGTGCTGCGCGTGTTCTCCAGCGATAAGGATCGCGCGTTCTCGTCGATTAACGGTATGTCGCCAGCGGAAGTTTATCAGACGCTGACCACCAACCATCCATCGGCAGAATCACGGCGTTATCTGTATAAAGTGAGTCAGGCGCAGCGGAGTTATCGTCGGTTTTAAGATAAGGTATTGATTTAAAAAGGTGGGCATTTATGCCCACCTTACGTGTAGGGTCGCCATTCATGGCGACCTTTTTTTAATGACGAATCAAATCTCACACCATCATATTCGCCACCAGATGCTTACGCCCGCTCTCATCTTCCTCGGTGTAAACCCCTTGCAGCTCTGGCGAGAAGCCCGGCAATAAATTAATGCCCTCTTCCAGCGCGAGGAAATAGCGCTGCACCGCGCCGCCCCACACTTCGCCTGGCACCACGCACAACACGCCCGGCGGATATGGCAACGCGCCTTCGGCCGCTATGCGCCCTTCAGCATCGGCAATCTTCACCAGCTCCACTTCGCCACGAATATAGGCCTGATGCGCATCCTGCGGATTCACTTGCACCGGTGGGAAACAGGCTGAGCGGAACATCGCTTTCTGCAGATCCTTAACGTCAAAACTTACGTAGAGGTCGTGCATCTCCTGACACAAGCGGCGCAGCGTGTAGCCTTTGTAGCGCTCAATATTCTTGCGATACACGCTCGGCAGCACTTCCGCCAGCAGTGCATCCTCGCGCACGTGCTGCTCAAACTGCACCAGCATCGCCACCAGATGCGCCATCTTCTCTGGCGTTTCCGCTGGCGTCAGCAGGAACAGAATCGAGTTGAGGTCGCACTTCTCCGGCACGATGCCATTCTCGCGCAGATAGTTGGCCAAAATGGTGGCTGGAATACCGAAGCTGGTGTACTCACCGCTGGCAGCATCGATGCCGGTGGTGGTGAGCAGCAGCTTGCAGGGATCAACCAGATACTGTTGCTGCGCGTAGCCTTCAAAACCGTGCCACTTCGCGCCCGGTTCAAGGCTGAAGTATGCCGGATCGGCGGCGATGGCTTCCGTTTCCGCCGCTTGCCACAGCTTGCCGTGCACTTTCTCCGGCAGGAACGGCTGGATCAACTCGCAACGTTCCAGAATCGCTTTACGCGCATCAATGCCGATGGTGACGCACTCGTGCCACATGCTGCGCCCCGCCTCGCCTTTGTGCATGCGGGCGTTGATATCCAGTGCAGCAAACAACGGATAGAACGGGCTGGTTGAGGCGTGCAGCATAAACGCATTGTTGAGGCGCTTGTGCGGACAGAAACGCTGCTGCCCACGGATGTGATTGTCTTTCTTATGGATTTGCGACGTCTGTGAGAAACCGGCCAGCTGCTTGTGTACCGACTGCGTGACAAAAATGCCCGGATCGTTCTCGTTCAACTCCAGCGTCAGCGGCGAACAGCCGGCCATCAGCGGAATAAACTGCTCGTAGCCAACCCACGCCGAATCAAACAGGATGTAATCGCACAGATGTCCGATGCGATCGACCACCTGACGCGCGTTGTACACCGTGCCGTCGTAAGTGCCGAGCTGAATAATCGCCAGGCGGAATGGACGTTGATCGTTGGCACGATCGGGCGCCACTTTGGCAATTTGATCACGCAGATAAGCATCGTCAAAACAGTGCGCATCAATGCCGCCGATAAAGCCAAACGGATTACGCGCCGCTTCCAGATACACCGGCGTGGCGCCCGCCTGAATCAGTGCGCCGTGATGGTTGGATTTGTGGTTGTTGCGGTCAAACAGCACCAGATCGCCGCGCGTCAGCAGCGCGTTGGTGACCACTTTATTGGCGCTGGAGGTGCCGTTAAGCACGAAGTAGGTTTTGTCGGCGTTAAACACTTTCGCCGCGAACTTCTGTGCATCTTTGGCTGAGCCTTCGTGGATCAGCAGATCGCCGAGCTTGACGTCGGCGTTGCACATATCCGAACGGAAGACGTTCTCGCCGTAGAACTCATAGAACTGACGTCCCGCCGGATGTTTGCGGAAGAAGGCACCACCCTGATGTCCCGGGCAGGCAAACGTGCTGTTCTGCATATCGACGTAGCGCGTGAGCGTGTCGAAAAATGGCGGCAGCAACTCGGCTTCATACGCCTGCGCGGCGTCCTCAAGCGCGTCCCACTCTTCTGGCGCGCCGTTGATTTCGCCGGTGACGCCCGGCAGCTTCAGCACTTCTTCATCGAACGCATTGGCGACAAACACCGGCAGATTAAAGCCGACCTTGCGCAATAGCGTCAGCACGCCACTGCGCGTGTCCGACAAGGTGATCACGACCGCAGCGACATCGGTAAAGTCGGTATTGTCCAGCGTCACCACGTCGCGCGCAGTGTTGAGACTAAGGGTTGGCGCTACAGCAACGCTGGCAGCAATTTTCAATGGGTTCATAACACAAATCCCTGAGAGAGGATGAGTGGGTGCCGATGGCACAGCAATGAGGAGGTTTCCTCGGCGAAGTCAATCTGGGAGTTGAACACTAACTGGGGCGCAATCATGTCATCTTTTTTTTGCCGGAACAACCCGCGGCGGGTAGGGGTTGGGTAAGGGCAAAAAAGGAGTACTATTACCCCACTTTCCTCAACCAGCCGGAGGCTGCATGTTCAAGGCATTGGTCATTGAAAATGATGAACAGGGATATCGCACATCCCTGAAAGATCTGTCAGAAAAACAACTGCCCGATCAGGATGTCACCCTCGAAGTAAGCTACTCCACGCTCAACTACAAAGACGCGCTCGCCATCTGCAACAAAGGCCCGATTGTGCGGCAATTCCCGATGGTGCCGGGCATCGACTTTGTTGGTCGGGTGATCAGCAGCCGCCATGCTGAATGGCAGCAGGACGATGTGGCGCTACTCACCGGCTGGGGCGTAGGCGAAAAGCATTGGGGCGGACTGGCGCAGAAAGCCAGCGTCTCGGGCGACTGGCTGGTGAAAGTGCCGGCTGCACTTAGCCCGCTACAAACCATGGCAATTGGCACCGCGGGCTTCACCGCCATGTTGTGCGTGCTGGCGCTGGAAAAACAGGGCATCACGCCACAGCACGGCCCGGTTTTAGTCACCGGCGCGAGCGGCGGCGTTGGCAGCTTCAGCGTCAGCTTGCTGGCACGTCTCGGCTATGAGGTGATTGCTTCCAGCGGTCGCGCCAGCGATAGCGATTACCTGATCAACACGCTGGGCGCGACGTCGATTATCGATCGCGCAGAGCTGAGCGAGCCGGGCAAACCGCTGGCGAAAGAGCGCTGGGCGGCGGCGATTGATAGCGTCGGCAGCCACACGCTGGCCAATGTGTTAGCGGGCATCAAGCGCGATGGCGTGGTAGCGGCGTGCGGCATGGCGCAAGGTTTGGATCTGCCGACCAGCGTCGCGCCGTTCATCCTGCGCGGTGTGGTGCTGGCGGGCGTGGATAGCGTGATGTGCGCAAAACCGCTGCGTCAGCAGGCGTGGCAGCGCCTGGCGGAACTGGTGGATGGCGACCTGCTACAGCAGTTAACCAAGGTGATTCCGCTGAGCGAAGCGCGTGAAGGTGCTGAGCAGCTGCTGGCGGGTAAAGTACGCGGCAGATTGATCGTCGATTGCCGCTGATGTTTTCGTAGGGTCGCCATTCATGGCGACCTTATACACATCAATCACGGCCAGGTGGGCATAAATGCCCACCCTACGAAACATTATGCACGTAATTGAATCTGCGGCCTGCCCTTCTCATCCTGCACCACCACATCCAACTCCGCCTGATACCAGCGCGTCAGCGTGTGTTCGGTCATCACCTCATTGGGTGCGCCTTCCGCCACCAGCTTGCCCTGATGCAGCAACAGCACGCGATCCGACCACAGCGACGCGAGATTAAGATCGTGCAGCACGGTGCAGACGCTGAAGTGTCCGTTGCGCGTCAGGCGATGCAGCAAACGCAAACTGTGCTGCTGCCAGAACAGATCCAGCGCGGAAGTGGGTTCGTCGAGAAACAGCCAGCCGCGCGGGCCATCATCGTGCCACAGCTGAGCCAGCACGCGCGCCAGCTGCACGCGCTGCTGTTCACCACCGGAAAGCGATCGGTAATCACGCTTTGCCAGCTCAAGGCTGCCGGTAATCTGCATCACCTCGTCGACAACCGCTTTGGATTGACTGCGCGGCCAGGGCGCGCGGCCCATCGCCACCACATCGGCGGCGGGCAGCGGAAAACTGACGCTATTTTGCTGACGCATCACCGCGCGGCGCTGCGCCAGCGGTTCGCGCGGCCAACTGTTTAGCGGTCGATCGCCGAGCCAGCACTCGCCCGCTTGCGGCGTGAGAAAGCCGGTCAGCAAGCGCAGCAGCGTGGATTTCCCCGCGCCGTTGGGGCCGATCAGCGCGATCATTTCACCAGGCTGCAAAGTCAGGGAAACGTCGTCGATCAACGCGCGTGAGCCGTGGCTAAATCGCAGCCCGCGCGCCTGCATGCAGTCATTCATTCATCCCCCTTTGCTCACGCAGAATCAGCCAGAGAAACCACGGGCCGCCCAGCAGGCTGGTTAACAGGCCCACCGGCATTTCCGCCGGCACCACCACGGTGCGCGCCAGCGTATCGGCCAGCAGCAGCAAAATCGCGCCCGCCAGCGCCGAACCGGGCAGCATCCAGCGATGATCGCTGCCGAGACAGAAACGCATCAGGTGCGGCACCACTAAACCGACAAAGCCGATAATGCCACTCACCGCCACGGCGGTGCCTACCAGCAACGCGCTCAACACCAGCAGCTGACGCTGCGTGCGCTTAACGTCGATGCCCATGTAATGTGCATCCTCTTCGCCGAGTTGCAGCAAATTGAGACGACGCGCGCGCAGCTGAATCGCTATCAGCGCCGGCAGAATCAGCACCGCGCACACCGCCAGGCTCGGCCACTGCGCCGCGCTCAAACTGCCCATGCCCCACAACGCCAACTGACGCAACTGCTGATCGTTACTCAGCCACGACAGCACGCCGACCGCCGCGCCGCATAAGGCATTGATGGCGATACCAACCAGCAGCAAGCGCGACAAATTGCCCAGCGCCAGACGGCTAAAGCTGAAGATCAGCAGCGTCACCACCAAACTACCCATAAAGGCGGCGAGTGTTGGCAGCCACAGCGCCAGCAGCGGCGGCAAGCCGAGCGGGATAACGATCGATATCGCCACCGCTAAACCCGCTCCGCTGCTAATGCCGAGCAAACCGGGATCGGCCAGCGGATTGCGAAACAATCCCTGCATCACCGCGCCGGACACCGCCAGCGCCATGCCGAGCAGCACCGCCAGCAGCACGCGCGGCAGACGGATGTTGATCCAGATTTGCCACGCCATATCGCTGAGCGGCGCACGCAACAAAGTGCGCATTGAAAGCGGCATCGCGCCGAAGTTGGCCGCCATCAGCATTAATATCAGCGTGCTGATGGCCATCAAACCGAGCCAGCGCATTACGGATGTATTCGCCATATTTTTCCCCTAAATAATTCAAGGTGCAGGAAGGCAGCAAGTGTTCGAATCCCCAGGAGCTTACACAAGTAAGTGACTGGGGTAAGAACACGCAGCTAACGCGCCTGCGGCTTGAAGTATGACGGGGAAGCCGCTTCGGCTGCGTGGCGCAGTTTGATAATCGCGCCCGGCGTATCAAGGCCAAAGCTCAGCAGCGCCATCTCATCCACCACCAGCAACGCGCGATGCTGACCGGCTGGCGTCAGTGCCAAACCGGGCAGCGACCACACTTTCTCTTCGCCGCCCAGCGTACGCAGGCCATCTTCACCCACCACGATCAAATCCGGTGCCGCCGCAACCACGCCTTCCTGCGACAGCTGCTGATAGTGCGGCACCGCTGCCATCGCGTTGATCAGACCCGCGCTGCGAATCGCGCCGTCCGCGCCAGTTTGTGCGCCCGCCGCCTGAGTGCGCATGCCGCCGTGCGCCATGATAAACAGCACTTTGATCGGCAACGGTTTTTGTGGGATCTGAGCGCGCTGCTTGTTGACCTTCTCGATCAGCGCGTTGGCTTCCTCTTCACGATGCAGCGCATTACCGATGGTGGCGATTTTTTCCGCGATGGCGTCGAGGCTGTTTTTGCCGGTGACATCCACCACTTTTACGCCAGCTTGCGCCACTTGCTGCAGCACCAGCGACGGTTTTGCCAGCTCGCTGCTCAGCACCAGCGTCGGTTTCAGCGCCAGAATCCCTTCGGCATTCAACTGCCGCATATAACCAACATTCGGCAGCTTGTTGGCCTGCGCCGGATGCTGGCTGGTGCTGTCACGCGCTACCAGATCCTGCTGCGCATCCAATGCATAGATGATTTGCGTGACGTCACCGCCAATCGAGATCACCCGCTCGGCCGCAACAGCGGGCAGCGCCAGCGCAGTTAGCAGCAACAGAAGTTTTCTCATGCTAACGCCTCCAGCGACATCACCTGCTCGCGCCAGCGCGCCTGCTCCGGCGTGCCTTCGCTGCGCTGACCGTACAACTGCGCGATCTGCGTGCCGTCGGCGGCAAACAGTTCCAGGCTGGTGACAAAGCCGTCGCCGCTCGGTTTGCGCGTCACCCAGCTTTCGCTGATGTGATCCGCCATCAAATGCAGCGTGAAGGTGGGATTGAAGATGTTGATCCAGCTATCCATCGGCATCAGTTTCTGCACTGCGCCGGTGAAGATCTGCGTGCAGCCACGGTTGCCGATAAAAATCATAATTTCGTTGCCATCCTGCTGCGCCAGATCCAGCAGCTGCGCCAGCGAGTCATTGCTCACCTTACGCGCCAGATCGTCCGCCACCGCGCGGAACGCCTGCGGGCGCGAGATGTTGTGGCGCTTCAGCAGACCAAAGAACTGATGCACATCGGTGATGGCGCGCCATTCGGCTTCCACTTTGCTGGCATCAACCGCACTGCTGTATTGCGGCGCGCTGGCGGGCTGCGGATCTAACACCGCTGCGTTCTCCAGCACAAACGCCGCAATCAGCGCATCCCACGCGGCGAAATCGGTGTTGTCGGTGGTGTAGATTTTCAGCACCGCATCAGCGTGGCGATCAAAAATCTGGATGCTTTGACGTTCACCGTGGGCGCTCTGCTCACGCAGGAAGAACGCGCTGTGCCACTGATGCGGGAACAGACGCTGATCGAGCGCGCGCGGGTTGAGAATCAGTCCGGCGTGTTCGCCGAGGTGCAGGTTTTCATATTTGCCCACCTGCTCGTGAACCGCATATGCATTGCGGGTGATGCTTTTGGTTTCACCTACTGCCGCCAGTGCTGCCAGCAGCGCAGGGAAATCAGCTTTTAACGCCTTTGCATCCTGGCCGACACGCGCTTCACACAGCTGCGCTTCGCCAATGCCCATCAGCGCGGCGAGATCGCGCGCGTACTTTTTCGGATGCTCGCCTTTCAGCGCCAGATAGTGATCGTAACGTGAGTTCATTGCCTTGCTCCATGAAAATGCCCTGCGCTGCCGCAGGGCGAAAAGGGATTAGAAATCGACGTTCACACCCAACTGGAAGGTGCGGCCTGGCATCACCGCCAGGTTGATGTCGTTGCGTTCCTGGGCGTTGCTGCTGGTCAGCGTGCGGCTGCTGGTGTAATCCCAGTATTTGCGATCGGTAATGTTGTAGATACCGCCGCTCAGCTTGACGTTTTTCGTCGCCTGCCAGTAAGCCGTTGCATCCACCATGCCGTAACCTGGCACGCGCATATATTCCGTGGTGGAATCGGTGATCGCCGTGCCGGTGTTGGTGTAGCTTTCGCGGTTGGTCGCCGTAGCCTGCTTGCCTTTCACGAAGGTGGCGGTCAGCGCGGCGCCGTAGCCGCGCGTTTTGTCATCCCACGCCAGGCCAACAATCGCTTTCAGTGGCGCGACGCTATCGAGATCGATGTACTTGTCACCGGCGTAGCTGGACTTGGATTTACCTTCGTTATAGCCCAGCGCAAAGGTGCTGCTCAGGCCATCGACCTGCGGGAACCAGGTGCCGTAATTCACTTTGGTGGATATCTCAGCACCATAAATGTAGGCCTTATCGCGGTTTTCAGCCTGATAGCTGGTGTAGATGTTGCTCGGGACGTTGACGAACATCTCCGGATTGGTGGCGCGGCGATAGCGGGTGTAGGCGATGAAGTTTTTGTACTGGTTATAGAACACCGAGGTGTTGACCGTTACGCCTTCTGTCGCCTGGCCTTTCAGGCCCCACTCGAAGTTGTTGCTGGTTTCGGTTTTCAGATCGGTGTTACCAATCAGCGCATACTGCGCGCTCCCCGCATAGCTGGAACCCAGGTTCCATGAGCCATACAGCTGGCTGGTGGTGGGGAACTGCACGCCGCGTTTGTATTGCAGATAGGTGGTCAGCGCTGGCGTTAAATCGTACTGGAAGGTCAGCGATGGCAACACCTGCGTATCGGAATTGGTTTTGCCGTACAGCGCATCAACCTGCTCTTCGGTCAGCACCGTGCTGCCGGTGGTGAGATCGCCGAGATTTTTCGGCTTGGTGCTTTGATACATTACGCGCACGCCGGGAATGACCGCGAAGTTGTGGCTATCAAGATCGAAATTGATCTTATCTTGCAGGTATCCTGCCACCGCGAAAGTGCGGCTGTCAGACTGCGGTTGGGTGATGGCGCTAAAGGCGCTCGGCGCTGGTTCCTGGCGGAACGGACGCTCGCTGTTGTCCAGGCGCGCATTGACACCGGCACTCAGCTCGTGGCGGCCCAGCGTTTTGGTGCCGCGCGTGTCGAAGCCATAGCTATCGACGTTGAAATCGGAATAGACAAAGCCGTACTGGCTGGCGCTGGTCGGCAGATAGGTATTGTCGTGCGCCTGAGTTTGCTGCCAGTAAAGGCGCGTGGTCAGCGTATCGATAAAGTCGTTGTACGGCGTCCACTCATCCGCCAGATTGATGCCCCAGCGGCGCGTATCGCTCTGCTGCTGCGCGGTGCCCCAAACGGTGTTGCCGCTGGTGTCCCAGGTATCGTAATGGCTGTGGTTGGTTTTGTGATAGTAATCAAAAGTGGCGCTCAGCTTATGCTGATCGTTCGGCTGCCAAATACCGGACGTCATAAAGGCGTCAGAGTGCCAGTTGGCCGGATAGGCCTGTTTCACATCGCTGTTGTTGCGGGTTTCCTGGCCGTCGCGACGGCTGTAAACAAACAGGCCGCGCAGCCCATCATCGCCAGCGGCGGCGGTGATGCCGTTATGCCAGCTACGATTCGATGAGTCGTAATCGCTCTGGTAACCGAAATAACTATTTTTGTCGCTGCTAAGGTAATCGTCAGCGGTTTTGTTGTGGAACGAGACGTTACCACCAATCGAGGTATTCGGCTGATCCACCGCCGTGGCACCCTTCTCAATATCAACGCTGCCGAACAGGTAGGGATCGATGTAATCGCGGCCAATACCAAAGGTGTTGTTGCCGGTGCGGCTAACGTAAGGGCGGCCGGTGGCATCCGGAATCGGAATGCCGTCGATATCCATGCCGACGCGATTACTCTCCAGACCACGAATGTTGTAACCGGTGTAACCCGCGCGGTCGAAACCGCTTTTGCCGGCAGAGGATCCGCCGCTGGATCCGGTGGCGCTGATCAGCGGCTCATAACGCATGATCGAACCGAAATCGTTCGCACCGCGTTTTTGCAGCTCTTGTGCTGTGATGGTGGTTTTATTGCCGGCCTGCTGTTTTGGCGCGGTGACGGTGAGAACCGGTTCATTGCTGGTGCTATCGCTGGCGGCAAAGCTGCAAGCGGCATGAATAGCTGAAGATAAGATGGCAACTTTGAAAAGACGTTGCTGGGCTTTTCCCTGAAAGAGTGAAGACATGCGCGAAATACCTGGTTAATTGTTAGTATTCGCTCACTTGCTTGCTGCCGGAAAGTACGGACCTTGGTTAAAAGACCGTAAAAATTATGGACTTATTTTTTGTAATAAATGATGTCGAAAGGAATGTAATGCAAGTGGTAATCATTATCAACTAGCAGTAAGCTAAGATGTATCTTGGACCGCACATTTTGTTAACTTCATTATCTAAATGAGACACGTTATGTCACAGAAACCAGCGATTACCATTCATTACTGCACACAATGTAACTGGCTGCTGCGTTCCGCCTGGATGGCGCAGGAGTTGCTGCATACCTTTGCCGAGGATTTAAGCGCGGTAACGCTACAGCCGGGAACCGGCGGCGTGTTTGAGATTACCATTGATGGTCAGGTGATTTGGGAGCGTAAGCAGGAAGGCGGATTCCCGGATGCGGCAGCGCTGAAGCAGCGCGTGCGCGACCTCTGCTGGCCGGATCGCGCGTTGGGGCATGTGGATAAGAAGAAGAGTTGATTTGGGTTGGTGCGGTTTTCTGGACGGTCGCCATGAATGGCGACCCTACGTTCGACCTTCTAACTTTTAGCGATCTTTTCCGCCGCTTCATGCAGCGCGCTGATCACTATCTCCAACGCCTCATCCGAAATATCTTCCTGCGCCAGACGATGATTCAGGGTGTGTTTGATCAGATGAATCGCCTGCTCAACCTGCGGAATGCTGCGGTTATTCACCAGAATCGCCAGCGAGGTTAAGCGCTCGATAATCGCATTCACATTGTCACGATTCTCCGCCAGCAGCGCCTCGCCGCCTTCATTCAGCGCATAGGCTTTACGCGATGCCTGCGCATCGACCACGCGAATCGCATCCATCTCTTCGAGCAGCGTCAGGTTAGGATAGATAATGCCGGGGCTGGGTGAATATTCCCCTTTGGAGAGCTCTTCAACCGATTTGATCAGCTCATACCCGTGCGCAGAGCTGATGGCGAGAAAGTGCAGCATTAACAATCGGATATCGCTGGCATCCAGCATCCGCTCCCGACGCTTCTTGCGTGCGCCTGCACAGACGGTGCGCTGTGCGTGATCGGACTGCCATGGAAAATCCCGCTGCTGTTTCATTGCCTTCCTGAGCGCTAATTAAGGGAGGTTGATAGTAGTCTGCCACCAGGCAAAATTCAACACAGGCGGCAGCGCGCGCGGCGTTGGCGTTATTTCTGATGCCAATAAGCTACGGCGCGCACGAAATCGGTATGTGCACCGCGTCCCTGGGTGAAGTAATCGCTCAGCAGTTTCACCGCTTCGCCCTCGCCCGTCAGCCAGATGAAGTATTCAGTGGCAGGCAGCGCAATCCTATCCAGCTGCGCCTTAATCGGTGCCAGGTTATCGGCCTGCATGGTGCCGCTGCCCAACCAGCTCACCTGCACATTTGGCAGATCACCGAGATAATCGCGGCCGGTGGCTTCATCGGCATAGGCCAGCAGGTGAATTTCCTGCGCCTGGATTTCGCTGTAACGACGTTTAAAGGCGGGCAGACCGGTCTCATCACAGACGTAAATCTGGCAGGCGTAATCCGCCGGGATCACCAACGAACCGCGCGGGCCGCCCATCGCGATTTGATCGCCCACTTTGGCTTGGTTTGCCCAGCTGCTGGCAACGCCGCCATCGTGGATGTAGAAATCGATGGTCAGAGAATCGACGCCGTTAAATTCCAGCGGCGTGTAATCACGCGCGGCAGGACGCACGCCATTCGGCCAAACGATGCCTTCATCGGTGATCTGCGGTAGCGCCAGCTCTGCACCAGCATGTTCCGGGAAGAACACTTTGATGTGATCGTCAAAAGATGGCGAGTTGAAGCCGGCCAGATCGCTGCCGTTGAAAACAATGCGCCAGAATTCACCGGCAATCAGCGTCTTGCTGACCACGCTGATGTGGCGGAAACGCAGTTCATTGCGCACACGACGTGGCGCGCGTTCGGAAGGGTGAGTTTGCAAGTGGTGTCTCCCTAAAAGATAGTGAAAGTCATTCTCATCTGATGGGGAGAGAATAGTTATGATATATCTTCGATGCAATGCCGAAAAATGCTATCTGTGTGTTTGGTCGCCACTATGGCGTATGTAGGGTTCGTGCGGGCTTCACAAAGGTCGCCATAAATGGCGACCCTACGGGAGGAACGTAGGGGCGTCATTTATGACGACCTTTATAGAAGATGCAGCAGATTGGGATTGTGTTGCGGGAGGAGATTACGCCTGGTGATTGCCGCAGGTAACGAAACTGCCATCATCCTGGGTATGGTTTGGCAGCACATTGTCGCCCAGAATTTCATGCTGCGCACAATGCGGTTGATGCGGATGCAGTCCGCCCGGCGGTGAAAATGGCTCAGCCATCTGCGCACTTGCCAGCGAAGAAAACGCTACAAGCGCTGTCATGAGGAACAACGGTAGAAGTCGCATAATTTTTTGTCTGTTCACTATAGCGGCCCGGAATGGACCAGAAATGCAGGTGATTATCCAGCCTGATGTGTGGCGGCTGGTGATTTACGCGGCCAATCAGGTTTCGATGAAGAATTTTACGCCTATTACGCCAGTGAGTTTATAAAATCGTGCGGTTTGTCACGGTTTACCGCACGAATTATGCATTACTTATCCGCCACCGGAATATAGAAGGTGCCTTGCAGCAGATCGGGCGTACTGTATTTCAGATCCAGCTTGAGCAAATCTTTGCCCGCACGGCGTGCCACGCCCAGCGCTGGCAAGTGGTTGTAGTAAATCTCCGCGGTGAACGCGTTGATCTCTTCCGGCGCGCCGTGCCAGTCAATCTCCGCATACAAACCACTTTCGCCGGTCCAGTTCTGCACGTTGCGCGGCAGCACATCAGCGTACTGACTCTCCAGCGCCTGGAACAGGCTGATGTGCTGCTGATCGGCAGAATGTACGCCCGGACTGAACTGGAAGCCCAGCCAGCCGCGATTCACATGCTGGCCGGCAAAGGCGATGAAATCGCGCGTGTGCTGCGCCACCACATGATTGTGGTGATCGATGTATTCCCCGAAGCGGCATTCCCACTCAATCACTTCGCCACACAGCTGAATCTCCGGCTTCTGCGCCAGACGCGCATTGACCCACTCGCGCTGCGTGGAGATGCGGCTGTGGAAATCCTTCATCAGCATTTCCGGAATGCGACGATAAGCACCCGGCGTCATCGAGAAGTGACTTTTAAACACGCGGGTAAAATTCTGCTGATTATCAAAACCGAAGCGCACCGCAATATCGATTAGCGGCATGCTGGTCAGACGCAGCGCCATCGCCGCCATGGTCAGACGACGTTTGCGCGTGTAGGACGCCAGCGTTTGTCCGGTCATCTCTTTGAACATGCGCTGCATGTGCCATTTGGAGTAACCGGATTTCAGGGTAATCAGATCGATGTTGAGCTCGTCGGTCAGGTTCGCTTCTATCCAGTCCACCAGATCGTTGATGTACTGTTTTTTTACATTCAGGCTGAGCATGATTTTGATGGTCGAATGAGGTGGTTAACGTCATGAATTTGCGTTATTCGTCACATAAATATAACAAAAACGTATTACTAACGTAAGGAAGAGTAAACGTACCGAAGCGGGAAAAGCATTAATTGCTTAGGTTACTAACGTTTTTTTGTGTGCGGAAAGGAAAAAGGTCGCCATGAATGGCGACCCTACGGGGATATCAGCGGGTTCTGTCAATGCCGGAACTCAATGCGAACGCATGCCCGCTGCCGTCATCATCATACGAAACAGTGATGCCACCACACCAAGTGCCAGCACGCTTGCGCCGTAAATGATTACCAGCCACATCACCTGCTTCCACCACGGAATCTTAGTTTCAGAGTGAGTTTTCATGTTGCTGACCTCGGTTTTCATATCAATGGTATCCTTCGTCGGCTTTGATTTTTCCGCGGAACACGTAGTAACTCCAGAAGGTGTAACCCAGAATGACCGGAATAATCAGCAAGCCGCCCACCAGCATAAACGCCTGACTGCTCGCCGGAGACGCCGCCTGCCAAATGGTGATCGACGGTGGAATGATGTTCGGCCAGATGCTGATACCGAGGCCCGAGAAGCCAAGGAAAATCAGCGCCAATGTCAGGATGAACGGCGAGTAATGCGCTTCACGTTTGATGGCGCGCACAATCCCCCACGAACACAGCACCACCAGTACCGGAACCGGCAGGAACCAGAACAGGTTCGGACGCGAGAACCAGCGCTGCGCGATATCCGCGTGCGTCAGCGGCGTCCAGATACTGATAATGCCCACCACCAGCAGCAACGTCAGCGTCAGCGGCGTCGCCAGCGCAGACATCTTACGGTGCAGATCGTGTTCGGTTTTCATGATCAGCCAGGTACAACCCAGCAGTGCATAGGCGATGACCAGACCGACGCCGCAGAACAGCGGGAACGGCGCTAACCAGCTCATCGCTGAACCCGCATATTCACGGCCCACCACCGGGAAACCATTCAGGATCGCGCCCACGGCCACGCCCTGACTGAAGGTGGCCAGCAGTGAACCGGCGATGAATGACTTATCCCAGAACGCACGGTGTTCTAGCGTGGCTTTAAAGCGGAACTCAAACGCGACGCCACGGAAGATCAGGCCAATCAGCATCGCCGTCAAAGGAATCGACAGCGCATCCAGCAGCACCGAGTAGGCCAGTGGGAACGCGCCATACAGCGCCGCGCCGCCCAGCACCAGCCAGGTTTCGTTGCCATCCCAAACCGGGGCAACGGTATTAACCATCATGTCGCGTTCGATGGGATCTTTATTGAACGGTAACAGCAGGCCAATGCCGAGATCGAAACCATCCATCACGATGTACATCAAGGTGCCAAACACGATGATGGCAAACCAGATAATTGAAAAGTCGATCATCTTAGTGCTCCCCACTCTTTTCGCTATGGGTTTTGGCCGCCGACAACGGACGCGCTGGCGTGTGATGCTGACCCGGGCCACCGTGATCAACCTCTTTACCTTCGCCGGTCACCGGACCCTCTTTGATCAGACGCATCATGTAGAGGTAACCGACACCAAACACCGACGAGTAGACCAGAATGAACGCCAGCAGGCTGATGCTCATGTGCATATCGCCATGCGCCGAGACCGCATCAATGGTGCGCTGCACTCCATATACCACCCACGGCTGACGCCCAATCTCGGTGGTAAACCAACCGGCCAGAATGGCGATCAAACCCGATGGCCCCATCAGCAGCGTGAACCACAGGAACGGACGCGAGTGATACAAACGGCCTTTGAAACGCAGCCACAAAGACACCACGCCGAGCGTAATCATCAGCAGGCCCAGCGCCACCATCACGCGGAATGACCAGAAGATAATGGTGGAGTTTGGACGGTCCTCTTTCGGGAAGCTCTTCAGCGCAGGGATTTGCTTCTCCAGGCTGTGCGTCAGAATCAGGCTGCCGAGGTACGGGATTTCCAGCGCGTACTTGGTGCGCTCCTGCTCCATATCCGGCACACCGAACAGAATCAGCGGCGTGGCTTCACCCGGCTTGTTTTCCCAGTGTCCTTCAATTGCCGCGATTTTCGCAGGCTGATGCTCAAGGGTGTTCAGGCCGTGCGCATCACCGATCATCGCCTGAATCGGTGCGACGATCAGCGCCATCCACAGCGCCATCGAGAACATTTTACGAATCGCTGGATTGTCGTTACCGCGCAGCAAATGCCATGCGCCCGACGCGCCAACAAAGAAGGCGCTGGCCAGGAAGGCACCGACCGACATGTGGAACAAGCGATAAGGGAACGAGGGGTTGAAGATAATTTTCAGCCAATCTTCCGGTACCACGATGCCGTTCTGGATGATGTAGCCCTGCGGCGTATGCATCCAGCTGTTTGACGCCAGAATCCAGAAGGTGGAGAAGATGGTGCCGAGCGCGACCATGCAGGTTGCAAAGAAGTGCAAGCCCGGACCGACGCGGTTCCAGCCAAACAGCATCACGCCAAGGAAGCCCGCTTCAAGGAAGAAGGCGGTTAACACTTCATAGGTGAGCAGCGGGCCGGTGATACTGCCAGCAAACTGCGAGAAACCGCTCCAGTTAGTACCGAACTGGTACGCCATCACCAATCCGGATACCACGCCCATGCCGAAGTTAACGGCAAACGCTTTCGACCAGAAATGGTAGAGATCGCGATAGGTCTCGTTACGGGTTTTCAGCCACATCCCTTCAAGCACCGCCAGGAAACTGGCGAGACCGATGGTGATGGCTGGAAAGATAATATGGAAGGAAACAGTAAATGCGAACTGAATCCTGGCCAGATGAAAGGCGTCTAATCCAAACATTGCTTACCTCATTGCCACAAATTACACCGAATTTTTACTTATAATTAACAAGCAGAGCGCAGCGGTTATTTCGCCGTGCTTAAAGAAATGTCGCGCCAATGTAAAAGGAAGTGGTGCGAACAAAAAGATACAGGGGAAGTCGGTAAAACTATAACAGTGTTTTTTGATTTCGATCATTGTTTTCAGCAGAAACTAATACTTTAAAAATCACGACGTTAAGGTTAATCACCCTCATTCATTGTGACAATATTGTTATTGTTTTCCGCCTATTCCCGCTGTGCTTATCAGGTAAGCACTTCATTTATTTATTTTTTAGTGCGAAGAAAAATGGCGTTATTTACGGTAAATACGTTGAGCATGTAAATATTTCCGGACAGCGCAGGATGATCAGGATTGTTAATTAAAAGCTAATATTTTTAGAACAAAAAGATATATTTCTGCTGTTTATTAAACAGGTGATGTAAACGCAGTGACGTTAACCTACTGCGGCATGGTATTTGCCAGCGGCGACAAGCTGTGCTTTTTTAGAGCAGTAATCAACCAGTTAAACAGCGAAGGAGAGGTTATGGCCCGTCTTACTGCACAGGATTTCCCTCAGGAACTGCTCGAGCTTTACGATTACTACGCCCACGGCAAAATCAGCAAACGTGAATTTATTGCGATGGCGGCGAAATTCACCATCGCTGGCATGACCGGCGCCACGCTGCTCAGCGCCATGAGCCCCAATTATGCGCTGGCGCAGCAGGTGGAATTTACCGATCCAGCGATCAAACCGGAATACATTCACTATCCGTCACCACAAGGTCACGGCGAGGTGCGCGGCTATCTGGTGCGACCGGCCAATGCATCCGGCAAAGTGCCTGCGGTGGTAGTGGTGCACGAGAATCGTGGCCTCAATCCCTATATCGAAGATGTGGCACGACGGGTAGCGAAAGCCGGTTACATCGCGCTGGCACCCGATGGTTTGAGCTCGCTGGGCGGTTATCCGGGGAATGATGATGAAGGCAAAGTGATGCAGGCCAAAGTCGACCCCACCAAGTTGATGAATGACTTCTTCGCCGCGATTGATTTCCTGATGCACCACGAAGAGGGCACCGGCAAAGTGGGTATCACCGGCTTCTGCTACGGCGGCGGCGTAGCCAATGCGGCGGCCGTCGCGTTTCCTGATTTGGCCTGCGCGGTACCGTTCTACGGCCGTCAGCCTAAAGCGGAAGATGTGCCGCGCATCAAAGCGCCGCTGTTGCTGCACTACGCCGCGCTGGATAAAGGCATCAACGAAGGTTGGCCAGCCTATGAAGAGGCGTTGAAAGCCAATCACAAAATCTATGAAGGCTATGTTTATCCCGGTGTGAATCATGGCTTCCACAATGATTCGACGCCGCGTTATGACAAAGCCGCCGCCGAATTAGCGTGGAGCCGCACGCTGGGTTGGTTTGAGAAGTATTTACGCGCTTGAGGGTGCGGCGGTCGCCATAAATGGCGGCCCTTCTCAATGCGCCTTCAAAATCCGATGCACATTGCTCTCCAGCCAATCCGCCAGTCCGGTCACCTGCCCTTCCACTTCGCGGCCTAACGACGTTAAACGATACTCAACGTGCGGTGGCACCACGTCATAGGCAATGCGTTCAACAAAACCATCCTCTTCCATATGGCGCAGCGTCTGCGCCAGCATACGTTCGCTGACGCCACCAATCTTGCGGCGCAGCTCGCTAAAACGCAGGGTTTCTTCGCGCAGCGCCAGCAAAATCAGTACGCTCCAGCGGCTGGTAATGCGCTTCAACACGTCGCGTGACGGGCAATTCACGTTCAGCAACTCACCGCGCGTAAATTTTTCACTCAACTTTTCAGACATTTAACTCAGCTTCTCCAAACTAACCAATCTGTAAGTACTTACTAAAAGTTAGTTTATCGCTTAGGCTGTTTTCATACCAGTTCAACAGGAGAACAACATGATTGCGATTACAGGTGCCACAGGCCAACTGGGCCGTCTGGTGATTAATGCGTTATTGAAAAAAGTGCCGGCTAGCGAAATCATTGCGGCGGTGCGTTCGCCCGAGAAAGCGGCCGATCTGCAGGCGCTGGGCGTAACGCTGCGAGCGGCGGATTACAGCCAACCGGAAACGCTGCAAAGCGCCTTTGCCGGTGTCGATAAACTGCTGCTGATCTCTTCCAGTGAAGTCGGCCAGCGTGAAGTGCAGCACAAGGCGGCGATCGATGCGGCTAAAGCCGCCGGCGTTGGCTTTATCGCCTACACCAGCTTACTGCATGCCGATACCTCGCCGTTGGGTTTAGGCGTTGAGCATCGTGCGACTGAAGCCCAGCTGAAAGCCTCGGGCATTCCTTTCGCGCTGCTGCGTAACGGCTGGTACACCGAAAACTACGCGGCGAGTATTGCGCCCGCGCTGGCGCATCATGCCTTTATTGGTGCGGTCGGCGAAGGTCGCATCGCTTCCGCGGCGCGCATTGACTATGCGGCGGCAGCGGCCGAAGTGATTAGCCGTGACGATCAAGCGGGCAAAGTGTATGAACTGGCTGGCGATGACAGCTACACACTGGCGCAGTTCAGCGCCGAGATTGCTAAACAGTCTGGCGAGCAAGTGGATTATATCAATCTGCCACAAGCCGAATTTGCCGCCGCGCTGAAAGGTGCCGGTTTGCCAGATGGCTTGTCTGAGATGCTGGCGGATTCCGATGCCGGTGCCGAAAAAGGCGGTTTGTTCGATGATAGCCATACGCTGAGCAAACTGATTGGCCGCCCAACCACGCCGTACGCGGACGTGATTAAGGCAGCGTTGCAGAAGTAAGGTTGACCAGGTCGGCATTTATGCCGACCTGGTCAATCACCGCTGCGTTTGCCATCAATTGATCAAGTCATCCCACGCTTTTCCGCGCAAATTTTAGCGATTTTCTTAAATACAGATAATTCTGTGCAGCTATTTAAACATCCATCCTAAAAGCCGCTTTCATTTCCTGAAATATAGTGCGTTGTAATCGCTGAAAAATCATAAAAACACCGGATCCATCGACATGATTTATTACGTTCATAGATAAATCGCATTGTTGTTTCGCCCGTTCAGAGCTCTATAATTTGTTCTTTACGCATTCAAGAATTTACCAGGAGGCTGCTATTAATACTAACCAACAGCAATATAACGCTTTCGAGGATCGACGCGCTGATGCTGAACTGGAGTATCAATATAATCCTCACGAGTTCGTTCGCGAAGGTATGCAGGATTCAGAGCCGGAACCCGAGCTGATTGAAGGTTTGCCCGCGCCGGATGCGCTGACGCCTGCCGATCGCTACATGGAACTGTTTGAGCAGGTGCAGACGTCGCACATATTTGCCGACAGCAAAACGTTTCCGGACTGCGCACCAAAATTCGATCCGCTGGATATTTTAATCCGTTTTCGTCGTCGTAAACGCGCAGCGGATTTTGATCTGGAAGCATTCGTGCACGAACATTTTTATTCACCTCAGGTGAATGAGAGTTTCTATGTTTCCAATCCAGATAAAACCTTAACCGAACATATTGATGATCTGTGGCCGGTGTTAACCAAAATGCCGCAGCAACATTTAGCGCACTCATCGCTGCTGCCGTTGCCGAAACCTTACGTGGTGCCCGGCGGCCGATTTGGAGAAACCTATTACTGGGATTCCTACTTCAGCATGCTCGGCCTCGCCGATGCAGGCCGCGACGATCTGCTGCGTCATATGGCGGATAACTTTGCCTGGCTGATTGATAACTACGGCCACGTGCCGAACGGCAACCGTACTTACTACCTCAGCCGCTCGCAGCCGCCGGTGTTTGCGCTGATGGTTGAACTGTTTGAAGAGGATGGCATTCGCGGTGCGAAACGCTATCTCGATCAGCTGATGAAAGAGTACCAGTTCTGGATGGATGGCGCGGGCGAGCTGATGCCGCATCAGGCTTATCGCCATGTGGTGCGCATGCCAGATGGTTCGCTGCTGAACCGTTATTGGGACGATCGCGACACGCCGCGCGATGAGTCGTGGCTGGAAGATATCGAAACCGCGAAGAAATCGGGTCGTCCGGCCAGCGAGGTTTATCGCGATCTGCGTGCCGGTGCCGCATCGGGCTGGGATTACTCTTCCCGCTGGCTGCGCGATCCGCAGCGCCTGGCGAGTATCCGCACCACGCAATTTATTCCGATCGATCTCAATGCTTTCCTCTACAAGCTGGAGCTGATGATTTCGACGCTGTCACACGCCAAAGGCGAAGAGCTGACGGCGCTGGCATGGCAGAAAAAAGCCGATGCGCGTAAGCAGGCGATTCATCGCTATCTGTGGGATAACACCGCCGGGGTGTACCGCGATTACGACTGGCGCCGCGAACGCTTTGGCGCATTCACTGCCGCTGCGGTGGTGCCGCTGTTCCTTGGCCTCGCCTCGCCTGAGCAGGCGCACTTGCAGGCCGTGGCGTTGCGCCATCTGTTACTGACGCAAGGCGGCTTGTTAACCTCGATGGTGGAGAGCGGCGAACAATGGGATAAACCCAATGCCTGGGCGCCGTTGCAGTGGATGGCGGTGGTCGGTTTGAATCACTACGGTGAAGAGACGCTGGCGACAGAAATTGCCGTTAACTGGCTGAATACGGTAAATAATTTCTATTCACTGCATCATAAGCTGGTGGAGAAGTATGACATCAGCGGCGATCGCGCCCGTCCGGGTGGCGGCGGTGAGTATCCGCTGCAGGACGGCTTCGGCTGGACTAATGGTGTGACCCGCAGGTTGATGACCATGTATGGGCATTTGCTGGCGGATTGATTAATGCGCACTGTAGGATCGCCATTTATGGCGACCAAATGCGCAATATGTGAAACGGTCGCCATAAATGGCGACCCTACGGTTTACCCCGCCAACCCAAACCCCTGCTTACCATTCTTCTTAATCTGATACATCGCCTCATCGGCTCGTGTCAGCGCCTCATCAAAGCTGTCACGCTCCTGCACTTGCGTAATACCAATTGACGCACCAATCTGCGCGTGGCCGTTATCAATATCAAACGGTGTCAGCGCGGCATCCAGCACTGCCTGCATCATAATGCGCACTTTCGGATAGTCGATCAGGAACGGCATCAGCAGCACAAACTCATCGCCGCCGAGTCGGCCAATCACTACATTTGGTGGCACCACGTCGATAATGCGCTGGCTCAGCTGAACCAACACCTCATCACCACTGCGATGTCCCAGCGTATCGTTGACGTGTTTGAAGTTATCGAGATCGATAAACGCCACGCACAACGGCCCCAGCGCTTTCATCTTGCTGAACTGCGTATTTAGCGCATGGCGATTGGTCAGTCCGGTAAGCGGATCGTGATGCGCCAGCGATGAGAGCTGCGCTTCGTACTGCTTCTCTTTGGTCATATCGATGTGCGTGCCGGTGACTTTGATCGGATTGCCCGCTGCGTCCCATTCGGTAACGCGTCCACGATCCAGTACCCATTTGATATTGTCGTTTTTGCCCAGCATGCGGTGCAGCGCTTCGTAGTAAGGCGCACGCCCTTCGATGTGATCGTAAAAGGCTTTCAGCACTTCATCAGCGTCATCCGGATGCAGGCAATCGCGCCATACATCGAACTGCGCTTTGGTCTCTTTCGGCTGAAAACCGAGCATCGCTCCCCATCGTCGGTTAAAAATCACCAGCTTGCCGCTGGGAATATCCAGCTGCCATAAACAAAGACCGGTTCCGTCCAGCGCTGCACTCAGCTTGTTACGCGCGTCATGCGCTATACGCTTTAAACGCGCATTGTGCTTTTTCAGGTTATGAATCTGCTGACGCAGCGCTTCTTCTGACATGGTTGGCTGAAGGAGAGGAAATAAGCACTATTTTGCCTACCAGGAAATTTCTGTAAATAAAACCAATGAAAAGCCGATTAGCAGCGGCAAATTGGAGAAACTTCAGGAGTAACGTCGAAAGTTTCCTGTCAAAACAGCCGACTAAACTTACTTAAGTGCCCGTCTTTAGTAAGTACAGTCGCTATTTATAAGAAATTCCTTAGTTGCTATTTAATTACTGTTTAGGTTCGTGCCGCTGTGAGTTGTCACCTGGCGCAGCAAAGGCGTGCCAGTAGGTTGCACCGCCGCGTCGCAGTGCAAGATGCAGGATTAAAATTGAGAACGGGTTCGTGGGTAAACGCATTCTAAACATGATCTTCCTTATGGGCTTCTGTTTCTCCGCCTGGAGTGCCTCCCCTTTAAATTTCACGCCGCGTTATGGTCTGGTTTCCCCTGAAGTGACGCTGAATGAAGAGAGCCAGCAGTGGCTAAAACGTCATCCCGTGCTGCGCGTCGGTATATGGAGCCACACGTTACCGCCCTATTCGGTTGAATTTGAAGAAGAGACCTTTGAAGGTCTGTCCGCCGACTATCTGGCCATCATCGCGAAAACGCTGAACCGCCCGGTCGAAGTTAAACGCTATAACACCCGTCTCGATCTGGTGAACGCGCTCAATAACAATCAAGTCGATTTAATTCCTTACTACCCGCAGGCTGCTAATCACGAAACCAAACTGGCACTGAGTATTCCCTATTCGCTGGCGCAAAGCGTGTTGATTAGCCGCCGCCAGGCAAAATTTGATCGTCAGCTAAATGACAGCCGCTATCGCCTGATGTACTACGGTGACGACGAACTCAAAGCGCTGCTCCATAAACGCTATCCCGAAGCGACTTTAGCGCCCGCCACACCGCCACTCTGGGCCTATACTGACACCGCTTTCAATGAG
Source organism: Pantoea sp. DY-5 (assembly GCF_019795955.1). Lineage (NCBI taxonomy): Bacteria > Pseudomonadati > Pseudomonadota > Gammaproteobacteria > Enterobacterales > Erwiniaceae > Pantoea > Pantoea sp. DY-5. Next base: position 256,080 of record NZ_JAIMIE010000002.1, read on the forward strand.
GACACGGTGTTCTGGAGCAACTCTGCCACGCAACGCTATTTGTCGCAGCGCGGCTTGCAGAACATTATTGAAGGGCATAGCACGACTTACATGAATGATGTGGATGCGCGCTTTGCCACCCGCGCGGACAATGATTCGCTGATCACCGCCATTAATGAAATCCTTAAAAATATCCCGCTACGTAACGCCGTACAAATTGCCGAAGCATGGGGGCTTGATTACCGGTCGGTGGTGAAGAATCATCCATTGGACCTTAGCGAAGCTGAGGCTAAATGGCTGGCTGGTCACCGCGATATCACGGTGAATTACGATCCTGCACATCTACCTTTCACCTTCCTGGATGGCAAACAGCGTGTTGCCGGATTAAGCGTTGATTTGTTAAATCTCATCTCGCAACGCACCGGTATTCGTTTTCATTACAATCCCATGCGTGGCTTGAGCAATATGCGCGATGCTCTGGTGAACCAGCGAGATGCACTCATCGTGGTGAGTGATGCGGCTTCACAGCAGAGTAAACACATCAAGTACACACGTTCGTACATTTATTCGCCTTGGGTGGTGATGACCCGCAGCGACAGTAACTGGCGCAGTTTCGAGGAAATGGCAGGGAAACGCATCGGCATCTACGAGCGTTCTTATTATCGCTTTGATCTGCGTCGCCGCTGGCCAACCATCGATTTTAATGAAAATGCCGTTTCGCTCGACTCCCTCGGACAGCTCCAGGAGAAGCAGGTTGACGGCTTTATCGTGCCCTACGAATCAGCGCAATATTTGCTGAATAACCACTTTAATGACCGCTTTAAAGTGGCGTTCGTTGCGCCATTGCCGATGTTCCGTATGGCTATGGCGACCAACGCAACGGATGAGCATTTGCTCTCAATCCTAAATAAAGCGCTGTACGATATTCCACAGCCGACCATGCAATCGCTAATGGAACGTTGGATCAAGTACACGCCTCCCGCCACCAGTACGTCCTGGCAGAGCTATCGCAGTTACGTGCTGCGTATTGCTGCGGTGGCCGGCATTTGCCTGCTGTTTTTCCTGTGGCGCAACCACTTGCTGAAATCGTCGCTGGCGAAGCAGCGCCAGCATGAGCGCGAAATGAGCAACCAGCTGCACACCATCGAAACGTTGCTGGAAGATGTACGCAAAGCAAAACGTGCCGCACTGCGCTCCAGCGAGGCAAAAAGCACTTTCCTTTCGCATATGAGCCACGAAATCCGCACGCCGCTGGCGGCGCTGATTGGGCTTTTGGAAATTGAGCATTTAGGTCAAAGCGACGAATCTCAGCGTCAGAAGAATATCGATCTGGCGTGGGAATCCTCCCGTTCACTGCTCTCGCTGGTCGGCGATATTCTCGACCTGGCGAAAATCGAATCCGGTCATTTCAGCATTCGCCACATGCCGATGTCACTGAGCGATGTGGTTTATGACACCGAAGCGCTATTCCGTCAGGTAGCACTAAATAAAGGGTTGTCGCTCAATGTCATGCTGGATATCGATCAGGACTGCGTGCTGTTTGATCCGGTGGCGTTGAAGCAAATTCTCGCCAATTTGGTGAGTAACGCCATTAAGTTTACCGCGCAGGGTGAAATTGAGGTGGCGCTGTATCAGGCAAATACCAGCAAACCCGAATACGTGCTGGAAGTGTGTGACAGCGGCATTGGCCTGACGCCCGAACAGCAAAAAGCGATATTTGAGCCCTTTATTCAGGTTGAACAAAACACCAATCGTGTTAGCGGCACTGGGCTGGGTCTCAATATTTGTCGTCGCCTGGCGGTGATGCTGGAAACTGAACTGCACGTTGAGAGCGAGCCCGATGTCGGAAGCGTATTTATGCTGCGCTTTACCGCCCAACCTGCCACTGCGTTTGAAGCAGAAAGCGAACATCCACCGCTGGAAGCACTGGCGCAGATTTCGTTACGTATGCTGATTGTTGACGATAACGCCACCAATCGTCTGTTGCTGGCACAACAGTTGCGCTACGCCGGACATCATGTGCTGGTTGCGGAAGGCGGCGAAGCGGCGCTGGCGCTGTGGCGTGAACATGAGATTGATCGCGTGATTACCGATTGCAATATGCCTGGCATGGATGGTTTCGAATTTACCCGCCAGTTGCGCATCGAAGAGAAATTACTCAATCGCCGCGCGGTGCCGATCTACGGCCTGACGGCGATGGCGGAAGAGCGTGTCGCACAACTTGCGACGCAGGCGGGCATGAATGGTTGTCTGTTTAAACCACTGGAGCGCACGCAGCTGCTTAAAGTGGTAACCGGTGCGCCGACCAGCCAGATACGTTCTGACGCCTTACTCACACTGGAAAACCTGGCAGCCAACGATCCGCAAGCCTGGCACGATCTGGTGACAACAGCCCAGCAGCAAAACGCGCGCGATCTCGCACAGCTGCAGCAGGCCGTTGAGGAGATGAATTTCGCCAGCGCGCGCCACGCGGCACATCAACTGCTTGGCAGCGCAAAATTGCTGCACGCCGATGCACTGCAACGCAGTTGTCTTGCGGCGGAACAAGCAGCAGAACAACAAGATGGAGCATGCTTAGAGCAGCAATTGCCAGCCGTGATCGCTGCTGTCGCTGAGTTGGAAAAGCTGTTCCAAAACGCACTCGAAAACACCCCATTGATGAGGTAAACCCATGAAAGATAGCACCATTTGGCAAGTTGCCGTATTAGATGATCACCCACTTATTGGCAAAGCGATACAGTATCGATTAGCGCAAGAGCCCGAGCTGGAGTTGGTTGGCACTTTCGCACAGCGCCAGCAGTTGATGACTTTCCTGCAGCGCAATGCCGTCGACGTGTTAGTGCTGGATTATATCCTTGGCGATGATGAGCTGGATGGCTTGCAGATGGTGAAGCAGCTACGAATGCGCTATCCGCAGCTTAAAATTCTCGTCTCCTCCGCCGTCGAAAAACCGGCGATTGTGCAGCTATTGTTGAAAGCCGGCGTGCATGGTTTTGTCGGTAAAAGCGAAGATCAGGAAGTGCTGATCAAAGCGCTGCATCAGGTATGCCGCAACAAACGTTTCCTCACCGCAGACATGCTGCTAGAGATGGATAAGTTCAAAGAGAGCGATAAGGAGATGCACGATTATCTGCTACCGCGCGAGATGTGTGATGACATTACGTCGTTAATGCGTGAGCTGAGCCCACGTGAGATCGAAGTGATCCGCTGCTATCTGGATGGGTTGAGCATCACGCAGATCGCAGGCAAGTATGCACGAAGCCGTAAAACCATCAGCGGGCAAAAACAGACTGCGCTGCGCAAATTGGGTCTGCGATCTGATTTGGAATTATTTAAATACAAAGAGCATTTCAGTGAAATTGTGCTGCATCACTAATGCAAAAATTGTGTTCTGTGACGCGGATCAAGGCTTATTCACCGCACCGCGCTGTCATGATGTTTACTAGAATGGTAGTTTATCAGTTATCACATACACGATAACGGTGGATGACATTATGCAACTGACAATGCGTTGGTTTGGTCCGAAAGAAGATAAAGTTTCGCTGGAATATATTCGTCAGGTGCCGGGCGTGCGCGGCGTTGTGGGCGCGCTGTACGACGTACCGGTGGGCGAAACCTGGCCGAAAGAGAAGATTAACGCGCTGGTTGAGCAGGTTCATGCCGCCGGGCTAACCGTGGAAGTGATCGAAAGCGTCAACATTCACGATGACATCAAAATCGGTCTGCCGAGCCGCGATCGCTATATCGAAAATTATAAGCAGAGCATCCGCAACCTGGCCGAGGTCGGCGTGAAGGTGATTTGCTACAACTTCATGCCGGTGTTCGACTGGATGAAGACCGACATGAACTACGTGCTGCCAGACGGCTCGCTCACCATGGCGTTTGAGAAGAAAGGCATTGATAAGAGCCTCGACGAGGTGGTGCAGGAAGTGCTGGGCAACGCCAATGGTTTCGCCCTGCCGGGCTGGGAACCGGAACGTCTGGCAAAAGTGCAGGATCTGTTTGCCCAATACAAAGATGTTGATGACGCGAAACTGCGTGAAAACCTCGCTTACTTCCTGAAAGCGGTGATCCCGGTGTGCGAAGAAGTGGGCGTCAAGATGGCGATTCATCCGGACGATCCACCGTATTCGATCTTCGGCCTGCCGCGCGTGGTGAAGAACCGCGACGATCTCGACTGGATCTGTAACGTGGTCGATTCCGAGGCTAACGGCATCACGCTATGTACCGGATCGATTGCCGAAGATCCGAATAATGATGTGTACGCCATTCTGGCCGAGTTCTCGCGCCGCAAACGCATCCCGTTCGCGCATGTGCGTAACATCAAGATCATTCAGGATAAAGATTTCTACGAGTGCGCACACCCAACCGAATACGGTTCGCTGGATATGTATAAAGTGCTGCAGTCGATGCATGACAACGGTTTCGATGGCTACATCCGTTCTGATCACGGCCGCTTTATCTGGGGCGAAACCGGCCGTCCAGGCTACGGCTTGTACGATCGCGCGCTGGGCACCACCTATCTGCTGGGATTGTGGGAAGCGCTGGGTAAGCGCTGAGTTTTACGCAGTGCGCATAAATGCGCACATTGCGCCGTCGTAAGGTCGCCATTCATGGCGACCTTTTCACGTTAATCTCACCGCACAACCTGGCAAACTCTCCATCCCAACTTGCCGTTAAATATATACAGTTAAACTGTACATATTCAGCGGAGACTCACCATGTCAGAACAAAACAAAGCCGTTGTACGTCGTTTCAATCAGCAGGTGATTGCCGAAGGCGATCGTCAGGCTTTCAATCAACTTGTCGGCGAAAACTTCATTAACCGATCAGCGCCAGCCGGCGCGCCCAGCGATCGCGAAAGTCTTTGGCACACCTTCGATCAGATCCTGCGTCCCGCTTTCTCCCATCTTCAGGTGCACATTGAAGATCAAATCGCCGAGCGCGATTGGGTCACCACGCGCAAAATCATAACCGGCGTCCACAGCGGATCGCTGATGGGCATCGCGCCCACCGGTTTAGCGGTAACGATCGCGGTGATCGATATGGTGCGAATTGAAAAGGGAAAATACGCGGAGCATTGGGGCATGAACACGCTGGCGGCAGTAATGACGCAGCTAAAGCAGTTTGCGTAATGCAGCCAGCCCTTTTTGCAGATCGTCGCGATCCTGCTGGTCGAGCGTTGCATCGATGCGCGCAGCAATCCACTCGGCACGCTGTTGACGTGCGGCCGCCAACGCAGCGCGTGCCTGATCGCTCAGCACGATCACCTGCGCCCGTGCGTCCTGCGCGCTTTTTTGCCGCAGCACCAAACCTTGCGCCTCCAGCTCATTTACCACCAAACGCATACTTTGATGTTTCACGCCGCGCAGCCGCGCAAGATCGGCGATGGAGAGCGCGTCGTGGCTATCGAGCAGATCTAAGGTTTCATATTGCGAGGTGCGCACGGTCGCGGTGCTGACGCGCACGTTACGAACGAAGTGACTAACCAGCTGACGGAGCTCTTCCGCCAGCTGCTGGGTTGCAATTTCAGTGCTCAAAGGGGCGATTCCTGCGCGCTATCATTGGCCCCATTATAGGAAACCTATTGCCAGGCTTTAAACAACAAACTGGCATTCACGCCGCCAAAGCCAAAACCGTTGGATAGCGCATAGGTCATCGCCGTCGGCTGTGGTTTCAGCGCCACCAGATTCAGCCCAACGGCCGCTTCATCCGGATGCTGCAGATTGAGCGTCGGCGGAGTAACCTGATCGCGCAGCGCCAGAATCGAGAAGATCGCTTCCACACCACCCGCCGCACCAAGCAGATGTCCGGTGGCCGATTTGGTGGAGGTGATCGCCACCTCGCTGCCAGCAAACAGCGAACTAATTGCTGCCAGTTCGCCCTTGTCGCCGACCGGCGTCGACGTAGCATGTGCATTGATATGCTGCACCTCGCCCGCGGTAATGCCTGCCTGTGCCAGCGCGGTTTCCATCGCCCGGCGTGCCCCTTCACCATTTTCCGGACCGGCGGTGAGATGGTAAGCGTCCGCGCTGGTGCCGTAACCCACCAGCTCCGCCAGCGGTGTCGCGCCGCGCGCCTCCGCATGTTCCAGCGATTCAATCACCAGCAATCCCGCGCCCTCACCCATCACAAAACCGTCGCGGTCGCGATCAAACGGACGCGAAGCCTGCTCTGGACGATCGTTAAAGCCGCCCGACATCGCTTTCGCTGCGGCAAATCCGGCCAGGCTCACGCGATGGATCGCCGCTTCGGTGCCGCCGCACAGCGCAATATCCGCTTCGCCGCTGCGAATTAGCCGTGCTGCATCGCCAATCGCCTGGGCACCCGCCGCGCACGCCGTCACCGGCGCGCCAATTGGCCCACGAAAACCATGTGCAATCGAAACGTGTCCGGCAGCCAGATTGGCGAGAAACGAAGGAATGGTAAACGGCGACAAGCGACGCGGCCCACGCTCGGCGGTGGTTTCAACCGCGTTGGCGATTTCGTTAAAGCCGCCGATGCCGGTGGCGATCACCGTGGCGGTGCGCTGCTGTTGCGCACTGTCCTGCGGGAACCAGTTGGCTTGCGTCAGCGCTTCATGCGCTGCCACCAGCGCGAACTCGATAAAGCGATCCATTTTCTTGCGATCTTTGGCGGCGATAATCCCGTCGGGATTAAAACCGTGCTGGGGATCCTGCTCTAGCGTCGGCACCTGTCCCGCCACTTTGCAGGTGATATCCTGCACCATCTCCGGCGGCAAGGCGCTGATGCCCGATTTTCCCGCCAGCAGCGACTGCCAAACCGCTTCCGTGCCGCAGCCCAGCGGCGATACCAGCCCCATGCCGGTAATGACAATTCGTTTCATTTTTCATTCCTTAATCTGCGGATGCTTACTTGCGCGTTAGCGTTATGACTGCGGCTGGTGCAGCGGCGGCGGCGCAAATTTCTGGGTGTTATCTCCAGCGCGTTTTTTCTGCAGATAATCATGGCGATAGTGCATCATCGGCTCCGCTGCCGGGCCGGGCACCATCTGATAGTTATCCAGCGTCAGCGGCTGGCCGTTTTCGCTATCGACCAGCTGCATCTTCACCGGACGCTGCGTAGCGCTTTCCACCAGCTGCATCTGGCGACCTTCCGGCGAGAAATGCGTGCTGCCCCACTCGGTGAGCGCCAGAATTACGTCGCGAAAATCGCGACCGACGGCCGTCAGGTGATATTCGAAGCGCGCCGGTCTGGTGCTGTAACACACCTTCTCCAGCAAGCCATCGTCCACCAGCTCTTTCAGCCGCCGCGACAATATGTTGGGCGCTACACCGCTGCTTTTCTGGAACTCATCGAAGCGCGTAAAACCGGCCAGCGCATCGCGCATAATCAGTATGCTCCAGCCATCGCCAATGCGCCCAAGGCTGCGCGCGATGGGACAAGGCATGTTGTGGAGCGTTTGGTTTTTCAAGGTTAGCTATCCCGCATCGGTTTGATGGCGGATACTGTTGCAGAGTGACTTTCATTTTGCAAGTAACTTGCAGAATGAAAGTGATTTGGCGGTGGCTTCTTTGCACAATAAAGTGCGCCGCTACGGTTGGGCGCACTTGATCGTAGCGGCGCGATTTATCGCGCGGATTTGGTCAGGTCCGTACCCGCAATCTCGCCTCAATCTTATCGGCGATCTTGGTCACCACATAGGCAATCACCATGTAAAACACCACCGCCACCAGGAAGGCTTCGAGGTAGTAGAAATTCAGCGCCGCGGTCAGTTGCGCCTGGGCGAAGATATCCACCACTTCGATGGCAAACGCCAGCGACAGCGCTTTCATGATCACCATAAAGGCGTTCGCCAGATCGGGAATCGCCGCCACGATAATCTGCGGGAACATCACGCGGCGGAACAGCTGGCCGCCGCTGTAACCGAGCGACAGCGCCGCATCCGATTGTCCGCTATCAAAGGAGTTGAGCGCGCCCTTCCACACTTCCGCCTGAAACGCTGCAACACAGGCGCTTAGGGCAACGATGATGATCACCCAGTTCGGCAGCGAGTGCGCATTCACTTTCACGCCAATCAGCGTGGCGACGAAATCCAGCGCCGGCGGCAAACCGTAATAGGCGAGGAAAATCACCACCACCATCGGTACGCCTTTAAAGGCAATTTTGTAGGCGATCACCAACTGGCGCAGCACCGGAAGGCGGCGATGTTCAACAAAGGCAAACAGCCCGCCGAGCAGCGTTGAACAGATAAACACCGTCACCGCCATCAGCAGCGTCACCGGCACCGCATCGAGAATGCTCCAGAAGTCCGGCAGTAAAACCTCAAGATCAAACATGGTTTCTCTCCCTTATCAGACGCTGGTGAATTTGACGCGTGCAGCAGTTTTCGAGCTGTACTTCGCGTGACGTTGTTCGAAGAAACGGATAATCAGCCAGGCCACGCCGCACAGCAGCGAATAGAGCACCGCCAGCACCAGATAAGTGCCGAACTGATATTGGTTGTAGTCGCGTTCCATGATCAGATGCGCAGTCGCCATCACATCCGCCGCACCGATGTACATCACCAGCGCCACGTTATGAATCAGATAGATAATCGCATTGCCGTAACCCGGCAGCGCATAGTGCACCGCTTGCGGACCGACAATACGCAGCATTTTCTGGCGGAAGCTGTAGCCCATGCTGTCGGCGGCGTCATGCTGGCCGCTCTCCACGGCGAGAAACGCCGGGCGCATCACTTCCGACAGATAACCGCCGTGATACAGGCTCAGGCCAATCATCGCCGCGATGTTGGCGGTGACAAAATCGCTGAAGCCAAACTGCTCGGCCACCAGCGGCAAGCCATAAAACGCGACAAACAGCTGCAGCACCACCGGCACGCTGCGCGCGTATGAGACGTACAAATCCACAAACTGGCTGATAACCGGGATGCGGCGCACGCGGAACACGGTGGCGATCAGCGCCAGGAAGAACCCGACGATCATCGCGACAAACATTATGCCAAGCGTCAACGGCAGCGCCGAGAGCAGCTCGGGAATCATCGAAGTCAGATTCACAGTGAAACACTCCTGCTAAAAAAGAGCCGGTGAATGCGGCGTAGGGGCGGCCTTCGGCCCGCCCTTTTCAACGCATCATCGAGCACGGTGAATCTCTTACTTCATGTACTTCGTGACGTCTTCGCCAAACCACTTCTGCGCCAGCTTATCCAGCGTGCCGTCCGCTTTCAGCTGTTGCAGCGTTTTGTTGATGTCATCGTTCAGCGCCTGGTTCTCGGCAGAACGGTGAATCAGCACGTAAGTGTTGTTGATGGCAACCGGCTCGCTGGCTTTGATCGCCAGTTTCTGGTTGTCGATCACCGTTTGCTCGCCGAGGTTCGAAGGCAGGATCAGCGCATCATATTTGCCACGCTGCACCTCTTTCAGACGATCCGGATAAGGCACGCCAGCGCTCGAAGCTTTGATCTCAACTTTGTCGTTCGGGTTGTCCTGCTGCCACTGCGTCACGAATTTGTACACGCCGCCGCCTGCAGTAACCGGCACAATCTTCTTGCCGACCAGATCTTTCATGCTGTTGATGGTGCTATCGCTGCGGCTGTAGATCTTCATCAGGCTGGCACCGATCGGCGCATCCGGGATCAGGAACTGTTTGCTGCGCGTTGGCGCTTTGTAATAACCGCCGGTCGCCATGTCATATTTGCCGGTGGCGAGGCCGGTTTCCTGGGCGATATCCGCCGCACCTTCCATCACAAATTTGTACTGCGGCAGTTTGGCGTTGATGGCTTTCAGCACATCCGGCTCATAGCCCTGCGGCTCGTGACCAATCGCGCCCCACGACAATGGTTTAGATTCCGCTGCGGTAGCAATTTTGATGGTGCGCACCGCGTCGGCGAAGCTGTTACCGCTGATGAGCGCCAGCGCGATGATGCCAGGCGCGGCCAGGCGACGTAATGTGGTTTTGATTGCAGGCATGTCGTTGATTCCTTTAATTATTAGAATACGCGTTCTGAATTGAGGAACTGAGCAAGTCGCGGCAGGGTTGGATTATCAAACATCTCAGTCGGGCTGCCCTGCGCGGCCACCACGCCCTGATCCATAAAGACGATGCGGTTCGAGATACTTTTGGCGAACTGCATTTCGTGCGTCACCAGCAGCGAGGTAATGCCGGAAGACGCCACATCTTTAATCACTTTCAGCACCTCGCCCACCAGCTCCGGATCGAGCGATGAGGTCGGTTCATCAAACAGCATCACATCAGGGCGCACCGCCAGCGCGCGGGCGATGCCGGTACGCTGCAGCTGGCCGCCGGAAAGCTGCGATGGATAGTGATCGAGTTTGGCGCCCAAACCCACGCGCTCCAGCTCCTGCACGGCGATATCGCGCGCTTGCTGCTTGCTTTTGCGTTGAATGACGATCAGCGGATCCATCACGTTTTCCAGCACCGTCATGTTTTTGAACACGTTGAACTGCTGGAACACCATCGCGGTGCGCAGGCGGATCGCCTGGATCGCCGCTTTATCCGGTGCCTGATAATCCATGCGGATCTGATCGAGCTGAATGGTGCCCGACGCCGGTTTCGCCAGATAGTTAATGCAGCGCAGCAGCGTGGTTTTGCCGGTGCCGCTTGGCCCGATGATCGACACCACATCGCCGCGTTTCACCGACAGATCGACACCTTTCAGAATCGGCGTGCTGCCGTAAGAGAGCGTAATATCGTTGAGTTCTAACATGCAGCAGCCCTTATTTGTGCAGGTCAGCATGGCCAAGCACATGCATCAGACGGTTGGCCCAGCCAAAAATGGCGATGGCGTGGATCAGATCGATAATCTCCTGATCGTTCATGCCGACCGCGCGCAGTGCCGCCATATCTTCGACGCTGGCTTCTGACGGCGTCACCGACAGGCGGCGGGCAAAACGGTAGATCGCCGCATCACGCTCGCCGAGCACATCCGCACGATCAAAGTAGATGGCGCTCACTACCGCATCGCTCTCCGCCAGCTGCGCATGGCGACGCGCATGCACCACCGCGCAATATTTGCAGCCGTTAACGATCGACGCGCCCAGCGCGCCGAGTTCACGATCCGCGCGATCCAGCCCGCCATCGACATACATAATGGCGTTGAACAGCACGGTACGCGCCACGTAGCTGTCGGGATCGTGCGCTAACGTGCGCACATATTCGGAGATCTTCTTATTCGATGGCGTCACTTTCATCGCATCGAGCTGCGCGGGCGTGGCCTCTTCTACCTCAACCGGCGCGATATACGGATGCCAGTGCAGCGGCTTGAGATTAACCGACGGAATCATGCAGACCTCAACAAGCGTAATCCGGCCGCGACGCGCGTCTGGAAGTTAATAAAAGCAATCAGCTCGGAGAGCGCCACAATCTGTGGATGAGTCAATCCGGCTTGCTCCAGCAGGCGGATGTGCTGCTCGGTGGCGTGCATTGGCTGCTGGGTGACGAGATCGGCGTGGCGCGCGATGGTCGCCAGCGGTTCTGGCAGCTCGGTGGCGCCTGCCGCCATCGCCAGCAGCGCCTCTGACGGCTGCAACGCCGCCAGCTGCGTCTGATAATCCTGTTGCAGCGCGGCATCGTTATTCAGCTGCGCCATGCGCTGCGCCAGCGCAAAACGTACATCCGGCGCTAAATCCTGATCGTCGTTGGGTGCCAGCACCGAGATGCGGCACTGCTCCGCGCCGTCAACAAATTCCGGGCGCAGGCGGCGCGTGCCGTACAGCGCATCTTCAGCGTTTAAACCGACTGCGCGATCAATTGCGTCACTCACTGCGCGTTCTCCTGGTTGAGTAAGGGCGTAGAATCCACCCATTCATCGCCCTGCAATTCAGGGGTGTCAAAAGCCTGTAAGTTGGCGTAATGCTGCTCGACGTCTTCGGCAAACAGCGAAGCGGTAATGCCGCGCACCAGACGATCGGCACCGGCGCTCACCGCCGGGATATCGCCGGAGACTTTGCCGTGCGTCAGCATCGCGGCATCGTTGAAGCAGTGAATGTGCGCCAACAGCGGGCATGCGCCTGGTGTCAGTTCGCGGAATTCAAAGGCGGGGCCGAGATCCGGCGCTTCCAGCAGATTGGCTCGCGGCGCGCCCATTTCGGGCTGATAACGTCCGTCGCGCCAGCTGCGGATATGTGGCGCGAGCGCGGCAAACTCCGGGCGGTCGTGGAAATCGTTGCTAAAGCCGGTGGCCGCAATGAGGTAGTCGTAGCGCAGCGCGCCTTGCGTGGTTTCGATCAGCAGCCCATCGGCCTCTTGCTTAACCGCTTTGATGCCGCAATCTAGCAAGAAGCGAGCATTGGCATGACGCGATACGCGCAGCGTCGAGGAGCGCGGTGGCGGCGTTTGCGTGGTGGCGGTGTAATCGACAAACTTCCACTTCCACGCGTCCGGCAGCTGATGCATGCCGTGCACCACGCCCTGACTGCCGATGCCGGTCATTTTGTTGATGCGCGGCATCTGCTTACGACGAATCAGCAGATCCACCGCGCCCGCGCCGTTTTCCAGCGCGGTGGCGGCGTTATCCATCGACGATGCGCCCGCGCCAATCACCGCGATGCGTTTGCCTTTTAGGGCTGAGAAATCAATGTCGTCGGCGGAGTGCGCCCAGAACTGGCGGCTAATACCTTGCAGGAATTCCGGCACGGCGAAGCCGCCAAGACCAGAACGTCCGGTGGCCAGCACCAAACGGCGCGTGTAAATGCGGCCGGTTTCGGCACCGCTAACATCGAGCGCAATCAGATCGCCAGCAAAGCCAATATGGGTGACGCGCACTTTGTTGCGCACCGGCAGATTCAGCACCTTGCGATACCAAATCAGGTAATCCATCCACTGCGCTTTGGGAATTTTATCCAGCGCTTGCCAGGCTTCTTTGCCCCACTGCGCGGTGAACCACGCGCGGAACGTCAGTTGCGCCATACCGAGCGCCGGGCCGTGCAGGGATTTCGGTGAACGCAGCGTTTCCATGCGCGCAAAGGTCACCCACGGACCTTCCAGCCCGGCGGGTGCGGCGTCATACGCCACCACATTGCTGATGCCGCTGAACTGCAATTTCGCCACCGCCGCCAGCCCGCACATGCCCGCGCCGATCACCACCACGTCACGCACGGGTGCGCCATCCTGCGTGCGCTCGGGCACCCAGGATTTAGCGGGCAGTTCAAGATATTCCAGATCCTGCTGAAGCTGAGCTTCCAGCGCGGCAAGGCCATCGGCGGCATAAGTCATACACGTTTTCCCAGAAATAAGCGGCGGCCAGAGTGCGGACGAAACCACCAAAGCGCGTTAGTGACTATGCATTTCCATTATCCTGATAACACATAGTTAACGGTTAATAATCACTAAATCACATAGTAAGAGCTAAGGCTTCGCATAATCCTCTTGCCCTAAAACAGAGTCAATAATCGCGCTCAGCTTTTGACCAATGGATTTCTTATATCTTATGCCAGAAATGTTATAAGCGGGTTTTGCGAACGTGCGTAGGGTCGCCATTCATGGCGACCTTGCTAATAACCGCACTAATTTTAATCCTGATTAATCAACCGCATAATACGCGGATGCTCGCTGGCGGGCAGACGCTCAAAACCCGGCAGCAAATCGGCGGCCGCGCTGGCTAACGCCTCAACCAGCGCCTGCGCGGCAGCTGAAATCTGTCTTCCCTGCGGCGTGATCACGCCAAAGTAGTAGGGAATATCCTCCTCAATTGGACGGATCGCCACACCGGCGAGCGGCATGCCCCAACCGGTGACCGGTTCGAGAATCGCCACGCCCAGCCCGGCGCGCACGCAGCCAAGAATATTGGCGGAAGAGTTGGTTTCGATGGTTTCGTGCAGCGGCGTTTTGACCTTTTTCAGCGCTTTTTCGTAGCGTCCGCGCAGCCGCTGCGGGCTCCACGGCGCAATCAAACGGCGTCCCGCCAGGCTGCTCAACGACAGCTGAGATTGTGCCGCCAGCTCGTCATTCTCCGGCAAAGCTACTACGCACTGCGACTGTCCAATCCAGTGCAGCTCTACCGCGTGATGCTCCAGCGGCAAACTGCATAAACCGAGATCGGCTTCGGCGGTGATCACCGCATGCGCCGTCTGCACCGCCGATTCGCTGATGATCTGCACTTTGTTCTGCAAATTGAGCGCGGCCAGCGCCTGCGGCAGCAAACCCGCCGCCAGTGCAGGCGTGGCGGCAATGCTCAGCGGGCGATGTTGCTGATGGGCGATCTCCTGCGCGCGCAGGCGAATCTGCTGCAGCGAGAGCAGCGCTTTCTGCACGTATTGATGCAGTTGTAACGCCTCTTCCGAAGGGTGAATGCGCGGACCGTTGCGGATAAACAGCGGATAACCCAGCGATTGTTCCAGTTCCTGAATCAAACGCGACACCGCCGGTTGCGAGCGATTGAGCGCCTTCGCCGCCGCCGTGACGCTACCGGCAGAGATCACTGCCGAGAAGGCTTCCAGCTGCCGCAAATCCAGGTCGTTTAAAATGGTCATCGCGCGATTTTTCCCTAACTCATTGATCGTTCCCGACATTGGCGCGGGAAAGTTTTCATCATAGAGAGAGTCGTGGGAATTAGCCACCGGCTGGATGAGGCTATAATTTCGCCGTCAGCTCACGCTGATGCTCATGCAGCAAACCCAGCATATCCAGTAGAAAACTATCTTCGTTGCCCTTCCGCCAGGCAATACTCAGCGGCAAACCTTTAATCTCTTCCGGCAGATCCAGCGCGATATAGCTGACGCTGTCGCTGTTCATGGTGCGATACGAAGCGGGCACTACCGCTAATCCCAGCCCGGCAGAAACCAGGCTTAGAATGGTTTGCTTCTCTTCGGCAAACTGGGCGATGTGCGGCGTGAATCCCGCCTGTTTAAACAGACTCATGGTGAGATCGTGACTGTGCGGGCGTGTGCGCCGGTCTGGAATGATCATCGCTTCGTGTTGAAAATCAGCCACCGCCACCCGTGCGCGCTGCGCCAGCACATGCTGAATCGGCACCGCCAGCACGCAGCTTTCGCGGGTAATAAAGCGCACCGCCAATGACGCATCAATACTTTGCGGCTCGCGAATAAAAATCATATCCAGCCAGCCCGACTTTAATTTCGGAATTAAATTAATGGTTTTGTCTTCAATAATATGAATATCGCTGTGCGGATGCAGCGGCACAAATAAATTAAGTAATGCCGGAACTAATCCACGCGCGGCACTATCAATTGCGCCAATACGTAATGTGCGACGTTCATCTTTTAATCCCACTTTAAAACGTTTAGCCAGTACATCAAATTGATCGATTAATTTACTGGCATCGTCAAAAAAGAGCGCGCCTTCGGCGGTTAATGAAACATTACGCGTCGATCGATTTAACAGACGCACGCCAAGGTCCTCTTCCAGTAAACGAATGAAGCGAGAAAGTGACGCAGGCATCATTTCCATCTTTTGTGCGGCGCGGCCAAAATGCAGTTCTTTACCCACCGCAACAAAGCAACGCAATTGATTTATATCCACATTCCCCTCACCCGTTGATTATGCAAATAGTTTATATAATCCACATCTGATGATAAGCCAAAGCAAAACTGCATACTGAACTCGATTACAAAAAAATAACACCACCCTACACAATCTGGAGCACTTTAATATGAACTCTCACCTCGAAAAAAGGGTGATGCGTAAAGTGACGTTACGCATTGTGCCCTTCATCATGCTGCTCTACTTCATCGCTTTTCTCGATCGCGTCAATATTGGTTTTGCTGCATTAACCATGAATCAGGATTTAGGTTTCTCGCCCACGGTATTTGGCTTTGGTGCCGGGATCTTTTTCCTTGGTTATTTTCTGTTTGAAGTGCCGTCGAATTTAATTCTGCATAAAGTCGGCGCCCGCATCTGGATTGCACGCGTCATGATCACCTGGGGATTGGTTTCCGGCTGCATGGCTTTTGTGCAGGGCACTACCAGCTTTTACGTGCTGCGCTTTCTGCTGGGCGTGGCGGAAGCCGGATTCTTCCCCGGCATCATACTCTATCTCAGCTACTGGTTCCCGGCGGCGAAACGGGCGCAGGTCACCGCCATCTTTATGGCTGCCGCGCCGCTTTCCACCGCGCTGGGATCGCCAATTTCTGCTGCGTTATTGGAGATGCACGGCCTACTGGGCTTTGCCGGTTGGCAATGGATGTTTGTGCTGGAGGCGATTCCGGCGCTGCTGTTCGGCATCGTGGTGCTGTTTTACCTCACCGACCGCCCGGCAAAAGCCAAATGGCTGACCGATGAGGAGCGTGCATGGCTGGAAACCACCATGCAGGCCGAAGAGCAGGCGCGCGCCGTGAAAAATAGCCACAGCAGCGCATGGCGCGGATTGATGGATAAACGGGTGTTAGCGCTGGCGCTGGTTTACTTCGGTACGTCAGCGGGTTTGTACACGCTCGGCATCTGGTCGCCGCAGATCATCCGCAGCTTCGGCGCATCCTCGATGGAAATCGGCTTCCTTAATGCCTTCCCGGCGGTGATCGGCGTGATCGGCATGATCCTGTGGGCGCGTCACTCCGACCGCACCAAAGAGCGCAGCTGGCATGTGATTGGTGCCTGTTTGCTGGCGGCGGCTGGCCTGATTTATGCCGGTAACGTCAGCACGCTGTTCACCGTGATTATCGCGCTGACGCTGGTCACCGTCGGCATCAGCGCCTCAAAACCGCCGCTGTGGAGCATGCCGACCTTATTCCTGAGCGGCCCGGCGGCGGCGGCGGGCATCGCCACCATCAATTCCATCGGCAACCTTGGCGGCTTTGTCGGCCCGATGATGATTGGCGTAATCCGCCAGCAAACCGGCAGCTATACGTGGGGCCTCTATTTCGTGGCTGGACTGCTGGCGCTTTCGGCCATTGTGGTTCTGCTGCTCGCCGCCAGCGGTAACCGACCGCAAACGGCGAAAATCCCTCATCCTCATACTCATTGATCTGGAGAAACAACATGCGTAACTACTCGATTGCCGCAATCCCTGCGGATGGTATTGGCCCGGAAGTGATCTCTGCTGGCGTGGAAGTGCTGCACGCGTTGACGCGTCACGATCCTCATCTCAAATTCAACGTGCAGACTTTTGACTGGGGCTCGGACTACTACAAGCAACACGGCGTGATGATGCCGGAAGATGGCCTGCAAACGCTGAAGACGTTTGATGCGATTTATTTTGGTGCGGTCGGCGCGCCTGACGTGCCGGATCACATCACGCTGTGGGGTTTGCGTTTGCCGATTTGTCAGGGCTTTGA
The DNA here is from genome assembly GCF_019795955.1 of Pantoea sp. DY-5. Classification (NCBI taxonomy): domain Bacteria; kingdom Pseudomonadati; phylum Pseudomonadota; class Gammaproteobacteria; order Enterobacterales; family Erwiniaceae; genus Pantoea; species Pantoea sp. DY-5. The sequence goes on from NZ_JAIMIE010000002.1 coordinate 273,269, forward strand.
CCAGTACGCCAACGTGCGTCCGACCAAAATTCTGCCGGGTGTCACTTCACCGCTGCGCAATCGCGGCCCCGGCGATCTCGACTGGGTGATTGTGCGGGAAAACTCAGAAGGCGAATATTCCGGTAACGGCGGCCGCGCGCACCGTGGTTTGCCGGAAGAAGTCGGCACCGAAGTGGCGATCTTCACCCGCGTTGGCGTGACGCGTATTATGCGTTATGCCTTCAAACTGGCGCAGTCGCGTCCACGCAAGCTGCTGACGGTGGTGACCAAATCCAACGCCCAGCGTCACGGCATGGTGATGTGGGATGAGATTGCCGCCGAAGTGGCGCAGGAGTTCCCGGACGTACAGTGGGACAAAATGCTGGTGGATGCGATGACGCATCGCATGACGCTGCATCCGCAGAGCCTTGATACCATCGTCGCCACTAACCTGCACGCCGATATTCTGTCGGATCTGGCCGGTGCGCTGGCGGGCAGTTTAGGCGTGGCGCCCACCGCCAATATCGATCCTGAACGTCGCTTCCCGTCGATGTTCGAACCGATTCACGGCTCGGCGTTTGATATCACCGGCAAAGGCATCGCCAACCCGATAGCCACGTTCTGGACAGCGGTGCAGATGCTGGAGCATCTCGGCGAACGCGACGCAGCGGCGCTGATTATGCAAGGCATTGAATATGTCTGCGCTAAGGGCATTTTGACACCGGATGTGGGCGGCACGGCGAACACGGCTGAGGTAACGCGTGCGGTGGTGCAGTTTATTGAGACGAAAGCTACTGTGGCAGAAACAGCGTGATGTAACCTGGTGCGCATGAATGCGTGCCGGGGCATTGTTGTGGTCGCCATGAATGGCGACCCTACGACGGCATCAACATTTTGCTAAACATTTCGGTTTGCACCTGCCGCGCTTTTCATTAAAAGTCTTTGCATCCTTCTGTTTTCGCAGGACCTCGCATGATCGACTCAGGCAGAGAAGCCAGACCAAACTCCCATCGCACCCTGCTGTTAGCGTTGTTGGTCGCCGTGACCTTCTTTATGGAAAACCTCGATGCCACGGTGATCACGACTGCGATTCCGCAGATGGCGCGCGACTTCGCTTCCAGCCCGGTGGCGCTGAACATTGGCGTCAGCGCCTATTTACTGGCGGTGGCGATTTTCATTCCGATGAGCGGCTGGCTGGCGGAGCGCGTTGGCGCGCGCACGGTATTCGCTAGCGCGATCCTGATTTTCACCCTCGCCTCAATCCTGTGTGGCTTAAGCGACACGCTCGCGATGTTCACGCTGAGCCGCATTCTGCAAGGCATTGGCGGTGCGATGATGGTGCCGGTGGGTCGCATGGTGGTGCTGCGCGTCACCGAAAAAAAGGAGATGGTGAAAACCATTGCCTTTATTACCTGGCCGGGCTTGATTGCGCCGGTGCTTGGCCCGCCGCTGGGCGGTTTGATTGTCACCTACGGGCATTGGCCGTGGATTTTCTGGCTCAATATCCCGCTCGGTATTATCTCCATCATCGCCACCGCTTATCTGGTGCCGCAGTTCAAAAGCGAACAGCTGCGACCGTTTGATGTGCGCGGCTTTGTGCTTACCGCCACCGCCTGCACCTCATTAATTATCGCGCTCGAAGCGCTCGGGCAGATGCATCTCAGTTTTGGCATTCCGTTGCTGCTGCTGGGCGCGCTGTGCAGCTGGCTGGCGTATCGTCACAGCTTCCGCCATGCGCAGCCGCTGCTGCCGTTTAGCGCGATGAAAATTGCCACCTTTCGTAATGCGGTGATTGGCGGCTCGTTCTTCCGCGCCTCGATCAACGCGGTGCCCTATTTGCTGCCGCTGCTGTTTCAGCTGAGTTTTGGCTGGAGCGCGGCGCAGGCCGGTGCGATGGTGCTGTGGGTATTTGCCGGAAACCTGGCGATGAAGCCGGCGACAACCTGGTTAATGAAGCGCTGGGGCTTTCGTCGCGTGCTGATGTTCAACGGCGTGATCAGCCTCGCGGCAATGCTCGGCTGCTTGCTGCTCACTCCGTCGCTGGGCTACTTCGCCATCGCCGCGATTCTGTTTATTGGCGGGCTGTCGCGCTCGTTGCAATTCAGCTGCTACAACAGTTTGGGCTTCGCCGATGTGCCGCAAAACAAGATGAGCGATGCCTCGGTGGTGTTCAGCATCTTCTTCCAGTTCAGCATGAGCGCGGGTATTGCGCTGGCGGCGCTGTTCCTGCGCGCATCCATGTTGTGGCAGGAGCATAGCGAAATTGCGCAAAGCGATATTCATATCGCCTTCGCCGGCGTCGCATTGTTGGTGCTGCTATCGCTGTTTGACGTAACGCGACTGGAGAAAAATGCCGGTGCGCAGGTGCTGGTAAAATAATCCCAATGCACTATTTACCGTTAAAAAGGGTAAATAGTGCGCTTCGCTTAAAAATAATCACTTTCACATAAGCAATTATATTTTTTAAAGCCCTTTTAAGATAATGGCTAATGATCTATCCGCCACTCTCTCCTTAGGGAAAAATGAAAACATCAGGAATACTGATTCATTTCATCACATTGAAATAAAAATAACTCACAAGCGCAGCGGTTAATTATTCTACCCCCCTATTAATCGCGAAGATTTAATTATCATTTAGCAAAATCAATATATTAAATGCATGAAAAATAATTGAACAATTTCAACATCGATAAGATAAATCCTAATTGCTTTTGGTTGTACGTTTGGCTTTTAGGGCTAACCTTAAGTAGCAAGTGAAATACGCGTTATCCCCTTTATCTGAGGTATTGATTATGACAACACCACGTGGCGGTTCTGGCAATTTTGCCATGGACCCGGAAAGAGCCCGCGAAGCGGGTAAAAAAGGCGGCCAATTAAGCGGCGGCAATTTTCGCAATAATCCAGAACGTGCGATTGAAGCAGGACGAAAAGGCGGTAAAAAAAGCCGTCGAGTCGTCGATAAATCTCCCGCATAACGTTATTGCGGCTGGCCGGTAATTCGGCAACAGCCGCAGTATCCTTTTATTTATTTGTCAGGAAAATATTATGAGCCACAACAGCGAAGAGCACTTTCTCGATTGGGTAAAAGATGCCCATGCCATGGAAAAACAGGCTGAAAGCATGCTGGAAAAAATGGCCTCGCGCCTTGAACACTATCCCGAACTTAAACTGCGTATCGAACAGCATATTGTGGAGACTCGTGAACATCAGACGCTGGTGCAGAGCGTGATTGATCGCTACTCCACTTCCCAATCGGTATTGAAAGATCTTGCCGGCAAAATCTCCGCTTTTGGTCAGTCGATTGGCGGCGTGATGGTGGAAGATGAAGTGGTGAAAGGCGCGATCAGCGGCAATGTGTTTGAACACCTTGAGATTGCCAGCTACACCTCACTGATTGCGGCGGCGCAGCATCTTAACGATCACGAAAGTGCCGATATCTTCTCTCGTATCCGCGAGCAGGAAATCGCCATGGCCGACTGGACCTTGACGCATTTACCTGACGTGACCGAACAGTATCTGATTCGCTCCGCTACGCCCGGCGTTGAAGCCAAGAAGTAGCTCCCGCACGATTCTTCCATTTTTCGCAACAATGACTTCGCTAACCCGGCTATTCTGCCGCTAAATTGTCTGTGCGAACCTTATGGCAAGGCTCGGGATTATCCCGAGCAACACCTAAGGAACCGCAACATGAAACTCTATCACTTCCCGCTTTCTGGTCATGCTCACCGCGCACGTCTGTTCCTGTCGCTGCTGGATTTACCGCATGAAGTCATCGATGTCGATCTCAAATCTGGCGAAAACAAAACGCCGGAATTTCTCGCTATGAACCCGTTTGGTCAGGTTCCGGTACTGGAGGATGACGGCGTGTTTATTGCCGATTCCAATGCCATTCTGGTCTATCTGGCGAAGAAAACCGGCCGCAGCGAATGGCTGCCGGAAGATGCGCTGGGCGCGGCGGCGGTACAGCGCTGGCTCACCGTGGCAGCCGGTGATATCGCCTTTGGTCCAGCCGCGGCGCGTTTGATTACCGTGTTTGGCCGCCCGTTCAATCCAGAAGAGGTGATTGCCCGCGCGCATCTGGTGCTGTCACGCATTGAGCAGCATCTCGAAGGTCGCGAGTGGCTGGTCGGCGATCGCCCGACTATCGCCGACGTCGCGCAGTACAGCTATATCGTGGGTGCGCCAGAAGGCAATGTCGATCTCTCTGGCTATCCGGCGGTGAACGCGCTGTTGCGTCGCATCGAAGCGCTGCCGGGCTTTGTGCCCTTCCCTCAAACTGCGGCTGGCCTGCGCAGCATCGCCTGAGTCCACCATCATGAGCAATAAACGGCCGGTTTGGCATCAGGGTGAAATTGCGCTTCAGCAACAGGCGGGCGTGGCGGAACGCATGGCGGACATCGGCCAGCGCGTGATCCGCGATCACATGCCCGATCAACACCGCGACTTCTACGCGCAGCTGCCGTTTATTGTGGCGGGCAGCGTGGATGCGCACGGCGATGCGTGGGCCACGCTGCTGGAAGGCCAACCCGGTTTTATCTTCTCGCCGAATGCCACCACGCTGGATATCGAGGCGCGTCCGCATCAAGGCGATCCCGCGGCGGCGGGCATGCAGGATGGCGCGCCGGTTGGGCTGCTGGGCATCGAACTGCACACGCGGCGACGTAACCGCATGAACGGCTTGCTGCAGGCGATTGGCGGTGGTTTTCGCGTGCAGGTGGAACAGAGTTTTGGCAACTGCCCGCGCTATATCCAGCTGCGTGACTTTCACTTTGCACATCCTCCCGCCGAACCGTATCGCGGTGACGTGGAAACCCTGAGCGCGCTGGATGATGCCGCGCGCGCCAGCATCGGCGCGGCGGATACCTTCTACGTCGCCACCTATGCCGAACGCCAGGTTGATGCCTCGCATCGCGGCGGCAAACCGGGTTTCGTGCGCGTCAGCGAAGATGGTCTGCTGACCATTCCCGACTTCAACGGCAATCTGTTTTTCTCCACGCTGGGCAACATTCACCAGAATGGCAAAGCGGGATTGCTGTTTGTCGATTACGCCAGCGGCGACACGCTGCAACTGAGCGGCGATGCCGAAGTGATTCTTGACTCGCCCGAGATCGCCGCCTTTCAGGGTGCCGAGCGGCTGTGGACGTTTCGCCCGCGCCGTATCGTGCGTCGTCGTGCCGCCCTCGCCTTACGCTGGTTAACGCCGCCGGATGGCATCGCACCCAGTTCACTGATGACCGGCGACTGGCAAACCGCCGACGAACGCCTGCGTGCAGCAGATCTGGCATCGCGCTGGCGTCCGTTCAAAGTGATTAAGGTGGTGGATGAGAGCGCCACGATCCGCTCGTTTCATTTAGTGCCGGATGATGGCGCGGGTCTGTTGCCGCATCTGGCCGGTCAACATCTGCCGATTCGCCTGCAGCTGCCCGGTACGGATAAGCCGTTGATGCGCGCCTATACGCTTTCGGTCGCGCCGTCGGAGAATTTTTACCGCATCAGCGTCAAGCGCGATGGCGTGGTTTCGCGCTATCTGCACGATCATCTCCACACCGGAGATACGCTGGAAGCGCGTGCGCCGGCGGGTGATTTTACTATCGACGCCAGCGAACCGCGTCCGGCGGTGCTGCTTGCCGCTGGCGTGGGCATCACGCCGATGCTGGCGATGCTGCGCCATCTGATTTACGAAGGAGAGCGCAAACAGCGCCTGCGCCCCACGTTTCTGTTCCAGTCGGCGCGCAGCAAAGCCGAGCGCCCTTTCGTGCGCGAACTCGACCAGTTGCTGGCGGCGGCGCACGGCGCGGTGAAGCTGGTGCGCGTGCTGAGCCAGACGGCGGACGCAGAACCGGATGTTGATTACGACTTCGCCGGCCGCATCGATATGGCACTGCTCTCGCAGGTGCTGCCGTTTAACGATTACGACTTCTATCTGTGCGGTCCGCCGCAATTTACCCAGGCGCTGTACGACGGGCTGCGCGCCCTGAATATCGCCGACGATCGCATTCACGCCGAAGCCTTTGGGCCGTCGTCGCTGCAGCGCACCAACGATATTGTTAAAGAAGAAAAACCGCTGTTGCCCGTAGCAACCCAATCGGTGCCGGTGAAGTTCATGGATTCACTGAAAGAGGCGCGCTGGACGCCGGATGCAGGTTCGCTGCTGGAGCTGGCAGAAGCGCGTGGCCTGAGCCCGGCGTATAGCTGTCGTGCCGGACATTGCGGCAGCTGTAAAACTAAACTGCTGCAAGGCGCGGTGACTTACCCAACGCCACCGAGCGCGCAAGTGGCGGATGATGAAGTGCTGATCTGCTGCGCGCGGCCTGCGCAGCAGGAGGATGAGGTGCAGGCGATTCAGCTGGCGCTGTGAGATTTATCACGCTTTGTTTTTGTAGATATCAGGCCGGGTAATCGTCCACGCGTGATTCGGCTGGTTAACCGGTTGATAGCCAAACTTTTCATACAGCCACGGCGCCGTGCTGGTGAAAAGCGTAATTCTGCGCAGCCGCGCAAAAACCGGATGCGCATGTATACACGCCATCAACCAGCGTGCCAGGCCGTTTCCCTGATACGCGTCGAGCACGTAAACATCGCACAGATAGGCGAAGGTGGCGTAATCCGTGATTAACCGCGCAAAGCCAATCTGTAAGCCTTGATGGTAAAGACCAAAGTTAAGACTGTTTTGTATCGAGGCATAAACCGTCTCTTCATCAATGCCTGCTGCCCATGTCGAGGTGGTGAGATAACGGTGTATGGCGGCGAGGTCCAGTTTGTTTTCATCCGTGCTGATCAAATAACCCTCTTTGTTCCACTCTTCTATGACGCACTCACTCATCTCTGCGGCCTACGATAATTTGGTTGGGGTGTGAAAGAATTTATGAAGGATTGTTGTGGGCGACAAGCGATTTTTTATTTGGACATAGCTGCTGTGGTTAGGCTGATTTCTGGAGTTAACCTTTTTACAGTCTTATCAATAATTCAATTGACAGTGCTGATTTTATCAAAAAAATTTTAGAGATAAATATTTATATGCAACTGTTTTATATGAAATAAAAAAACCAAAAAATACGCCATTCAAAGAACCATTAGTTCAAAACGTTAGATAAACCCATAAGAATCACTAATAATTATTGGCACTACATTCCATTCATTGTTACTATCACCCACAGTTATTACATGGATATTGAGGGAACGATGGCACTGAATGGAACACTTATTCTGAACGGCGCGGATTACGCACCATTAAACATCTATGGCGTCGGCGTTTTCATGGCGTTTTCTGGTAACGGCGCTTATCGAAATCGAGGTGGATGCGGCGCAGTTTCGGGTGACGGCCCATTGCCACCCGGGAAATACTGGGTTGTCGATCGCGGCGCGGGTGGTTTCTTTGGTAAGCGAAAGGCGGAATTACAGGACGCATGGAACAAGTACACGAAAGGCGTGGCCTTTGGCCGAAGTGAATGGTTTGCACTCTATCGGGAGGATGCAGCCATTGACGACGAGACATGGTATGAGGGCGTGCGCCGCGAATTATTCCGGCTTCATCCGGGAACCGTGTCAGAAGGTTGCATCACCATTCCCCACAACTCCGATTATGCGCGTATCCGCCAGGCGTTTATGAACACATTAATGGTGCCCGTGCCAGGCAAGCCTTCGCTGATGGCCCGAGGATTAATTGAGGTCGTAGCCAATGGCTCAAACACTTGCCCGTAGGGTCGCAAAATGCGTTTTCTTCATACTAATAACGCTTGTTGTTGGCAGATCGCTCGGTGGCGCTGAAACGTATATCTCACAGGATTTCGCCCGAAAGGTTGCCGTGTTTATCAGCGGCGAATCCAACATTGAAACTCTCTACGACGCCTATTTCTACATTGATGTTGTCATCGTGGTGTCCATCACCACGGCTGTTTACTTAATAACCATGAAGTTAATTAAAAAAATAAGGAGCTAATGAAATGCCTATCCCTCCGTATATGTGGCTTAAAGACGATGGTGGAGCAGATATTCGAGGATCTGTCGATGTTCACGACCGTGAAGGCAGCATTGAAATTATCGGCATGAGCCACGGCATTAACCTGCCGGTGGATGGCTCTAACGGTAGGATCACCGGTACACGCCAGCATTCATCAATGATGATTGAGAAAGAAGTGGATAGCTCCACGCCTTATCTGTACAAGGCAGCGGCCACCGGACAGACGTTAAAAAACGCGGAACTGCGCTTTTATAACATCAGCGATGCAGGTCAGGAGGTTTGCTATTACACGGTGCTGATGGAAAACGTGAAGGTCACTGGCGTTAACTGCGGCGTGGCAAATGTGAAGCTTGCAGGCAATGACAAACTAAACCATACGGAAAGCGTCAGTTTGCAGTATGAAAAAATCACGTGGCGTATTGTGGATGGCAACATCCAGTACACGGATGCATGGAATGAGCGTCCAACCGCTTAGAACAACCTTTTCTGCTTTTGAGATGCAGAGACTCAAGCACCGCATCGAGCCGTAATCGTCACAAAATTGTATGAAGAGTGATGAAACCCAGAAAAGCAAAAACCCAGCCATAAAGGCTGGGTTTTCAGAATGTTGGTGCCCGGACGCGGAATCGAACCACGGACACGGGGATTTTCAATCCCCTGCTCTACCGACTGAGCTATCCGGGCAACGGGGCGCATTAAACCCTACTCGCGCAGCACCGTCAAACGCTTTTAGGCAAAAATCGGCTGACTGATGCCTTTTAAAGCAACCTCCAGACCAACAGGTAAAAAATTATTCGCCTATCGCTGTTATAGGTGAATTTTTAATCGCTTGTGCCGATAACCGTGCTGACATCCTATACCAATAATAAGGTTCTCCCATGTTCAGCACTATTACATCAGGAATACTGTCACGCCTTGCGTGGCAAAAACGCGGTCACAGCAGGGCAACGCTTAGTTCATTACAAGATGCCATCGCCATGGTCGAATTCACCCCAGAAGGAAAGATCCTTACCGCCAACGAGCTGTTTCTCGAGCGCATGGGTTACACGCTCAAAGAGATTGTTGGTCAGCATCACAGCATGTTCTGCACCGCCGATATGCTCAACTCACCGCAATACCGTGACTTCTGGCGACGCCTGAATCGCGGCGAAGGCTTCAGCGATAAATTCCTGCGTGTGGCAAAACACAGCCGTCCCATCTGGCTAGAGGCGAATTACGTGCCGGTGCAGGATCGCAGCGGTCGCGTGATTAAAATCGTCAAGCTGGCGAGCGATATCACCGCGCGCATCATGGACGCACAAGAGCAGCGCGCCATGACCACCGCAATTGAGCGTTCGATGGCGGTGATTGCCTTCAATCTCAAGGGCGAAGTGTTGATGACCAACGACAACTTCCTGAAAACCATGGGATACAGCGCGTCTGAGGTGATTGGCGTGCATCACAGCCAGTTCTGCCCGCCAGAGATGCGCAACAGCGACGAATATCGCCGCTTCTGGCACAAACTGAATCAGGGCGAATTTATCTCTGGCCAGTTCCAGCGCGTGAATAAACGCGGCCAAACGGTGTGGCTGCGCGCCACTTACAACCCGGTGTTTAACGAAACCGGCGAGTTGTACAAAGTGGTGAAGTTCGCCACCGATGTCACCGCGCAGGTGGAGAAGAACCAGCAAGAGCGCGAAGCGGCGCAGCAGGCGTATCAAACAGCGCTGCAAACCAGCGAAAGCACGCGTCTCGGCGCGACAGTGATCGAGAACAGCGTGCAGACCATGAATGATTTGGCGGGCGAGCTGCACGGCATTTCCGGTGATATCAACGATTTGAGCGAATCGTCGGATCGCATTGGCGCCATTGTCGAGAGCATTCGCCGGATTGCCGATCAAACCAACCTGCTGGCGCTGAACGCCGCGGTGGAAGCGGCGCGTGCCGGTCAGCATGGTCGCAGCTTTGCCGTGGTAGCCAATGAAGTGCGCACGCTGGCGGCCAACATTAACCGCGCCACCACCGAAATTGAGAACATGGTGCAGAAGAACCATACGCTGGCGGAGAAAGCGCTGAAAGGCATCGCCTCCAACCTGAAACGCGCCGATCAGGGCGTGGGGTTGGCGAAAGAGGCTGGCGGCATGATGGCGGATATTCGTGACAGTTCCAGCGAAGTGGTGCGCGCGATTGGGCATGTTACCGCGACATTGCGAGAGGAGTGATGCGTTGCAGGTCGCAATGCACCGCGACCCCACAAACCAGGCGGCATGACAACAACCTGCCAAGGCCGCATAGTTTACTGCGCCGCCGTCGCCACCGGCGGCGGTGAGGCTTCCGGCATAAAGATGTGGTCGAGAATATTGCGCATCAGCGGTGCCGCCGTGACGCCTTCGTTGCCGCCGTTTTCCAGAATCAACGCCACCGCCACTTTGGGATCGTTAAACGGCGCAAACGCGGTGTAGAAGATGTGGTCACGCAGGCGCATCGGCGTCATTTTGGCGTTATACACCTGATTCTGCTTCAGGCTGAACACCTGCGAGGTGCCCGATTTCGCCGCAATGCCGTAAGGCGCGGTGTGGAAGTATTTGTAGCCGGTGCCGTTCGGCGCATTCGCCATGCCAAACATGGCGTGGCGCACCAGCGACCAATACGGCGATTTGGCATCACCAATCTGCGGCTGCGGTAATTTTGCCTGATACGGCTGCACCACCGTGCCGCGCTGCGATTTCTCCAGCAGATGCGGATTAATCACGCGGCCATTATTCAACAGCGCCACCAGCGCTTTCACCATCTGAATCGGCGTCGCCACCCAGTAACCTTGCCCAATGCCAACCGAAACGGTATCGCCCTGATACCACATCTTTTTGTGCACTTTTTGCTTCCATTCACGGCTTGGCAATAATCCGGCGTACTCTTCGTTGAGATCGATGCCGGTCGATTTGCCATAGCCAAACTGGCTCAGCATGGTGTGGATACGATCGATACCCATCATAAACGCCACCTGATAGAAGAAGCTATCCGCCGACTCTTCGATCGCTTTCGTCACGTCCAGCATGCCGTGACCGGTTTTTTTCCAGTCGCGATATTTACGATCGGTACCCGGCAGCGTCCAGGTGGGCGCGCCAAATAGGGTAAAGCTCGGCGTGATGACTTTGGTCAGCAGCGCCGACATCGCCATATAAGGCTTCACCGTGGAAGCCGGCGGATACAAGCCTTGCGTGACGCGGTTGATCAGCGGCAGGTCTTTATCCTGCAGCAGGGCTTTATAGGCTTTGTAGCTGATGCCTTTGACGAACGGATTGGGATCGTAGCTCGGCGCGGAAACCATCGCCAGCACGCTGCCGTCGTGCGGATCTTCAATCAGCGCCGCCGCGCGTTGCCCGGCTAACTGGCTCTCGACGTACTGTTGCAGATGCAGATCGAGCGTCAGCGTGATGTTCTGACCGGCCACCGGCGGCACCTCTTTCAGCACGCGCACGATGCGGCCGTGGTTATCCACTTCCACTTCCTGATAGCCGGTTTTGCCGTGCAGCAGCGATTCGTAATAGCCTTCAATGCCCTGCTTACCGATGTTGTGGTCCGCCGCGTAATTCTCGCCAACGCCTTGCGCATTCAGGCGTTTGTAGTCGTTATCGTTGATTTTCGAGACATAGCCAAGCACGTGCGCCAGGTCGGCACCGTAAGGATATTCACGGTCCTGATAGGTATCGACGGTGACGCCGCTAAAGCGGAATTGATTGACGGCGAAGCGCGCGACTTCTTCGTCAGTCAGTTCCGCTTTCAGTTCAACCGGCTTGTAGCGGCTGTTCTGTTTGAGCTCGTGCTCGAAGGTTTCAATCTCTTCCGGCGTGAGATCGACAATCGGCGTCAGCTCTTTCAGCGTTTCCTGCATGTTGTCGATTTTGTACGGCGTGATGTGAATGTCGTACCAACTGACGTTGCGCACCAGCGGAATGCCGTTGCGATCGAAGATCAATCCACGCGTGGGCGCGATGGGGATCATTTTGATGTCGTTTTCGTTGGAACGCGTCTGGTAATAGCTGTGCTGATCGACCTGCAAGCGATACAGGTTGATGCCTAAAATGGTAAAGCAGATGACAACCAGGGCAAAAGCGACAATCGCACGGCGGGCAAACAGCTTTTCTTCTGCTTCGAAATTACGGAAATTCATCAGGTGGGCTTAGTCTCTTTGTTATCACGCTAATGATAAGCAGAGATTGTTTCAGAGCCAGCACGAAGATGCACAAGCCTGGGTAAAAGTGTGTCAGATGTTTACGGGGGGAAGCCAGGTCGCCATGAATGGCGCCCCTACGACGAATGTAGGGTCGGCATTTATGCCGACCTGGTTAACGCAGTGATTAATCGCCCAGCAGCACTGACTCCAGCGCGATCTTAATCATATCGTTGAAGGTGGTCTGGCGCTCAGCCGCCGTGGTCTGCTCGTGGGTGCGGATGTGGTCCGACACGGTACAGATGGTCAGCGCTTTCGCACCAAACTCTGCTGCCACGCCGTAAATACCCGCCGCTTCCATCTCCACACCCAGAATGCCGTACTTCTCCATCACGTCGAACATCTGCGGATCTGGCGTATAGAACAGATCGGCGGAGAAGATGTTACCCACACGCGCATCAACGCCCAGCGCTTTCGCGGCATCAACGGCGTTACGCACCATGTCGAAGTCAGCAATCGCCGCGAAGTCGTGATCCTTGAAGCGCATGCGGTTCACTTTGGAATCGGTGCAGGCACCCATACCAATCACCACGTCGCGCAGTTTCACGTCTGCGCGCACTGCGCCGCAAGAACCGACACGGATAATCTTCTTCACGCCGAAATCGGTGATCAGCTCTTTGGTGTAGATCGAGCAGGATGGAATGCCCATGCCGTGACCCATCACCGAAATCTTGCGGCCTTTATAAGTCCCGGTGTAACCCAGCATGCCGCGCACGTTGTTCACTTCCACCACATCTTCGAGGAAGGTTTCCGCAATGTGCTTTGCGCGCAGCGGATCGCCTGGCATCAGCACGACGTCCGCGAAATCACCCATTTCTGCATTAATATGAGGCGTTGCCATGGTTATTTTCCTTATTAAATTTGGGGCGCTGTTTTACAGCATGCTCTTGCCGTAGTCCATGCTGGACAGGCCAAAATATTTTGCGATGGTCTGGCCGATATCCGCGAAGGTATCGCGGTATCCCAGCGATCCTGGCTTCACATTCGGGCCGTAGATAAGAATCGGAATGTGCTCACGCGTGTGCTCGGTGCCTTTCCAGCTTGGATCGCAGCCGTGATCGGCGGTGAGGATCAGAATGTCGCCCTCTTTCACCAACTCCATCAGCTCTGGCAAACGACGATCGAACAACTCCAGTCCGCCCGCATAACCGGCGATATCGCGACGATGTCCCCACGTTGAGTCAAAATCAACGAAGTTAGTGAACACAATCGAAGTATCTGGCGCTTTCTTCATCTGTTCGATGGTGGCGTTGAACAGCGCGTCTAAGCCGGTGGCTTTGACCTTCTGCGTGATGCCCTGCTCGGCATAGATATCGGCGATTTTACCCACCGAAATCACTTCACCGCCCTTCTCGTCAACCAGCTTTTTCAGCATGGTCGGCGCTGGCGGTTCCACGGCCAGATCGTGACGGTTGCCGGTACGCTCGAAGTTACCCGCTTTGTCGCCAACGAACGGACGCGCAATCACGCGGCCGATGTTGTAGCCGCCATTGGTCAGCTCTTCACGGGCGATTTCGCACAATTCGTACAGGCGATCGAGGCCAAAGGTCTCTTCGTGGCAGGCAATCTGGAACACCGAATCCGCCGAGGTGTAGAAAATCGGCTTGCCGGTTTTCATGTGCTCTTCGCCGAGCTGGTCGAGGATCACCGTGCCCGATGAGTGACAATTTCCGAGATATCCCGGCAGATCGGCACGTTTCACCAGAATATCCAGCAGCTCCTGCGGGAAGCTGTTCTCTTTGTCGCTGAAATAGCCCCAATCAAACAGCACCGGCACGCCGGCGATTTCCCAGTGGCCCGACGGCGTATCTTTACCGGACGACAATTCGCTGGCGTAAGCATACGCACCGATGATTTCCGCGTTGGGATCGAGGCCTGGCGGGAAACGACCGGTAGAGAGCTCAGCCGCTTTGCCGAGGCCCAGTTTGGTCAGGTTAGGTAAGTGCAGCGGGCCTTCGCGACCTTCATTGGCGCGGCCTTCGAAACAGGCTTCGGCGATATGGCCGAGCGTGTCCGATCCTTCATCACCGAATTTATCGGCGTCTTTGCTGGAGCCGATCCCGAAGGAGTCGAGAACCATAATAAAAGCACGTTTCATGCAAGTCTCCTGCGCAATGCGCGATGACAAGTCAAAAAAAAGCGATCAGATCAGTATACCCGAACGGCCGCTGCCTGGCACGAAGAAGCGCCAGTTATTCGCTAATGCGACGATAAACTACCGGCGTAATCGCTGGCGCAGTATCGCTCAGCGTGATGGCTGCTTTAACGGCGGCGGCGGCCTGCTGCCACTGCGCTTCCGACGCGGCGTGGATAATCGCCAGCGGACGCTGTGCGTCAATCTGCGTGCCGAGCGTGATCATGTCGCTCAGGCCCACGCTGTAATCAATGCTGTCGCTGGCGCGCTGGCGGCCACCGCCGAGCGCAACTACCGCCATGCCGAGCGCTCGCGTATCCATCGCGCTGACGATACCCGCGCCATCGGCGAATACCGCTTTGCTCAGGGTTGGCGCTGGCAGATAGCTGTCCATGCGCTCGATGAAATCCACCGGACCCTTTTGCGCCGCCACCATGCGGGCAAACACTTCGGCGGCTTTGCCATTATCCAGCACCTGCTGCAGCTTTTGGCGCGCATCGGCGTCATTTTCGGCCAGTTTGCCGGAGATCAGCATTTCCGTGCACAGCGCCATCGTCACTTCCAGCAGACGCGGATTGCGCGCCTCGCCGGTCAGGAACTGCACCGCTTCACGCACTTCCAGCGCATTACCGGCGGTGGAAGCCAGCACCTGATTCATGTCGGTGAGCAGCGCGGTGGTTTTACAACCTGCGCCATTGGCGACGCCGACAATCGCCTGCGCCAGATTTTCTGAGGCTTCGAAGGTCGGCATAAAGGCGCCGGAACCCACTTTCACGTCCATCACCAGCGCATCTAATCCTTCTGCCAGCTTTTTGGCGAGGATCGATGCGGTGATCAGCGGAATGGAGTCCACGGTGGCAGTGATGTCGCGTGTAGCGTAGAAACGTTTGTCGGCCGGTGCCAGCGAGTTGGTCTGGCCAATAATCGCGATGCCGACGTCTTTAATAATCTCGCGGAAACGATCGTCGCTCGGGAAGATATCGAAGCCCGGAATCGCTTCCAGTTTATCCAGCGTGCCGCCGGTGTGGCCGAGGCCGCGCCCGGAGATCATCGGCACATAACCGCCGCACGCCGCTACCATCGGGCCGAGCATCAGCGAAGTAACATCGCCGACGCCGCCGGTGGAGTGTTTATCAACAATCGGGCCGTTGAGATTCAGCGATTTCCAGTTCAGCACCGTGCCGGAGTCGCGCATCGCCATGGTCAGCGCCACGCGCTCGTTGAGCGTCATATCATGGAAATAGATGGTCATCGCCAGCGCGGCAATTTGACCTTCAGAAACGCTGTTGTCGCGCACGCCGTTGATAAAGAAGCGGATCTCCGCTTCACTCAGCGCCTGGCCGTCGCGTTTTTTACGAATAATTTCTTGTGGCAGGAACACGGTTGCCTCCCCGGAATAGAGAGGTCGCCATAAATGGCGACCCTACGAACATCGATATGAACTTAGTAACCCGCTTTGCTGGTCGCGGTTTCGTGGCCCAGCGTATTCAGCAGGCTTGCCAGCAGGCTGGAGGCACCGAAGCGGAAATGACGCGCATCCGCCCAGCCTTCACCCAGAATGTCGTCCGCCAGCTGCAGATAAAGCGCCGCGTCTTCTGCAGTGCGCACGCCGCCCGCCGGTTTGAAACCAACCTGCTGCTTCACGCCTTTGTCGCGGATCACTTGCATCATGATCGCCGCCACTTCTGGCGTCGCGTTGACCGGCACTTTACCGGTGGAGGTTTTGATGAAATCGGCACCCGCATCGATAGCGATTTCCGAAGCGGCACGAATCAGCGCTTCGTCTTTCAGCTCGCCGCTTTCGATAATCACTTTCAGCAGCACGTTCGCCGCCGCGCAGGCTTCTTTACAGGCTTTTACTAGCTCGAAACCGATATCGCGGTTGCCGGCAATCAGCGCACGATACGGGAACACCACATCCACTTCGTCAGCGCCGTAGGCGATGGCCGCGCGGGTTTCGGCCAGCGCGATCTCAACGTCATCGTTGCCGTGCGGGAAATTGGTGACGGTGGCGATGCGGATTTCCGGCGTGCCCTGCTCGCGCAGCGCTTTACGTGCTGCCGGGATGAAACGCGGATAGATGCAGATGGCAGCGGTGTTACCGGCTGGGGATTTCGCCTGACGGCACAGCGCGATCACCTTCTCGTCGGTGTCGTCTTCGTTCAGGGTGGTTAAATCCATCAGTTGCAATGCGCGCTGTGCTGCTGCTTTCAGGTCGGTCATGATGCTCTCCAAAATTCAGATCGGCGGGCACAACCCACCGGGGAATGTGATAATTCTAACAACTACCGTGACGATGAATTGCGCTTCACGTCACACTAAAAAGAAAACCTGTCATTTAAATACAATTATTTAGTGACATTCATCACAAATAACCGCGAATCGAGCGGGAATGCGCCGTGATGGTCATTGTTATTATTATCACAAAAATGGGCGTAAAAGTGTACTCTCAGCTTTATTAATGTAGCCAATCAGGCGTAAGGCAGCGTAAATGCAGAATCTGTCGGGGGAGAATCAGGCGGGCAAAGCGAACAACTGCTGGCTGTTATGCCACAGCGCGTCGGCGATCGCTTCGGGGGATTCGCTGCGCAGCTGACACAGCACGTCAAACACGTTGCGCGCCCGCTCCGGACGATTAGGCTGGCCCTGAAAACCGTGCAGCGGCATATCGGGCGCGTCGGTTTCCAGTAATAACGCCTTGAGCGGCAGGTTGGCGATGGTGTTGCGGGTTTTACTGGCGCGTTCATAGGTGATGGTACCGCCAACGCCAATTGCATAACCAAGCTGGATAAAGCGCTCCGCCTGCTGCTGGCTGCCAGCAAAACCGTGTACCACGCCACGGCGCGGCAGATCGTGACGACGTAAATGCAGCGCCAGCTGATCGTGGGTGCGGCGCGAGTGCAGGATCACCGGCAGATCGTACTGCTTCGCCAGCTGGAGCTGCTTATTGAGCAGGCGCGTCTGTTTGGCAAATTGCGCATCCTCCATATAGAGATCGAGACCGATCTCGCCGATCGCCACACGCTTGCTATTCGGCTTTTTCAGCCAGCGCTCTAACTCATCAAGATGCGCATCTTCCTGATGCTCAGCAATATTGATTGGATGCAGACCCAGCGCGGCATATAGCGCCGGATGCTGCTGCGCCAGTTGCGTCACAAGCGCGAAACGGCTGGCATCCACGCTCGGTACAATGATGCGTTCCACGCCGGCTTGCGCAGCGCGTGCAATGCTGGCGTGCGCATCATCAACGAACGGCGGGAAATCGAAGTGGCAATGCGTGTCGATAAACTTCATGCCAGCGAGCCTTTATCAAAATCGGCATCGTTTTCCGCCAGCGCGGGCGTAATCAGCGGGCGATTGTCAGGCGCATTCGCCACCGCTGCCGGCGGCGTAACCGTGGTTGAACGCACCAGCGGCTCAGCATCGCTTAGCCATTGACCAAGCGTGGCGAGGAAATAGCGCCCGCTGCGGCGGCCTAAATGGTAATCCTGATTCAGCGATGACAAGCGGCTGCCAAGCGCCATGCTCGCCAGCGGTTTCGGCGGACAGATTTCGATGATGCGCAGATTATCCGGCGGCTGCTCGATGAACTGCTGAATTTCGCGATAGCTCTCTTCATGCTGATGCAGGATGTTGATCATCGGCTGCAATGCGCTGTCGGACAAAAAGCGTTCCATGCGTTTAAACCACTTCGGCGTGTAGGACACCTGCGACGGCACGGTGCGAATCACCACAATGGTATCCGCGCCACGGCGCGCGGCTTCACGCACCGGAATGGCATCGCTGATGCCGCCGTCGAGATAGCTGACGCCATCCATCTGCACGCCGCTGCGGTAAAAACCGGGGATCGCGCTGGACGCTTTTAGGATGTCGTGCCAGTTGGTGCTGATCGGGTTGAAGTACTCGGCGCGGTAATCATCGCTGCGGCAGGCGCACATATAGAATTCGCTGCCTTTGGCAAACAGCCCTTCGGCGGTGTTGAGCGCCAGCGGGAATTCCTGTTTGGTGATATCGATCAGCCAATCGAGATCGATAAGATGCCCGCCGCGCACGAATCGTAGCGGATCAAAAAACAGTTTGCTGGTGGTGTAACGGGAGATCACGCGTCGCGCGTAGCCAGGCTGGCCACAGACAAATGCCGAGAGGTTTTGCGCCCCGGCCGAGGTGCCGAGTAACAGTTGAAAAGGATTGAAGCCTGCGCGTTGAAATTCGTCCAGCACGCCTGCGGTAAAGATGCCGCGCTGACCGCCGCCTTCGCACACCAAGGCGATTTTATTTGATTTGAAAGGAGTTAAAGCCAGCGGTTCGAATGAACCTAATGTCAACGGAATACGTGTGCCCAATGGATGTCCCTCAGTGTTGCTTGCTCTGAGGGAGTCGCCGAAGCAGCATCCCGGAGAACCAGTCATTGTCGTTCCCTGACCAATTGCTTCTGCAATCGTTGCGGCTTCGTAGTATGCCGCACAAGACCGGTCTCCGCTTTAGGTGACTCGCGGGTTAGCGTCTATTGAGACGCAAGTAGTCAGGGTCGTTTGCGCCCGGTAAACAGGCTCACGAGGAACAGAATAATACCGACAATGAAGACAATTTTAGCTGCCCATGCTGCCGTACCCGCCAGACCGCCGAAACCTAATGCCGCAGCAATCAGAGCGATGACCAGAAAGATAATACCCCAACGAAACATAAGCCTCTCCTTTACCATTGTGAAAATCGAACTGCTTATTTACACCTTTGTTTTTATTACGAAACGGCACCTGCTGGTGCCGAGTCGCTCGCGTTAAGATTTCACCTTCAGGTCATTCTTCACGCTTTTCACGCCTTCAATGGCTTTGGCGATCTTCTCAGCACGATCGGACTGTGCCTGATTCGCCACTTCCCCTGATAACTGCACCACGCCGTCGGTGGTTTCCACCTTAACGTTGCGTGATGGCACGATATCATCTGCTAAAAGCTTAGCTTTAATTTCGCTGGTGGTTGCGGTATCGCCCGCATAACCTTTCAGAGAAGCATTTTTGCTGTCTTTAACGTGTAGTTTGTCGCTGACGGATTTCACACCTTCGACTTTCTGCACCAGCGCGACGGCTTTTTCAGCCTGATCCTGAGAAGCTACGAAGCCACTCAGTGTCACCACGCCATCGTGCGTTTTGACGGAGATATCCGTGCTTTTAATTGCGTCATCATCCACCAGCGCCGCTTTGGCTTTAGCCGTGATGCCGCTGTCATCCATATAGCCATCGACTTTTTTCATAGAGCTATCGATCTTCGCACCCGCGCTGTCGGAGGTTTGCTGTGCTTTCTGCGACAGTGATTCATCTGCAAACGCCGCACCGCTCAGCAGAGCAGAACCGGCCAGGGCAGCAATCAGGGTTTTAGCAATCTTAGTCTTATTCATCGATATCATCCTTCTATCAGTTAACTCATCCGTTATCGCGGATGCGCCAGCAACGAACGGCGTTGCTGAGTTACTGGACGTAATGAAACCCGAAAGGTCTCTTTTCTCGTCCGACAGGATAATAGTAGTAGGGATTACAGCTTTTGCTGGCTCTTGTGGTTGATATATCGCCAAAAAGAGAAAAAAACAGCGGAATTAGGAGGAGTCTGTAACAAACAAAACAGGGCCAGTGAAAATCACAGGCCCTGCTGGTAACGGCGATTAGTGCTCGCGCGTTTTGCGGAATCTCACGTCAGGATAGCGTTCCTGAGTGATGTTGAGGTTCACCATGGTTGGCGCGATATACGTGAGGTTATCACCGCCATCGAGCGCCAGGTTCACTTCATTTTTACGCTGGAAATCGTCGAATTTCTTCGCATCATCACACTCAACCCAGCGAGCGGTTGAGACGTTGATGGCTTCGTAGATCGCTTCAACGTTGTATTCGCTTTTCAGGCGTGCCACCACCACTTCGAACTGCAGCACACCGACCGCGCCCACAATCAGATCGTTATTGTGCACCGGACGGAACACCTGCACCGCGCCCTCTTCCGACAGCTGAACCAGCCCTTTCAGCAGCTGTTTCTGCTTCAGCGGATCGCGCAGACGGATACGGCGGAACAGCTCTGGCGCGAAGTTCGGAATGCCGGTGAACTTCATGTTTTCACCCTGCGTAAAGGTGTCGCCAATCTGAATGGTGCCGTGGTTGTGCAGACCAATGATGTCGCCCGGATAGGCTTCTTCTACGTGCGAACGGTCGCCGGCCATAAAGGTCAGTGCATCGGAAATCACCACATCTTTACCGGTACGCACCTGACGCAGCTTCATGCCTTTTTCGTACTTGCCGGATACCACACGCATAAAGGCGACGCGGTCGCGGTGCTTAGGGTCCATGTTTGCCTGGATCTTAAACACGAAGCCGCTGAATTTCTCTTCCTTTGCTTCCACCAAACGCGCGTCGGTGTTGCGCGGCATTGGACGCGGCGCCCAGCTAACCAGGCCATCCAGCATATGATCAACGCCGAAGTTACCCAGCGCGGTGCCGAAGAACACCGGCGTGATTTCGCCACTCAGGAACAGCTCCTGATCGAACTCGTGCGAAGCGCCCTGTACCAACTCCAGCTCATCGCGCAGCTGCTGTGCCAGATCTTCGCCTACTGCTGCATCCAGTTCTGGATTCGCCAGCCCCTTAACAATGCGCACTTCCTGAATGGTGTGGCCTTTACCGGTTTGATACAGGTAAGTTTCGTCGTTGTAGAGGTGATAAACCCCTTTGAACAACTTGCCGCAGCCAATCGGCCAGGTAATAGGTGCGCAGGCGATCTTCAGCTCACTCTCCACTTCATCCAGCAGCTCCATGGGATCGCGGATGTCACGGTCGAGTTTGTTCATAAAGGTGATGATTGGCGTATCGCGCAGGCGCGTCACTTCCATCAGCTTACGGGTGCGATCCTCAACACCTTTCGCGGCATCGATCACCATCAAACAGCAGTCAACCGCCGTCAGCGTACGGTAAGTATCTTCAGAGAAGTCTTCGTGTCCTGGCGTATCCAGCAGGTTCACGAGGCTGTCGCGATACGGGAACTGCATCACCGAGGTGGTGATGGAGATACCACGTTGTTTCTCCATCTCCATCCAGTCCGATTTCGCGTGCTGGTTGGAGCCGCGACCTTTGACGGTACCGGCGGTTTGAATCGCCTGTCCGAACAGCAGCACTTTTTCGGTGATTGTGGTTTTACCGGCGTCCGGATGCGAGATGATCGCAAAGGTACGGCGGCGCGCCACTTCTTCTAAAAAGGAGGCATTAGACATTGAGTGAATTCTTCTTCAAGGGCAACACGCGGACAGCGCGCTGCGAATAAATCGTTTCGGGGTCATTCCACGGGAAAACGCTGCCAATGGCGACGCAGTGGCGTCGGTTCACAGCAAGAGGTGTGCGATCTACATTGGCGGCAGTCCTGAATCCCGTCAGCATTGAGGCGGCATAGCATACAATATTTCGCCGAGTGGGGAAATCGTCGCATGGTAGTGCCCTTGTAGGGTCGCCATTCATGACGACCGATTCACATTTCAGCCCAACACCCGCACCACCGCCGCCTTAAAGATCTTCACCCCAATCTCCAGCGAACTCAGCTCAAAGCGCATCTCAGGATGATGCAAACCCGGCACCAGATTGGTTCCCAATCCCCAGAAACCGGCTTTCACCTGCGGATTTTTTACCGGGTAATAGAAGAAATCTTCGCTGCCCGGCGTGGTTTTGGTATCCAGCAAACCCTGTTCGCCCAGCACATCGACAATCGCCGCGCGAATCACCGCCGTGGCTTCCTCATGAATCTCTGCTGCTGGCATCTCTTTCAGCACCACCACGTCCGCCGTGGCACCCAGCGCCGCCACGCTGTGCTGAATCGCCAGCGTCACTTTCTCTTTCAGCACCGCCATTGGCGCGTTTTCCTGCGAACGCAGATCCCACACCACGCGCGCCTCATCCGGCACCGAGTTGGTCACGCCCGCATCGCACAGAAAGCGTGTAGCTTTCACGCTCCAGGTTAAACCCGGCGGCAGATGGATGGCGTTGACGGCCTGCACCGCTTGCACCGCGGCATCCAGCGCGTTGACGCCCAAATGCGGACGCGCCGCATGCGCCGGTGCACCTTTGATGGTGGCTTCCAGCGTGCTGCAGGCGGAGTAGATCACCGCTGGCGTCGCTTGCCCCACCTGACACTCTTCCAGCGGACGCACATGGAAGCCGAGAATCATCTCCACATCCTCCAGCGCGCCGCCCTCAATCATCGCCAGCGCACCCGCACCGAGCTCTTCAGCCGGCTGGAATAGTAGCTTGAGCCGCCCTTTCTTGATCGCGCCCTCTTTCATCAGCTCTTGCGCTGCCGTCAGCACCACCGACGAATGACCATCGTGGCCGCAGGTGTGGCGCGCACAGGCTACGCCATCAATGATATGACCGAGCGCATCCATATCCGCACGCAGCGCCAGCACCGGACCGGGCACGCCGCTGTCGATTTCCGCCACCATGCCGGTGGTGTTATTGATGCCGCGCGTCACTTTAATTCCGGCGCTTTCCAGCTGATCGGCAATATAAGCAGAGGTTTTGAATTCCTGAAAACCCAGCTCGGGAATTTCATGCAGAAAATGGTAATGCTCTAAGACGTTCGACACCGCTAAGCTCCTGACAAGTAAAGGCAAGCCTCAGCATCGCCCGATGCGCAGCTATAATCAATCAAGCGTGAATGAAAATTAGTCAAATATGAGAACTCTTCGCATTCAACATGTGGAATAATTCCATTTACAATCAATAAGATAAATTCAACCTTTTTGCGAAAAACCCTTCACAAAAAAGTATAGATTGATGCATAATTCGCCGTACTTCACCTGACAAATTAAAAAGGACTCAGCCATGTTAACTGCTGAAATGACCTCACGTTTAAACGACCAACTGAACCTCGAATTCTTCTCTGCCAACCTCTATCTGCAGATGAGCGCCTGGTGCAGCGATAAAGGCTATGAAGGTGCCGCTTCATTCCTGAAAATGCATTCTCGCGAAGAGATGCAGCACATGCAGAAGCTGTTCGACTACGTCAGCGATGCCGGCGCTTTGCCGGTGCTGGGCAGCATTGCGGCTCCGGCGATTAGCTGGACTTCACTGAATGACGTGCTGGAAGAAGCGCTGAAGCATGAGCAGTTGATCACAAAAAAAATCAACGAGCTGGTGCACACCGCATTAACTACGCAGGA
Organism: Pantoea sp. DY-5; assembly: GCF_019795955.1. Lineage (NCBI taxonomy): Bacteria > Pseudomonadati > Pseudomonadota > Gammaproteobacteria > Enterobacterales > Erwiniaceae > Pantoea > Pantoea sp. DY-5. The sequence continues at coordinate 296,733 of NZ_JAIMIE010000002.1, forward strand.
TTACTCCACCTTCAACTTCCTGCAGTGGTACGTTGCCGAGCAGCATGAAGAAGAGAAGCTGTTCAAAACCGTGCTGGATAAACTGGCGATGGTCGGCAACAAAGGCGAAGGCCTGTTCCTGGTGGACAAAGATCTCGGCCACATGTCCGTCGACGGCCACGGCGCATAATAATAAAGATTACACACAGCAAAATAGAGAACGCCCGACATGTCGGGCGTTTTTTTATGCCTATTCCAACTCTTTCAACCGCAACTCCGATGGCTGCGGACGGCCAAAGAAATAACCCTGAAACAGCGTACAACCCTCTTCACGCAGTTTGGCGTACTGCTCGCCGCTCTCCACGCCTTCGGCGGTGATCTGAATATCGAGGCTGCGGCTCATGCCGGTAATGGCGCGGATAATCGCCAGCGCCTCGCGGCTGTCGCCCATATCGTTGATGAACGACTTGTCGATTTTGATTTTGTCGAACGGGAACGAGCGCAGATAGCTAAGCGATGAATAACCGGTGCCGAAATCATCCAGCGCAATCTGCACGCCGAGAGCTTTCAGGCTTTGCAGCGTGCGGATGTTGCCGAGCGTGTCGTCCAGCAGCACCGACTCCGTGATCTCCACTTCCAGCCGATGCGGGGCAAGCCCGGATTCACGCAGCGCACCTTCCACCACCGACACCAGCGAGCTGTTCTTAAACTGCAGCGGCGACAGGTTCACCGACACCGATTGTTCGGTGTTCCAGCTCTGCGCTTCGCGGCAGGCTTCATACAGCGCATAAGCGCCGAGCATATGAATCAAGCCGGTCTCTTCAGCGATCGGGATAAAATCGTTCGGCATGATCAGCCCTTTAATCGGGTGATGCCAACGCATCAGCGCTTCATAGCCGATGATGCCCTTCTCGTTGGTGATCGGCTGGTAATAAAGCTTAAGCTGACGACCAGAAATCGCATCACGCAGATCGTTTTCAATCACGCGACGGCTGCGCGCCTGATTGTCCATCTCAATGGTGAAGTGTTCGAAGCGATTGCGGCCATTACGTTTGGCTTCGTACAGCGCCATATCGGCGCAGCGCAGCATATGTTCCGGCGTGTTAGTGGCTTGCGAGGTAAGCGCAATGCCGACGCTCAAGCCCACCGACAGATTATGCCCTTCAACGTTAATCGGCGGACGGATCGCCTCGATCAGCCGCTGCGCCACCACCGCCGCTTCATCGGCAGCACGCACATTGGGTAACACGATGGCAAACTCATCGCCGCCAATGCGCGCCAGCGTATCGTGATCGCGCAGCGCGCTGCGCAGGCGTTTCGCTACCACGCGCAGCAGGTCATCACCAATCTGGTGGCCGAGCGCATCGTTGACGTTTTTGAAGTTATCGAGATCGAGACACAGCGTGGCGCTGACCTGGTGGTTCTGACTATCGACGCGCAGCGCTTCACTCAGCTTCTGGCGGAACAGCACGCGGTTGGGCAGGCTGGTGAGATTGTCGTGATGCGCCATATGACGAATACGCGCATCGGCTTCGCGCTGATCGGTCACGTCCTCGACAATCAGCATCACGTAGTTCTGACGCATATCTTTGCCGCTGATGGTGGTGGCGCGCGTATGCAGAATGCGCTCGCCACCCGCTGTCAGCAGCAGCTGTTCGCGCGAGTGAATGCCTTCGCTGCGCAGCGCCACATCCGCCAGGCTGTTGAAGTAATCACCCAGCTCCGCCGACATACATTCGTGCGGGCGCTTGTGCATGATCAGCGCTTTGTTGATGCCAAACAGCTGCTCAGCTTTGTCATTCACCATCAGGATTTCACGGCTGATGGCATCTTCAACGATCACGCACGAGGGAATATTGCTGATGATGGTGTCGAGAAAACCCGACAGCTCCGACATTTTCGCGCTCTGCGACTGCGCCAGATCCCGTGCGCGCAGCAGTTGCTGCTCGTTCTCACGCCGTTCGGTGATATCGCGGGTAATTTTGGCGAAGCCGATCAGTTTGCCGTTTTCATCATAAATCGCTTCGATAACAACGTGGGCCCAAAATGCCGAGCCATCTTTGCGGTAGCGCCAGCCTTCATCTTCAAAACGCCCGGTTTTCAACGCAATGCCGAGGTTAGCTTCGGGCGCATTGGCATGACGTTCCGCTGAACTGTAAAACACCGAGAAGTGCTGACCGACAATCTCGTCAGCCAGATAACCTTTAGCGCGCTGTGCACCGTTGTTCCAGTTCACCACGCGGCCCTGCACATCCAGCATATAGATGGCGTAATCGCGCACGCCTTCTACCAGCAGACGGAAGTTCTTCTCCTGCTCGTATTGTTTACGCAGCAGCGCCTGTTGTTCGGTGCAGTCGCGGGTGATTTTGGCGTAGCCAATCAGCTTGCCGGCATCATCACGGATTGCGTCAATGATGACATGTGCCCAAAACGCGCTGCCATCTTTGCGGTACCGGTAGCCTTCGTCTTCGAAACGACCGGTTTTGAAGGCGGTGGTGAGGTTTTTTTCCGGGATATGGTTTTTACGATCCTGGGCGCTGTAGAAGCGTGAGAAATGCTGTCCAACGATCTCTTCAGCAACGTAGCCTTTCGCGCGCTGTGCGCCTACGTTCCAGTTTTCCACGTTGCCGTCCAAATCGAGCATGTAGATGGCGTAATCACTAACGCCTTCCACCAGCATGCGGAAGCGCTGTTCCTGCTCGCGCTGTTTGCGCTGTTGTTCCTGCTGCTCGGTGCAGTCGCGGGTGATTTTGGCAAAGCCCAGCAGCTCACCAAACTCATCGCGGATAGCGTCAATCACCACATGCGCCCAGAACGCGCTGCCATCTTTCCGGTAACGCCAGCCTTCGGTTTCAAAGCGCCCGGTTGCTGTCGCGGTCGCCAGTCCGCGCTGTGGCGCGCCGTTTTTACGATCGTCTTCGCTGTAGAACAGCGCAAAATTCTTCCCTACGATTTCATCGGGCGTGTAACCTTTGGCGCGCTGCGCGCCGCTATTCCAGTTCGCCACCGTGCCATCGGGTTTGAGCATGTAAATGGCGTAATCCACCACGCTCTGTACCAAAAGTCGGTACATGACGTCAGAGTTATTATTCATTGTTATTCGCCTATTGCTGGGCTGGTATCGTCGAAACTTAAGAAAATTCTTAATTATCAAGCAGACTTAAGCGCAAATACGCAGCGCTGACAAGCGCTATTCATCCGCAGACAAATGTTGGTAGGTATGTTATCGGCAGTGGCGAGAAAATGTTCAGTAGGATACTTCACAAATCATCATACGTTGACGGCAGGCTGGCGTTACGCTTGCCACGGTAAAATGCCGTGCGGCAGGCGTCGCGTCAGGCGTGTGGCAACCGCCATTAATAAGCAAACCACCACAATCATCAGGCAGCCGACCGCCGCCGCCAGCGACGCGGATCCGCCTTCATCAAGGAATACGATGGTCGGTCCGATGGTTTGCGTTTGCGAGGTGACCAGCAGCACCGAAACCTGGATTTCATTCAGCGCGGTGAGAAACACCAGCACGCTGCCCGCCAGCGCCGACGGTGCCGCCAGTGGCAATAAGATGTCGCGCATGCGGCGCAGAAAACCGGCGCCGCACAAACGTGCCGCTTCATCTAATGCCGGTTCCAACTGGGCGAATCCGGCCAGCGTTGGGCGCAGCACCAGCGCGAGGAAGTTCGCCAGATAGGCGGCAAGGATGATCCACACCGTGCCATACAGCGAGACATTAACGATCGGCAGCGGACGCAGGAAAAACAGCATCGCCGCCACGCCGGTGACAATGCCCGGCAGCGCGTAGGTCAGTTCACTCGCCAGCCACAAACCGCGCACTAATTTGGTTCGCCGCCAGCTGAGGAAATAGGCGAGAAACAGCGCGCAAACCGTCAAAATCAGCGCCGCCAGCGTGGTCAATCCGAGGCTGGTGAGAAATGCCTGCCGCACCGCCGGATAACCCCACAACGCGGCGCGGAAGTTCTCCAGCGTCAGCTTTTGCCAGCTGAGCGCCTGGCCAAAACCGCTGGTGAGCGCGGTGATCAACAGCGCGCTGAGCGGCAACAGCAAGGTCAGCGCCATCCACAGCCAGGCGACGCCCTCAACCGCCATACGCCCGCGCCCCAGCGATTGCTGCCACAGGCGCGGTGCACCGTTGACGCGCACATCATGGCGTCCGCCCAACCAGGCGCTGGCCGCCATGCCCGCCAGCGTAATTACCGCAATCAATAACGCATACACCGCGGTGTTTGGCAGCGCGCTCGGACCAATGCCATTCAACTGCTGATACACCAGCGTGATCAGCGTTGGCACGCGCGCCGGAATCCCCAGCATCGCCTGAATACCGAAGTTGCCCGCCGCCGCAACGAAGGTCAGCGCGGCACCGGCAAAAATCGCCGGGCGCGCCAGCGGCAGCACAATGGTGAACAGGATGCGCGCGCGTGACGCACCGCTGGCCTGCGCCGCTTCCACCAAATCGGCGGGCAAACGACGCAAACCGGCGCGCACGGTGAGGAACACCAACGGCGCATTGTGCGTGCCGAGCAGCAGCACAATGCCGGTCAAGGAGTAGAGCGGCTGCTCGCCGGGCGCAAACCACGGCAACTCCAGCGTGGCGAACAGCAGCGCCAGCGGACTGCTCGGAGCCAGCGCCTGCAGCCAGGCCAGCGCCGTCACCTGCGGCGGAATCATCAGCGGCAGGATAAACGCAAACACCCACGCGGTTTTGGCGCGCAGATCGCTAAGCGCCACCAGCCACGCAGCGGCGGTGCCGAGCACCACGGAAATCAAAGTAGAACTGAGCGCGATGAGCAACGTATTGCCGCTGGCGATCAACACGCGATCGCTCGCCAGCAGGCGCGTTAAGCGTGCTATATCCGGCACGCCGCTGGGCGCAATGGCGGCCCACACCAGCCGCATCAGCGGCGCCACCGACAGCAAACCAATCAGCAACACCAGCAGCGCCAGAATCAGCCGTTCGCTGTTAACGCGCGGCGCTTTGCGCGTCACATTGCGCCATTCGTTGCTCAACACGCTCATGCTTAGCCACCAAACAGCGCGGTGAACCGATCGCGCACTGCCGCATCTTCTTTGATCGCTTTCGCCACGTCCGGCGACAGCAGCTTGATTTTATTGATCGGCGTGAAACCTTCCGGTGCTGAGACGCGATCATCCACCGGACGGTTGCCCTGCTCGACCACCAGCTTCTGGCCTGGCTCGGAAAGCATAAAGTTAACGAAGGCTTTGGCGGCCGGCAGGTTGTGCGCGGTTTTCATGATGGCAACCGGTTCGGTGACATATGACACCCCCTCTTTGGGATAGACCAGATCCACCGGTGAACCCTTTTTCTTCGCCAGAATCACGTCGGCGTCGGTGATGATGCCGTACTTATCCAGCCCGCTGGCGACCGCCTTCAGCGCCGGGCCGTTGCCGCCCTGCGGCGCGATGCCAATGGCCGCCAGCTTCTTGTAGAAGCTCCAGCCAATCGACGGCGTGTTGATATCGGTGTGCAGCTTGTAGAGCGCCGCGCCGGAGTAAAGCGGGCTTGGCATCGCAATCTGCCCTTTGTTGGCTTCCACCGCCAGCGCGTTCCAGCTATCAATCGGCTGCGCATGCTGGGTGTTGTAGGCAATCACCGTGGCGATGATTTTGGTGCCGAAGAAGGTTTTGTCTTTGTCGTAGAACGACGGATTGATGTGGCTGAGCGGCGCATCGCTGTAGCTGTAGAGATGGTTTTCGTTTTTCAGCGCGCCGAGGTTGATGGCGTCGGCAATCAGCAGCACATCCGGCTTGGCTTCGCCGCTCATCATTTCGGTGCGCAGCACGTTCATTAACTGCGTGGTGCCGTTGCGCGTCCACTCGACCTGCACATTGGGATAGGCGGCTTTAAACGCATCCATGGTTTGCTGGGCAATTTCGGGTGCCTGCGAGGTATAAACCACCAATTTCCCTGCTGGCGCCTCGTCGGCAAAGCTGGCGGCAGAGATCACGAATCCACTGGCTAACATCAACACGCTGAACGACGTACGCATAGTATTTCCCTAAAGGTTGAAGAGGTTAAGAAGGAAGAATCCAGCCGTCGCGCAGCGCCACCCCCACGGTGGCGTCGACAACGGGTAAAGGTTGATCGGCCAGCAGCAGCGTGATGCTGCATTCGGGCGCGGCCAGCGGCGTCACGTTGAGCTGATGGTGGCCGCCACGATAGATCACCCGCTGCACGCGCGCGGCAAACTGCGGTTCGCCTGGCGCGGCTAAGTGGAAATCCACCGCGTGAAAACTGGCTTGCGCCTGCGGTTGCGGACGCTGATGCGGTGCGCAACGTAACGGCACGCGCAGGCCGCACAGCGTGGCAAAGGCGCGGCCCTCGCCGAGCGGTTCGATATCGCGGATTGGCAGCACTTTGCCGTCGTCAATAAAGCGCGCGACCATGGCGTTCGCCGGTTCGCGCCACAGCGTTTGCGGCGTGGCGAACTGCATCACACGGCCGGCGTCCATCACCACGATGCGATCGGCCAGCGCCATCGCTTCATGCTGATCGTGGGTGATGTAGAGCAAGGTGGCGTGACTGTGATGATGGAAGCGGCGGAACTCCTCTTCCATGGTGGCGCGCAGGTGGACATCGAGGTTGGCGAGCGGCTCATCGAGCAGAACTAAGGTCGGTTGCGCCACTAAACAGCGCGCCAGCGCCACGCGCTGACGCTGACCGCCGGAGAGATCGGCGGGACGACGGGCGGCGAACGCTTCCAATCCCACCAGCTCCAGCGCCTGCTCCGTGCGGCGCTCGCGCTCGGCACGCGCGACGCCGTTCACTTTCAGGCTGTAGGAAACATTTTCCGCCACCGTCATATGCGGCCACAGTGCGTAGCTCTGGAACACCACGCCAAGCTGACGATCTTCCGGCGGCAGATGCACGCCCGGCGCAGCGAAGCAGCGTTCGCCCACGTGGATCTCTCCGGCATCGGCGGTTTCAAAACCGGCCAGCAGGCGCAGCAATGTAGTTTTGCCGCAGCCCGACGGGCCCAATACGGCGATGAATTCTCCCTGCGCAATCTGCAGCGAGATGTCTTGCAATACCGGCTGCGCCGCAAAGGATTTGCGCAGCCCGCGCAGTGTGATTGATGCCATGTTTCTGGCCTTTCGCTAACCGTCCGGCTAAGACCCTACGACACTGTGATGACGATTCCATGACATTGAAGCGGGTCGCCCTAAATGGCGTAATGCTTGTCTGATAAGCAGCGCGCTGACATCGCAGGGGTCTCGCCCGCTAAGCATCCAACAGTTTCAGAATGCCTGGCTTGGTTTTTCGAGAGTCTGCATTTCTGCGCATCTGGTTGCCATGAATGGCAACCCCAGGAGATTCATAGCGATTTTGAGTTAAGGATACGCACCACTGCTGCAGCGCGGGTGTTGGGGCGACATCCTAACCCGCTGAACGAATGAGGGATTCCAGGGCGAGCCGCAGGGATGCGGCGAGAGGTGGCGCTGAGCAGGAGCGAATCGCCACCGGTCCGTCAGGAATCGTGAATGAGTGAAGGCACCGCGAAGCGGCGGGTTGGGCTGGCGCAGGGCCCGGGAGTGCAGAGGGCGCGGCCAGGCGTCCTCTGCTCGGTCGCCGCACCGAAGTGCTGCAACTGCCCAGGTTCAAGGCGAACGAAAGCCGCTCCGTGCTTAACTGAGCGGCATGACGCGATTCACAGATGCATGCCGATATAACGCTCATAACGCGCGGGCTTCACCCGCGTCAGATCCACCAACACCAAACCATCGATACAATTGTTGAAATCGGGATCGCTGCCGAAATCGATAAACTGCACGCCGCCCGGCTCGCACACCTCGGAGTATTGCTTGTAGAGCGTGGGAATGGCGGTGCCGAGATTCGCCAGCAGATGTTTCAACCGGCGTAAATCTTCGCTGTAGTTATCGCCGGTGAACTGCGCCAGCACTTCCGGTAGCGAGGCCGGATAAGGGCGGCGTGAGGTCGCCAGCGGCAGTTCGGTAGGGAAATACATGCGATAAAACGCTACCAGCAGATCGCGCGCCGCCAGCGGCATGCCGCCCGAGATCGAGACCGGACCAAACAAGTAGCGGGTTTCGGGATACTTAGCGATGTAGGCACCAATACCCATCCACAGATAATCGAGGCCGCGCTTGCCCCAATAGGCGGGCTGAATAAAACTGCGACCCAGCTCCAGACCCTGATTGATGATTGGCAACATGCGCTCGTCGTAGTGGAACAGGCTGTCGCTGTAGATGCCTTCCAGCCCACGACGCTCCAATTGCTCGGCGCCCGGAATAAAGCGATAGGCACCGACGATCTCCAGCGCATCGTCATCCCACAGAATCAGGTGATAGTAATCGTCATCGTATTTGTCGAGGTCGCGACGCCGCCCGCAGCCCTCGCCCACCGCGCGGAACGCCACTTCACGCAAGCGCCCGAGTTCGCGCAGCAGCGGCACCCAGCTGGCACCGTTGCGTCGCCACAGGTAGATCTGCTTGCCATCCGGCAGCGTGCCGAGTCGCTCGCTCTCCATCAGCGCTTTCTTCAGTTCGGCACGATCTTCCGGGCGCGCAATCGCCGCTTCGGTCTGGAACAGGCCGCGTCGTCCCTGACCAATGCGATACAGATGTTTGCGCAGCCGCTTCGCCAGCTCTTTGCCCGGCGTGTGGCCATCATGCCAGTTGGCAAACGGGATCTGCTCGCCGATGTGCAGCTTGATGCGCGAACCGCGCTGGCGAAACATTTCACGCACCAGCATCAGTAACGCCAGCGGCGAGGCAATTTTGGCGGCGGCGTAGAACGCCAGGCTGTTGCGCCCCACCACATGCACCGGCACGATTGGCGCACGAGCGCGGGCGGCGAGGCGTAAGAAGCTGTGATGCCAGTGACGATCGCGCACGCCACGGCTGGAAAGACGCGACACTTCGCCCGCCGGGAAGATGATCAGCACGCCCTGATTATCGAGATGCTGCTGCATGTGCGTCAGCTGTTCGCGGCTGGTGCGGTTGCCCATGTTATCCACCGGCAACATCATGTTGTTGATCGTCTCCAGCATCATCAACATGCGGTTGGCGACAATTTTCACATCGCGTCGCACCTGCGAAACCGCCGCCAGCAGCGCTAAGCCATCCAGCGCCCCGAGCGGATGGTTGGCAACAATCACCACCGGCCCACGTGTGGGAATCTGCTCCAAATCGCGCTCGCTCAGTTCACAACGCACGTCGAGATGATCCAGCACCTGCTCCACCATATCCACACCTTTGAGGTGACGATAGCGGGCGGCAAAGGCCTGGAATTCATGTTCGCGAACCGCCCATTTCAGGGCGCTTTTCTGCCAGTTCGCCGGTTGATGACTTGGCCAGTAAGTATCGAGAAGCTGATCAACTGAAAACATCATTCACCTTTTATACGCAGCGGTTTATCGCCTCGACGTTAAAACGGCTTGTTTTCAGATTTATGACTGCTGTACAGCCAGAGCGTAAAAAGCAGCTGCCTGCTTTGTTCTAACGCATAAAAAACAACAACTCACCTTAAAATCCTAAATTCGAGACATGGCTTAAAGCTAATTCTTAAGCAGCGTGAATTAATCTGGTCACACCAGTATTTCGTGTTTAATCATTGGTGTTTTAACTTTGCATTTATTTTTTATTTTCTCCTTTGGACTACACATATGATTCACTCAGTATTTATTGTTGATGATCACCCGTTGATCTGTACGGGTATCCAGGCGCTATTGCAGTCATATCATTACTCCATTGTCGGAATAGCCGAAAAAGGCGATCTCCTGATTACTCAGCTTCATCAGTCACGTCCAGATGTCCTTCTACTCGATCTCACCATGCCCGGCCGTGCGGGAATTCCACTGATTGCAGATATTAAGCGCGCTATGCCAGAGCAAAAAATCATTGTCTTTTCCGCTTCAGAAAGCCTTTTTTATCAAAGGTGTTGTTTACAGTTGGGGGTGGAAGGGTACGTTTATAAACGCGGAGAGCTAGAGACGCTTCTTAGCGCAATAAAAGAAGTTGAGCGCGGCAACCGGTTTTATCCGATCACGCATACGGTCGCGGACATGAATGAGTTCATTGAGAGTGAAAAATTGATGAGCCTCACACGCCGGGAATTGATGGTATTAGTTAAGCTGGCATCAGGAATGAGTAATAAAGAGATTGCCTCCCAATTGCAGCTAAGCAGTAAAACTGTGAGTACTTATAAAATAAAAATTTTGCACAAGCTTGGATTGAAAGGGATTAGCGGGATTAATATGACGGCAAAATTGAATGAGTTAGTGTGAAAGACCAGGTCGCCATTCATGGCGACCCTACACAGTTATAGCTTTAACGGCGGCAGCTGTGAGAAGACGCTGAGCAGACCTTTGCTCCACAACTGCCGAATTTGTGAAAAATAGGGATGCTGTTCGGTGATGTGATATTGCTCGCTGTCGCTGAAACTGTCGGTGCGATACACCATCACATCCAGCGGTAATCCCACCGAAATATTACTCGCCAGCGTGGAATCCATTGAAATCAGCGCGCACTGCATCGCCTGACTGAGCGATGTTTCGTAGCGCAGCACGCGGTCGATAATCGGTTTACCGTACTTGCTCTCACCAATCTGGAAATAAGGCGTATCAACGCTGGCTTCGATGAAGTTGCCTTGCGGATAGATCTGGAACAGACGCGGCTCCTCGCCACGAATCTGCCCGCCCAGCAGCAGCGTGCCGCCAAACTCCTCGCCATCGCGCTTGATCACCTCGCGCAGCGTTTCGCCCACCATCAGCGCAATGTCATACAACGATCGTCCATTCAGCAAATTCGGTTGATCGTTATCGCCGTTGTTGCGTCGCAGCAGGCTCAGCACGCTCTGCGTGGTGGCCAGATTGCCGGCGCTTTGCAGCACCAGCGTGCGTTCATCATCGACCTGAAACACATGCAATTTACGGAACGAGGAAATATGATCGACGCCCGCATTGGTCCGCGAATCGGATACAAAAATCATCCCTGAAGATAAACGCATTGCCACACAATAAGTCATAGTTACGCCTGTTCTGATTACTGCTGCGCATGCACCTGAAGCACCGCAGCCACCGCCAGCATATCTTCACCGCCGCCGCCCAGCCGCATACCGCGCACCGGACAGGCATCGAGATAATCCACACCAACCGCCAGACGTAAATGCTGGCGCGTGCTGCGGGTATTATTGGTGATATCAAAGCTGTGCCAACTGCCATCCAGCCAGGCTTCAACCCAGGCGTGAGTGGCAACGTGCTCAACGTTTTCAGTATAGAGATAGCCGCTTACATAGCGCGCCGGAATTCCCAGAGTGCGACAGCAGGCGAGAAACACGTGGCTGTGATCCTGGCAAACGCCACTGCCGGCGGCAAATACTTTCGCGGCGGTATCGGTTACCTGGGTGCTGCCGGGACGATACGGCATCTTCAGCAGCAATTCATCCATCAACTTTTCCAGGCTGGCGAGCGGCTTTTCCGGCCGCCAGTAGCGCTGGGCAAACTCGCGGATCTCGGGATTGGGCAGCGTCAGCGGCGTGGCGCGCAGAAACACCAGCGGCGACAACGCGCACTCCGGATCGGGTGCCCACTCGCCGGCATCAAGGATCTCCACCACACCGCGCGCGGCGATATCGAGTTGCTGATGCGGCGTATCCAGTGTTAGCACATGCATCACGTTGCCGTAAGCATCCTGCGTGCAGGTGGCTGCGCAGGGCAGCTCCAAATCCCACGAGATAATTTGCTGATGCACCGAATTTTGCGGCGTCAAACGCAGATACTGGGTGCTGAGTGTCACCTGCTGCTCGTAGGCGTAACGGGTTTTGTGCTCGATGTTCAGTCTCATTTCGCCTCCAGATAGGTGTGATTGATGCTGTCTGCCAGCGCGTTCAGGCGCGTCAGGAATGCATTGAGCCAGTGCGTTAACCCTTCCTGCGTCAAGCTTTCCCAGGTGCTGAAACGCATCTCGGCCAGCAGCACGGTGATCAGATAACGCGGACGATCTTCGCCGCTGCTGCCGATCTGTTCGAGCTGGGTGGCGATCTCATCAATACAGGAGTGCAACGATCGCGGACTTTCGCTGCGCAGGATCAGCATCTCATTCACCAGATCCGGCAAAAGCTGCTGCTTGAAAATGGCGTTGTAGGCTTCACGCGCCGATACCGCGCGCAGCAAGGTGTCGAGGCGATAATATTCGCGCACCGAATCGGACTGCTGCTCCAGCAGTTGCTGATTGACGCTCAGCAAACGCGCGGTGCCGTCGCTGCGCTCCATCAGCGTGCCGATGCGGATAAAACTCATGGCATCGCCGCGCAGCAAGGTGCCGAACATCGCGCCACGAAACAGGTGCGAGCGCTCTTTCACCCAATCGAAAAAGCTATCGGCGTTGGCGCTGGTGATGCCGCGCCGCCGCGTGTTGCGCATCTCAATCCACGTCGAGTTGATGCTCTCCCACACTTCCGACGACAAACTGCCGCGCACCGCATGCGCGTTGTTCCACGCCTCCTGCCAGCAGCTGAAAATGCTGCACGGATTGCGGTCGTCAAGGGCGAAAAAGTTGAACAGCTGCGGCATGGTGAAGCGGCCGTTGAGGGTTTCAAACAGTTCACGCGTGCCGGTGAGATTGAGCGGCAGCAGCAGATCGTCGCCCTGATCACCGCGCACCGGCATTAACGACAAACGGTTGGTGACGTCCAACACGCGTGCGAGTTGTTCTGCGCGCTCAAGATAGCGCGCCATCCAATAGAGGCCACTGGCCGTGCGGCTTAGCATGATGCGTCATCCTCCAGAACCCACGTGTCCTTGGTGCCACCGCCCTGCGACGAGTTCACCACCAGCGAACCTTCGTTCAGCGCCACGCGGGTTAAGCCGCCGGGCACCAGACGAATATCCGCGCCGCACAGCGCAAACGGGCGCAGATCAATGTGGCGCGGCGCGAGGCCGTTGTCGATAAAGGTTGGGCAAGTGGAGAGCGACAGCGTGTCCTGCGCGATGTAATTTTCTGGCCGCGCTTTAAGGCGATCGCGGAAATCACTCAGCTCCTGCTGGCTCGCTACCGGCCCGATCAACATGCCGTAACCGCCCGCGCCGTGTACCTCTTTCACCACCATTTTTGCAAGGTTGGCCAACACATAGGTGAGATCCTGCGGTTTGCGGCATTGCCAGGTTGGCACGTTATTGAGGATCGGATCCTCATCGAGGTAGAAGCGGATCATATCCGGCACGTACGGATAGATCGATTTGTCATCGGCGACGCCGGTGCCGATCGCGTTCGCCAGCACCACATTGCCGGATCGATACACCGACAATAAGCCCGGCACGCCGAGCATCGAATCCGGGCGGAACGCCAGCGGATCGAGGAAGGCATCATCAACGCGACGATAGATCACATCGACTTTGCACGGCCCGGCGGTGGTGCGCATCATCACCGCGCCATCTTTGACGAACAGATCGGCGCTCTCCACCAGCTCAACGCCCATCTGCTGCGCGAGGAAGCTGTGCTCGAAGTAGGCGCTGTTAAAGCGGCCCGGCGTCAGCACCACCACCACCGGATCGTTGACCGGCGAGCTCTCCCGCAGGGTTTGCAGCAGATGCGAAGGATAACGCTCAACCGGCGCGATGTGCTGCCCGGCGAACAGTTCCGGGTAGAGGCGCATCATCATCTTGCGGTTCTCCAGCATGTAGGAGACGCCAGACGGCGTGCGCAGATTGTCCTCGAGTACGTAATATTCGCCGTCGTTATTGCGCACCATATCCACGCCAACAATGTGCGCGTAGATGTGGCGATGCAGATCGACGCCTTGCATGCAGGGCTGATATTGATCGTTCACCAGCACCTGTTCAGCGGGCACGATGCCAGCTTTGAGGATCAGTTGCTGATGGTAGATGTCGTGCAGGAAGGCGTTAAGGGCTTGTACGCGCTGGCGAATGCCGCGATCGAGCATCGCCCACTCGCTGGCAGGTATGATGCGCGGCACGCTGTCGAAAGGAATTAAACGTTCCGCACCGCCATCGTCACCGTAGACGTTGAAGGTGATGCCGACGCGATGAAACAGCAGTTCCGCCTCTTCGCGCTTGCGCGCCACCGCCTCTTTGTCCGCCTGTTGTAACCATTCCCAGTATTGCTGGTAGTGAGCGCGGTGTTGGCCATCGCTCAGCCACATCTCATCGTAGAAGTGCGATGCTATCTGGTAGCTTTCTTTCATGATTTACCCGGCGCTTGTCTAGAGATATTTCTCTCCTGCACAAACTGTGCCAGAGGCTTGTCCCCGGCATGGCACACGCGCCGCATCAACGGAAATGGCTGTTTTGCACTTTACTGGTGCATCAGCTGCTGCGCGATTGGCAGCCAGATCTCCGTCATCGCGCCTTCGCCACCGGTAAAAGGATCGCGGTGCGGCAGTGGAACATGCTGGATCTTCTCCTTCGACGCACGTAAACGCGACGGCTCATCACGCACGGTTTCCGGGGACATGCCTTCAGGATAGGCGCCAACGGTGAAAAAATCCTCTGAGGCAAACACCTGTTTGTGGCCGACGCCCGCGGGGATCAGCACCGCATCGCCTTCGCGCAGCGTCACCATGCGACCGCTGTCGCCGCCGAATAGCACTTCCGCCCAACCGGCAGCCACGCCCAACACTTCATGGGTGTTTGGGTGATAGTGCGTATAGGGAAAAATCGGCGAACGCCACGCGGCGGGCCAGCCGTTGCGGGTAAAGGTTTTTTCAAACCAGGCGGCGCTGTCTTCGGTTGGGTTTTCATCGTCATACGGCACAATGCCGGGCCAGATGATCAGCGGCAGCGGACTGTTGGGCACGCCGCCCGACGGCAGTGACAGCATCAGATGTTGCGGATTGCTGGAGGATCCAGCAGCGAAGGTGCCGGCGGCGAAAGACATCAGTAACAGCAGGCTGGAGTGGTTGGCAGTCATACTCTTTCTCCGGTTAATCACGATGCTTAATTGTGGCTTACCAAAGTGGCATTGCAATGTGCGCCCACTAACAAAATTTACAAAAAAGAATGATTTAGCTAACTAAAGCCAAATTTATTGGCAACATTATTAACATCGCGTGCTGGTGATTGAGGGTCGCCATTTATGGTGACCTGGCAAGCATGAATGAACTTATTTCGCACAAATTTTAGGCGAAAAAAAACCGGTGGATTTCGCCACCGGTGAATCAAAATTAGCGATTCAAAGGCACTGACAGGTTATCGTAGGCGCTCAGCTATGGGTTTCACGACGTTCTCCCCCTCGCGGCCATAAAACTGGAATAGGGATTCAGCAGCGGCATCGGTTAACACCAGAATTTCAATACGTCGATTGCGTGCACTCATCGGATCGTCTCGATCTCGCGGCATGCGTGACGCCATGGCATTGACCTGCAACACGCGCGCACTCTCCAAACCGCCCCGCTCCAGCGCGCGACGTGCGGCAAGCGCACGATCGCCAGACAGATTCCAGTTGTTATAGGCGGCATTGCCGCTGTACTGCGCGGCATCTGTGTGGCCGCTGATCATGATTTTGTTGTCGATGCGGTTAAACACCGGACCAAGTTCGGTCAACAATTTCTGGAAGAACGGTGTCAACACTGCGCTACCGCGTGGGAACATCATGCGATCCTGATCGTCCTGAATCAGAATGCGCAGCCCTTGTGGCAAGGTTTCCAGCATCAGGTAATTTTGCGCGTTATAGCTGTTGATCATCCGTTGCAGCTGGTTGTGTAACAACACCAACTCCGCATCCGAGCGTGACAGCACGCTGTCTAAATCTTCCTGTGGCTTGCTGCCGGCGTTCAAACTGATGTCAGCCTTACCTTGGCTGACAGTCGCTGGTTGCGTCGGCGGGGAAATTGCCATGGTTTCGCCGATAATCGCCGATCCGCCAGAGTTCTCAACGTCAAAAGGATTGAAATTGGTGCCATCAAAAACCGACGTGCCGTTCAATTGCGCGACAATCTCTTTACGCTCCTCTTCACTCACCGCGCCCATGATCCACAGCACCATAAACAGCGCCATCATCGCCAACGTGAAGTCCGCAAAGGCCACTTTCCACGCGCCGCCATGATGCGCATGGTGTGCCTTTTTGCCGCCGCGTTTGATGATGGTGGTGTGATGCGCATTGTGTTTCATTACGCACCTTCAGTGAGCTGATTGACCCAGCCATCCAGCGTGGCAAACGTCGGTTTGGTATCGAGTGGCAACATTTTACGTCCGGCATCCACCGCCAGCAGCGTCGGCTTGCCCGCCACCTGATTCACCAGCACGGTACGAATGCACTCCAGCACCGCCAGACGTTTTTTCTGGTTCTGCTCCATGGCATTCGCCAGCGGATCCAGCAGGCAGTAACAGAAGAATACGCCGAGGAAGGTACCAACCAATGCGGCCGCCACTTTCACGCCGATCAGCGCGATTGAGCCATCAATCGACTGCATGGTGATAATGATGCCCAGTACTGCAGCACAAATACCAAAGCCCGGCATCGCTTCCGCAACGCGTTGCATTGAGCGTGACGGCTTCAATAATTCTTCTTCCACGGCATGCAACTCAGATTCAAGAATGCCTTCAAGCTCGTGTTCGTTGATCTTGCCCATCGCCATCAGGCGGAAATTATCCGAAATAAAAGAGATAAAGCTTCGATCGGCGATGATCAGCGGATATTTCTGGAAAATTTCGCTATTTTCCGGCACTTCAATATGTGCGTCTAACGCTTTCAAGCCGCCGTCTTGCACCAGTTCCAGCAGTTCATACAGCAGCATTAGTAGCTGCTGCTGAAACTCTGCGGTGTAAATATTGCCTTTAACAGTGCCGCGTACCTGCGACCACATATCTTTCAATACGGTTTTGGAGTTACCAATCACCAACGCACCGGCCCCCGAGCCGAGAATGATTAACAGCTCGCCAGGTTGCCAGAAGGCGCTAAGCAAGCCACCGGCGTGCGTATAGCCGCCAATCACACTGCCCAGCACCACAATTAATCCAATCAGTTTCTGCATGATGTTTTACTCGAAGAATTGTTTGATCTTTTCGCCGATCTTTTTATTGATCTGGCAAACACGGGCTTCAGTCAGATCCAGCACCAAAGCGATCTCTTTCAGGCTCATTTCGTGCTGGTAATAGAGGCTAAGAATCAGCTGTTCACGCTCGCAAAGTGATGCCAGCGCCGTTTTCAGCGTGCGCTGGATGCCCACTTCTTCCTCCAGCGCGCGGCCGCTCAGCGCCTGGCCGAGGCCTAAGCCTTCGCCTGCTAGCAGCTCATCAAAGCTCTCCATGGCACTGGCCGATTCCAGTAGCAGATACTCCTGCACCTCTTCCGCAGTGAGCTTGAGATGCAGACGCAACTCTTCTTCGTTTGGCTCGTGACCGAGATGGCGCGTCAGTTCACGCACCGCATCATTGATTTTGTGAGTTTTCTGACGCAGACGACGCGGACGCCAGTCGTGCAGACGCAGCTGATCCAGCACGGCACCGCGCACGCGCTGCAAGGCATAACCGGCAAAATGATCATCCGGATGGCCGTAACGGCGTAAAGACTCTAATAGGCCCATCAAGGCGATCTGCTCCAGATCTTCCCGATCCATCACGGCATCGGTCTGCGCCGAGAGTTGGCGCACCACACGCTTGACCAGCGGCAGCCACTGCTGAAGATAGCGGCTCTCTTCGACAGGCGTGAGTTCAGCGACTTCATTGAATACGCTCATGACATCCCCTTACTGGAAGACCATTTTGGAGATCATCACGTCGGAGAATGGCTGATCGCTGCCGAACACGCCTTCATAGCGCGCCATCATCTGCATATGGATGTCATCAACGGTCATGGTGCGCACCGCGTCGTATTCCATGCCAGAGAACATCGCGACCAGCACACTTTTCATCTTCGGCAGGTTGTGTTCAGCGGCTTTCAGGCTCTCATCGCTGTTAGCGACGTAGGCCAGATCGAGCAGCAGATAACGCTCTTTGCTGCCGTTGCCTTTCAGGGTGATGACCTGGTTTTTGACTTCCAGATAAAGAACTTGCGTGGGTGCCTCTTTTTTCTCAAACAGCGAAGAGAAGCCTCTGGATTCGCCGGTGCTGCTGGCGGGGTGAATCAGTTCAGTGCCTGCTACAACCAGCGCGGCGGTCAGCACGGAGCTGCTCAACACCAACGCAAAATTGCGAGCGATTGTTTTAGTTTTCATTAAGTTATACCGTTGTCAGTATGGAAAGATCGCGGTGACATTGTTCTTCCGTCACTTCTGCAATGTTGTTACTCAGCACCACTTCCTGTTCGGGCTGTTGACGCGGCGCCTGGCGTTGTTCGCCCTGCTGCTGCGAAATCTGGACGTTAACCGCCACCTGGTTTTGCTCGCTCAGCGCGCCACGTAATTCCTGGCTCACCTGCTGCAATGCGCGGTAAACGTCAGGCTGTGCCGCCTGAATCTGGACCTGCAATTTGCCGCCCTCGTAATGCAGGGCAATATCCAGCTTGCCGAGGTTGGGTGGATCGAGGCGGATGGTGGCTTTCTGCGTGCGCTGATCGACCTGCATCTGCAAGCGATCACCTAAGGCTTCACGCAAAACAGCGGCTTTCTCGTGCGCGGCTTCCGGTAGCGCCAGTGGCGCCTGTGTTTTGAAACCAGGTTGCACGTTCAGCTTGTTTGTAGCGATCGGCTGCTGGCTGTGTGCAATCACCTGCGCGGGTAACATTTTTGCCAGCGGCTCCTCCGGCGATGCCTGCATCATCGCCAAAACCTGCTTGCTGGCATCCCGCGCATCCTGCGGCGTGCGCAGTTTGACCGGTTGGCTAGGCAAAGTTTCAGCCGGCGTTATCACTTGCCCCGCCAGCATGGCCGGTTGGGCAGATTGGGCGTTTTGCGGCAGTACCGCTGGACGCGCCAGCGCCGCCAGTTCAGGCAATTGCTGCGGTGCGCTGTACTGCAAAGGCGTCGGCGTGACGATCGGTGGCTGCGGCGCAATAACCGGCGCGGAGAGCGCGGGATCCAGCAACAGCTGCATCAACTGTTCAGGATCGCCGCTCTCTGGCAACGCATCCTCTTCAGCGACCTGCAGCGGCGGAGCCTGAACCGGTGCTGGCACGCTGCCACCGAGCATAAACATTGGCACCAGCGCCAGCGGCGTATTCGCCAGCTCAGTCGCCCCCGGCGTACCGGGGGCGACTGATGGCGCGCTACTGCCTGACAGAACGAAAGAAGTGAGTGACGGAATCATCAAACACCTCCAACTTCGTCGCCAAACAAGCTGTAAGCCTGTCGGCCTTGACGCTGCGACTGATGCTGCTGCAGTTTGTGGCGCAGCTCATCAATGCGCGTGCGACACTGCGCCGCAACCTGCTGATGGCGCTGCTGGAGCATTTTTACTTGCGCTAACGTGGCTTCGCTCAAACTCTGCTGGCGCAGTTGCAGCAACAGATCGTTGATCTGTTTGTCAATCTGCATGACCTGTAGCCAATCATCATTTTGCGCGGCCTGCTCTAACGCCGTGCTTAATGCCACAAACTGCTGCTGGCTCATGGCTGCATGCCCTCCCAGCCTTCGCGCAGTGTCAACAAAACCCCTTCAACTTCTTCAATCTGGGCAACAGACAAATTGTGGCTGGCGTCGTACAGGCGATAAACGCAATAGTCGTAAAGCGATGCCAAACGTAGCGCCAGTTCGCCACCGCGCTCGAAATCCAGAGCGCTGGTCAGCGCATTGAGAATGTCGATACTTTTGGAAATGCTGCTGGCTTTACGTTCAAAGCGTTTCGCAATTACGTGCCCTTTGGCACGCACCAGCTCATCCTGTAAACCGGTGAACAGCATCAGCACCAGCTGATGCGGCGTGGCGGCGGCGGTGCGGATCGCCAGATCTGCATCGTTATAGCCATGAATTTCGGAAGTATTACCGTACATATTTCACCTTCATTAGCCGAAGAAGTTCCCCAATGTGCTCTCCATCTGCGACATAGCAGCCTGCGCACGCGTGAATTGCTTCAGATAGCGTGCATAACTGGAGTCATAGCGCGTCTGGATTTGATCGGCTTTGGTTGTCAGTTGCGTATTTTGGCGGTCGAGTGAATCCTGACGGCTTTTAATCGAGCCGGTCGAGGTGCTGAGGAAGCTATCAAGACCTTTGTCCATCTTCTTGATCATCCCGTCCGCGCCACCGAACATCGCATCGAGTGCTGCGGGGTTGTCTCGCACCGCTTCAAGGAATTTTTCGCTGTCGATTTCAAGCTTGCCGGCTTTATCCGTTGAGACGCCAAAATCGCTCAGCTTTTTGCCGTTGGTGGTTTGACGCAGCAGTGAAGTCATCTGCTGTTCCAGCACGCGCAGGCCGGAATCGCCCGCCAGTGCGCCGCGCTTCTCTTTATCGCCGCCGCTTTTGGTCAGTTCGTCGAGTTTGGCAAACAGCGCGTTGTAGGCATCGGCAAATTTCTGCGCCTGCTCTTTGGTTTGCGTCTCATCGTTTTCCACGCTGATCACCAGCGGACGAGCAGGATCCGTTTTCTGCACCACATTGATTTCAACGCCGGGAATCACATCTTTAAAGGTGTTGGAGTCACTGGTGATCGCCATTTCACCGATCTTGATAACCGCGTCACGAGCAGCCGAGATCGTTGTGGCGTTGCCGATCGCCTGGCCGAACTCAGACGTTGGATCACTGGTGGTGATCTCAAAGCTATTTTTCTCACCGGTTTTTTCACTGCCCATCAACATGCGGGTTTCACCGTTGACCTTCATCAGTGATGCCGTTACGCCGGGATTGTCTGGATGTTTGTTAATGGCATCACGCAGGTCCGCCATACTCTCAACGCCGGTCAGATCGATATCGATCTCTTTACCATCCACGGCAATCGTCATGGTGCCAGTGGCATTTTTGACTTTGTCATCGGTCATCTCCGCAAATGAGTCTTGCTTTGCGGCGGCAGTTTCATTCACTTCAACCTGGTACAAACCTTTGCTGGCATTGGCGCTGGCTTTGAGGTTGACGTAGCCTTCCATGTTTGGCTTAGCGCTGTTCTTCACCAATTCGCCATTGGCACCAAAGCCTTTCAGCGCGGTACGGAAATCAGTCAGGGCCGTTTTCAGCGCAGTTAACGCACTCTGCTCGTTGGTGACTTTTTTCTGCTGCGCCTGCAGACGAGACTGCATCGCGGCAATGCTGTTAGTGGCGAGGATTTCCGCCCATTGGGACGGCTCCATATTCATGTTCATGCTTTTCTCCTACGGAATGACTTTTTAATAGCAATCAGCGTGCCAGTTTTAATTTTTGTTTTTATTCAAATATTTATGTAAAAATTAAGGAAAGTTTATTTCCGCCTGAGGGGAAGAAATAGTCATCG
This sequence comes from Pantoea sp. DY-5, assembly GCF_019795955.1. Lineage (NCBI taxonomy): Bacteria > Pseudomonadati > Pseudomonadota > Gammaproteobacteria > Enterobacterales > Erwiniaceae > Pantoea > Pantoea sp. DY-5. The sequence goes on from NZ_JAIMIE010000002.1 coordinate 318,023, forward strand.
CAGGCGGAAATAAAAACACCGCCTCAAGAGCGGTGTTTTTTAAATTACAAATAGAGGGATTAGCCCAGCATACCCAGAACCATCTGGCCCATGCCTTTAGATTGGCTCAGCATCATCTGGCTGCTCTGCATCAGCATTTGATGACGGCTCATTTTTGAACCTTCTTCTGCGAAGTCAGCATCACGGATGGTGCCGAGGTTCAGCTCAGTGTTGTCTTTCATGTTTGCCAGGTTAGCCGCAGTGTGACCCAGACGGTTGATGTTGGCACCCAGGTCAGAACGGATTTTGCCAACTGAGCCCAGTGCATCAGTCACTTTCGACAGCATGGCGTTAGCACCTGAAGCACTACCAGAAATACCGCCTGTGGCCAGAGCGGTCAGCTTAGTTGATACGCCACTCAGTGAAGTGCTCAGATCAACTTTCAGGACTTCGTCCTTAGATGCGCCGATCTGGAACTGCATTTCCTTAGTCAGCTTGCCATTACTTGCATTGCCGGTAAGCAATTTCTCAGTACCGTAAGAGGTGTTTTTCATGATGTTGCCCAGTTCTGCATTCAGTGCATCAAACTCAGACTGCATCGCGGTACGGTCATCTTTGTTGTTGGTGTCATCCGCAGCCTGAGTTGCCAGGTCTTTCATGCGGAATAGGATGTTGTTGACTTCATCGAACGCACCTTCAGCGGTCTGCATCATGGCAGTCGCTTTCGCGATGTTGTTCTGTGCAACGCCCATACCACGCGCCTGACCATCGAGGCGGGTTGCGATCTGCAGGCCAGCTGCGTCGTCAGCTGCAGAGTTGATACGTTTGCCGGTGCCCAGACGCTCCATTGCGGTAGACAGTGCAGAGTTTGCACGGTTCATGGAGTTAGTAGAGGCCATAGCTGCTGAGTTTGTAAACATAGTTAACATGAGGTTTATCTCCAAAGGTTGGAATCCGTTGATTCCGTTTCAAGTAACAGGAGAAAACGGCACGCTAATTGAATCTCTTAAATGAACTTAAAATATTTTAGCGAAAAAAATATTATTTTCTCGCTGCAGTTAAAATAAGAGGAAATAAAGGCGACAGCGTTAACATATAAATTAAATCATAAGGCCACGACAATAAAAAACCCATAACAATATGAAGGTAATAACTTTTATTCTATAATCTACATTGAGCCCTATTATTTTGTTTTATTTAAGAGCTGGACTTTTTTTTAAGACTACCTTATCCCGATTAATTGCATCTCAACGCATCCTTGTTAAATTGACGGATTGAAATCACTCGTTTTTGAGACTAATCTTGCTGATTAAAATAATTAACATCTTGCCATGTGTTTTGACGCCGCGCCGATGGGCGATGACGATGCCCAACACACCAAGGGAAACAACGTAACGATGACGTCAGATTGCATTATTAATCACTGGTTACTTGATATTGCCAGTGCTTCATTAATTCACCAGAAGAGCGGCGAACAGCGGCGACTCGGTGAATATCAGCTGAAATTGCTGGTGGTGCTGATTCAGCATGCCGGACAAATCTTATCGCGCGAAGAGTTAAATCAGCTGGTTTGGGAACGCCGCGTTATCGGCAGCAACAGCTTGCCAAATGCCATTCATGCGCTGCGCATCGCGCTGGAAGATGACGGTAAACAGCAGCTGATCATCAAAACCGTGCCGAAGAAAGGCTATATTCTCGAAGCGGAATTTTGCCATTTCCAGCGACGTATAAATGAAGAGGATGAAGAAGAGAGCAGTGTGCAGTTATTGACTATAACGCCGTCGTCATCGATGCCTGCAGAAATCCTTCAGGTATCGCATGAATCCCTGGAAATGCCAGATACGGCATCTTCACCGTCTGCGACAGTGATCAACCCGCCACCGCAGGTTGAATCCTCCCCTGGTTGGATCGCGCTGTTTGGCCTGACGCTGGTGATTTTTCTGATGTTGGCAGGCTGGGTGCTCCAGTCTGCCCTACACGATAAACCGCAAATGGCAGAGATACCGATTGAAGGGGTAACACAGATCCGACTGCTGCACCTGACAAAGACGCCATTGGATATCAGCAGCCTGGAACTGGACACGTCAAAACAGATCAGTGATACGTTGCGTCAGCTCAATACCACCTTGAAAGAGCGTAATGTGCGTATGGATATCTACTATTCTGCCACTGGCAGCGCCGTTAATCTCACTCTGAACCTCAACAGCACTTGTGCGCATCAGCAATTGGCCATGGCAATTTTTAATGCGACTGAGAACCCACAGGCGCTGAATCAATTGTTAACTGAAGAAACGGAGAGAAAGCTGAATGAAATGGCGCCTTGCAACTCTTAGCCTGGCCTCAGTGACCCTGTTGCTGCTGGCTACAGCATCGCTACGCGGCTGGTTGCCATCATTTAGTCACCAGGTATTTGATGCAGACTTCACCGGAAACGATGTAGAGATGGGTATTTATGATGTGGAAAACGGTCAGCAGGAATTTTATCTGCCCTTTTTTGCCGTTAAGTCTGAAAGCGTGATGATGACCTTATCCAGCAAAGCAGCCGATAGTCAGTTTATTGCCAGAATACTGTTAAATCCTCAGGCTGAGACACGCATTGGCATGATTTATAGCTATCAACCGCTGGTTGTTCACTCCATCAAAGATAAGCCGCTATTAAGGAGCATTTTTAACTTCAATGCTCACAACGGCGTTAGCTTTAATAGTGTTGAATTTGAGGGCAATCGTATACTGGTAATGCCTTCAGGATTGCTGATAAACCAGCAGCATTAATCTCAGGCGCGCAGCAACGCTGCGCTGCCCAACACGTTTTTCACGGTAGCGCGCGGCACGTTAGCTTGCGCGCCCAGTGCATCCGCTACACTGCCATAATTACGCTGACCTAACTGCTGCGCGACATCCTGAGCGGCGCTATTCGCCCGCGCACTGCTGAAATTCGACATACTATCAATACGTTGTTGCACCAGCGCTTTGGTGCGGACTAACTGCTTACGCTGATGTGTCAGTTGCTCCAGCGTGCTATCGAGCGCAGGCTGCAACGATTCCAGCTGTGCCGGATTCGCCAGCACGCGCGCCACTTCATCCTCAAGCGTGGTTTCAGCCTGCGGTTTAATTGGGAAAAACTGACTATGTGGATAACGTTCGCCGCCGCCCTGCACGCTCAGATGTTGGTTCACGCGCGACCAATGCTGTTCATCGACCTGAAACTGGACTTCGCGTTGCGCATCCAGCTTGCCGTGAATGCCCCATTTGCCCAGCGCCTTGTTTAGACTCAATAACGTCTGCTGCGGCGTGCTGTCGGCAGCAATCGCCGCCGCGCTAATTTCGCGCTGCTGGCCTGCCAGGGAAAACGTCAGCAGTTCTGGCTGCGGATTATTAACCAACGCCTGGCCATCGCGCAGCTGGAAGTTAACCTGCGATTTCCCCTCTAGCGACACGTGCAGCTGGCGATTAACACTGCCGCCGGAAAGCGTTTGGCGTTGTGCCAGCAGCGATTGCAACGTCTGCGTCTCGGCTAACGCCGTCTGGCGATCGCCGCGACGGCTTATCGCATGGTTCACTTTCAGCAGCTGAGTTTCGGTCGCCTGCAGAAAGTGATCGGCCTGCTGCACACGCGTCAGCTGTTGATTCAGCTGGACGTTATAGCGCAGCGGCTGTGAGGAAATCAGCGGCGCATCGGGAAAGTTACTGGTTTGACGCGTAGCGGCGTTGGCAACATTACTGACCGGCGCTTTTGCGTTAAGCGGTGTGCTTTGTAGCACGGGACGCAAGCCCGATGATAAACGATTCTCCACCTGCATCATGCTCATTACCTTAAGTTAAACAGCGACAGTGAGGAAACCTGGTTGTAGACCTGATAAGAAGACTGCGCCGAAACCATGTAACGATTAAGATCGAGCATCGCAGTAGGCATATCCAAGCCCTGCAGCTCTCCTGCTACTTCATCATGAATCATTTTATTATCCTGATGCGCTTCCTCTAATAACGTCATGTTGTTCTGACGTCCGCCGAGCTCGGTGAAAATCGCCGCAACGTTATCGGAGGTGGATTGCACCTGACCAATCATGGCCGTGAAGTCATCGGCATAGTCTTCTGGCGCAATGGTCGGATCGGACATTTTCTCCAGTAACGACTCCAACTGGTTAAGCAGCTTCATGTCATCGCCAAAGGCTGCCGCCAAATCGGTGTTGGATTTCGTCAGGACACCATGCGCCACCGGCGTGTAGTTACTTTCGTGGTTGCCGGCAAAGGTCCATTCACCGGTAGTCGCATCGCGCACCACGGGTTGCTGATTGGTTTTGGTGCCCGCAAACAGATAGCGACCGCTTTCATCACGGCTGTTCATCTGCTCCACCAGCATATCTTTCATGGCGCTGAGCTCGGTGGCATAACCGGCCATATCGACTGCGCCGTGGCTGCTATTGTTAGCCTCACGCAACTTATCCAGCATGCTCAGTAGCTGCTTACTGCTCGAATCTACCAGCGTTTCCTGCTGGCCAAGGCTGTGTCCCAGACGTTCAATGTTGCGCTGATACTGACCGATCGACGCCTGCTCCCGACGAATCTGCGCCAGTTGCGTGCTGGCAATCGGATCGTCAGAAGGATTGATAACGCGCTTTTGCTCGTTAATCTGCGTCATCAATTTGTTGAGCTGGTTGGTGTTGCGTCCAAGACTGTTCAACATGGTGTTAGAGAAACTTAAGCTATTCACTCGCATGGTATTTTCCTTAGAACAGCGCCAGCAGATCGGTGAAGATTTGATCGCCGGTAGCAATCACTTTCATATTGGCCTGATACGCTTGGGTGTAGTTGGTTAGGCTGATGTACTCTTCGTCGTAGTTCACCGCGCTATAACTATCACGCTGCATCACCGCATCTTCTAACAGTGCAGCCGCTGCCGTGAGCTCGGTTTGATTCTGACGACTTTTAATGCCGATGGTGCTGATCAGCGATGCGCTGGCGCTATCCAGCGTTGAGTCACCAATGCCCGGAATGTTGAAGGTTTGGGTTTTAATACCAATCAACGCCAGCAGGTTTTTATTGTCGCCGGTGGCCGTCGCATCGCTGGAAAATGCCAGTTCATCCCAGGCGAGATCGTTAACCTGCAGCATGCCGTTAGGATTGCTGAGATCGAAGTCAAACAGCGGTTTGCCGGCATTGCCTTTCAGATCGAAACCTAAGGCGAGCTGATCGTTGAAGGCATTGGCCATCGATTCCGCCATGCCAATAATGCTCTCTTCAATACCGTTGAGGGTATTGACCTGATAATCATGCAGCGCGCCAAACGCGCCACCGGTTTTCATATCCACCTGATAGCGGCTGCCAGCAAAATTCAGCTGCAGGAAGGGCTCACCGCTGGCGTCCTTCTCCATCGACAAGCTTCCCACATCACTGCCGCTTACTAACGGCTGACCCGAAGGGAGCATCAAGCTGTATTCGCCTTTCTCATTCTCCTGCACGCGCACGTCGACGTAGCCGCTGAGCTCGTTCACCAGTTCATCACGCTGATCGCGCAGGATGCTGGTATCGCCGCCCATCGCTTCGGTCTCTTTGATGCGCTTGTTGTACTCCGCGATGTTGCCGCTCACGCTGTTGATTGAGACGGTTAAATCACGCTGCTGCTGCTGGCTGTTAGTGCGCTGCTTTTGCAGAAAAGATTGGATGTTGTTGAAACGCGTCGACAGCGCGCGTGCTTCGGTCAACACATCCTGGCGCATCGCCTGGTTGTCCGGCTTCTCACTGGCGCCGCTCAGGGATTTAAAGAAATTATCTAAACCGTCACCGATGCCGCTGGTATCCGTACCCAGTAACTTCTCAAGCGCACCGAGGTAGGTTTGTCCCTGGTCGAAATAGCTGGTTTGCGTGTTGGCACGCCAAACCTGACCGATACGGAATTGATCGGCCATGCGGCGGATATTCGTCACTTCCACACCGTTGCCGCTGGACAAGCGCAGATTTCCCATCGGGCCAATTGCCTGCTGCTCAACACGCTGGCGGCTGTAGCCGTGAGTGGCAGCATTGGCAATATTCAATGCGGTCACGTTCATGCCGATACGTGCTGCGGTCGCGCCGCTATAACCGATATTAATGATGCTCATTTTTTCCTCTCGCACTCACCGTTTCTGCCTGGGCAGAGCGACAAGAATGCTACGTTTATTAAACCTACTTCGGCGATAACTGCTGAATGAGTACGTTGGCGATGCCAGTGCTGCGCTGGCTTGCCAGTTCCTGCGCTAGCGCATCGTCATAAAAATCACGCAGATTGCGCGCTTCGCGGCTGCTGAACATGCCGCTTTCACCGGCAAATGCATCGGTGCCTTTACGCATTTCACTCAGCATGGTGCGCAAGAACATCGCTTCAAATTTCTCGGCCGCCTGCTCCAGATTATTAGTTTGCGCACTGCCCGAGATGCCATTGGCCAGCGGGCTAAATGGCGTTGAGATACGATCAATCATGATTAGATCACCACCAGTTCTGCATCGAGGGCGCCCGCTTCATGCAGCGCCTGAAGAATTGCCATGGTGTCGTCCGGAGCCGCGCCGAGGCTGTTGATAGTATTCACAATGCTGCGCAAGCTGGTGCCTGCAGGAACGGTCACCATCTGGCCGTGACCGCGATCGACGCTGATATCCGATTCCGGTGTCACTGCGGTTTGGCCATTGCTGAACGGGTCTGGCTGGCTGACGTTTGGACGCTCGGCAATGGTGACGGTGAGATTGCCGTGTGCGACAGCGGCGGCACGTACCACAATGCCTTCACCCAACACGATGGTGCCGGTACGCGCGTTGAACACCACGCGCGGCGGCTGTTTACCGGCGTTGATCTGCACTTCTTCCAGCATCGACATAAAGGCCACGCGCGCGGATGGATCACGCGGCGCGTTGACCGAGACGTTGGTGCCACTTTTTGCTACGGCAGTACCAGCACCAAATGCCTGGTTCAGCGCCACGGCGATGTTATTGGCGGTTTTAAAGCTTGGGCGCTTCAGGTTCAGCATTACATCGCTGTTATCCTGGAAATCGCTCGGCACTTCGCGTTCAACCGAGGCACCGTTAGGAATACGGCCTACGGTGGGCGTATTGATAGTGACGCTGGAACCGCTGTCGCCTTCGGCTTTCACGCCGCCGACCACCACATTGCCCTGCGCCAGCGCGTAGACTTCACCATCGGCACCGCGCAACTGCGTTAACAGCAAGGTGCCGCCACGCAGGCTTTTCGCATCGCCAATCGATGAAACGGTGACGTTGATGGTCTGGCCGCGTGCATACATCGAAGGCAGCGTGGCGCTCAGCGCTACCGCTGCGACGTTTTTTACTTTCGGGTCGATTTTTGGCGGCATCTGCACGCCAAACTGGCGCAGCATGTTGGCCAGCGACTGGCCGGTGAATTTCACCTGGCTGCGATCACCGGTGCCGTCGAGGCCGACGACGAGGCTGTAACCCACCAACTGGTTATCACGCACGCCCTGAATATCGACCAGCGAACTCAGCGCCTGCGCTTTGGCGTGATTAGATGCCATCATTCCGGCCGCGAGGAACAGCGGCAGCAGATAGCGAACGGTCATTCTGATCATGTTCTTCACCTTAAATCGGGAACAGCGGATGGTTGAAGAAGCGTGTGAGCCAACCCGCTGAATTGGCATCACTGAGCGCACCGCGCCCGGCATAGGAGATACGCGCATTGGCAATGCGCTGGGATGAAATACTGTTATCGCGTTCAATGTCATCGGCCCGCACAAGGCCGGTTACGCGCATGTACTCATCGCCCTGATTGAGCGTTAACCACTTCTCGCCGCGAATCGCCAGCACGCCATTCGGCAGCACTTTATGCACCGCAACGGAAATCGATCCGCGCAACATGTTCTGCTGCGCCGAGGTGGCGTTACCGTTGAAGTTACGGCTGCCCTTAATTGAGCCGCTTAAATCATCAAAGGTTTTGCCCATCGCCGACGGTACGCCGAGCTCGACATCGTTCTTTTTGCCGAAGTTGGTGCGCGCCTGTTTGCTCGACTGCGTCGATTCATCAAGGCGCACGGTGAGGATGTCGCCCACGCGATAAGCACGACGATCCTGCATCAGCGACCATTGATATTGGGTGTTGTAGAGTCCACCACCGCTAACGCGCGTATCTGGCTGTGCCAGATCCTCTGGCGGCGCATAGGCGGCGTCATCTTTTTGCACCAGCAGCGCCGGACTTTCACAGCCGGTCAGCAGCAGTGCGGCGGTGAGTAAGAAACCGCCGGTGAGTTTTTTTGTCAGTGTCATTGTTGTTATGGCCTTGCAAGGTGGGCGGAAGAACACCTTCCGCCCAAAAAAAATTACATCTGCTGCGTGACGAACTTCAGCATGTCATCGGCAGCCGACACCATTTTGGCGTTCATCTCGTAAGCGCGTTGCACGGTGATCATGTCAACCATCTCTTCCACCACTTGCACGTTGGAACCTTCCAGCGAGCCTTGTTCCAGCTGGCCAAAGGCTTCTTCGCCCGGTACGCCTTCTACCGCTTCACCGCTGGCGGCGGTTTCGCGATACAGGTTGCTGCCGGTTGCTTCCAGCCCGGCTGGATTCACGAAATTCACCAGGGTGATTTGGCCGAGTTCAACCGGATCGGTTTCGCCCGCCACGGTGGCGCTGACGGTACCGTCCTTACCGATGGTGAGATTTTTGGTGCCTTCCGGCAGCTCAATCTGTGGAATCAACGGCAAGCCCTGCGCGTTGGTCATCACGCCATCTGCGCTGATTTTCAGGTTGCCTGAGCGGGTATAAGCGATGTCGCCCTCAGCGGTTTCTACCTGGAAAAAGCCCTGGCCGGCAATCGCCACATCCAGCTCCTGCTGGGTGTTTTTCATCGCGCCCTGGGTGAACTGCTTCTGCGTACCGAGGATCTTCACACCGCTACCGAACTGAATGCCGGTTGGCGTCTGGTTGTTCTGGTTCAACTGGGTGCCCGGCGCACGCTGCGTTTGATAGAACAGATCTTCAAACACCACGCGATCGCGTTTGAAGCCGGTGGTATCAACGTTCGCCAGGTTGTTGGAGATGGCGGCCATTTTGGCGTCCTGCGCCGCCAGACCGGTTTTACTGACCCAAAGAGCTGGATTCATTTCTTCGCTTCCTGTTAGCTGCCGCGGATCAGGCGATTGCCTGCCTGCACGAGGGTTTCTGCGGCTTTCATCATTTTGATTTGCGCTTCAAATTGACGGCTGAGCGAAAGGGTTTGCACCATCTCATTCACCGCCGAGACATTACTGCCTTCCAGATGCTGGCTCGCCAGCTGCACATCTTCGCTACGCGGCGCGGCAAGGCGGTTAGCCGTCAGCCAGCCGTCGTTGCTTTTACGTAGCTGATTGGCGGGAATGTCCACCAGCTTGATGCGCTCGACATCCATCGCCGCCGCCACGTTGCCATCTTCTGGAATGATGGTGATGGTGCCGTCATCGCCAATCGCGACCTGCGAAAACGGTGGCAGCTGAATCGGCCCGTTTTCACCGTTCAGCGGTTTGCCGCCGATCGACAGGTTGCCCATATCATCGATGTCAATGTGGCCATTGCGGGTGTAAAGCTCTCGACGCCCTTCACGCACCGCAATCAGGCCATCGCCTTTGATGCCGATATCCAGCTCACGACCGGTTTCCTGCAGTGCGCCATGCGCCATGTTGATGCCGCCGCTCTCGCTGCGCACCTGATGACGGCTGTTGTAGCCACCACCCGCCACGGCTTGCGTGGTGGCACGTTCGAGATCGGCACGAAATCCTTCGGTATTGGCATTCGCGAGGTTGTTGGAGTGAATCATCTGTTGCGTCAGGCTGCGATTGGCGCCGCTGACGGCGGTATAAATCATGCGATCCATAATTACAGCGCCTGGAACAGGGCGTTCATCATCGAATCATTGGTCGAGATGACTTTGGTATTTGCCTGATAGCTACGCTGCGCGCTCATCAATCCAACCAGCTGTTCTGTCATATCGACGTTCGAACCTTCCAGCGCCGCAGATTTAATAAAGCCGTTTAAGCCACTTTTCGGAACGCCAAGAATCGCCTGGCCGGACTGATTATTTGCAGACCATGCCGTGCCATCTTCGGAGCTTAGGCCATTAGGATTAGCGAAGTTGGCCAGCACCAGTTGGCCTTGCAGCATGCGCTCGCCGTTGCTGTAGGTGGCATAGACTTTGCCATCGTCATCAATGCTCTCACCGTTTTTCTCACCGGCTGCATAACCGTTCGGGCTATTTTTAGATACATTAAACTCCGAGCCATACTGGCTGGTTCCCGCGTAATCCAATGCAATTGCAAGGTCAGCTGCGCCTGGAATTGTCGCGGTAATGTTTGTCGCACGGGTCGGTGACGTCAGTACCCCATTATTGCTGAACTCCAGCGCCTGTGAAGCAGGCGTGGCGGCTTTGCCATCGACAAAGTAGTGCGCTTCCCATTTGTTTTCGGCGGTTTTGACGAAGTACTGCTCCAGGGTGTGTTCACGGCCAAGGGAGTCGTAAATTTTGCTGGTGTAGGTGTTGTTATAGCTTTTACTATCATCTTTATTGAATGTCGTAACGGAGGGCACTTCAGAATTGGCATTCAGGTTGCCAGTAAAGCCCATGCTGTCGGTGGCCTTTGCGGGAATGCTACCTGCAGAAATTCTCAGGTCGCCAATCACGCCCGTTTGTAACTGTCCGCTGGCATCCACCGGATACCCCTGCAGGCGCTTGCCTTTAGAGGAAAGATAGCCCTGGCTGTCCGTTTCAGTGGTGCCATCGCGGGTGTAGCTGAGGTTGCCGCTGCTGTCGCGAGTCATAAAGAAGCCGTTACCAGAGATCGCCAAATCAAGGCTACGTCCTGTTCCATTGAGGCCGCCGTTTTGGGTGATGCTTTGGGAAATGCTATTGACACCGACGCCCATGGCCTGGCCACCAGCATAAAGAGAGGAGAACTCAGCACGCATCGATTTGTAACCCACGGTGCCACCGTTGGCGATGTTGTTACTGATGGCGCTCAGCTGTTTGGTAACCGCATTCAGGCCAGAGGTTGCAATATTAAAGCTCATGAAAAAAATCCTTAGGAAAAGCGACGTAAAGCATTCACGTCAGGAGAAGGGAGCGGCGTAGGCGCCGGATTTTTACTGCTGCCAAACTGACGAAGGGTGTTGTAAGCCACTTCGCCGAGGCCAGGAATATTGATCATCGGTGCACCCGTCTGCGGATCGAAACGCACACTGTTCACGATGCCCGCGATCTCAATCGGGATGTTGGCTTCACCCACATCGGTGACTACGCTCAGGGTGTACTCGCCATCGGCAAGACCAAGCGCGGCGGGATCGATAGTAAAATTGACATCGCCTTGTGGCTGCTTACCCAGCTCGAGCTTGGTCTCTTTACCCGCGCTGTCCTTGATGTGCAGCGTGACGTTTTCCGCCGGATGCTGCAGATTGATACGTCCATCAATGTTGTTGCCTTCCAGCTTGATGCTGTTGCTGCTGGCATATACCTGCTGGCCTACCAGATTCGCCATCCCCATCGCCTGCATGCTTTCGGCCATGTAATAGACGCCGGTCATGGTGTCGTTGAGCGTCTGCATCGATTCCATCTGCGACATCATCGACAACTGATTGATGTACTCCGCGCTGTCGGTGGGATTGGTGGGATCCTGGTTCTGGATCTGCGCCACCAGCAATGTCAGAAACATGCTGCTGGTGCCGCCGTTGCTTTGCGGAGTCTGCCCATAGGTATCCACGCCCGCGCCGCTATTGTTTACGTTATTCACGCTCATACTTAAGCTTCTCCCAGACGCAGCAGGCTTTGCTGCATGCTTTTCACACTGTTCAGCACTTCCACGTTGGTTTCAAAATTGCGGGAAGCGGACATCATGTCGGCCATCTCTTCTACCGTATTGATATCGGGATAGAAGACATGCCCCTGTGAGTTGGCTAATGGATTGCCTGGCTCGTAGCGGCGCACCGCACTGCCGGTTTCCACCACATCCAGTACCTGCACGCGCGCACCCGCCAAAGCAGGTGCATCCATCAGCTTGCTGTTCTGATAGATGGCGGCAAACACCGGACGGCGCGCCTTGTAAGTTGCAGCTTCGCTTGCTGCCGGTGATTCCGCGTTCGCCAGGTTACTGGCGATGGTGTTCAGGCGGACGGTTTGTGCCGTCATCGCTGAACCCGAAACGCGATAAATGTCGTTGAAAGACAAAATTATTTCCCTTCAATGGCCTGCTTCAGGCCGATAAATTTGCTGCTGAGAAATTGCAGGCTGGTTTGGTAATCCAGCGAGTTTTTCGAGAACTCGGCCTGCTCAACGTCCAGCGCCACAGTGTTGCCATCGGACGATGGTTGATACGGCACGCGATACTGAATTTCTGGCGAAGAAGTGAACGAATTTTTCAACATTGAACGTTGCATCTCTGCGGCAAAATCAATATCTTTAGCCTGGTAATTCGGGGTATCCACATTTGCCAGGTTAGCCGTTAACAGCTCTGCTCGCGAAAGTCGAAGCTGTAGTGCGGCGGGATGCATCCCCAGCGCTTTGTCAAAACTTATCCCCACTTGGTGTTCCTCATCAGTTGCGATTCACACGCTTTAAAGCAAACAGCGTGCCAACTTATTAATCTATTGATTTGGTGAGATATTCATGAACACACTGTGTTACACCAGGAAGTTATTTTTCCGTCTAATCCCGCTCAGCCTGCTGATTTTTTCAACACCCATTTTGGCCGCACCTGAAGCGCAAACCGCACGTAAGCAGATCTACAATCAGGCCGTCGCCAACGCGACCGCCGATATCCAGCGCATTGCCAAACAGAAAGGCTGGAAAGATTTCAGCAGCAAACTCAATGTCTTTATTCCTACTGAAGTGAGCCGTTTTCAGCGCTGCCCGCGTCCCTTAACCTCGGCATTACCGGCGGGCGACCGCATGGATTTGGCGCGTCTGCGTTATGACATTCGCTGCGACGGTGCCAACGGCTGGGAAATCGCCGTGACGGTGAAACCGGATGTCTACCTGCCGATTCTGGTGGCGAAAAATATGCTGGATCGCGGCAAACAGCTGGCTGCCAGCGACGTGGAAATGAAGAAGCGTAATATTGTGGGGCTGCGCGACGGCTTCCTTACCAACCCCGACGATGCAGTCGGTTTTACGCTGAAGAAACGCGTGCGTGAGTTGCAGGCGATCGCACCAGCCCATCTCGATCAGCCGGTATTGATCGAACGTGGTCAGCAGATTGTGATGATTGCCGAACAGGATGGCGTGCAGGCTAAGATGATGGGCGAAGCGCTGAAGAAAGGCCGTAAAGGCGACATCATTAAGGTGCGCAATCTGCAAAGCCAACGCGTGGTGAGCGCACGTGTTGATGAGCGTGGCGTAGTAAGAATGCTGGTGGCACCGGGGGCTCCCTAAAAGCGGAATTTAAGTTTCCGCAAGCCGGTGTCGTTGTGCTGGGATATGCCGTAATCGACCCGAGACAGATGACTATGAAAATCACCCGTAATGAAGCTGGCATCACGCCAGTGACTCAATCAGTGACTACATCGCTGAATGATGCACCTGCTGCGCATAAAAATGAACGTGCCGCAGCGCGCAACAACAAAACCGAGCAAGGCCCAATGCAAGCCGCACAGCAGCAATTGCGTGAGATGCCCGAAGTTGATGCTACCTTTGTGAGCGCCATGCAGGATGCCGTAAAATCAGGCCGTTTGCAGGTGGATACCGACACGCTGGCGCAAGCCATGATGGACTTCTATCGCTCATGAACACCACTGCAGAACGGGTAAAAACGCTACTGCGCGATATCAAACAAGACACGCAGCACTACGATGCGCTGACGGCGCTGCTGCAGCAACAACGTGAAGCGATGATCGCCTGTGATGCCATACATCTGCAGTCAGTGAATGAGCAGTTGCTGTCTATATATCAGCAGTTACACGGTTCGGCCCAACGCCGCAGCGAAACCTTGCAGGCGTTGAAACTGGCTTCCGATAGCCGTGGCATCAGCCAGCTTATGCCGTACTTGCCTGTCGCGCTGGCACAGCAAGCGGAAAGCTGGTGGCGCACGCTGGAACTGAGCGCATTGGCCTGCCAGCAGATGAACGAACGCAATGGATTATTGCTGTCGATGCAGCAGGAAACGCTGAATTCTCTGACCGGACAAGGGCAGCAGAACTTCCTGTATCAACGATAACATCCCGCTTGTTGTATAAAAAAGTCGCCAAACTGGCGACTTTTTTGTTTTCCGCTGCAGAGAACCTGAACCGATCGCCATAAATGGCGACCCTACGGGTAATTTGTGCAAATCGGTCGCCATGAAAGGCGACCTGCTGGGTTTTCGTAGGGTGCGCATTCATGCGCACCTGGAAAAGTGATGACGGCCGCTTCATTTACTTCAGCAGTGACAAACCGATTAACAGCGCATTATCTTCGCTCAGCACTGGCAAAGTCTGACGCTCCCACGCAGCAAACAGCGCTGCCAATGCCGCATTATCCAGCTCACACTGTTCAGCCAATAACAGGCCGAAGATTACCTGCATGCCGAACACCCGCTGGCACAGCTGTAAAAACGCCGTTTCCCACTGCGCATCGGAAGTGCCGGGGAATACACCGTGATAAGCATGCCACAGCAGATAGTTGCGCCACATAGTCGTCTTCTGCTGCATAAAGCTTTGTAATTGCACATCTTCACGCAGCTCCGCCAGCAGCGGTAACAACTGTGCATCACTCAACATGGCTAATTCATTTAATTTCATTACCAGCGTCATACCAGTAAGCGGATCGAGGTTAGCATCGATTTCTACCTGCGCCAGCTGACGTAGCGCAGCCAATGGATACGCATCAATAGCCGGTAATGCAAGAAAAGCCTCGGCCAATAGGCCGCTATTCATCAACGTCAGCAGCTCTTCCCCCACCTGAAGAATGTCTTCTGCTTGCTGTAATTGCTGGCATTTGCTCAGCAGCACGCCCACAGCATAAAGCTTCTCTGCCAGCGGCGCTTCCTCGTTACTCAGCAGGAAAATCGCCTGCTGGTTGAGCATTTGTAAGCGCGAGCAGAGTGCCGGCGCATCCAGCGCCGCAGCAGAGCTATGCTGCAGGGCAAAAGCATCGTCATCAAATAAAATGGTGGATGCCGCGCTGTCGCAGCTTAGCTCTGCACTGGCACGCTGCTCTTCACGCCAGCGCAGTTGCAGCAGCGGTTTTTCACCGTTGCAGCCAGCGCAGCGGCACTGCCAGGGTTGCGCCTGCAGGCGAGTCACATATTCCGGGGTATAACTGTTTGCGGTATTCATGGTTGCTCCTGTGCACCGTCTTGCGGCACGATACCTAATTTACGGAAAAAGCGCGCCGTACATGCCTGCCCATCATCATCTTCACTGCGGAAGAACATGCTGGGATAGAGGGCAAACCAGCGCAGGTCCGCAGTATTGAGATAACCAGCTGCTGTCAGCTGATCCTGTAAACGTTCGATTAAAGGTGCATACGCCTGCTGATTTACACAGCAGGCCAGATGCGGCAGCGATTGCACGGTGGGGCTGATAACACCTTCCAGCTGGCTGAGAATCCAGCCCTCATTAAGTTCGGCGGCCAGATGAAAACCATCCCATTCAACGTGGTTAAGCGCGCGCAGCAGGCGATTAAGTGCATCAATACCACGCTGCTGACGCACCCAATGGAGGCGGCTGTCGAGCAGCAAATAGTTTGGCCACTGCTCGCGCTGGGCACGTTGCGTCACGGCCAAATGCGTCAGGCGGGAATCGTTCTCCACAGACTCAATCTGTTCCAGCTGCGCCTGCGATAAGCCGGCATCCAGCAGTCGTTGGCTAAACGCGGCTGCCATGTTGGCATCGTCGCCCACCAGCACCACGCGATGGAAAAAGGCCCAGTTCGGCTGTTGTGATAACGGTGCCTGATGCAGTCGCTGATAAAATTTGCGAACAAAGGTATCGGGCACCGCCTCTTCAAGCGTGGAGCTCTGCGCTTCGCAGGAGGCAAGAACAAAATCTTTATCGAAAGTATTCCTGCTGTGCGACACACAAAGAATCGAGCGCCATGGATCCAGTAGCAGTACCGGTGCGGTGAAGTAATTGGTGAAGCCTTCCTCTTCGGCTAGCGTGGCAAGATCGTCATAGCGATGTTTTTTGAGGAAGTTACGGTGATAGGCAAAAGTGCCATTCAACACGTTACGCTTCCCATTATCGCTGGTCATAAAGATGCGATTAACGTGGCTGTACCAAATTGGGATCACGTTACAGGCCGCAAATAACGCGTTATGGCGACGCATTTCGTTAATGGTGTAACTGAGCTTATCGACGCGATAAAAATCATCGTCGTCCATACAAACAATATATTCGCCGCGCGCCAGTTCATTCACCCGATTGCGCTTGGCGCCAATCGTCATGCGTTCGCTGAGATGGTAATAGCGGATCAGCTCAGGATGCGGCGAGTAGCGCGTCAGCGAGGCAATCAGATCGGCGTTGCTCTCTGGAGAATCATCCAGAATCACCAGTTCACGGCGATCGGCCGGATAATCCTGATACTGGAACATATAGAGCAGATAAGGCAGAAACTCGCGGCGGTTCCACGTTGGCGTCACCACGCTGATAAACGGCAGTTCGCCCCTTTTCAGCGGCTGACGTTTGCTCATCAATTGGTTAAACAGCGGGTTGCTCATGCAAATTTTCCTCGATTGCGCAGCCAGCACTGCATGGCCTGCGCATCAGTGAGTTTCTGCTGCTGTTGTTGACGCGCCTGTGCCAGCGCCTGCTGCTGTTGCTCCAGCACCAGCGACACGGTTTTCTCCTGACACGCATGGCTGATCAGCTCGGTTTGCAGTTCATCCTGCTGTTTTTCCGCCAGTGCCGACGCCTGCGTCTGCCAATCAATCACGCGCTGAATATTGGTTTTATAACGCGCCAGATTGGTCAGCTGCGTGGCATTCGCCCCTTCTGTGCTGGTGCCGCCACCCAAACGATTGAGCGCCGAAATATTATTTTGATAGCGCTGCACCAGCTGCTTTTGCTGCGCCAGCTGGCTGCTGAGATCGTTCACTTTGCGCTCGCGCATTTCGCGCAGCTGCGTCAGGGTAGCGATCATTTTTTGTTTTCTGATCATGCCTTGCCTTATGCCTGGCTCAGGGCCAGCAGGTCATTAATGGATTGCGCCAGCGCGGCGGGTTGATCCACCGTCTGGCACAGGAAACTGGTAATTGCTGGCTGCAGGCGGACCGCGCGATCGGCCTGCGCATCAACGCCCGCAACATAGCCGCCCAGCGGCAGCAGCGGTTTGATCGCCATGTAATCGGCATACAGCTGCTTGAGCATACGCGCTGCCAACTGATGATCTTTGTCGGTGATTTGGCTCATGCAGCGGCTGATGCTTTGCCCGATATCGATCGCCGGATAGTGGCCCGATTCGGCCAGCGCACGCGTCAACACAATGTGGCCATCCAGCACTGCACGCGCGCAGTCAACGATCGGATCCTGCTGGTCATCACCTTCCGCCAGCACGGTGTAAATGGCGGTCATACTGCCGTTCGAGGCACTGTTACCCGCGCTCTCCACCAGCTTGGGAATGATGCCAAACGCCGAAGGCGGATAGCCTTTGGTGGCTGGCGGTTCGCCGAGTGACAGCGCAATTTCGCGCTGCGCCATGGCGTAACGCGTCAGTGAATCCACCAGCAGCAACACGTCATAACCGGCATCGCGATACCACGCCGCCAGCGTGTGGCAGAGCTCGGTGGCTTTCATGCGCATCAGCGGCGATTCATCTGCCGGCGCAGCCACCACCACCGATTTCGCCATGCCAGCCGGGCCGAGCGAGTGGTCGATAAACTCTTTGACTTCGCGGCCACGTTCGCCAATCAGACCAACGATCACCACCTGCGCATTGGTGCTGCGGGTGATCATGCCGAGCAGCACGCTTTTACCTACGCCCGAACCGGCCATTAAACCGACGCGCTGGCCTTTACCGATGGTCAGCAGACCGTTGATGGCGTTGACGCCGACATCCAGCGGTTCCACCACGGCTTTACGCGTCAGCGGATGGATTTGCGTTGGCTGCGTTGGCAGCACCTCATCGCCGCCAAGCTTGCCTTTGCCGTCGATCGCTTCGCCCAGGCCGTTTACCACGCGTCCGAGCCAGCTTTCGCCAATCAGGATGTCGCTCTGTTTTTCCTCGGGAAAAACGCGGGCGCCAGCCATCAGTCCTTCCGGGCTTTTGAACGGCATCAGCCAGGTGACATCACGATCGAATCCCACCACCTGCGCGGCCAGCAACGTGCCATCGGCCTGCTCGACGTTGCAGCGCTGGCCGACGGCTAAGCGGCAACCGACGCTTTCCAGCAGAATGCCGTTAACGCGCACCAGCCGTCCGGCGACACGCGCCAGCGGGATGTTTTCCAGCGATTGCAGTAGAGTGTTGAAGGATTGCGTCATGATGGATCCTGTTAGTTTTTGTGCGGCCTGCCCGGTGCGCATAAATGCGCCGATGTAGGGTCGCCATTCATGGCGATCGGCCTGACACTTACAAATTCTCCTGCAGCACACTCATGCACTGGCTCAAACGTTGATTGCAGCCGATATCCATCTCGCTGGCATCGGTAACAATGCGGCACTCGCCGGGCTCCATTTCGCTGTCGGCAACTAAGCCCCAGCTTTTTACCTTCTTCGGCTCCAGCTCTTTGATACGGCTGAACTCTTCCGCATTCATCAACACACGCAGCTGCTTTGGCCGCTCCGGCAAGCTGGTCAGCGCTTCGTCTACCAGCGCCAGCAGCTGTGAAGGCTGCAACGCCAGCTCAACGCGGATCACCTGGCGCGTCACTTTCTCGACCAGCGCTAACAATTCGCTTTTACGGCGCTCTTCATGTTCATCCAGCTGCTGCTGCAACTGTCTGCTCAACGCATCCAGTGGCTCACCAGCGCTTAGAAAGTGCTCCAGCGCCTGCTGCTTGCCCGCATCAAAACCCTGCTGCTTACCTTCGGCACGCCCACGCTCAACGCCTTCCTCGTAACCCTGGCTGCTACCCTGCTCTAAACCCTGAGCAAAACCATCGCTAATGCCCTGCTGAAAACCATCCATCAGCTGCTGTTGCAGCGTGGCGGAATCGGCAGGCACGCCGGATTCGTCCGTGCGCTGCCAGGCTTTGCGCAGCGGGGGAAACTGATGCAAACGCATCTGTTTGCTGGTCATCGCTTACTCCACCGTTTGTTCGCTAAACAGCTGAATCTGGATCTCGCCGCTTTCCGCCAGTTCACGCACGCGCGTCATGATCTCTTTGCGCACCTGCTCAATACGGCTGATCGGCACAGGACCAAGGCGCGAAGTGGTGTTCTGCAACAGCTGCACCTGACGGCGCGGCATGGCATCGTAAATCGCCTGGCTCAACATCGGCTCGGTGCCTTTCAGCGCCACCGCCCATTGATCCATTGGCACCTCTTCCAGCAGACGCCCAAGGACCGTGCTGTTCTGGCGGCTGAGGATAAAGAACTCGTACATTTCGCTTTTCAGCTCATCCACCACCGCTTCATCACGCATCTCCAACTGCGCCAGTAGCGCCTGCTGATTGCCGCTGATGCGGTTAACGATGTTGGCAGCCTGACGCATGCCCTGCACTTTCGAACCGTGTTCGGACAGCACCGCCACGCCGCGATCGATCAGGCGATCCAGCTCATCCACCACATCGCGGTTGATGTCATCAAGACGCGCCACGCGATAGAGAATTTCGTCCTGACGCGATTCGTCGAGCTGCGCCAGCACGCCAGCGGCGACATCCGGCGGCAGGAAGGCGAGAAAGACCGCCTGCAACTGGAGATGTTCCTGGGCGATCATCGCCGCCAGCTGCGGCGTATCGACCCACTGCAACCGCGCCATCCGATGACGAATCTCATCGCCGTAGATGCCGTTAATGACGCTGCGGGCGATTTCACCGCCCAACGCACGTTCAAGGATGTTGCGCAGATAGCTGCGCGACGCGCCGTTAATGCCGCTCTGTTCGCGGTATTCCTGGAAAAAATTGTTCATCGCCAGGCGGGCATGCGTCAGCTTGACGCCGTGCAGGCGCGCCATGGTTTCCGACAGACGCAGCACTTCTTCACGGCTCATCTTGCTCATCACCTGCGCCGCGGCTTCTTCGCCGATGCTCAGCAGCACGATGGCGGCCTGCTCAAGACGCGAACGCACCTTGGTGGTCTGGTCGCTGCTTTTGCTGTTTTTACTTTCTGTTGCTTCGCTCATTGCTGCTGATCCATTGTTTCAACACTTCGGCGACGCGATCGGTTTCGCTCTGCGCCAGGTTTTGGAGATGATTAATTTTGGTTTCGAGGCCCGAGCTCTGCGGCGGTAAGTTGTCGTCGCCGTTAAAGCTGTTGCCCGGCAATACCGGTGTATCCTCTTCCGCTTCGGCCACGGCTGCTGGCAGCGCGACGCTGGCTTCAGACACCTCGCTAGCGGCCGGTTGGCGCGCCACGCGGCGCATCATCGGCAGCAGACCAAACAGAATCACCAGCAGTGCCAGCAGGCCAATGCCGCCGCGCTCCGCCCACAGCAGCGTGCTGTCGCGTTCCCACCACGGCAGCGCCTCTTCGGGCTGCACTTCCGGCTGATTAAAGGCCAGCAAGGCCAGCGACAATTCATCGCCGCGCTCGCTATCGATACCAGCCGCTTTGGTCAACAAGGCGTTGATTTGCGTTTGGTTATCCGCTGTCCAGCCCTGCACCACCGCCGCGTTTTGATTCAGCACCACGGCCACGGTCAGTTTCTGCACCTGATAGCCCTGATGTTTAATATGGCGAACATCGCGATCCCAGTTGAACTGGCGCTGTGCCTGATTACGCGAGGACATCTGCGGTTGTGCGTTGTTTTGCGCGGGTGCATTGGCCGGACGGTTGCTGAGCGACCCCGGAATACCGACCGCCAGCTGCTCGGTGGTGTTGTCCTGCGCCAGCTGCTCACTCGCCACGCGCGGTTCGTTAAGGAAGCGTTCCTGCGTCTCTTCGACCTGGCTGAAGTCAACGCGCGGCACCACGCTTACGCGGAAGTTTTCATGTCCCAGCACCGGCACCAGCAGGTTGGCAATGTTGCGTTCCACCTGCTCACGCATCTGCTGCACCATCTCGCCGCTATTACGCAGGCCGGTGCGGCCATTTAGCTGGTCAGCGATATTCGCCGACAGCAGCGCGCCTTTTTGATCGACCACGCTTACCAGTTCGGCCTTCATGCCCGGTACGCTGTTCGCCACCAGGCTCACCACCGCGCCAACCTGTTCGTCGCTGAGTTGACGACCATATTTCAGGCGCAGAACCACGGAAGCGGTGCTGTTCGGTTTATTGGAAAGGACAAACGAGCTGGTTTCCGAAATGCCGAGATGCACGCGGGCAAACTCAACGCTGTCGAGCGCCATGATGCTCTGCGCCAGTTCGCCTTCCATGCTGCGGCGCAGACGTACGTTCTGCACGAACTGGCTGCTGCCGAGCATCTCTTCTTTATCCATCAGCTCGTAGCCATCTGGCGTGGCTGCGCGGATGCCTTTCGCGGCCAGCGCCATACGCGCCTTAGGTAAATCATCTTCGCGCACCAGCACCATGCCGCTGTCGGGCGCGACGCGATAATTCAGTCCTTCACCGCTCAGCGTGGCCACTACTTCGGACATCGGCAGGTTCTCCTGCGTGCCGAACAGCGTGGTCCACTTGTTATTGCTCTGCCACAGCAGCGCCACGATCACTGCGGTGATCACCGCTGCAATCGCCGCAGGGAGCAGCCATTTTTTCACTATCGCCTGCAGGTTCGCAGGCAACAGCGCTTGTAATTTATCCAGCACGTCTCAACTCCATTTACATTGGGCTATTGATGACTTCATCGAAGCCCTGTTGCAGCTTGTTACGCACCTGCATCAGCGCCGAGAACGCCACACTGGCTTTCTGACTTTCGATCATCGCGCCACTCAAATCATCGCTCAGGCCCATATCGATGGCCGTTTGCTTCTGCGAAGCGACATGCTGCTGGCGGTCAACGCTGCCGACGGCGCCCTTCAGCACATCAGTGAAACTCGGGGTGCTGAGCGAAGCCATTTGACCGGCTGGCGCGATAGGGCTGGTTTGTGCCTGCAGCTGCATACGTTGCATCTCGGCCATCATGTTGCCCTGTACGCCGATAGCGGGAAGTTTGTCTAACATTGCGTAGTTCTCTTTTATCAGGCGCAGCCGAGGTCAAAGCCTTGCTCGCGCATGGAGGCCAGTCGATAGCGCAGCGCGCGTGGAGTGATGCCAAGAAACTCGGCGGTTTTGGATTTGTTGCCCTGATTGCGTTTCAGCAAATCAAGGATGTACTGCGATTCGGCACGACGACCGTGACTCTTAATCTGGCATTCTTCGGCGTTGGCGGCGTCGCCCAGCTGCTGCACCATCACTTCCGGTAGCAAGGTAGTGCTGACTTTCAGGTTGAAGCAGCCCGCGTGCAGATCGCCATCGGCGCACATAATCAGGCCGCGTTGCATGATGTTTTCCAGCTCACGCACGTTGCCCGGCCAGCTGTAGCTTTCCAGCGCCTGACGGCCACATTCGGTGATGCGCGGTTGGTGTTTGACGAAAGCCTTATATTTTTCAATGAAGCGTTCAGCTAACGGCAGGATATCTGCGGTACGTTCACGCAGCGGCGTGATGTGCATTGGCACCACCGACAGGCGGTAGAACAGGTCCTGACGGAAACGCCCTTCGGCGATCTCCACTTCCAAATCTTTATTAGTAGAAGCAATTAAACGTATATCGAGCGGAATCTTTTTATGGCTGCCGAGGCGCTCAACTTCCTGCTCCTGTAATACGCGCAGTAATTTAACCTGCAGCGCTAACGGCATATCACCGATTTCATCAAGTAATAATGTGCCGCCGTTGGCCAATTCAAATTTACCTGGCTGGCTACTGACCGCACCGGTAAACGCACCTTTTTCATATCCGAATAAAATCGCTTCCAGCATATTCTCTGGAATCGCTGCACAGTTAACACCAACGTAAGGTGCTGACTGTTTAAATGCGTGTTGATGAATATACTTCGCCACGCACTCTTTACCGGTGCCAGTTTCACCGGTAATTAATACCGGCACATTGAATTTTGCTACACGTTGCGCCAGTGCAAACAGATTCACACTCGATGAAGCCTGAGCGATAAAGCGATCATCATTATTCTTTTGCATTGAGTCAGCCATATTCATAATGAAAATTTCCTGAACACCGAGTAAGAGACGCATCTTTATAAGAAAAAGAGTTGCCTTTATTACGCATGACATTTCATACGTTTTCCGAAGGTGAAAGCCAGACTATTCGTTATTAAGAATCGACTTATATCAAGCCCGGTAAAGATGCCGAATTGCTGGTTCCGCCTGTGTTGTGCGCTGAGTATACGTATCGGACTATTCCTAGCTAGCATCTTCGCAGTATTAAAAGATTAATCCATGCTTATTAGTTACTTAACAAATTTAATTAATCTGATTCTCGGTTTTCAATTAATGGATTAATAAGTTTTTCCACCTTGTTTTAATTAGACGGAAACGTTTTAATTTGCACCAGAGAAAACATCTCGCTTAATAAAGATTAGAAGATTCCTATATCAGCAAATTCTTATTAATTAAGACGTGACTGATAAAAGGGAATCACCAGCGGGATCGCATTCATTCTATTAAAGACAGGTTCACCCTGACACACGGAAGCATGAAGATGCGCACGAAATCCAATCGGATGAGAATCTATACCCCAGAAAATCAGCCTGAGCTGATGAAACTGGAAGTCAATAAACTCGGTCGCCCGTATCACAAGGTCCCGAAAGTATTTAAAGATAATAGCGATCGCTTAGACGCCAAGCTGGGTATCTATTTTCTGAAGAAGTTTCGTGTCGATGTCAGTTTGCGCGATATGCAATTTCAGATGGATTGTGCGGTTAAGCAGGCCACCATTTTCAGCAGTGAATTGGGTAACCTGGCATTTCGCCTCGACCGCGCCTTATTACTGAATATTTTACACGACTATTACGGATTATCACGCGACGACCAGCATGAGTTAACGGCCGATAATTTCCCGGTAACCAAAACGGAAGAGCGTTTGCAAATGAAACTGGCCAGCGAGCTGGTGCATTTAATTTGCGGTGACGAGTTATTTACCGAAGCGCTGAACATTAAACCAGACCCGGCATCGTTATTAACCCAATGGTCTTATCGTGTGGATTTCTTCCTTGACGGTTACAGCAATGGCAAGTTCTCGCTGCTGCTGGATGCCGCGCACGTTGACCGTTTACTCAGCACGCTGCGCCAACCTGCCGAGGCGAATCGCAACACGCCAGTGCCTACCCGTCCACACAGCTTTAAGCAGTTGCCGGTGCGCCTGCGCGGACGCTTAGCCACGCTGCCGATGACGGTAGCGGACCTGGCACGTCTGAAGCCGGACGATGTCCTGCCCTTTGCCATGAATGACCGCATTCCACTGCTGGTGGGCGATCAACCGTTGTTTAGCGCCGTAATCTGCGAAGAGCGCGGCAAACTCTTTTTCTCCGAATTCAGTGAACGTACGAGTGAATAACATGAGCGATTTAAATGATTTAGCCACTGCGTTGGACCTCGATTTTAACCTGGAAAACCAGCCTGAAACGGAAGTAGCCGAGCCGGTTACTGCGGTCACGCGTGACGCACCGCGTAACCTCGCGCTGTTCAGCCGCATTCCGGTGACGCTGACGCTGGAAGTGGCGTCGGTTGAGATCTCTCTCGCCGACCTGATTGGCGTGGGCAACGACTCGGTCATCGAACTGGATAAGCTGGCCGGTGAACCGCTGGACGTGAAAGTGAACGGCATTCTGTTTGGTAAAGCCGAAGTGGTGGTGCTGAACGACAAATATGGCCTGCGCCTGATTGAGTTTAACAACAGCGATCTTAGCGAACTGGCGGGCTAATAATAATGCGCAATTCCGGCTGGATTAAAGGAGGGCTGGCGCTGGCTGGCCTGCTGCTGGTGCCTTCATTGGCATTGGCAGAACAGAACGGACTGCCGTTGTTCTCTGCTGTGCCCTCCGCCAATGGCGGCCAGGAGTACAGCGTAAAAGTTGAAATTCTGATTCTGATGACGCTGCTCGGCTTGCTGCCGATCATGATGCTGATGATGACCTGTTTTACCCGCTTTATCATTGTGCTGGCTCTGCTGCGTCAGGCAATTGGCCTGCAGCAAAGCCCGCCGAACAAAGTGCTGACCGGCATCGCGCTGGTGCTGACGCTGCTGGTGATGCGTCCGGTGTGGACCAACGTCTATGACAACGCGGTTGTCCCATATCAGAACAATGAAATCAGCCTGCAACAGGCGCTGAGCACCGGTCAGGTGCCGCTGAAAAAGTTCATGCTGTCGCAAACTCACAGCACCTCGCTGGCGCAGATCATGACCATTGCGAACGCGACCGGCGAGCCGGAAGCGCAAGATCTCACTATCATCGCGCCGGCCTTTGTGCTGAGCGAGCTGAAAACCGCCTTTAAAATTGGCTTCATGATCTACATCCCGTTCCTGGTGATCGACCTGATCGTCGCCAGTATTTTGATGGCGATGGGGATGATGATGTTGTCACCGCTGATTGTTTCCCTGCCGTTCAAACTGATTCTGTTTGTGCTGTGTGACGGTTGGTCGCTGATTGTTGGCACGCTGACGCAGAGCGTACAGGGGCTGGGATTATGATGAATATCGACATCGCCGGCGACATTTTGGCACAAGGTCTGAAGCTGGTGCTGATGATCTCCGCCGTTGCCATCGTGCCGAGCCTGATCACCGGCCTGCTGGTGAGTATTTTCCAGGCGACTACCCAGATCAACGAACAGACGCTGAGCTTTCTGCCGCGTCTGATCATGACGCTGCTGGTGCTGGTATTTGCCGGTAAATGGATGCTGACGCAGCTGATCGATTTCACCCAGCTGATCTTTCAGCAAGCCGCGCAGCTAGTAGGCTAACGATGGATATCGCCATCAACGATCTGATCCAACCGATCTTCGCGCTGTGGCTGCCTTTCGTGCGCATCTATGCCTTTATGCACTTTTGCCCGCTGCTGGATAACCGGGCTTTTTCACGCAAGGCCAAACTCGGCCTGGCGCTGCTACTGAGCATCATTATGACGCCGATGCTGGCGCATAACGTGGTGCTGCGTGATCTGATGTCGGTGCAGAGTTTGATTCTGACCGGCGAACAAATTCTTTGGGGCTTCCTGTTTGGCCAGATGCTGTGGTGGACCTTCTGGGCGCTGCAGACAGCGGGCAATATTTTGTCGATGAACATGGGCCTCGGCATGGCGGTGATGAACGATCCCACCAGCGGCAGTTCCACCATGGTGATCTCACAGATTATTCAGGTGTGGGCCGCGCTGCTGTTTTTCAGCATGGATGGGCATTTGCTGCTGATGTCGATTCTGTTTAGCGGCTTTACCTACTGGCCGATTGGTCAGGCGATTAATGAAGTTTCCCTGCGTACGCTATCGGGCGGCGTTGGCTGGATCTTCAGCGGCGCGCTGCTGCTGGCGATGCCCACGGTGATCATCATGATGCTGGTGCAAGGCGTATTTGGCCTGCTGAACCGCATTTCACCGACGCTAAACCTGTTCGCGCTGGGCTTCCCGATCAGCATGCTGTTCGGCCTGTTCTGCTTCACCTTGCTGATGGGCAATGTCGGCAGCCACTACCTTGAGCTTACCAATCAGGTGCTCGGTATGTTGGAAAAAATGAGGAGCTACTGATGGCCGATGCAGGAAGTGGTGATAAGAGCGAAAAACCCAGCCCGGGAAAACTGCGCAAAGCGCGCGAGAAAGGCGACATTCCTCGCTCCAAAGAGGTGAACCTGGCCGTTAGCCTGGTGATGGCGCTGGTGATGATGGGCCTGTTTTTTCCCTACTATCGGGAGTTAATCCAGGCGTCCTTTCAGGCCGTACGCCAGATGGCCGATCGCATCCAGGATGATGGCGCGCTGCACCAGTTCATGCTGACGCAGGTGCTGATCATCATGAAATTTATCGTCACGCTGATCCCGATCCCGTTCGCCGCCGCCCTTTCAACGCTGGTGCCGGGTGGCTGGATCTTTGTGCTGACACGCATTAAGCCAGACTTTAAAAAGCTCAATCCGATCAGCGGAGTAAAGCGCATGTTCTCGATGCAGCACTACGTTGAGGTATTGAAGATGATCGCTAAATGTTTGCTGATGCTGGCGCTGCTGTGGAGCACCATTACCGGCAATCTGACCGCGATGATGGATCTGCAAGGCCTGTTTTTACGCGACGCCATCAATCAGGGCCTGCACCTGTTCGAGTCGATGATGCGGCTGTTTATCATCACCATCGTGCTGTTCGCGGTGATTGATGTGCCGCTGACCAAATTCTTCTTCACCAAAAAAATGAAGATGTCGAAGAAAGAGGTGCGCGATGAGCACAAGAACAACGAAGGAAATCCGCAGGTAAAAGGCCGCATTCGTAACCTGCAGCGTCAGATGGCGATGGGCCAGATTAACAAGCAAGTGCCGCTGGCGGATGTGGTGCTCACCAACCCCACGCACTTCGCGGTGGCGCTGAAATACGACCCGAAAAAGGCCGCTGCACCCTACGTGGTGGCCAAAGGTGTGGATGACGTCGCGCTCTATATCCGCAGCGTGGCCGGTAAACACAAAATTGATGTGGTGGAGTTTCCGCCGCTGGCGCGTGCCGTTTATCACAGCACGCGTATCAACCAACAAATTCCTGCAGCCCTGTTCCGTCCGATTGCACAGGTGCTGACTTACGTGATGCAACTGCAAACCTGGCGCACCGGTCAGGGTGAAAAACCTCGGCTGGATACCCAACTGCCGAACTTAGATGAGGTAATGAAAGCTCATGAGCCAACTTAAAACGCGCCAGTTCACACAACTGCTGCGCCAGGCCCACATCGGCGTGCCAGTACTGCTGCTCAGCGTGCTGGCGATGGTGATTTTGCCGCTGCCGCCGATTGTGCTGGACGTGTTGTTCACCTTTAACATCGTGCTGGCGATCATGGTGCTGCTGGCCAGCGTGAACAGTAAACGCCCGCTGGATTTCTCCATCTTCCCGACCATTTTGCTGATCACCACGCTGATGCGTCTGACGCTCAACGTCGCCTCGACGCGCGTAGTGCTGCTCGACGGTCACGAAGGCGTCGGCGCTGCCGGTAAGGTGATTGAAGCCTTCGGTAACGTGGTGATTGGCGGTAACTTCGTCGTCGGCTTTGTGGTGTTCATCATCCTGATGATCATCAACTTTGTGGTGGTGACCAAAGGTGCTGAGCGTATCTCCGAAGTGTCAGCACGCTTTACCCTCGATGCGTTACCGGGCAAACAGATGGCGATCGATGCCGATCTGAATGCCGGTTTGATCAATCAGGAACAGGCGCGCACGCGTCGTCAGGATGTGGCCAACGAAGCTGACTTCTACGGAGCGATGGACGGTGCCTCGAAGTTCGTGCGTGGTGATGCTATCGCCGGGATCATGATCCTGATGATCAGCGTGATCGGCGGGATTTTGATCGGCATGTTCAAACACGGTTTACCGGCGGGCCAAGCCTTTGAGCAATATGTTCTGCTGACCATCGGTGATGGTTTGGTGGCGCAGATTCCATCGCTGCTGCTTTCGACCGCAGCGGCGATTATCGTGACGCGCATCAGTGATGGCGCGGATATGGGCGATGACATTAAGACGCAGCTGCTGGCACGACCGGGCACGCTGTATACCGCCTCCGCCGTGATGTTTGTGCTGGCGATTGTGCCGGGCATGCCGCATCTGGTGTTCCTGATCTTTACCGCGATGCTGCTGTTCGCTGCCTGGCGTCAAAGCCGTGGCGTGAAAGCGCCGACGCAAGATCACCACGATATGGAAGCGATCAACCAGGCGCTGACGCAGCCAGAAGATCAGCCTGCTATCGGTTGGGACAATATCCCGATGGTTGAGCCGATCGGCTTGAATCTCGGCTACAAGCTGGTGACGCTGGTAGATAAAGGCAAAGGCGCGCCGCTGACGCTGCGTATGCGCGGCGTGCGACAAGTGGTGTCAGAAACCAGCGGCGTGCTGCTGCCGGAAATCGCCCTGCGTGAGGATTTCCATCTCAAGCCGGCGCAGTACGCGATCAAGATCAACGGCGTGCGCACCGCTGTCGGCGAAGTGCATGCCGATCGTCTGATGGCGATCCCGACGCCGGAACAGTACGGTGAAATCGATGGCGTATTGGATACCGATCCGGCTTACGGCATGGCGGTGACGTGGATTCTGCCCGAGCAGAAAGCTAAAGCGCTGAACCTGGGTTATCAGGTAGTGGATTGCGCCAGCGTGGTGGCTACGCATGTGAATAAAGTGGTGCGCGAGAACCTGCCCGAGCTGTTTAACTACGATGACATTACCCAGCTGCATCAGCGTCTGGCGAACGTGGCGCCTAAGCTGTCTGAAGATGTGAATGCGGCGGTGAACTACAGCTTGCAGCTAAAAGTGTATCGTCTGCTGCTGAACGATCAGGTGTCGCTGAAAGACATCATCACCATCGCCACGACGTTGCTGGAGAGCGCGGCGATCACCAAAGATCCGATCCTGCTGACTTCCGATGTGCGCTATGCCTTGCGCCGTGCGATGGTGGCGGCGATTGCGCCGGACAACAAACCGCTGTCGGCGTATACGCTGGAAAACAGTTTGGAGAACCTGCTGCTGGCGGCGCTCAATCAGGCGCAGCAAGCCGGTAAAGTGGCGCTGGATAGCTTCCCGGTTGATCCAAATATCCTGACGCAGCTGCAGAGCACGCTGCCGGTGATGATGGAGCAGTTGAAAGCGCAGAACCTGACACAGGTGCTGCTGGTGACGCCGCAATTGCGTCCATTGATTGCGCGCTACGCACGTCTGTTTGCTAATGGCTTGAATGTGCTGTCTTACAACGAAGTGCCAGATGAGGCGAATTTGCAGATTGTGGGGCAAGTAAGTTAGATCGTGCTGGCTGTACCAGATTGTGCTCGCTGTCCCCCATCCCGGCCTTCCCCCGCTAGCGGGGGAAGGAGATGCTGCCACATGCAGCTTCATCACAGGCATGTGGCAGCATCTTCCTCCCCCATTTATGGGGGAGGACCGAGGAGGGGGACAACGGGCACACACATCACCCAGCACTATCCCATCAACGCCGCCATAATCACCGCAAAAACCGCGCCCGACTCGAGCATCACTTCATGATTCCAAAATCTCAGCACACGCCAGCCATGTCTATTCAACCGTTGCGTGCGTTCATCGTCATATCTGACGTTTTCACCATGTTGCGATCCATCGAGTTCAATCACTAGCCGTTTCTCCAGGCAGGCAAAATCCAAAATATACGGGCCGAAAGGATACTGGCGGCGAAACCGCATACCGCCACATTGTCTGGCACGCAGCAGAGACCAGAGCTTAAGCTCTGCTGGCGTCATGTTATTTCTCAACTCCTTAGCGCGCAGCACATGATGTCGCATGGTTATTCATCCTAAAAAGCGCATCTTGTTCCCGGTATGACACCATCTCAACGTGTGCAGTGCAATCTTGAGCAATACATCCCAACTGTTATAAAAAAACACACCAAATCTGTCTCTAATTCGCTTCACTGTTATGTGCTTTACTGGCAGGCAGTGATAATTAGAGGTGAACAATGGACGCGATCAAACAAATCCTGCTCGACGAAATCGCCACGCTGAACCGCGAGGGACAGCGCGATAATTTGCCGCGCTTTAGCTTTTCCTTCCTGAAAACCCATCCGGGGCTCTGGGCCATCATGTATCTGTGTTACGCGCTGTGCGTGGCGCTGATCTTCTCCACCGACATGCTCGGCTGGCCCGCCTTCTGGTTTGCCACGGTGTTTGTGGTGGTGATGAGCGTGCTGATGCTGATGGATATCAACCCGAAATATCGCTTCGAAGATATCGATACGCTGGATCTGCGCGTGTGCTACAACGGCGAGTGGTATTACGTGCAGCCGGTTTCGCAACAGGCACTGGACAAAATTCTCGATAATCCGCACACGCCGGATCGCGTGCGCAGCGGCATTGATCGCCTGATGAAGCAGAAAGGTGAAGTGGATTTCTACGACGTCTACTATCTCACCTGGGGCCACCAGCAGGCGGCCCAGGTTTAACGATTTAGCTCGGCAATCAGTTTTCCCAACGTCTCTACCGCCGCTTCGGCGCGTTCATCCCACGGCCAGGCGGTGTTGAAGCGGAAACAGTGGCTGAAGCCTTCGCTGCTGGAAAACAGCTGACCGGGAGCGATGCTGATTCCCTGCTGCAAGGCGAGATGATACAGCTCAGTGGTGTTGATCTGCGCTGGCAGCGCAACCCAGAGAAAATAGCCGCCCGGCGTGTCGCTGATGCTGGCATCGGCAGGCAACACGCGGCGCAGCGCCTGTTGCGCCAGCTGCTTGCGCTTTGCCAGCGTCTGCCGCAGCTTCTTCAGATGCGTATCATAGCTGCGCGTGCTGAGGAAATCGGCCAGCGCCAGCTGCATCGGCGCGCTGGTAGACAGCGTGCTCATCAACTGAATACGCTGCACGCGCTGTGCGTGACGTCCGGCTGCTACCCAACCAACGCGAAATCCCGCCACCAGATTCTTAGAGAAACTGCCGCAGTGCAGCACGTTGCCATCGCGATCAAAGGCTTTGGCCGGTAGCGGTTTGTCATGGCCTTCATACAGATCGCCGTAAACGTCGTCTTCAATCATCGCCACGTTGTAGCGCGCCAGCAGTCCCACCAGCTGCTGCTTGCGCTCGGCGCTCAAGGTAAAGCCGAGCGGATTTTGCCGGTTGGTCATCAGCCAGCAGGCTTTCACCGGCCAGCGCTGTAGCGCCTGCTCCAGCTCTTCCAAATCCATGCCTTGCTCCACATCGCTGGCGATGGCAATCGCGTTCAGCTTGAGGCGTTCAATCGCCTGCAGCGCGCCATAAAACGACGGATTTTCGAGGATTACCCAATCACCGGGTTCGGTAACGGCTTGCAGGCTGAGATTGAGCGCTTCCATCGCGCCGTTGGTGATGACGATGTCATCCGGCGACAGCGTGATGCCCTGCTGTGCATAGCGCTGCGCCAGAATTTTGCGCAGCGCTTCATTGCCTGGCGGCAGGTTGTTGAGCGCATCGGTGGGCTTTAAGTTGTGTGAGACTTTTACCAGCGAGCGCATCAGCTGGCGCTGCGGAAAAAGTTCGGGATCGGGAAAGGCTGAGCCAAACGGCATGATGGCGGGATTGCGGGTGGCTTGCAGCACATCAAACACGAAGCTGTTGGTATCCGCCTGATCGGTTTTAGCGACCTCATGAGTGGGCAGCCGGGGACGACTTTCGGCGGCGCGCGGCGCCACGTAATAGCCCGATTGCGGCTTTGAGACGATCCAGCCCTGACTTTCCAGCACTTCATAGGCGTGCATCACCGTCATCAGGCTCAATCCGCTCAGCTCCGCCTGCTGGCGTAGCGATGGCAGCTTTTCACCCGGCGGCCAGATCCCTGCTTCAATTTGCGTACGAAGCGTTTCCACCAACTGCTGATATTTCGCCACTGACTCTCCGTGCTACTGGATTTTTACCTCATAGTGTACAGAGGTTGATCGCGAGCGCCGCAGGAAAATATTTACGCTTATTTAACGCTTTCCATGCCTCTATTAACTTCATCCAGGATTTTTCCTACTTCGGGACATTTCTCGTACATGCATTTAAGTGTCCCTCTTACTCTCACGTCCGCCAGATTAACGAAACAATTAATCTTATCTAACCCCAGAAATCTATGTTGAAGGACACAACCATGAGTAACCCTATTGGTACCACGAACGAAAAATGGACTAAAGATCGACAGAGTAAATTCAGCGGCACCGAAGTCGCTGAAAAAGGCAGCACCATGGAGATCGTGCTGAATGGCATGGTCTACACCACGCTGATTGATCCCCTCACCGGCAAATGGGACTGGAAGCCGCCCTTTGAACTGGAAGATGGCCGCTACACCCTCACTTTCCGCATGATTGATCAGGCCAAGAATATCGGCGCGCCCTATATGATGATCCTCAACGTCGATAACACCGCCCCGGGCCAGCCGGAAATCCTGCGCGTGGAAGACAAAGCCGGAGATAAGACAGGCTGGTTAACCCCGGGCGCGCAAACCGATGATAAAAAACCGACCTTCAGCGGCAGCGCCGAAGCGGGCTCTATGGTGCGCCTTTTAGATGGTAATACGGAGATTGGCAGCGCCGTTGCCGATGAGAACGGCCGCTGGACAATTATTCCTAAAGATCCCCTGACTGACGGTGATCACAATTTCACTGTAACCAGCGCGGATAAACTGGGCAATATCAGCGTGCCTTCAGACAACTTCAAGCTGTCTATTGCTAAAGATCCAGCCGATAATCAATTTTTAAGGGGACATGAAAACTTTGATGACTATCAAAGTACGGGAAATTTATCTGAAATGGAATTTGATTCTGGCTTGAAATTCACCAGCAAGTCCAACAGCCTGAGTATAGGTACAGAACTTGACATGGGCCATCTACTGGAAATAAATACAGATCCAGCAACGATGAGTTTTGGTTCTGCAGTTGAGTCAGTATCCTTTAGATATCAAGCAGTACCTAATGGATCAGTCGTTTTTCTTGACGAAAATGGAAAAACCCTCGACAGATATAGTTTAGGAAAAGACGACTATGAATACTTCCATGATATGAATTATAAAGCACCATCCGGGAAGACAATTGCTTCAGTTAAATTTATACCTGAAGAGACTCCCGGCATCGACTATGGCGTGTTATTTATTGATACGATTAGTTGGAAATATCCTTCCTCATCCGTTAATAAGACAATGGATATTCAGGATGAAACTCATAACGACATCAGCATCCACGAAGTCTCACTGGATAAAATTTTAGCCGAGGGTGATAACAGTCTGTTTATTGACGACGGTAAAACCCAGTTTATGGTCAACGGCAATAACGGCGATGTTGTGCAGCTAAAAGACATTCTGCCGCAGGGCGAGGAGTTTACCGGCTGGCAGCAGCAGACGGGAACCGTCACTATCGCGGGGACGGAATATCACGTCTATAACCACGGCGAAGCTGAACTGCTGGTGCAGGAAGGCGTGAAAACCGAACTGGTTTAACCCCTTTTTTCCTCTTTTTGCAGGCGCACCGCGCCTGCCCTTTAACCCTGGGTGTTAACAATGAACACAGTACAAAACGCGTTAAAACAATGGATCAAGGATCCAAATTGGAAATTTAGTAGCAAAGCTCCTGGTGAAAATGGTTCAACTGTGGAGATCGTGCTTGATAATATAGTTTATACCGTCATTGTGCAAAATGAACGATGGGAGTGGACACCACCTACGCCGTTGAGCGAAGGCGAACACACTTTTAGCGTTCGCCTTATTGATGCAGCCGGTAATTATGGCGCTCCTCTGCTGGTAATATTAGACGTTGATACTCAACATCCCGATGCGCCGTTAATCCTTCAGGCATTTGATGATGCCGGGAAGCAAACGGGCATGCTTTCTCCGGGCGATATCACTGATGATAAAACGCCAACCCTGAAAGGCGTGGCAGCTCCTAATAGCAAGGTAAATATCTATGACGGTGACGAACTGATCAAAACTACCACGTCGGACAAAAACGGTTTCTGGGAGGCGTATGTTGAGTTGGAGGATGGTAAGCATGAACTGCGCGCCGAAACTGTTGATTCACACGATCGTAAAAGCAGCAAGTCAGAGCCCTTTACGCTGATAGTGGAAGCGCTTCCGGGTGGCATTGATGACGCGCCGGTGCTGGATCGCATCTATGATGATGTTGGCGCTGGTATTGGCGATCTGTCCAACGGCAGCAAGACCAACGACAACCAACCCACGCTGTATGGAACCGGCATCGCCGGACATAAGGTTGAGGTTTTTGATAATGGTGTATTGATTGGAGAGGCTCCCATCGCCGCCGATGGCAGCTGGAACTTTACTCCGGGGAGCAAGCTGGCGGAGGGCGCACACACCTTTAGCGTGGCGCATAAAGGAAGCGACGTAAAATCTCCTGTCTGGGATATAACAGTGGATACCATTAAGCCACCGTTGCCGATTATTAATGCAGTGCTGAGTGAGGCCACAGAAGGAATCTTTATCGCCAATGGTAAAACGCAGCAATTACTGGGCGGCGATGAAGCTGAGGTTGCACAGTGGCATGCCGCGCTTAATAACAGCGAAAGCGGTTGGACACAACAAGCCGGTACGTTGACGGTAGCTGGCGTGCAGTATCAGGTTTATAGCCAAGGTGAGAGTGAGTTGCTGGTGCAAACTGAGCAGTTCTAATAACTTTATTTATCTTATTAGCAGGCACTCTGTGCCTGCTTTTTTTTCAGTAATAAAAAAGCCACTCAAAGAGCGGCCTTTCTCATCATTATTACCACTGTAACACGGTGTTATTTCTTCACCGTTTCCATGCCCATCAAACCAATCTTCAGATAACCGGCTTCACGCAGTTGATCCATCACTTCCATCAGGGTGGCGTAATCAACCGATTTATCCGCCTGGAAGAAGATGGTGGTGTCTTTCTTGCCTTCGGTTTGTGCCGTCAACGCATTCACCAGCGTCTCTTTGGTGACCGCATCGTTACCGATGAAGATCTGCTTATCTTCCTTGATGGAGAGATAAACCGGTTTTTCCGGACGCGGCTGCGGCGCGCTGGTCGATGCTGGCAGGTTTACGCGCACATCGACTGTAGCTAATGGCGCGGCGACCATAAAGATGATCAGCAGAACTAACATGACGTCGATAAACGGCGTCACGTTGATTTCGTGCATTTCGCCATCGCCGACCGAGTCATCGTTTAAACGCATCGCCATAATACTTATCCTACGCGCAGTTTCTGTGCCGCCGCTGGACGGTTGGCTTCTTTCGCGGTATCGACGTTGCCGAGATCCAGATCGCGGCTCTGCAGCAACATCACCTGTGCGGCGACATCGCCCAGCGACGCTTTGTAGCTGGCAATCATACGCGCGAACACGTTGTAAATGACGACTGCTGGGATTGCTGCCACCAGACCAATCGCGGTAGCCAGCAGCGCCTCGGCGATGCCCGGCGCGACGACTGCGAGGTTAGTGGTTTGCGTTTTCGCGATGCCGATGAAGCTGTTCATGATGCCCCAAACGGTACCGAACAGACCGATAAACGGCGCAACGGAACCGATGGTGGCGAGGAATCCATTACCGCGACCGGCATGACGGCTAAATGCAGCCACGCGGCGTTCGAGACGGAAGCTGGTGCGCTCTTTGATGCCATCCAGATCTTCAGTACCAGCGGAGAGCTCCAGCTCATTCTGCGCGTCGTTTAGCAGCACAGCGCTGTGGCTGTTGCTTTTGAAGTTTTCAGCAGCACGGTAAGCATCGTTTAATGAGCGGGCTTCGCCCAGCGCTTGCTGCTCGCGTTTCAGGCGACGTTTCGCCCCGCTCAGCTCAGCAAACTTACCGAAGAAAATTGCCCAGGTGACAACCGAAGCCAGTAACAGGCCAATCATCACAATCTTTACCACGATATCGGCATGCTGATACATGCCCCAAACGGAAAGATCCGTTTGCATCAAATCACTGGCTACCACGCTGCATCTCCAACTTCTGTTGCACAGTTCACGATTGAAGCGCGGATCATAGCAAAAAAAACGACCGAAGTGATAGTGGTTCTCATTACTATTTACAAAGCAAAGATGCCCGCTATTTCCACAAGTTAGCTGATGTTATGCGCAATACTGGCCTCACTCTGATAATCCGCAATCAGGCTCAACCCGCTACACTGATTCGTGGTAACGTGAATGTTTTGTGGGAAATGTCAGGAAAGGCAGTGATGGCAACGAAAAAAATAGACACCACGCTTGTCAGCGCGGGACGCAGTAAACGTTATACGCAAGGCTCAGTAAACAGCGTAATTCAACGCGCTTCATCCCTGGTTTTTGACACGGTCGCCGACAAGAAACGCGCTACCGCTGGTCGCGCGTCAGGCGAGCTGTTTTATGGTCGTCGCGGCACCCTTACCCATTTCTCGCTACAAGACGCCATGACCGAGCTGGAAGGCGGCGCAGGTTGCGCGCTCTATCCGTGCGGCGCGGCGGCGGTCTCTAATGCCATTTTGTCCTTTGTCGAAGCCGGCGACCATATTCTGGTGAGCGGCGCCGTCTACGAACCGACGCAGGATTTCTGCTCGAAAATTCTCAGTAAGCTGAACGTCGCCACCACCTATTTCGATCACTGCATCGGCAGCGAAATTGGCGAACTGGTGCAGCCGAATACGCGCGTGGTGTTCCTGGAATCACCGGCATCGATCACCATGGAAGTGCAGGATATTCCAGCAATTGTTGCCGCCGTGCGCGCCAAAGCGCCGGAGGCGATCATCATGATCGATAACACCTGGGCGGCGGGCGTGTTGTTTAACGCGCTGGAGCATGGCATTGATATTTCGATTCAGGCCGGTACCAAATACATTATTGGTCACAGCGACGCGATGATTGGCACGGCGGTAGCGAATGAACGTTGCTGGCCGCAGCTGCGCGAGAACTCCTATCTGATGGGCCAGATGGTCGATGCCGATACCGCCTATATGGCGAGCCGCGGTATTCGTACATTGGGCACGCGTCTGCGTCAGCATGAAGAGAGCGGATTGCAGGTGGCCGAATGGCTGGCAACGCAGCCGGAAGTGGCGCGCGTTAACCATCCGGCGCTGGCGCAGTGTAAAGGCCACGAATTCTGGCAGCGCGATTTCAGCGGCAGCAGCGGTTTGTTCTCCTTCATCCTGCATGAAAAACTCAGCCGTGAGCAGCTGGCAAATTACCTCGATCATTTCCACCATTTCAGCATGGCGTATTCGTGGGGCGGCTATGAATCACTGATTCTGGCCAACCAGCCTGAAGAGCTGGCGGCGATTCGTCCGGCGGGCGGCGTGGATTTTGACGGCACGTTGGTGCGTCTGCATATCGGCCTTGAACATGTCGACGACTTGCTGGATGACCTTAAAGCCGGTTTTGCTCGTTTAAGAAGTTAAACAGAAGATAAACCACGCTGTGGCGGCGATAAGAGATCAACGTATGCAATGCCACAGAAGGTTAAAATTAGACTCCTTGTGACTCGATGGAATAGCTGATGGGTGTTTTACATGAGATTGTCCAGGCGCTTTGGCATCAGGATTTTGCCGCGCTCGGCAATCCGGATGTGGTTTGGATTGTCTACGGCGTGATGTTTTTAACGCTGTTTCTGGAAAACGGTTTGCTGCCCGCGTCATTCCTGCCGGGCGATAGCCTGCTGTTACTGGCGGGCGCGATGGTCGCCAAAGGGGTGATGGACTTCGTGCCGACCATTGTGATTCTGACCACGGCGGCCAGTCTCGGCTGCTGGCTCAGCTATCTGCAAGGACGCTGGCTCGGCAACACCAAACTGGTGAAAAGCTGGTTGCTGCATCTGCCCGCGCAATATCATCAGCGCGCGTGGAATATGTTTAACCGCCACGGTTTGATGGCGCTGCTGGTTGGCCGCTTCCTGGCCTTTGTGCGCACCTTACTGCCGACCATGGCCGGGATTTCCGGCTTAAACAATGGCCGCTTCCAGCTGTTTAACTGGCTGAGCGGCTTGTTGTGGGTTGGGATTGTGGTGACGCTAGGCTACGGCATCAGCCATGTGCCCTTTATCAAGCGCCATGAAGATCAGGTGATGGCGATCCTGATGATTCTGCCGATCGCGCTGCTGTTTATCGGCCTGGCCGGCAGCATTGTAGTGATCTGGAAAAAACGCCGTCAGAAACTCTCCTGATTACGACGCGGCGTCAAACGGTAAAGTTTGACGCACGCGGCTCGCCTCTTCTCCCGGCGTCACGCCGAAATAGCGCTTAAACTCACGCGAAAACTGCGATGGGCTTTCATAACCGACGCGCACCGCCGCCGCGCTGGCTTTCATGCCATCCTGCAGCATCATCAGGCGCGCCTGATGCAGGCGATAGCGCTTAAGGTATTGCAGCGGCGAGGTTTGCGTTACCGCTTTGAAGTTGTGATGAAACGCCGAAACGCTCATGTTCACTTCGGCGGCCAGCATATCGACGCTCAGGCTTTCAGCAAAATGGTTTTCGATGCGACGCAGCGCGCGTGCAATCTGGCTGAACTGCGTCTGCCGATTGACCAGCGACAGCA
Source organism: Pantoea sp. DY-5 (assembly GCF_019795955.1). Taxonomy (NCBI): domain Bacteria; kingdom Pseudomonadati; phylum Pseudomonadota; class Gammaproteobacteria; order Enterobacterales; family Erwiniaceae; genus Pantoea; species Pantoea sp. DY-5. The sequence continues at coordinate 357,147 of NZ_JAIMIE010000002.1, forward strand.
GCGCGCCGCCAATCGGTCCGGTTAACACGTAATAGATGATCTCGCGCACCAGCTGCGGACCAAGCACGCGGGCGTCGCGCGGGTTATTCATCACATCCAGCAAGCGTTCGGCCGCACACAGCATCTCTTCACTCATAAACGCCGAATGGATGCCGGAGGTTTGCGCCTGCGGCTGGAACTGCTCGTCATCGCCGATGTCCATCAGCAAATCCTGCAGGCTGGCAACATCCACGCTCAAACACATGCCGGCTAACGGCTCCGCCAGCGTGGCTTCGGTTTCGCACTCCACCGGCAGCGGCACGGTGAGCATCAGATATTTGGTGGCGTCGTAGTGGAAAACCGTGCTGCCGAGATAACCGGTTTTACGTCCCTGAAACAGAATCACGATGCCAGGTTGATACATCATCGGCGTACGCGGCAAGGTTTCGCAGGCGTAGATCAGTTTGACGTTTTCTACCGCGCACAGCGGCTTATGCAGATCACTCATCAGCGCAACTACACGCTGCGCTAGCTGACGGCAAAGGGCGTCGTTTGGCATGCATCTCTCTCGGGCAGCTAAAAAGTCAGTTTGCCGTAAGGCTGTGCAAAGCTCCACTATTCTGGAGAATCAGGCAAGATTCTTGCAGAAATCCATCAGGCAAAAGTGCCGCCCGCTTGCCACAATGATCCTGAGGTGAGGTTTGTTGACTAGACTTAAGCACATCTTTTCTACGGTAAGTCCCTGCAACAGATAAGGAGCAATTATGGCAGATCAACCCATTATTAAATTGCGCGACGGCAACATGATGCCGCAGCTTGGCCTCGGCGTGTGGCAAGCGAGCATTGAGGATGCGCGTAACGCCATCCTGGAAGCCCTGAAAGTCGGCTATCGCTCCATTGATACCGCCGCTATCTACAAAAATGAGGAAGCGGTTGGGCAAGCGCTGCAAGAGACCGACGTGGCACGCGATGAGATTTTTATCACCACCAAGCTGTGGAACGACGACCAGACCAACTGGCAACAGGCAATGGAAACCAGCCTGAAGAAGTTGCAGTTAGAGCAGGTGGATTTGTATCTCATGCACTGGCCGTGCCCGGAAAAAGATAACTACGTTGAAGCCTGGAAAGGTTTGATTGAGCTGCAGCAACAGGGCTTAACCAAGAGCATCGGCGTTTGTAACTTCCACGAGGCGCACCTGAAGCGTTTGATCGATGAAACCGGCGTATCGCCGGTGGTGAACCAGATCGAGCTGCATCCGATGCTGCAACAGCGCACGCTGCATGCGTGGAATGCGCTGCACCAGATTCAAACCGAATCCTGGAGTCCGCTGGCGCAAGGCGGTAAAGGCGTGTTTGATCAGGAGATTATCCGCGAGCTGGCCAAGAAATATAGCAAGACGCCGGCACAGATTGTTATCCGCTGGCATCTGGATAGCGGTTTGGTGGTGATTCCGAAGTCGATTACCCCGGAACGTATTCGTGAGAATTTCCAGGTGTTTGATTTTAGGTTGGATAAAACTGAAGTGAGTGAGATCAGTAAGCTGGATAGCGGTAACCGTTTGGGACCGGATCCGGAGGCGTTTAACGGATAGTGATGTGAAAAGGTCGCCATAAATGGCGACCTTACGGTGCGCGATTATGCGCACCGTTTTTTATTAAGACGCTGAATTCACCAATAACTGCCCCGCCGTCCCGCGATCCGCCATCTCTAGGGTCTGGCTGTAATAGACAAACGGGAAGTGATCCGACGAACTCTGCGGGAAACTCACCAGCAGCTCCACGCTGCCATCCACCCACACGGTATCTTTCCAGCCGCGATCTTCGCCCATCGGCTGCGCGCCATTGACGTTCTTAATCAGGAACATCACGCCCTGAATATGCAGCGACTGCGGGCGATCGGCGTGGATAATCCAGCGCTCGAAGGTGCCCTGCTGCACGGTAGTATCAATGCGGTTCATGTCCCACAACACGCCGTTAATGCCCGGCTCGCTATCACCAATACGGAATTCGCGCGTGCGCACCGCCACGCCATCGAGAATCTGATCCGCCAGCAAACGCATCGGCAGATTGTCAGTTACCAGCGGCAACAAGCCGGTTGGGCGTAAGCTCAGCACCAGCGTATTGGTCAGAATCGATGACGGCTCAAACAATCCGCGCAGGCGATCCATCAAACCCGCCGCCGTTCCGGCCATGATCGAAACTTCATCGCCCTGTGACATATCCACCAGCACTTCACGACGTTCGCCGGGAGCCAACGTCAGCAGCTGCACCGCCACCGGCGCAGGCAGGAAGCCCTGATCGCTGGAGATCACCGTAAAGGGGCGATTATCGGAGAAGGTGAGATCGAAGCGGCGCGCGTTCGAGCCGTTCAGCAAACGCAAACGCACCCAGCCGCGTGAGACTTCGACATAGGGATTTTGCACGCCGTTCACCAGCAGCACGTCGCCCATAAAACCGCCGCTGGAGGGCGGGTTATAAACCGGCGTGGCGAAGTTATCGAGGCGCTTGTCCTGAATAATCAGCGGGAAATCATCGACGCCATAATGCTTCGGTAGCGGCAGCGATTTACTGACGTCATCTTCCACCAGCCACATGCCGGCGAGTCCGTTGTAGACGTGCGGCGCCATGCGGTTTGGCGTATTGGCGTGATACCACAATGTGCCCGCGCCCTGACGAATCGGCAGCACCGGCGCCCAGTCAGCTCCGGCCGACATCATGCGCGGCGCACCGCCCATTAACGCGCCCGGCACCTGCAAACCGCTGACGGTCATCGATACCGGTTCGTTGAGGCGGTTACTGTAAATCAGCTTCACATCGTCGCCGCTATACACGCGCACCGTTGGGCCGAGATACATGCCGTTAAAGCCCCACACCGGCACTTTGTTGCTGTTGCCGCTGAACGACCAATGGCTGCGTTGCAAGGTGAGAAACAGCGGCTGACCGCGACGGGATTCAATCAGCGGTGGAATAGGAAGTGGCGTATCGCCCAATGGCGCGGCGGCGCGGGCGGCGAAAGGCATAGCACCGGAAGCCAGTGCGACACCGGCAGAAAGCTGAATAAACTGACGTCTGCTGCAAGACATAAAACTTCAGACCTTTTGAGCGTGGCGTGAGGACGCCGTGTCCATGTTGTTCTAATTAATTATTAGTTGCTGTGTGGCTTGAGAACGGGGCAGATGATCACCTGCCCCATTTTGGCTGCTCAGAGTTTACCGTTTTTTTCGCGTTCGGCGACTTCGGCGTTCAATTCTTCCAGTTTAGTCGACATTAATTCACGGCAGTGCGTGGCGAGCTTACGCACCGAGGTGGTGGCAAACTGCGAGGTATCGACCGGCGGCAACATCTCCACAATTACTAAACCGTTGTTCCAGCGGTTCAGCTTGATCTTGTCGTGGGTGTTGGAAACCACAATCGGGATGATTGGCACACCGGCTGCTACCGCTGCATGAAACGCACCGGTTTTGAACGGCAGCAAACCACGACCGCGGCTGCGCGTCCCTTCCGGGAACATCCAGAACGAAATGCGCTTTTTGTTGAACTGCTCCACCAACTCACCGATGGTGCCGTGCGCTTTGGAGCGGTTGTCACGGTCAATCAGCAGGTTACCGGTCAGCCAGTAGAGCTGGCCAAAGAACGGAATCCACAGCAGGCTTTTCTTGCCCACGGTCACGGTGGTCGGCTGCACAATTTTGGCCGCCGTGATCATGTCGTAGTTGTTCTGGTGGTTGGCGATATAGATCGCGTTACCGTAATGCGCGGCTTCCGCCGGTTTACGCAGTTCCACTTTGAGGCCAAACACCGTCGACAGCCGACCGAGCAGATGGCCGAACGTCGCGACGTGACGCGGATTACGCGGTGAAAACAGACACCAGATACAGCCAACAATACTGACCAGAATCGAATAAAAAATAACAATAATTGCTCGTAAAATTAGTAACATAGATTCCTCAAATGGGGCATTCCATCGCCTGAATTACAGCGTTACTCTTCACTCGCGTCGGCTTTCGGACGCGCTGGTGCATTCACTTCTACGCTATCGATACGTTGCAGGCCACGCGCCACGCTGCCGCGACGACCGCGCTCGGCACGCACTTTCTGCAGATCTTCATCACGCATGATCAGCTTACGTTTACCGACATATACGGTGATTGACGCGCCCGGCGGCAGAATCAGCAACCATTGTAGTTTGTCGGTGCCCGCCGCGGCTTCCGCCGCAGGAATCGAGATGATCTTGTTGCCTTTGCCTTTCGACATCTGCGGCAGATCGCCAACCGGGAACATCAACATGCGTCCGGCCTGGGTAATTGCCAGCAGCATATCATCGCCCGAATGTACCGCCATTGGCGTCATCACTTTGGCATTTTCCGGCAGCGTCAGCAGCGCTTTACCGGCACGGTTGCGCGACACCAGATCGGCAAAGGTACAGATGAAACCGTAACCGGCGTCAGACGCCATCAACAGCTTCTGATCGTCAGGCTCCATCAGCACCTGCTCAATCACCGCGCCCGGCGGTGGCGTCAGTTTGCCAGTGAGCGGCTCGCCCTGCCCGCGCGCAGACGGCAATGAGGTCGGATCCAGCGTGTAGCTGCGTCCGGTGGAGTCGATAAAGGCCACCGGCTGATTGCTCTTGCCGCGTGCGGCGGCCAGATAGCTGTCGCCCGCTTTGTAGCTTAAGCCCGCAGGATCGATATCGTGACCTTTGGCGCTGCGCACCCAGCCCATCTGCGACAGTACAATGGTCACCGGCTCGGCGCTCACCAGCTCGGTTTCGCTCAGCGCTTTGGCTTCTTCGCGTTCGCGCAGCGGCGAACGGCGATCGTCGCCGTAGGTTTGGCTATCGGCCAGCAGCTCTTTCTTCAGCAAATTGCTCATCTTGCGCTCGGACGCCAGAATCGCCTGCAGCTGATCGCGCTCTTTTTCCAGCTCCGCCTGCTCGCCGCGAATCTTCATCTCTTCCAGTTTGGCGAGATGGCGCAGTTTCAGTTCAAGAATCGCTTCGGCCTGGGTTTCGCTGATGTCAAAACGCGACATCAGCACCGGCTTCGGCTCATCCTCGGTACGGATGATGTGGATCACTTCATCAATATTGAGGAACGCCACCAGCATACCTTCAAGAATATGCAGGCGACGCAGCACGCGATCTAAACGATAGTTGAGGCGGCGCGTCACGGTATCACGGCGATACACCAGCCACTCAGAGAGGATTTCCAGCAGGTTTTTCACCGCCGGACGGTTATCCAGTCCGATCATATTCAGGTTAACGCGGTAGCTTTTTTCCAGATCGGTGGTGGCAAACAGGTGATTCATCACCTGCTCGAGATCCACGCGATTGGAGCGCGGCACAATCACTAAACGCGTCGGGTTTTCGTGGTTGGACTCATCACGCAGATCTTCCACCATCGGCAGCTTTTTATTGCGCATCTGGTTAGCGATCTGCTCCAGCACGCGTGCGCCCGACACCTGATGCGGCAACGCGGTGATCACCACATCACCATCTTCTTTTTTCCACACCGCACGCTGACGAATCGAACCGCGACCGCTCTGATAAATCTTACGGATTTCGCTGCGTGGCGTGATGATCTCCGCTTCGGTCGGGTAATCCGGACCTTGCACAATATCCAGCAGCTCATTCAGCGTGGTTTTCGGGTTGTCGATCAGCTTGACCGCTGCTTCCACTACTTCGCGCAGGTTATGCGGCGGAATGTCGGTCGCCATCCCCACGGCGATGCCGGTGGTGCCGTTGAGCAGAATGTTGGGCAGACGCGCCGGCAACATCTTCGGCTCCTGCAGGGTGCCGTCGAAGTTCGGAATGTAATCGGACGTGCCCTGACCGAGTTCACCCAGCAGGATTTCAGCGTATTTAGACAGGCGCGATTCGGTGTAACGCATCGCGGCGAAGGATTTCGGATCGTCCGGCGCCCCCCAGTTTCCCTGGCCATCCACCAGCGGATAGCGGTAGGAGAACGGCTGCGCCATCAACACCATCGCTTCATAACAGGCGCTGTCGCCGTGCGGATGGTATTTACCCAGCACGTCACCAACGGTACGCGCCGATTTTTTGAATTTGGCATTGGAATTGAGACCCAATTCCGACATGGCATACACAATACGGCGCTGCACTGGCTTGAGGCCATCGCCGATGTACGGCAGCGCGCGGTCCATGATCACGTACATGGAGTAGTTCAGGTACGCGTTTTCGGTAAACGTGTGCAGGGCAAGACGCTCTGCACCATCCTGCGTCAATTCGCTCATTCAGCTCGCATCCTCACTTCGTGTCCCGCAACGGCGGGACATCCGGCGGTCATTTGGCGAGGATATTACCTTATTCGTGCGGTTTAGTCACAGAGAAGCCCGTTCAGCAAACAGAATCGTCTTGCATTAAATAGCGTGATATTGGTTGGAAAATTAAAACGGAATGGGAGCCATGTCACAGTGAATATCGGCAATAATCTGTGAGCAACTTCGCAATTAATATCGCGAGGCATTTAGCGTATTAATGGTGTCCGCAAGCCGGGACAACATTTAGTATTGTTGCTTAGTGATTACTCTCCTAAATTCATACTCCACAAGCCCCACATTTTTGCGCGTCTGATTTCTGGCATGGAATAAATATAACCACCAATTAGCCATAAACGTTTTGCCAAAATAAGGGTGAACGAATGCAAATACTGACTTCGCGACAACACCGATTAGTAAAATTGCTGCTGCATCATGCCGCACCGCAGCCGACAAAAGAATTAGCTTTACAGCTTGGCGTGTCGGAGAAAACCATCCAGCGCGATTTGCAATGGCTGGAGAGTTGGCTTCGCGACTGGTCGCTGCAGCTGGAAAAAATGCCGGGACGCGGCATACGTCTGCGGGTAGACGATCTGCAGCAGCGTCTGCAACTGGAGCAGCAGCTTAACGGCGACGAAAGCAGTTCGGATGCGCTGAGCCACAACAGCCGACGGGTGAAGATTGCCTCGCAGCTGCTGAGTGATGCGCCACGCGCGACTTCAATCAGTAAATTGTCGGAACGCTACTTTATCAGTCATGCGTCAATCGTGAATGACCTGAAGGTGATCGAAGAGTGGCTGCAGCCGCTGGGTTTGGTGCTGCAGCGCGGCCCCGGCGGCACCCACATCGAAGGCAATGAGCAGACGCTGCGCCAGGCGATGGTCTCGCTAATTAATGATGTGATGCAGCAGAACGTCGCCGGCACGCCGCTGCTACCACGCCTCGATCCCGGCAGCCAGCAAGCGCTGGTGCACTATTTTGGCGACGAGGATGTGGCTTTTGTGCAGGCGCTGCTGCAGCAGATGGAGCAGCAACTGAGTTATCCGTTGGGCGACGCGTGGTACCTCAATCTCTGCACCCATATTCTGATCATGATGCATCGCATGGCGCAAGGTAACGCGCTGGCGCTGGAAACCCTGACCAGCGCGCAGGATCTCGATCAGCGCATTCTGAAGATTGCCCAAAACATGGTGGTGCAGATTGAACAGCGCATGTGCTGCGCATTGCCAGCCGATGAAGTGGGTTTTATTTATCAATATATTGTCTCGTCCGGCATTGTGGTAGAAGAGCGTGGCGATAATGCCCCGCTGCATAATCAATTTTCCACCGCTGAATCAGTGAAAATAACCTGTGAATTAATCGATCGCTTCGCGTCATTTATTCAGCAGGACTTAGCGCAGGACCGATTATTATTTGAAGGGTTATTAGTTCATATAAAGCCATTATTAAATCGACTCAAATATCATATTCATATTCGTAATCCGCTGCTGGAGGATATTCAGCAGGAAATGAAGGAAATATTTTCATTAACGCAACAGGCGATGCAATTAACCGCGCGCAGCCAGGGACTTTCATCGGTGGCGGATGACGAAATAGGTTATCTGTGCGTGCATTTCCAGGCAGCGCTGGAGCGACAAATCGCCCACAAACGCATTCTGGTGGTGTGCTCCAGCGGCGTGGGAACCTCGCATCTTTTGAAGAGTCGCATTCTGCGCGCCTTCCCGGATTGGGAGATTGTCGGCGTGGTTTCCGCCAGTAATCACGCGGAGTTTTGCCAGCGAGAAACGGTGGATTTGGTGATTACTACTATTCACCTCAACGCCGGAGCGGTTCCGGCGGTGTATGTCAGCGCCTTTTTTAACGATGACGATATTCGGCGGGTGACTGACGCCATGATTGGCAGCCAGCTGCCCGACGGCGCCTCCTGCGCTTTGGCTGAACATTAATTGAATGAGGATTGATCATGGATATTTCGCGCATTCTGACGCCACGCCGCGTTAACCTGGCGCTGACCGCCACCACCAAAGAGCAAGCGATTCATGAGCTCACCGATTTGCTCTACCACGACGGCGCCATCAGCGACCGCGCTGCCTTTATTGAAGACGTCTGGCTGCGGGAAGCTGAAGGTTCCACCGGCTTCGAAAATCATATCGCCATCCCGCACGGTAAATCCGCCGCGGTGAAACAAACCACGCTCGCCATCGGCCGCACCCAACACGACATTCCGTGGGAAACGCTCGATGGCAGCCAGGTGCGCTGCATCATCCTGTTCGCGGTGCGACTGGAAGATCAGAACACCACCCATATTCGCCTGTTGTCGCAGGTGGCCAGTGCGCTGGCCGATGATGAGGTGATAGCCCAACTGCTGGTGGAAAACGATGCCAGCAATATCATCCGGCTGTTTAGTCAGTACGCCGAAACCGACCTCTGTTAACACCCTAACTCTCTGAGGTGACACATGAATATCGTCTGTGTAGCGGCCTGCACGGCAGGCATCGCGCATACCTACATTGCGCGCGAAAAACTGATTAAAGGGGCCCACGCGCTGGGCCACACCATCCACGTTGAAACTCAGGGCACCATCGGCACCGAAACGGCGCTGACGCAGCAAGATATCGCCGCTGCGGACGTGGTGATCCTCGCCGTTGACGTGAAGATCAAAGGCGAGGAGCGCTTTCAGGGCAAACCCATTGTGCGAGTGAAAACCGAAGTAGTGATCAAATCACCGGTGAAATTCCTCGAAAAAGTGGCGGATTCACTGGCGCGCGCCTGAGGAGATCCATCATGAGTGACAACAAACGTCAGTACGGCCAGGAGATCAAAGGGCATTTGCTTACCGGGATCTCGTGGATGATCCCGCTGATCGTCGCCGCCGGGATCTGCATCGCGCTCGGCCAGGTGATCGGCGGGCCGGATGTCGGTAAACAGACCGGCACCCTCGCGTGGATGTTGAATCAGATCGGCGGTTGGGGCATGGGCCTGATTGTGCCGCTGATCAGCGCGGCGATTGCTTACTCGATTGCCGATCGTCCCGGCTTCGCGCCTGGCCTGATCGTCGGTTTTATCTGCGGGCAGATCGGTACCGGCTTTATCGGCGGCATCTTCGGTGGCTTCCTGGTCGGTTACACGGTGCTGCTGCTGCGCCGCACCATTAAGTTGCCGAAATCGATGCAGGGCTTGATGCCGATTATGGTGCTGCCGGTGCTGAGCACCATCATCGCCGGGCTGCTGATGATGACCTTTATCGGCCAGCCGATTGTCTGGCTGCAGAAGGCGCTGATTGCCCTACTGGAGTCGATGCAAGGCGGTTCGAAATTTGTAATGGGCGCGATCCTCGGCGCGATGGCCACCTTCGACTTCGGCGGTCCGGTGAATAAAACCATGTCGCTGTTCGCCGACGGCATGCTGGTTGACGGCATTTACGGACCGGAAGCGGTGAAGTTTGTCGGCTCAATGATTCCGCCGTTCGGCATCACGCTCTCTTATCTGCTGAGCCGCAACAAATATACCAAAGCGGAAAAAGAAGCGCTAAAAGCCGCCTTCCCGATGGGCATCTGCATGATTACCGAAGGCGTGATTCCGATTGCAGCGCGCGACCTGTTCCGCGTGGTCGGCAGCTGCGTGGTGGCCTCCGCCATCGCCGGTGGGCTGATTATGGTGTGGGGCGTCGGCGCACCGGTGCCGCACGGCGGCATGTTTGTGGTGCCGTTGTTCACCAAACCCTGGCTGTTCTGTTTGGCACTCGGTATCGGCACCACGGTGTGCGGCGTGATGCTGTCGGTACTGAAAAAGCCGGTGACGCAGGCGGATGAAGAGTTCGATGACGTGGAAGCCCCCGGCGTCCGCGATGAAGAGATCAAATTCACTCTGGAATAAGGAGCCACCATGTTTGCCATGATGAACGACCTGATTCAGGCCGCCGCCCAACAGCGCTATGCGGTGTTAGCGATCAACTGTTTCAACCTTGAAACCGCGCGCGCCGCCATTCAGGCCGCCGAGCAGCAGCGCGCTCCGCTGATCCTCAATGTTTATCAGGGACACAGCGCGCACTTCCCGCCTGCTATCGCGGTGCCGTTAGTGCATGCGCTGGCCGAGACCGCCAGCGTGCCGGTGGCGCTGGCACTCGATCACGGCAAAGCCTTTCCGCTGATTGGTCAGGCGTTTCGCGCTGGTTTTACCGGCTTGATGATCGATGCCTCTTCTGAACCGCTCGCCGAGAACATTCGCCAGACCGCCGCCGTGGTGAAAATGGCGCATACCGCCGGCGTGTGCGTCGAGGGCGAGCTAGGACATATCGCCGATGCGCCAACCTACGAACTGGCTGATGCCTCAGTGAAGATGACGCAGGTGGCCGATGTGCTGCCGTTTATCGAGCAAACCCACATTGATTTGCTGGCGATTTCGGTCGGTACCGCGCACGGGCTCTATCCGGCGGGCGTGAAGCCAAAGATAGACTTTCAGCGCTTGCAGGAGTTGCAGGCGGTTTCTTCGCGACCGCTGGCGCTGCACGGCGGATCGGGCACGCCCGCTGAGGATATTCGCCGCGTCAGTGAGTTTGGCGTAGCCAAGATCAACGTCGGCGCGGCAGTGTTTGATGCCGGAAAAATGGCGGTGGAACAGGCCTCGAAGCAGCATCCTCACGCTGAGTTAGCCGATGTGCTCGGGCTGATGGAGTCCGCCTGCCGCGAAGTGGTGGCGGAGTATCTGAGCTGGTCGGGATCGGCGGGCAAGGTTTAGTCATCAGGTTGGTTGGTGTTCGCCATGAATGGCGACACAAGGTCGCAATATCAATTTTACATTCATATCCACTATCGGGTCGGCGCATGCGTCGGCTCCGGTAAACATCACGCTGAGGAAATATTAACATGTTGATTTCAATGAAAGAGATGTTGGCACCGACTCGTGAGCACCGCTACGCGATTGGCGCTTTTAATGTGGCCGACAGCTGCTTTATCCGCGCGGTAGTTGAAGAAGCTGAAGCTACCCATACGCCGGCGATCATTTCCATCCATCCAAGCGAGCTGGAGTTTGTCACTGATGAGTTCTTTGGCTATGTGCGCGAGCGCACGCTGAAAAGCAAAGTGCCGTTCACCATCCACCTCGATCACGGTGCGTCCATTGCTCAGGTGCTGCGCGCTATTCAATGCGGCTTTACCTCAGTGATGATCGATGGTTCATTGCTGCCTTATGAAGAGAACGTGGCGCTGACCAAAGAAGTGGTGAAACTGGCGCATGCGGTGGGCGTTTCGGTGGAAGGTGAACTCGGCACCATCGGCGATACCGGCACTTCAGTGGAAGGCGGCGTGAGTAAAGTGATCTACACCGAACCGGCGCAGGCAGAGGATTTCGTGCAGCGCACCGGCGTAGATACGCTGGCGGTAGCAATTGGCACCGCGCACGGCATCTACCCGAAAGATATGAAGCCTGAGTTGCAGATGCATATCCTCAGAGACATTGCGCAGCGCACCACTATTCCGCTGGTGCTGCACGGCGGTTCAGCAAATCCGGATGCCGAGATCGCGGAAGCGGTGACGCTGGGCGTGGGCAAAATCAATATTTCCAGCGACATGAAGTTCGCCTATTTCGCTAAGCTGCGCGAGATTCTGGCACGCGAAACCTGGTGGGATCCGAATGTGATTTATCCCGATGCCATTGCGGCGGCGAAGGAAGTCATTCGCTACAAAATGAATCTGTTTGGCGGGTTGGGTAAGGCGAGTTTGTATCGCTGAGTTAAGTAGTAAGCCTGGCATCTTCAACGTGCTCGGCAATGCGCAATAAATTGCGCCGCTACGGTATGTGCAGATATTAAGTATGGTAATCAGCCACGCGCACATATTTGTAGCGGCGCGATTTATCGCGCTCTTTTGTTATTTAGTCGCACCCAACCATTGTTTAGCAATCTGCGCGTATTCGCCGGTGGCGGTGCTGAGATGCAGCCACTGATCGACATACAACTTCCAGCTCATATCATCGCGCGGGATCATGTAGGCCTTCTCGCCGTACTGCATCGGTTTGTCCGGATTGATGGCGCACAGCGCGGGATAATGCTGCTGCTGGAACAGCGCTTCAGACGCATCGGTGATCATTACGTCCGCTTTGTTATCCACCAACTGCTGGAAAATCCCCACATTGTCAGCCAGCTGCAGCGTTGCCTGCGGCAGATGGCTGTGCACGAAGGCTTCGTTGGTGCCGCCCGCCGGTTCGATCACGCGCACGCTCGCCTTGTTAATCTGTTCAACCGTCTGATATTTCGCTTTATCAGCACAGCGCACCAGTGGAATTTTTCCATCGACACCGAGCGGCTGGGCAAACCAGGCGATCTGCTGACGCTTGAGGGTGACTGATACGCCGCCCAATGCGATATCACACTGCCTGGCCACAAAATCATCGCTCAGGGTTTTCCATGTGGTTGGCACCCACTGCACTTTAGCGCCCAGGCTTGCCGCCAGCGATTGCGCCATGCTGATATCCAATCCTTCGTATTGGCCATCGCTGCGCAAATAGCTATATGGCTTGTAATCACCGGTGGTACAGACTTTTAAGGTTTTGCTTGCGCGGATGTCATCGAGGTGGGATTGCGCCTGAGCAGCGCCCGTCACCATAAGTAATGCACTCAGTATCGCGGTTTTCATGTTTTCTTCTTTTATGGGAGTTGATGTTGGTTTGCTCACGGATTGTTTCATAACCCTGCGTATTATTGCTTTATTAGCAAAAGTGTTGTGATCGATCACGCATTTTTCTCGCTGCTGCGCGCGCGTAGAGTGTGCGGCATCAACGAGAAACGGAGCGGATGACATGAACTTTTTAATTATCGATGGTGGCAAAACCTTCGCCCATTCGAAAGGCGAACTGAACCATACCTTAACTGACGTCGCAGCCAGCCAGTTGCGCGATCTTGGTCATCAGGTACAGGTAACGATTGCCGACAGCGACTACAACGTGGCAGAAGAAGTGCAGAAGTACCTCGACAGCGATGTGGTGATTTATCAAATGCCCGGCTGGTGGATGGGCGAGCCGTGGACAGTAAAAAAGTATATCGATGATGTCTTCACCGAAGGTCACGGTTCACTGTATGCCAGCGATGGCCGCACACGCAGCGATGCCGGTAAAAAATATGGCTCCGGCGGCCTGATTCAGGGTAAGAAATACATGCTGTCATTGACCTGGAACGCTCCGCTGGAAGCCTTTAACGATCCTGAGCAATTCTTTGAAGGCGTGGGCGTGGACGGTTTGTATCTGCACTTCCACAAGGCCAACCAGTTTCTCGGTATGGAAGGTTTGCCGACCTTTATCTGTAACGACGTGATTAAAATGCCGGACGTACCGCGCGATATCGAACGTTATCGGACTCATCTCAGCCAGATCTTTGCTTAACTGTAAGCACCCAGGGAAAAGAGGAAGCACTATGTTAACCGTCGTTGCAGAGATTTGTGTCAAACCGGGCCGTCGCCAGGTGGTTTTGGATGCGATTAATCAGCTGATTCCTACCGTGCTGGAAGAAGATGGCTGCCATCAATATGACGCATTAGTTGATCATCAGGCGCAAGTGCCGTGGAAACAGAATTCACCCGATTCCATTTTCATGCTGGAGCTGTGGGAATCACTGCGTCATCTGGAGCAGCATCAGCAGATGCCACACATGGATGCGCATCGCGCGTTGATTAAAGATGAAGTGGTAGATGTGAAGATTCTGGTGCTGGAAGCGGCTAAATAACTCGATTTACTTGGTCGTTCAGTACCTTACATAAAAAAAGGCCCGGTCTCGCGACCGGGCCTTTTATTTAGCAGCTAATCAGAGATTAGTGCTGTTGTTCCTGCATCAGATACTGTGGAACCATCACTTCAGCATCGCCACCGTTGTTCTGGTAAACGTTGTATTCAACGCCTGCCACGGTTACGGTGCCATTTGCCTGGGTCCAGTTACTCACTTCTTCACCTTTCGGCAAGATATCTTCCAGAGCAACTTCTTTACCTGCGTCAGCAATCATCAACTGGGTTTTACCGTTGTCGATAAACAGGGAATCATCGCTCATTCCCAGGATGTCATTCAGAGACATTGTCATCAGAAGGCTATTCACTGAGTCTGGGAACAGATCGCCCGGATCAACAGATGGTGGTGGAGTAACGTCAATTTCCAGCTTGAACGTTTCGCTACCCGCAGTTTCATTACCTGCAGCATCGCGGTAACCGAAGGAGAAGTCGTAAACGCGTTCTTCAAGCGCAACGGTCTTAAGTTCCCACTCGCCCGCAGTCACTACAGCGCTGCCGAGTACCTCAGTGTGTGCAGCATCGCCATATAGCACAACAATGGTGCCATCTTCACCTGTACCTTTCAAAGTCAGCAACTGGCCATTCATCTTTCTTGGATTACCGTCATTAGTTGGATTGGTATCCAACGTTTTAGTATATCCATATGCATCAATATAGGTACCGCCCACGAAGGTACCACCACCAGGAGGAGTCAGATCCACCTCAAAGTTGATACCATCGTTAATTGGACCACGAACACCTGATGCGCTGACAGGCTGAACGCGGATGTTATGCGCACCTTCAGCCAAGTCTTTCAGATCATAGCTCCACTGTCCATTAGTGACCACGGCAGTGCCAATTTCTGTATTGCCATCCCAGATAATGACTTTAGTACCATCTACACCGGTGCCGCGTACGGTTGGGGTTTTATCGTCGGTGATGTCACCTTCAGAAATTAGGCCGGTTTTAACGCCAACATCATCCCACATTTCAAAATTGGCAATTTTATCTGGCACTTGAGTATCAATGATCAGATCAATTGGGTCTGAAGGGTCTGATTTGTTACCTGCCGGATCGGTGACTTCAACGATAACTTCATATTCGCCATCACCAATTGGATCTGTTGGTGTCACAGTCCAGTTACCACCTGCATCAACCTTGCCGCTACCAATAACTTTCTCGTCACCATTTTCGTCAATGATAACGACTTCAACGATATCACCTGGATTCGCGCCACCACCTTTGAATTCAGGTTTGGTTTCGTCAATTGGCGTTCCTGGCTGAACCGTACCCAGGTCACCACCGGTATTATCAATAATTTCAGGCACACCAGGTTTATTTGGTGGAGTGAGATCCACCACGATAATCACTGGGGTAGAGAAATCAGACTTTTTACCTGTCGCAGGATCCTCAACTTTAATCTTCAGCTCATGCGAATTCTCATCTAATGGATCGAGTTCGATCTCCCACGTGCCGTCAGGTTTAACTACAGTTGATTTAACTACATTGTTTCCGTCATAAACGTGAACAATCTCACCTTGATTACCGGTACCGCGCAGTACAGGCGTGTCATCATTGGTTGAATCACCACTAACCAAAACACGATCGGTGGCACCGTTGTTAGCAACAACTTCACCGATTTCTGCTGTTGGTGGAGATGTAGTATCTACAATGAGGATGAATTCATCGGATTTAGCAGAAGCACTCCCCCCTTTTGAGACCGAGTCTACACGCAGTGAGTGTGAGCCTTCAGCCAGATCCTTATCCACATCAAAGCTCCATTGGCCGCGATTATTAGCAACAGTGCTACCAATGATCTCATTGCCATCCCAAATACGCACGATTGAACCGGCATCAGCTACGCCAGAGAGATTAGGCATGGTGTCATCGGTTTTATCACCCGAATGCAGTACGGCTGTTTTACCAAAATCATCAAAGGCTTCATTAATTTCTGGTGTGCTTGGTGCAGTTGCATCCAGCTTCAGGATGAAGTTGTCAGATTTCGGGCTCATACGATCAAACCTATCCTTGTACGCCACGCTGAAGACATAAGTATCATCGTTAGTCAGATTTGGGAAAAAGCTCCAGCGGCCATCCTGGCCTGCAACAGTACTGCTAATTGGGGTAGCAGAGGCGCCATAGAGGTATACCATAGAGCCCGGTTGAGCAACGCCTGACAAGGTTGGCGATTTGTCATCGGTATATTGGCCTGATGTTAAATAGTCAATTTTGCCTTCATCATCAATGACACGCATAATTTGTGGCGCTTCAGGGCCTTCAGCTTGAATGTAGAAAATAACTTGAGTTGGTTTCAACCCCCAGTTACCTGCTTGATCACGCTCACGATACTGGAAGAAGTAGGTGCCATCAGGCAGTGCATCAGAGCTAAAGGACCATTTTCCGTCAGCATCTGCTAAGACGGTGGTTACCGTATTGTTAATCGTAATCTCAATCGTGCTAAAAGGTTCAGCCTTAAGAGATGTGCTGATCACGTTGTTCTTTGTGTATTTTACATACGCGTTTGCGAAGGTGCCAAAATCGTGAGTAGTTGCTACTGGCTCAATGTGTTGCTCAGCCACTGGCGCCGAATTTTCGGCCATCACCACTTTGCCAGATTCAATTTTAAGATTGAAAGCCGCAGACGCCGGGCTTTCGTGTTTACCCGCATCTTTTACAACAGCGGTCAGACTGTGGTCGCCATCGGTCAGAGTTAGTGGAATTGTCCACGCACCCATGCTATTCACTTGCGCGGAATTTATGGCGGTTGTGCCGTTATTATCAAAGATATAAACGATTGAACCAGGCTCTCCTACACCAGAAACCACTGGATTAGACTCATCAGTAGTATCGCCTGGAGTCAAATTACCTTTATCTTTACCGGTATTATCTACTACACGCCAAATTTCTGGGGCTACTGGCGCTTTGGTATCCAGATTAACAATTAATGAAGTTGGCGCTGCACGGTTTCCTGCTGCATCAATAATGGTAATCTGAACGGCATGCAAGCCTTCATCCCAACCAGCCGGAGGAGTGAATGACCACTTACCTTCTGCGTTAATATCGACATAAGTAGTCACGCCGTCGATAATAATTTCAACCCTTCCATTTTCACCATTTGAAGCATAGATATTATTCCAGCCAAAATTACTGTCGGTGATGGTATTTATTGCCTGTTTTTTAACTTCATTAATGCTGTTATTAGCCATGATAGCATCCTTTTTTGATATTTCGGTTTAGAGTTCCGGTTCCATCCCGGTACACAAACATTCTGAGCCAGTTAGCGAAGTAGCTAACACAAGATATGTCCCAATTAATTGGGAAGATAAAAAAATTAATGGGATACTGATGTTTATAAAATGGTCTAAATCTATACAATTCAGACCGTGCGAAAACTAAAGCGGGGAAATAAAATTATTTCCTTTCTACACTGATTACTACACGGCGCTCGGTCGCATAGCACAAACGCTGCTGTTTTAATGACCCTGAGCAGTGTTTAGAGACCTGACTTTCACCCATACTTTGCGACTGAATCTTGTCACCATTTAAACCATTATTGACTAATAATTCCTTAATAGTATCAGCGCGGCGTTGGCCTAACTTTAGATTACTCTGTTCATCACCAATAGGATCGGTAAAACCAGTAACAATAATATGCTGCTCCGATTTGCCACTGCGTTTCAGTAAATGCGCGAATTGCTGAATAGCGTTATGGCCTTGAGAAGAAATATCGTCACTGCTGGCACTAGCGAAATTAAATAATAGATCAGATGAAAACTCGTAATTATTATATGATTGAGCGGCATCCATCTTACATGAGATAACGGAAGAGGCACGGGAAAGCAAATGCGCTTGCTGCCGGGTACCCATCAACTGTTGCTGCGCCACGGAGGTTTCTACAACATGGGGACGACCAGAGCCATCAAGACTTGCAGAAACATAATAGGTTTTCCCCGCAGCCAATGAATCTCGCCACTGCTGTTGTTGTTTACCTTGATAGCGTGGTGCATCATCGGTGTAACTTCCTAATGAATGCATACCTGGCTTTAGACAAAACACCGTGTATCCACCCGATAAAAGTGCGGTCTGGAATTCACCATCCACATAGATATGTGCCGCACTTTTATCATTATCAGCAGTTCGATAATAAACAATTTTGGTTTGATCTTCCGCCGCTGCTGGCACTGATAGCCATGATTTCCCAAAAATAGTTTGCGCTTGAATTCCCGTAGTTATGGACAATGATGCAATAACGGCGATAATCGAAACACTTTTAATATTCATTACAACTCCCTAAAAGAAAGTGCCAAATGACACTTTCTTTTATCCAAAATTAAAATTAGCAAATGTATTAATTATTCAGATAAGTCACGAAAAACCAAGTGATTATCAAGCGAAGAGACATCTAACGAAACCACCCCATTAAGGGTAGAATGATTGACGTTAAAATCAGACGTAATATTATTTAAAGAACTTTCATCAAGATCTTTGGAAAGAATATTTTCTTCCTGAGATTCGCCAAACAACGTGTCATGCTGATCTGAAAGTAAATCAGAAATGTTAATTTGGTTTGTTGAATCGGGGAAGAGATCACCCGGAGCAACAGATTCTGGCGGTATAGTGTCGATTTCAACTGCAAATACAGGCGTTTTAGCCGTCACAACACCATCAGCATCCTGGAAAGCAGCCTCAATATTATATTTATCATCTGGAAGCTCTGGTGTTGGGATACTCCACTTTCCTGTTGCATCGACTGTAGATGAAAGATAAAAGTGATTTTTAGCACCATTTATCCAAACATATACGATGTCCCCGGGAATTCCGGTGCCGCCAACAAAGATGGTCGAATCATTTACTGCATCGCCGCTCGCAATAGGTTGCTTACCCACAGGTATTTTTTTACCACCATCCAATTTTTCATCGCGATAAACATCTCCAATTACACCGGTTACTGGCACATTTGGATCAGGAATAACTTCTTCAACCGGATCAGGGTCGACTGGTGCCTTTGGATCATTAATATCAACGACGACTTTTTCAGAACTCTCAGATTCATTACCGGCTGGATCTACAATGATGATTTGGAATTCATGTTTACCGTTTTGTAAAGATTCTTCCGGTGTAAAGGTCCACTCGCCTTTATGATCAATTACGGCACTACCTATTACTTTGCCGTTATCGATAATTTTGACGATATCACCTTTCTCACCGACACCAGAAAACGTTGGGGTGCTATCTTGAGTTTCATCACTATTTTCTATCGGTTTTTCATTGCTATCTTTAATTGCACCGATGCCTTTATTTTCTGGCGCAATGGTATCAACCTCAACAGCCCATTCATCTGATCCAAAAGATTTATTACCTACCTCATCAACGACCACAATGCTGAATTTATGTATTCCGTCGGCCAATTCTGGGCTAGTGAATTTCCAGTTACCTTCACTATCAGTTTTCGCGGTACCCAGCAATTGACGATCTTTCCAGATTTCAACAGTAGAGCCAACTTCAGCTTTACCTGAAAGACTTGGCGTATTGTCTTTGGTGACGCCATTTTTTTTAATTTCTTTTGGTGGATTCGTACTGTCGTCGAACATGCCACCAATGGTACCTTGTGCTGGTGCAGTCAGATCAATTACAAAACCCCATGCTTCACTTGACTCGCTCACTACGCCGTTTTCATTGCGCTCACGGGTAGTAATGCTGTGGCTACCTGCTCCCAGCGCTTTTCCAGGTGTGAAAGACCAGGTACCATTTTCACCAACGGTAGTTTCACCAATTTTGGTGGTGCCATCCCATACTTCAATCACGTTTCCTTTGGTGCCAGTACCATTCAGAGTCGGCGTGACGTCATCGGTTCGGCCACCTTTAGCGATCAATCCAGTGATGCTACCTACATCGTCGAATATGCCATTCACCACCGGAATGCTTACATTGCCGCCACCGTTTTCACCACCACCTTTGCCGCCATCGCCACCTTTGCCGCCGTCTCCGCCTTTACCACCCTGACCGCCATTGTTGCTGTCTTGATACTGATCTTTGGCTGCCACATAGCCCAATCCTGCAGCAGCAGCAATCGCCGCCATGCTACCTAAAGCGATCAATGCCGGTGACCACTCAAAACCCGATGCCAATGCAAATCCATCATTATTGTTATCGACAACGGCTTCGCCTAAGGCCAATGCTGCTGTTTCACCATCAGCAAGTGCTTCAGCTTCATGACTGGCATCACCATCGGTAGCAACATATGCATGCATTTCGCCATCTTCAGCTTTACCCACTAAGCTGCCGGATTTAGCAAAGAAATCTTCGATAATAAGGTCGGGGTCATTGCTATCAGAACCTTCCAGCATTACCAGAAGATTTTTTCCTACGCGTTTGACAGTAATATTTTCCGGTGCAACACCGTCACTACCTTGCGCAAGCATATATTTACCGTTGGTAATAGCCTGAACTTTCGCGGCTTTACCCTCTTTCCCAACACGCAACACCTCTGCTTTAGTTATTGTTTTTTTATCAATAATCGCAACACTCACGGGCGAAACATTCATGATTAATCCCTTTCATACATTATTTTCGACTGCACGATTGCTGACAAACGCAACAATCTCCCTGGCTAAACCTACCGAAGCAGGCTCAAAGTGAGCGTCATAATCCGGAAAGTGAGATTTCCGAGACATAAGAAATGTCCCGTATAGGAAAGAAAAAGTGTCTAACGTTGCCTAAAGTGAAAAATTCCAATCAACTGATTGAATTAATATATTTAATTGAATCTCAAACTAGCGGAAAAAAAATTATTTGAGGGCTATAACAGATGATTTTCCTGAATTTTTTTGCTTAAAAAATCCAGAAAACAGGTAATGCGCGAGGTAAGGGATTGATTGCGGTAATAGACTGCGTGAATAGGTAAACGCTGCTCACGGTTTTCCGTTTCAAGAATCTGCACCAGGCGCCCACTGACGCGATCTTCACGGCTGACAAAATCGGATAAACGTACGATACCTTGCCCAGCTAAAGCCAGTTGACGCAATGTTTCGCCACTGGAGGCGGAAAGCGTAGGTTTGATGCGCAGGAACTCACCTTCCCGCTGCCACACCGGCCAGACGTTATGGGCATCAAGCTGACTGAAACCCAGTAGTTGATGGTTTGCTAGTGCATCAACGTTTTCCGGTAAACCAAACTTATCCAGATACGCAGGACTTGCTAGCAAACGTATTGCGCTGCTTCCAAGCACACGCGCACGCAGCGTTGAGTCACGCAATTCGCCGATACGAATGGCGATGTCCGTTTGCTGTTCCAGCAGATCGATCACGATATCGTCGGTGTTGAGTTCCAGCTGAATCAGCGGATAGCGCTGACGGAACTCCGCCACCAACGGCACAATGACGTGTAGAGTAAACGGGGTATTGGCGTTGACGCGTAAACGTCCTGACGGGATGTCCCGACGCTGCGCAATTTGTTCTTCCGCTTGTTCAACCGAAGCCAGAATCTGCCGCGCGTGATCGAGAAAAATCAGCCCCTCTTCGGTCAGAGCCAGGCGACGCGTGGTGCGATGCATCAAGGTGGTTTGTAGCTTACTTTCGAGGCGGCTAAGCGCACGACTCACGCCAGAGCTGGTTTGATCTAGCTGCTCTGCGGCTGAAGTGATTGATCCGGTATCCACCACCGTGACCCAGGCACGCAACTCTTCCAGTGTTATTTTCAAATTTCCATCCTCAAAGAACCAGACCTGTCTTAGCGCTGTTTCTGACACTTTTGACTTAAATTACGCCACTTTATTAGCAGCAGGGTATCACAATGCGTCATAAACCTCGGATGGCTAACGATTTACGTCAGCAACAAGCGGTAACCCAGTTGCTGCAGCAAGGGCGACAGGAAGAAGCCTGGCGTAAGATTCGAGCGCATCTGACGCTTGCTCCCTACGATAGCTGGTTCCTGTTTGAAGCCGCACGACTTGCACGACGCAGCGGCGAACTCGATCTGGCTCAGCGCTACTATCAGCGGGCACTGAAGCTTACGCCACAGGATGCCGGATTACTCAATGGACTCGGCTTAACCCATTATGAAGCCGGACGTTGGGACGAGGCGGAAGCCTGTTATCAGACCGCGATTAAAGTGCATGCTGGCTATGCCGCCTGCCACAATAACTATGCTATTTTGCTGCATAAGCAGCAGCGCTATCACCTGGCTTTAAAGCAGTATCAATTGGCGCTGCAGAGCCAATCTGATTATATCGAAGCCCGCTATGGTATGAGTACGTTGCTGGCGCATATGGGGCAGCTGCAAGAAGCAGAAAGTCTGATGCAGCAAGTGTTGCACGTACGTCGCGCCGATCGACGCTGTCGTACTGCGCTCGGCATGGTGCAACTGCAGCAGGGCAACTTTGCTGCAGGCTGGTCCAACTATCAGGCGCGTTATGCGTCGGATAATCCCGATCGCTTCTTTACCTTACCTAAACTGCCCATTCGCTACTGGCAAGGAGAGGATCTGCGCAATAAAGCGCTGCTGGTGCGGACTGAACAGGGAATGGGCGATGAGATTCAGTTCTGCCGCTTTCTCACACGCGTGAAAACCGAAAAGCAGGCGAAGACAGTGATCATGCTGGGGAGCGCGGCCTTAAAACCGTTGATGATTTCGCTGCCACAGCTCGATCATTATCTTACGCGGGGAGAGTCACAACATACGCTGCCACAGGCTGATTATTGGTGCTCGCTACTTGATTTACCGCAGCATTTCCTCAATTCAACGCAGCCCTTCAGCGCGCAACATCCTTATCTGTTCAGCACCGCTGATCAGCAGGAAAAGTGGCCGATTAAGGGCAACGGAAAAAAAATCGGTATCGTGTGGAAAGGATCCAGCGAACATAAGAATGATAGCCAACGCTCGCTTGCGCATTTGTCACAGCTTGCACCGTTATTTGACCTGCCTGATATTATCTGGATAAGCCTGCAAAAAGGCGCGGGTGAAGAGGACGTTATCGATTTCCCACACGTGCAGCCACTTGGTGCGCAGTTCAGCAGTTATCAGGACACGGCCGCAGTTATTGCGCAGCTGGATTTGGTGATAGGCGTCGATACATCAGTAATTCATCTGGCAGGAGCATTGGGTAAACCGTGTTGGGTATTGTTACCGGCCTGGGCGCGCGATTGGCGCTGGTTAGAAAATCGCGAAGATTCGCCGTGGTATCCGCAAATGAGACTGTTTGCGCGCGGGCAAGATGAAGAGTGGAGCGCGGTCATTGCGCGGGTTAAACAGGCATTGCTGCAGCAATAAACAGGGACGCCATGGCGTCCCTGTTTTTTATACTTCGAGGTCGGCTAAATCGCCTTTCTCTTGCAGCCAGTTGCGGCGGTCTTCCGAGCGTTTCTTCGCCAGCAGCATGTCCATCATGCGTAGGGTTTGATCGACATCCTCATCGCTGATCGTCAATTGCACCAGGCGACGTGTATTCGGATCGAGCGTGGTTTCGCGCAGCTGCAGCGGGTTCATTTCACCCAAGCCCTTAAAGCGTTGCACGTTTGGCTTACCTTTCTTGCGCTTCAGCTGATCCAGCACGCCCTCTTTCTCATCCTCATCCAGGGCGTAATAGACTTCTTTGCCGAGATCGATGCGATAGAGCGGCGGCATGGCCACATAGACATGGCCATGCTGCACCAGCGAACGGAAGTGCTTCACAAACAGCGCGCACAGCAGCGTGGCAATGTGCAGACCATCAGAGTCCGCATCCGCAAGAATACAAATCTTGCCGTAACGCAGTTGGCTCAAATCTTCACTGTCGGGGTCGATACCGATCGCCACTGAAATATCATGCACTTCCTGCGAGGCCAGCACTTCGTCCGAAGAGACTTCCCAGGTGTTAAGGATCTTGCCTTTCAGCGGCATAATCGCCTGATAATCACGATCGCGCGCTTGCTTGGCGGATCCGCCCGCAGAATCCCCTTCGACGAGGAACAGCTCGGTTTTGTTCAAATCTTGTGCGGTGCAGTCAGCCAGTTTGCCCGGCAGCGCCGGGCCGCTGGTGAGTTTTTTACGCACCACTTTCTTCGCGGCGCGCATGCGGCGCTGCGCGCTGGAGATCGCCAGCTCGGCCAGCATTTCAGCCGCCTGCACGTTTTGATTCAGCCACAGGCTGAAGGCATCTTTGACCACCGCGGAGACGAATGCCGCACACTGACGCGACGACAGGCGCTCTTTAGTCTGCCCGGCAAACTGTGGATCCTGCATCTTCACCGACAGCACGTACGCACAGCGATCCCAGATATCTTCTGCCGACAGCTTCACGCCGCGTGGCAGAATATTGCGGTATTCGCAAAACTCGCGCATGGCATCCAGCAAGCCCTGACGCAAACCGTTGACGTGCGTGCCGCCTTGCATGGTTGGGATCAGGTTAACGTAGCTTTCTGTTAGCAGCTCTCCGCCTTCCGGCAGCCAAAGCAGCGCCCAATCCACCGCTTCCACATCGCCAGCAAAACTGCCCACAAAGGGTTTTTCCGGCAGCGTGGGTAAGCCGTCAACCGCTTCACACAGGTAATCGGTCAGGCCATCCTGATACATCCAGGTTTGTTCGGTGTCGTTGACCTTGTCTTTAAAAACAATTTCAACGCCCGGACAGAGCACGGCTTTGGCTTTTAACAGATGTGATAAACGAGAAACCGAGAAACGCGGGCTATCAAAGAAGCTTTCATCTGGCCAGAAGTGCACGCTGGTACCGGTATTGCGTTTACCGACGGTGCCAGTAACCGTAAGATCCTGCACCTTGTCGCCATTTTCGAAAGCAATCTGGTAGATTTCGCCGTTACGACGCACGGTAACTTCCACACGCTTCGACAAGGCGTTAACCACCGAGATCCCAACGCCGTGCAAGCCGCCTGAGAACTGATAGTTTTTGTTGGAGAATTTGCCACCCGCATGCAGGCGACAAAGAATCAGCTCAACCGCAGGCACGCCTTCTTCCGGATGGATATCCACCGGCATGCCACGACCATCATCAATAACTTCCAGCGACTGGTCGGCATGAAGAATCACTTCCACACGTTTGGCGTGACCGGCCAGCGCCTCATCGACGCTGTTATCGATCACTTCCTGGCCCAAGTGGTTCGGGCGCGTGGTATCGGTGTACATCCCAGGACGACGACGCACCGGTTCAAGGCCGGTCAGGACCTCAATGGCATCGGCATTATAGCTTGATTGGCTCATCGTAAATGTCTGATTAGCAATAGGAAAATGGCCCCACTTCGCAAGGTTACTGGGCGTTTAATCCCAGAAAATCAACTATCTGTGCGAAATGGCGTTCGAATCCGATATAGGCATGATTGCCGCCCTCTTCAACCGTCTGGCGGCATGCGCTGTAATACTCCAGCGCCTGGCGATAATCGAGTATTTCATCGCCGGTTTGTTGCAGCAGCCAGAGTAAATCGGGCGCTTCAAGAGGGTCAATCTGCATTACTTTCAGATCGTAAATGTGGCGAGACTCTAACACATATTGCTGGCCGGTGTAGGGATTACGGTTTTCGCCGAGGTAATCCACCAGCAGCTCAAACGGCCGTACGGCCGGATTGACCACCACCGCAGGCAACATGAAACATTGCGACAGCCAGGTCGCAAAATAGCCGCCCAGCGACGATCCCACCAAGCCCAGCGGTTCACCGGCATATTGCATTACCAGCTCTTCCAGCATACTGGCGGCTTCGGCCGGGAATGTCGGCAGTTGCGGCACCATCACATTAATATGAGGATGCTGCTCGTTGAGCCATTGCTGCAGCTGCGTGGCTTTCGCCGATTGCGGGGAACTGTTGAAGCCATGCAGATAGATCAGCGCCGCCATTGCTTAGTAGCCCTCGGAATCAAGATCGGGGCGGAACATGTCACTTTGCAGGCGATTCACTTCGGTGTGCAGCGTACCGTCAGGCTGCAAGGTGAACCAGCGCCAGCCCGGCGCCAACGTATCAATGGTGAAGTTGGTGCAATGCGGTTTGAACTGTACGCAGGTCGATGGCGAAGCCATCACGCGGCGACCATGCCAGTCGAGATCGAGTTCCTGGTGAATATGGCCGCACACCAGATTGCGCGCGCGCGGGAAGTGTTGCAGCACCGCCTCCAGCTGATGTGGATTGCGCAAGCTGTGCTGATCTAACCAGGTACAACCGGAAGCCAGCGGATGATGATGCAAAAGTACCAAAGTGTGACGTTCCGGGTACTTGCTTAACGCGGTGTGCAGCCACTCCAGCTGATATTCGCTCAACATGCCGTGCGGCACGCCAAATACCTGGCTATCCAGCAGCACCAGCTGCCAGTGATCGCCTAACAGAACGTGCTTGTCGGATTTGATGCCCGCGTCGGCCAGCGTATCCACCATCGCCGGCTGAAAATCGTGATTTCCCGGCAGCCAGACGCACGGTTTCGGCAGACGATTAATGCCCGCTACAAAGTGTTGGTAAGCTTCGACGGTGTGATCCTGAGCGAGATCGCCAGTGGCGATAATCAGATCATACTGGCGCTGTTGTACTTCAATAGCATCCAGTACCGCATCAAAACTCGACCAGGTATTTACCCCAAGCAGCGATTGATGTTTTCCAGCAAAAAGGTGGGTATCCGTGATTTGTAAAATCCTGATATCAGACCCATCTTGCGCAGGAAGAGTTAGCAGGCTATCCAAAGCGTTTCCTTAATCTCCACGCCATCGTTGCGTTTTTTACGCTATCAGCAAACCGGTACTGCCACAGCGCCGTGCGCTAAGCAGTAACGCAACCAATCCGCAAGGAACTGGTTAATCTGATGTTTTTCATCGCGCTGATGCAGTTTTTTATTAGGATAATCATAGCGCGCTTTAAATCGGTAGATCTGTTTAGTGGAACACACTTCAGCGACCATCGCATCATGATAGAGCCGCACCGACATAGAAGGCAGGCTCCAGTAACTCACCGCGGGCGCCACCTGACGCACTTCCACCAGCGTGGTGTATCGCGTCGATTCTTCGATGGTGAGCTGATAGCTGGCGCCATTCACCTGATAAATCACCGATGCGCCTGCCTCGTCACTGCGCGGCAGCAGGCGACGCAGCTGGGCGAAATTGGTTTCGCACAGACGCATCATTTCGGGAAAGTCAGGGGTATAGCGCTGTTTCATTTTAGCTTCCACTCTTCTCGTAGTTTTTCATGGTGCAACGCCAGCCATTGCAAGGCGATGACAGATGCCGCGTTATCAATAATCCCCTCTTCCACCCAGCGATAAGCCTGTTCGCGGCTCACCACATGGACAAGAATATCCTCATTCTCTTCCTCCAGCCCGTGATTTCCCTCTGCCAGGCTGGCATCCACTTCGCCTACCAGCACCGACAAACGTTCAGACGTTCCGCCGGGGCTGGCTAAGTAATTCACTATCGGTTTGACGCGGCCAACCTTAAGGCCAGCCTCTTCTACCGCCTCACGTCGTGCGACATCTTCTGGTGTTTCGCCAGGTTCGATGATGCCAGCCACCATTTCCAGCAGCCAGGGCGTTGGGCTGGAATCGAAAGCGGGTATGCGGATCTGTTCGATCAGTACCACTTCATCACGCAAGGGATCATAGGGTAGCAGCACGGCGGCGTGTCCGCGCTCAAAAACTTCGCGCACCACCTCACCACTCATTTCGCCATTAAAACGACGGTGGCGGAAACGGTAGCTGACGATGGAAAAAAAACCATCGTAACGCGTTTCGCGTGCAATAATTTCTACATCGTTTTTTGTGAAAGTCACAGGGGATTTTTTTTCACTCGCCATCGTCTGATTCCTTATGCAGATTGGGATGGAGCAAAGAAAAGCCAAGTCTACCGCTCCGTCCGAGTGGTTCTTTTTGAATTATTTACGTAAATTAGGGGAAGAAGGCACGTTCAGCCAACTTATCTCTGACGCCGCCTCTGTAGAATCGGCGATTATTTTTTTGGCTTACCTGCAGCACTACCAGTGCATTTTGCTGCAACAAAAGGAATGCAAATGAAAAAACTGCTCCCACTTTTTATTGGGCTGACTCTGGGCGGATTCAGCCTTGCCAGCCAGGCAGAAAACCTGTTGCAGGTCTATCAGCAGGCGCGCCTTAGCAACCCCGATCTGCGATCTTCTGCCGCTAACCGCGACGCTGCATTTGAGAAAATCAATGAAGCGCGTAGTCCTTTATTGCCGCAGTTAGGCTTGGGCGCAGATTACACTTATAACAATGGCTACCGTGACAGCAGCGGACTTCATTCCAACACGACCAGCGCCTCTCTGCAATTAACTCAAACTATTTTCGATATGTCGAAATGGCGTGCGCTGTCGCTGCAGGAAAAACAGGCCGGTATTCAGGACGTCACTTATCAGGTGGCACAGCAAGATCTGATCCTGAACAGTGCAACGGCTTATTTCAACGTGTTGAAAGCGATCGATACGCTTTCTTACACCGAAGCACAGAAACAGTCGATCTATCGCGAATTGGATCAAACCACTCAGCGCTTCAACGTGGGTCTGGTCGCGATCACTGATGTGCAGAACGCCCGCGCTCAGTATGACACCGTGCTGGCCAACGAAGTGACTGCACGTAACAACCTCGATAATGCGGTGGAATCGCTGCGTCAGATTACCGGCATGGATTATCTGTCGCTGGCTTCACTGAATATCGATCGTTTCAAAACCGCGCGTCCAGATGCCGTTGCCAGCCTGCTGAAAGAAGCAGAGAGCCGCAACCTGACCTTGCTTTCTGCGCGTCTGAGCCAGGATCTGGCACGTGAACAGATTCGTTCAGCCGAAACCGGCCACATGCCGACGCTGGATTTGACCGCCTCAACCGGTATGTCGAACAGCAAATATGGCGGCAGCCGAGCCAATCAGAGCGCTGGCAGCACCGATTCCATCACCGGTTCTAACCAGGTTGGCCTGAGCTTCACTATGCCACTGTACAGCGGCGGTTCGGTGACTTCGCAGGTGAAACAGGCGCAGTACAACTATGTCGCGGCCAGCGAACAGCTGGAAGGCGCGCATCGTAGCGCGGTTCAGACGGTGCGTTCTTCATTCAATAACGTGAATGCCTCTATCAGCAGCATCGATGCTTATAAGCAGGCAGTTGTCTCTGCACAAAGCTCATTGGATGCGATGGAAGCCGGTTATCAGGTCGGTACGCGTACCATCGTTGATGTGCTGGATGCGACTACCACGCTGTTCAATGCTAAACAGCAGCTTTCTGATGCGCGTTATAGCTACCTGATTAACCAGCTGAATATCAAATATGCGCTGGGTACGTTGAACGAGCAGGATCTGCAGCAGCTGAACAGCACGCTGGGCAAAGAGATCACCACGACACCAGAAGTGGTGGCGCCGGAGAATAACCAGCAGGCCGCGCGTGTGGATAACGGTCCGAAAGCTTCATCGCCTTCAGCCGCCGCACAAGCCCGTCCAGCTGCCACACGCAGCAGCGGAAATCCATTCGGTAATTAATTCCCCAGGGGGCCGTATGCGGCCCCTTTCGCCTTCAATCGTATAGCTACGTAAAGATCCTTTCCCCATCTGGCTTCGCGCTTCATTTTCCACCGCTCATCCCCTATCCTTACCCCACCTTTGGGCACAGGATGAAAATAATGAAACGGACGAAAAATATTCGCCATGCCGCTTTTCGTAAAAGCTGGCAGGCACGCCACTTAACGCCAGTCGCCTTTGCCGTTAGCGCAGTGTTTATGCTGGCAGGCTGCGAACAGAGTGATGAAACGGTGTCGCTCTATCAAAACGCAGATGATTGCGCCAAAGCCAATCCAGGCCAGAGCGCGCAATGTACCACTGCGTATAACAACGCAAAGAAAGAAGCCGAACGTACCGCGCCAAAATACGCCACGCGTGAAGATTGTGTGGCTGAGTTTGGTGAGAACCAGTGCCAGCAAACGCCTGCACAAGCGGGTGTGGGCACCACCGCTAACAACGCTGAAGCTCAGCAAAGCGGTAGCTTCTGGATGCCGTTGATGGCCGGTTACATGATGGGACGTATGATGAGCGGCGGCGCAGGCTTTGCCCAGCAGCCACTGTTCTCGCCAAAAAATCCGAACAGCCCGGCAAACGGAAAATTTGTTGATGCGGCGGGTAAAAACTACGGTAATGCCACATCGGGCCGCACCATCAACGTGCCGAAAACAGCAATGGCGCCGAAACCCGCGACCACTTCCACCATTACGCGTGGCGGCTTTGGTGACAGCGTGGCAAAACAAAACACCATGCAGCGCAGCAGTGCTTCTGGCACCGGCAGCCGCTCGCTGGGAGGCTAAGCCGCAGCATGCAACGTATTGCAATCCCCGAACGTCCAGACTGGCGTGAAAAAGCCGCGGAGTATGGTTTCCAGTTTCACACCATGTATGGCGAACCTTACTGGTGTGAAGATGCGTACTACCAATTCACGCTAGCGCAGGTTGAACAGCTTGAGGATACCACCGCCGAACTGCACCAGATGTGTTTGCAGGCGGTGGAAAAAGTGGTGAACAGTGACGAGCTGCTCACCCGTTTCTGTATTCCTAAGCACACCTGGGACTTTGTGCGTGATTCCTGGAAGT
Source organism: Pantoea sp. DY-5 (assembly GCF_019795955.1). Taxonomy (NCBI): domain Bacteria; kingdom Pseudomonadati; phylum Pseudomonadota; class Gammaproteobacteria; order Enterobacterales; family Erwiniaceae; genus Pantoea; species Pantoea sp. DY-5. Next base: position 387,685 of record NZ_JAIMIE010000002.1, read on the forward strand.
TGCGCCAGCCTTCGCTCTATTCGCGCCTCGATCTGGCATGGGATGGCAAAGGTGACGCCAAGCTGCTGGAAAACAACGCCGACACGCCAACCTCGCTGTATGAAGCAGCCTTCTTTCAGTGGATATGGCTGGAAGACCAGGTTAAAGCGGGCAACCTGCCGCAGGGCAGCGACCAGTTCAACAGCCTGCAAGAGAAGCTGATCGAGCGCTTCGCCACGCTGCATCAACAGTTCGGTTTCAACTGGCTGCACTTCTCCTGCTGTCGTGATACCGAGGAAGATCGCGCCACGGTGCAATATCTGCAGGACTGCGCCACCGAAGCCGGATTGCCGAGCGAGTTTCTCTATATTGACGAGATTGGATTGGGTGAAAGAGGCCAGTTTACCGACGTAAACGACCAGGTCATCAGCAATCTGTTTAAGCTCTATCCGTGGGAATTCATGCTGCGCGAAGTGTTCTCCACTAAGCTGGCGGACGCGGGCGTGCGTTGGCTGGAACCGGCATGGAAAAGCATCATTTCCAATAAAGCGCTGTTACCGCTGCTGTGGGAGATGTTCCCTAATCATCCCAACTTGCTGCCCGCTTATTTTGCCGATGATAACAATGCGCCGCAGATGGATAAGTACGTGATGAAACCGCTGTTTTCGCGCGAAGGTGCCAATATTCGCATCATTGAGAACGGTCAGGAGATCGCCCGCGCCGATGGCCCGTATGGCGAAGAAGGCATGATTATTCAGCAGTTCTATCAGCTACCGAAATTTGGTGACAGCTATACGTTGTTCGGTAGCTGGCTGATTGATGATCAACCTGCCGGTATCGGCTTACGTGAAGATCGTGCATTGATCACGCAGGATCTGTCGCGCTTCTATCCGCATACCTTTATTGAGTAAACGATGTGCCGCCCGTAATATTCGGGCGGCCACGCGCATTAACCAATCTGCACCGACATCATGCTGATCGCGCCCATCTCCATACCTTCCACGGGAAGGCTGATCGCTTCATCAGCAGCACGCGCCCCAAGAATATAGAGCAGCGGTAGATAGTGTTCCGGCGTAGGGTTTGAAAGCTGTGCATCCGGATGCTGCATAAAGTTCACCAATGGGTGCTCCGCCACCTCGCCCTGAAAATCCAGATTCTCACGTACAAACTGATCAAAGCTCTCCGCCCACGGATACGCCGTTTCCGCACCCTGCCAGCGCAGCATACGCAGATTGTGTACCACGTTACCGCTGGCCACGATCATCACACCTTCCTCTCGCAATGACGCCAGCTTTTGCCCCAATGCGAAGTGCCATTCAGCAGGTTTAGTGCCGTCAATACTCAGTTGCACCACCGGAATGTCGGCATCGGGATACATTTTTGCCAACACGCCCCAGGAACCATGATCAAAACCCCACTCCTGATCGGCATGAATGGCGATCGGTGCCAGTAAATCAATCACTTGCTGAGCCAGTTCTGGCGATCCAGGCGCGGGATAGCGCACATCAAATAGTGCCTGTGGGAAACCACCAAAATCATGGATAGTGCGTGGATTATTCATCGCCGTCACCGCCGTACCGCGTGTGTACCAGTGCGCCGAAACCGCGAGAATCGCACGTGGACGCGGCAACGTTGCGCCCAAATGCTGCCAGGTTTGGGTATAACGATTATCTTCCAGTACGTTCATCGGGCTGCCGTGACCAAGGAACAACGCAGGCATGCGTCTAGTGCTCATGATTAATCCTCTGACGAAGTGTAGCTTTGTTAACCGCTACGATACGCGCTTTCGCTGGGGGATTAACGCTGATAAGTATGATGATCTCTGTCAGGGAATTTGAATGATATTGGGTGGGGAAATTCGAGACAAGATGGGTCTCAATATTGCGTGCGGACCTTTTAGATATCAGTGATATAGCCCGCACCTAAGACCGAGCGAGACCGGTCTTGTTACATTCAGTGAATCTACTTCATAAACTCCACCCGGTTTTAGAAACATGAGTTGGAATTTATGTTAATTCAGGGAGCAATACTGTGCCTGGCGATGAATATCTACCATGAGGCGCGTGGCGAACCGATTAAGGGACAAATAGCGGTTGGCACCGTGACGATGAATCGGGCCAACTGGGATGTCAAAGAGATCTGTCCTGTGGTGTATGCACCTAAGCAGTTCTCCTGGACGTCTCTCAAAAAGAATCCTTATCGGTATCCACCACATGAAGATAAGAGCTGGCAACGCGCCAGAAAGCTGGCACAGAAGATCGTTGAAGGGGAATTACAGGACGTAACTCAAGGCGCAACCTTTTTCCATGCACATAGCGTCAAACCGGCCTGGCGTCATGCCTTTCAACGTACAGTGGTAATTGGCAATCACGTGTTTTATGCCAATCGCTAAAACAAAAAAAGAGGCCGGATAGATATCTATCCGGCCTCTTTCTTATATATCTATTCAGTTAGCTGGCGTGACGCGTTTCACGCTGACGGCGATAAGCCACCAAATCTTCGATGGTAACGACCGCCATATCATGTTGCTTAGCAAACACGATCGCTTCTGGCGCGTGCGCCATGCTGCCATCATCATTGGTTAATTCGCACAGTACACCTGCCGGTTTGAACCCTGCCAGAGTCACCAGATCGATAGTTGCTTCGGTGTGTCCACCACGCGACAGAACGCCGCCTTCACGCGCACGCAGCGGGAACACATGGCCCGGACGGTTAAGGTCTGAAGGCTTAGCGCCATCAGCCACCGCCGCGCGAATAGTGGTAATGCGATCGGCAGCAGAAACGCCGGTGGTCACACCGCTTGCAGCTTCGATCGTCACTGTAAAACCGGTGCCGTAAGCGCTGGTGTTAGTTTCCACCATCATTGGCAGCTCAAGCTGCTGGCGGCGCTCTTCGGTGATGCAGAGACACACAATACCGCTGCCGTGACGGATGGTTAATGCCATCTGTTCAACGGTCATGGTTTCTGCCGGGAAGATCATGTCACCTTCGTTTTCACGATTTTCATCGTCGAGCACCATTACACCGCGGCCGTTGCGCAGCGCATCAATGGCGCGCTCTACACGCTGTTCAGGCGTGCCAAATTCAGAAAAAAGCGTCTGATTCATGGTAAAAAAACCTTATAAAATATGAGTTACCAGAACCAGGGCGTGCTTAGGAGTGCGTACAAAACACATGGCAAAAACGTGACGCGGGCAAAGCCCGGCTGATGTCGTTACCCTCTCCCATCCGGACTCTAACCGTCGGCTCCGGAATTACACCGGATCTGCTGACCTTTCACATTGCTGTGAGAGCGCTCGCGGGCTTTCAGCTAGAGCTGATTTACCGCCGGTGGGGAATTTCGCCCCGCCCTGAGAATAAGCGAACAAACTATAACGCCAATCATCTGGTCGGGCAATCGACAAAAGTGCAAATGCTTTTGCATTTCCTGCGTTGCGGATTTCAGGTTTAACCTTTTCGTTTCAGGCATTACACTTAATAGCTATTGAGTCCGAACACGCGCAGCTATCGGCCACCGTAATCAGGAAATAATCATGATCGACACGAAAAAAATTGAACAACTGGCTCGCCAGGTACATGAAGCTATGCCGAAAGGGATTCGCGATTTTGGCGATGATGTCGAAAAGAAAATCCGTCAGGTATTGCAGGCGCAGTTGACGCGCATGGACCTGGTTAACCGTGAAGAGTTTGATGTGCAGACGCAGGTTCTGCTGCGCACGCGCGAGAAATTAGCTGCGCTGGAACAGCGCCTGGCGAAGTTAGAAAGTGAAAGTCCAGCAGCACCCGCGCCGGCGATCGTCACGCCAGATCCCGCAGGGAAAATTGATACTCCACAGTAAGCTAATGGGCGGGAGTTTTCCTCCCGCCCATTCACACTTAATGACTGCGAATGGGCGGGAGTTTTCCTCCCGCCCATTCACACTTAATGACTGCGAATCGTTTTGATGATGTTGCTGGTTGAGATGCCATCTTCGAAGTTCAATACGCGCACGTCACCACCGTTCGCCCACACTTCTTTGCTACCCGCGATGTCTTCCGGCTTGTAGTCGCCGCCTTTTACCAGCAGATCCGGCAGCACTCCAGCAATCAGACGTTGTGGCGTGTCCTCTTCAAACAGCACCACCCAATCCACCGCTTCCAGCGCACCCAGTACAATCATGCGGTTTTCTTGCGGATTGACTGGACGCGTTTCGCCTTTCAGACGCTTAGTCGAGGCATCACTGTTAACGGCCACAATCAGGCGGTCGCCCAGCTTGCGCGCGTTTGCCAGATAAGAAACATGGCCAGCGTGCAGGATGTCAAACACGCCGTTGGTCATTACCACTTTCTCACCACGCTGACGCGCCAACGCAACAGCGGCTTTCAGCTCCGCTTCGGTCATCACACCAAATCCCGTTTCCGGACGGGCGTGAATGGCATTTTCCAGCTCAACAGTGCTGACAGTGGAAGTACCCAGCTTACCGACGACCACGCCAGCTGCAGCGTTTGCAAGGAAACAGGCTTCTTCCAGGCTGTCGCCAGCCGCCAGCACCGCGGCCAGTACGCCAATCACCGTATCGCCCGCACCTGTCACGTCATAGACTTCCTGTGCCTGCGTAGGCAGATGCAGCGGCGCTTTGCCCGGCTGCAGCAGCGTCATACCGTTTTCCGATCGGGTTACCAGCAGCGCGGAGAGCTCATAATCCGCGATTAACTGCATGCCACGGCTAACAATCTCTTCCACGGTTTTGCATTTACCCACAACCGCTTCGAATTCAGACAAATTCGGTGTCAGCAGCGTTGCACCGCGATAACGTTCAAAATCAGTGCCTTTAGGATCAATCAGTACCGGCACTTTAGCTTCACGCGCCAGTTGAATCATGGTCTGAACGCTGTTCAGCGCGCCTTTGGCGTAGTCAGACAGCACCAGCGCACCCGCTTGCGTCAGCGATTGACGCATACGATCGTGAATCGGCTGCGGATCAATCTCCTCAAAACCCTCTTCGAAATCGAGGCGAATCAGCTGCTGATTGCGCGAAAGCACGCGCAATTTGGTGATGGTTGGATGGCTTTGTACCGCCACAAAATCACAGTCGACGTTGACCTTTTGCAGGGTTTCGCTTAACACGCGCGCGGCATCATCGGCGCCGGTCAAGCCAATCAGCCGTGATGCTGCACCGAGCGCAGCAATGTTCATGGCGACGTTTGCCGCGCCGCCTGGACGCTCTTCAATGGTATCCACTTTCACCACCGGCACCGGCGCTTCCGGGGAAATACGGCTGGTTGGGCCATACCAATAGCGATCTAACATCACATCGCCGACGACTAGCACAGTGGCCTTGCCAAAAGTGGGCAGTGTTACTTTCATTCAGAGACTCCAACACGGTCAAAATAATGCGCGGGATATTACCACATAAGCCATCAGGCTCACTGTTCCGCGCTGTCAGATTGGATACCGCTTAACCAACGCTGCCAACTGTTGTTGACCACCGCGCGTTCAGCGACAAAGGCTTCAGGCGCCACATGGCCCGGTAATTCCTGCAATGCCAGATGGTGCAGCGCATCACGCAGCGTGACGTACGCATGCGTCAAAGCCTGCGCCTCTTCATCCGGCATAATGTCATGACGCGCCATCAATTCGAAAATGCGGACATTATCCGACCAACGCGTCAACGCTGGCTGATCGGCCGCGTAGCTTAAGACAAGGTATTGCGCGATGAATTCAATGTCGGTGATACCGCCCTCATCGGTCTTAATTTCCCAGCGACCTTTCTGTTTGTTGCTGAGATGCGCCCGCATTTTTTCGCGCATTTCACGCACTTCTTTTTGCAACGTCTCAACGTCTCGCGGCAGGCAAAGAACGTTACGGCGGATTTCATCAAAGCGTTCACAGAGCGCAGGTTCGCCAAACACGATGCGCGCGCGCACCAGCGCCTGATGTTCCCAGGTCCATGCTTCGCTGCGCTGGTATTCGTTGAAAGCGGAAAAAGTACTGACCAGCATACCCGCCGCGCCAGAAGGACGCAGACGCGCATCCACTTCATACAAAATGCCGGACGACGTGCGCGTGCTAAACAGATGCATTACACGCTGCGCCAGGCGCAGATAGAACTGGCGACCATCAATGACGCGCTCGCCATCGGTTTCCGCATCATCCGGACAATCATGCAGGAATACCAAATCAAGATCAGAGCTGTAACCCAGCTCCCAACCACCGAGCTTGCCGTAACCGACAACCGCAAAACCGCGCTCATTGTCGCTGGTGAGATGCGATGGGCGACCATATCGCTGCACCATCATCTGCCAGGCTTGCTGCACCACGGATTCGATAATCGCTTCTGCCAGCCAGGTTAAGTGATCGCTCACTTTCATCACGGGCAGCGTTTCAGCAATATCAGCAGCGGCGATGCGCAGATGCTGAGCCTGTTTAAACTGGCGCAATGCTTCCAGTTGCTGCTCTTCGTCATCAGTGGGAATACGCAGCAGATATTGGCGCAGTTCGTCGCGGTAAGCGTCGGTCGCGGTTGGTTGATACAACGTTGCGGGATCGAGTAGTTCATCCAGCAGCAGCGGATAGCGCGCCAGCTGGCTGGCAACCATCGGTGATGCGGCACACAGACGAATTAGATGACGCAGCGCGCCATGATATTCGGTGAGTAATTCCAGATAAGTGCTGCGCGTCAGCACGCCCAGCAACAGCGGCGTCAGACGATTCAGCAACACATCAGCGTCTTCGCGTGGACAAACTTCACTGAGCAGACGCGGCATCAACTGGTCGAGCGCCAGACGACCGCGCGGACCAATGGTACGGCGGCTCACATCCTGGCGGAAGTTATTCAACGCATTGTAAAGCGCGTGACGCTGCGCATCGTCCAACTGCGGCACCACCGGAATGAGATCACTCTCTTCCAGCGCGTCCTGCCACAAGCCAGCAAATTCAGCCAACTGCGGCTGATCGTCGACATCCGGAGCATCGTCGCCAATCAGCTCGTCAAAGATGGCGCGCACACCGGCCATTTGCAGCTCAAGCTGTGCCATCAGCGCGTTCCAGTCTGCCACGCCCATCGCCCAGGCTAAGCGCTGGCGATCAAGTTCGTTTTCTGGCAGCGTTTGCGTTTGCTCGTCATTAATGCTTTGCAGCAGGTTTTCCAGCCGACGCAGGAACAGATAGGCTTCACGTAGATGATCGACCTGATGCTGGCTTAACAAAGCCAGCTCGCCAATCGCTTTGAGCGTAGGGAGCAATGATCGCAGTTGTAGTGAGCGCTCACGTCCACCGCGAATCAGCTGGAACACCTGCACAATGAATTCCGTTTCACGAATGCCGCCGGCGCCGAGCTTAATGTTGTCTTTCAAACCGCGTCGACGCACCTCGCGTGCGATCATGCCCTTCATGTTACGCAGCGATTGAATCACGCTGAAATCGATATAGCGGCGATAGACGAACGGCCGCAGCATTTGTTGCAACTCCTGGCTCCAGTGGCCGTGGTCGTCGCCCATTAGCCGGGCTTTGACCATCGCATAGCGTTCCCAGTCGCGGCCTTGCTCCTGATAATAATCTTCCAGTGCCGCGAAACTCAGCACCAGCGGACCGCTATCACCGAACGGACGCAGGCGCATATCCACGCGATAGACAAATCCATCCACTGTTGGTTGATCGAGCACTTTGATCAGCCGCTGCCCCATGCGCGTGAAGAATTGCGCATTGTCGAGCTCGCGCCGTCCACCTTGAGTAACGCCGTTTTCCGGCCAGGCAAAAATCAGATCGATATCAGAAGAGAAGTTGAGTTCGCAGCCGCCGAGTTTACCCATGCCGAGAATCAGCATCGGTTGGGCTTCAACGGCTTCATTGCATGGCGTGCCAAAGTCGCGGCTGCAATCCTGCCAAACCCAGTCGCGCGCGGCAGCGATGAGGATCTCTGCCAGCGTGCTGAGTTGCTGCAAACTTTGTTCGGTAGTGGAGTGTTGCAGCGCCTGCATCCAGGCGATGCGCACCAGCATATGACGACGGAACAAACGCAGTTCACGCATAAGGGAGGTTTCATTATTAACCGTTTGCAGTGCATCGTTCAGCCAGCTGGCATAGTTTTGCCACTCATCGGGGGCAGGCGCTTGCTGTTGCAGATGCTGCCACCATTCGGGATGCTGATGCAGGTTATCGAGGATAAAGTCACTAAAGGTCAGCGCACCCGCCTGTTCTGGCGTGAACACTGAGGGTGGCAAATTAAGTCGCTCTGCCACATTAGCCAACTGCGCCTGCATGAGCGCCGGTAACGGTAACAACATCTTCTCTCCCTGATTGGATTTTTCGTTAGCGTTTGATTCCGCTATTGAGCCAGAAAGGTGCGGGGCGCACGGCCAGGTTAACCAGATGCATTAAGCCACGTTCCTGCTTCTCTCGAATCGCATGCTGTAACTCCAGCCAACCGTCCAGCCAAACATTCACCTCTTCGGCCGGATAAGCACCCGCCAGCAGGTTCACCGCCAGCAGTTGGCGATTCAGGCGCGTCGCTTTATCCTGGAACTCATTGAACAGTTGTACATCAACGAAAGTTTCTCTGAGATCGGCGGCAATACGACTCAGCATAATATCGCTGAAGCGCTTGAACGATCCCTGCAGCTTGCTTTTGCTCTTGTCGTCGAGCCAGTTTTTCCATTGAGACTCAACCAGCCAGTGAGTAAGCGCTAACTGGGCTTCAACGGAGGTCAACGAGAAGCAAGTGGCTTCAGCATTATTCTCTTCATCGGCCAGCAACTCTTCCTGACGGGTTAATTTCTGACGCAGATCGCTGCTGGCTTTGCGTGGTACCAACGCACCAAACAGTGAGAACGCCTGGCGCAGCGTTTCCAGCGCATCAATTACCGCCGCTTTGGCATCTTTATTACCACGCAGCCACACTTCTTCGTGATATTGCCAATGATTCAGTGCCGCGGTCATTGCGTTGATCATGCCCTGCTCAACCGACGCTTTCGCGGCGATTTTCTGCAATGGCAACGTACGGATGGGGCGCGGTAAGTTACCCTGCGCCAACTGGTAGCCGCGCGCGGCTTTGCTCAGGCTGCCGAGGCGCAATCCGCCCTGCGCAATCAGCGCTTCAGCGAACTTCAGCATGTCATCGCGTTGCCCACTTTTGAGCTCCAGCTCGACTTCATAAAGCGGTTCGCTGAATTCACCGGCAGCCACTTCGCCGCGGTCAAATGCCACTTCAATTTCGCTGTCGCCAAATTGCACCAGCCAGGCCTCACGCTGAAAATGAGTGCTGAACAGCGGCTGCAGGCGCGATTGCAGTACGGCGATATCGGTGTCCTGCGGCCAGATATCGGCTGGCAGGCGCGCGATATCGAGCTGCGGCTCAGTGAGATCAACATTGTATTCCGGACGCTGATGCAGTCCGCCAACGGTTTTACCGGCCGCTTTCAGCGTCATTTCATAGCGTTGGTCAACGCCACGAATACGCAGGCCCATGTCCCAACGACGCAGTTGGTTGTCATCGGTTTCATAATAGATATTGGTCAGCTCGCGCGCGGCGAAGTGCTGATGTGGCCACGCGGCAAGATTTTCCGCCAGTTTTTCGGCGGCTTGCGGTGTAGCAATGAACTTTAATTCGATTTCGATGGTCATAATTTTTTATTCAATACGCTGCTGGCACTTACGAGTTTAATCTGGCGAAGAGTAATGCACCGGAAGCCCGCTGTCTCCGCTTTCTTGTGCTTTTACGACCCTTTTCGCACCGGATTGAGACCAGGATAGTTCTCATTCAGATTTTTGAGAAGCGTCTCCAGACTGTGCCGGTAATTTTACGCCATTAAGAAAAAACGACATCGAATGAAAAAAATCACACTTGCTGCCCTTTCTTTGCTGGCTTTCAGCGCCATCACACCTGCTCATGCTGCTGACGAAAAGCGTTACATCTCCGATGAATTATCCACTTGGGTGCGCAGCGGTCCGGGCGATCAATATCGCCTGATCGGTAAGCTGAACGCCGGAGAGGAAGTCACTTTGCTGCAGACCAATAACGACTCTCAATATGGTCAGATTCGTGATGCAGAAGGCAAAACCAACTGGATTCCACTTTCGCAGCTGAGCGCCAGTCCTAGCCTGCGTACCCGCGTACCACAGCTGGAGCAGCAGGTTAAAGACCTGACGGCCAAACTGGCGAATATCGATAACAGCTGGAATCAGCGCACTTCTGAGATGCAGAACAAAGTCGCCAACAGCGACGGCACCATTGATGGCCTGAAAGCCGAGAATCAGAAGCTGAAAAATGAGCTGATTGTCGCGCAGAAGAAAGTCAGCGCCGCCAATGTGCAGCTGGATGACAAGCAGCGCACCATCATCATGCAGTGGTTTATGTATGGCGGCGGCGTGCTGGGCGTTGGTCTGCTATTAGGTCTGTTGCTGCCGCATATGGTGCCGCGTCGTAAGAAAAACGATCGCTGGATGAACTAACGCGCCACGCAGATTTGTTCTTTTATTTAAGGGGATCGTAAGATGCCCTTTTTGGCGTGCCCGATATTTAGCCAAAGTATGCAACAATCAAGTAACAAGCGTGTTCAGCACGCAATTTTTGATCTGCCTCTGGAGTGGTTGAGTGAAGACGTTTCTGGTCGGTGGCGCAGTGCGCGATGCCTTACTGCGTTTGCAGGTAAAAGATAGAGATTGGGTTGTTGTAGGCGCGACGCCAGATACGATGCTGGCGGAAGGTTATCAGCAGGTTGGCCGGGATTTTCCGGTTTTTTTGCATCCGCGAAGCCGAGAAGAGTATGCGCTGGCGCGTACGGAACGCAAAAGCGGCAACGGTTACACCGGCTTTGTGACGCAGTTCGCGCCGGATGTCACGCTCGAGCAAGATCTGCAGCGCCGCGATCTCACCATCAATGCCATCGCCCAAAGCGACAGCGGCGAGCTGATTGATCCTTATGGCGGTCAGCGCGACCTGGCGAAACGCCAGCTGCGCCATGTTTCCGCCGCCTTTAATGAAGATCCGCTGCGTGTATTGCGCGTGGCGCGTTTCGCCGCCCGTTTTGCCCATCTTAATTTCCGTATTGCCGATGAAACCCAGGCGCTGATGCGCGAAATGGCGGTCAGCGGCGAACTGGCACATCTCACCGCAGAACGGGTGTGGAAAGAGACGGAAAAAGCGTTGCTGACGCGCAATCCACAGGTCTATTTCCAGGTGCTGCGTGATTGCAGCGCGCTGCAGGTGCTGTTCCCGGAAATCGATAACCTGTATGGCATTCCGGCCCCGATCAAATGGCATCCCGAGATTGATACCGGCATCCATGCGCTGATGACGCTGGCGATGTCCGCCGCGCTTTCGGATCAGCTTGATGTGCGTTTCGCTACGCTGTTCCACGATGTCGGTAAGGCGCTGACGCCAGCAGAAAAATGGCCGAGCCATCATGGTCATGGCCTCGCGGGCGTGCCGATTGTTGAAGCGCTGTGCCAGCGCCTGCGCGTACCGAATCAGGTGCGTGATTTGGCGTTAGTGGTAACCGAATTTCATGACGTGGTGCACACCATTGAGCGCCAGCCAGCTGACGCGTTAATCGCGCTTTTTGATCGAATTGATGCCTGGCGCAAGCCCGATCGTGTGGAGAAGATGGCGCTGACCAGCGAAGCGGATGCGCGCGGGCGTGCGGGTCTGGAAAGCATGGCTTATCCGCAAGGCGACTATTTGCGTCAGGCGTTTGCGCTGGCGCAAGCGGTGCCAACCAAAGATGTGGTGGCAGCAGGTTTTAAAGGGGCGGAAGTGCGGGAAGAGTTGACGCGTCGGCGTGTGGCGGTGCTGCAGGCGGAATTGATTAACGCGCGGCCAGTGTAACCAGCCGCGCGGGGCAACTTACATAAAGATGGCGTAAACCACGGCCGCAACAATGAAGCGGTAGATAGCGAAAGAGACGAACGAGATACGCTTGATCAGCTCAAGGAACACCTTGATCGCCAGCAGCGCCACGACGAAAGCCGTTACAAAACCGACGGCAAACATTGGGAAATCCTGCATCGTCAGGAAGCCGAGGCTCTTGTAGAGATCCAGTCCGGTGGCGCCAATCATCATCGGCACCGCCAGAATGAACGAGAACTCTGACGCCGCATAACGGCTCACGCCCATCAGCATACCGCCAGAAATCGTCGCACCTGAGCGCGAGAAGCCCGGCCACAGCGCCAGACACTGGAAGCAGCCAATCATAAATGCCTGACGGTAGGTGATATCGTCAACGCCAACCGCTTTCGGCTGCTTCGGCTTGAAGTATTCCGCCACCAGCAGCAGCACACCGCCGACCACCAGCGCATACATCACGTTGATCGGGTTAAACAGCGTTTTGATTTGGTCGTGCAGCAGCAAACCAATCACCACCGCAGGCACCATACCTAACAGAATATGAATCAGGGTTAATTTGCCCGTCCCCACGCCTTCATGTTTGACCTCACCGAAGTGAATGCCGATCAAACCAAACAGGCGGCGCCAGAACATCACGACCACAGCCAGAATCGAACCGAGCTGAATCACCACTTCGAAGGTTTCAGCGGTCTGGCCTTCAAAACCCAACAGATGGCCAACAATAATCATGTGGCCCGTGGAAGAGACCGGCAGGAATTCCGTGAGGCCTTCTACAACCCCCAGGATTGCAGCTACCCAAAGCTGGTGAATGTCTGCCATCAAAATATTTCCTCTATCCGTTTTAAACAGTAAAAAGGCGGTCGCAAAGGGCTACCGCCTGAAATTATGCCTGCGTCACGCTGAAGGAAACCTTAAGAAATTCGGTCACTTCCTGCTGGTTAGCGCAACGGTCTCAAGTGAGACACACCATAATTTGGTTTGGTTTCATTGTGATGGCAATCACGGAAGATTTATTTCGGAATAGTCCCGCGCTCAATACGTACGCCAACGCTGGCCGCCTGCGCTACAGCGCCCGGTTTTCCTACCTTTATGCGTACTCCAGGGGTTTTGAAACGATTCATCAACAGATCGGCGATTTCTTCTGCTACCCTTTCGACCAGGGCAAAACGCTGGCCTTGCAGATGATTGAGGATCACTTCCGTGACATCGGCATAGCTCAGACAATCATTCACATCGTCGCTGGCGGCGGCGTGACGGTTGTCCCACGCCATTTCGACATCGAGCACCAGCTTCTGCTGCATGCCCTGTTCCCAGTCGTAAACGCCAATAGTTGTGAACACGGTAAGCTGCTCGATAAATACGATATCCATGATGTCAGTCTCTGTTTTTGGCTAAGCCGGATACCACTTCCGGCGGATTATGCGTATTATCCACGCTTATCGAGAACAAAACGACCCAAAAGGAACGGTACGACGCTATGAGTGCTATCGCGCTTGGTATGATTATTTTCGCGTATCTTTGCGGCTCGATTTCCAGTGCGATATTGGTCTGTAAACTGGCTGGTTTACCCGATCCGCGCTCGCAAGGCTCAGGCAATCCTGGCGCGACCAACGTTTTGCGCATTGGTGGCAAAGCCGCCGCTGCGGCGGTGCTGATTTTCGACGTGGCAAAAGGCATGCTGCCGGTGTGGATTGCTTATCTGCTGCACGTTGCCCCGCTCTATCTTGGCCTCACGGCGATTGCCGCCTGTCTGGGCCACATCTATCCGGTGTTCTTTCGTTTTCGCGGCGGTAAAGGCGTGGCGACGGCCTTTGGTGCGATTGCGCCGATTGGCTGGGATTTGACGGGACTGATGACCGGAACCTGGCTGCTGACGGTGCTGCTTAGCGGCTATTCGTCACTTGGCGCGATTGTCAGCGCGCTGATCGCACCGTTTTACGTGTGGTGGTTCAAACCGCAATTTACTTTCCCCGTTTCGATGCTCTCGTGTCTGATTCTGTTGCGGCACCACGACAACATCCAGCGCCTGTGGCGCGGCCAGGAAAATAAGATCTGGAAGCGGAAAAAGAAGAAATAAAAAAACCGGCGCGAGGCCGGTTTTTTGGTTTTAAATGGCGGGCAATTCTGCCAGCGGCCAACGCGGCCGCACGCTGACGCCGAGTCCACCGCTGGTGCCGCCTTTGAGACGCACCATGCCCGCGTAAGCAATCATCGCGCCGTTATCGGTGCAAAACTCAGGGCGCGCGTAAAACACTTCGCCACCACGCTTTTGCATCATCTCGGCCATGCGCTCACGCAGCGTGCGGTTAGCGCTGACGCCACCCGCAATCACCAAACGTTTGAAGCCGGTTTGCTCAAGCGCGCGTTTGCACTTAATCATTAAGGTATCCACCACCGCATCTTCAAATGCGCGGGCGATATCCGCGCGAGCTTGCTCGTCGCCCTGATGCTCGCGAATGGTATTCGCCGCAAAGGTTTTCAGGCCGGAGAAGCTGAAATCCAATCCCGGACGATCGGTCATTGGCCGCGGGAAGCGGAAACGGTTTGGCGTGCCCTGCTGCGCCATACGCGACAGCATCGGTCCGCCGGGATAATCCAGCCCCAGCAGCTTGGCGGTTTTATCGAACGCTTCGCCTGCCGCATCGTCAATCGATTCGCCCAGTAAGGTGTATTCACCGATACCGGTTACGCTGATCAATTGCGTATGCCCACCGGAAACCAGCAGCGCGACAAACGGGAATTCCGGCGGATTCTCTTCCAGCATCGGCGCCAGAAGATGCCCTTCCATATGATGCACCGGCACCGCCGGCACCTTCCAGGCGAACGCCAACGCACGGCCAATGGTGGCGCCAACCAGCAGCGCGCCCACCAATCCGGGCCCGGCGGTGTAGGCGACGCCGTCAATCTGTTGTGGCTCAAGGCCCGCTTCTTTCAGTGCCGCCTGAATCAGCGGCACGGTTTTACGTACGTGGTCACGCGATGCCAGTTCCGGCACCACGCCGCCGTAATCGGCATGCAGTTTCACCTGGCTATATAGTTGATTTGCCAGCAGACCGGACGCATCGTCGTAAATCGCGATGCCGGTTTCATCGCAGGACGTTTCAATACCCAGAACTCGCATAGCTTTTATCACCCTCTTCGTGCGGCGCGCAGTGTAACACAGGCAATTCTCACGCCAGAGACTTTGCCCCTGAAAAAGTGTTTTTCTGTCGCACAAAGAGTGCGCTATACTCCACGGCCTGAAAAAACCGGCAGCCGCGATGGCATATGCCCCTGTTGGTTCTAAATTATACATGGTGCTTTACAAGTCGGCCGCGGCTGGAGTAAAATGCTGCACCATTTTGAAATGTGCTGGCGCCGCAGTCAGCAGCAAAAACCGAATTTTATCGAGGTAAGAGTTACATGCCGGTAATTAAAGTACGTGAAAACGAGCCGTTCGACGTAGCACTGCGTCGCTTTAAGCGTTCATGCGAGAAAGCAGGTGTTTTGGCAGAAGTTCGTAGCCGTGAGTTCTACGAGAAGCCTACCACTGAGCGTAAGCGCGCTAAAGCATCTGCAGTTAAGCGTCATGCCAAGAAACTGGCTCGCGAAAACGCACGCCGCACTCGTCTGTACTAATTTCTTGCGGAAGCTTGCTTCCGCCGCGTGATAAACGCAGACAGAGTCAAGTAAAAGGCCGTGCTTTCCGAAAGGAAGCGCGGCTTGTTGTCGTTTATGAGCTGAAAAATCGGGGCTTATGGCTGGACGAATTCCACGCATATTTATCAACGACTTACTTGCCCGCACGGACATCGTGGATATTATCGATGCCCGCGTTAAGCTGAAAAAGCAGGGTAAGAACTATCACGCGTGCTGTCCTTTTCATAACGAGAAAACCCCCTCTTTCACCGTAAGCGGTGAGAAGCAGTTCTATTACTGCTTCGGCTGTGGCGCCAAAGGCAACGCCATCGACTTCCTGATGAATCACGATCGTCTGGAATTTGTTGAGAGCGTTGAGGAGCTCGCCACGCTTCATGGCTTAGAAGTGCCGTATGAAGCGGGCAACGGTCCTAGCCAGATGGAGCGCCATCAACGTCAAAGTCTTTATCAGTTGCTGGATGGCCTGAACGGCTTCTATCAACAGAGCCTGCGTAATCCACAAGCGCAATCTGCGCAGAACTATCTCGCCACGCGCGGTCTTAGTCAGGAAGTGATCGATCACTTCGCTATCGGCTATGCGCCTGCGGGTTGGGATAATGCTCTGAAGCGCTTTGGGCAGCAGAAAGACGATCGCGAATCGCTGATGGAAGCGGGCATGTTGGTCAGCAATGACTCTGGCCGCACCTACGATCGCTTCCGCGATCGTGTGATGTTCCCTATTCGTGATAAGCGTGGCCGCGTGATTGGTTTTGGTGGCCGCGTGCTGGGCAACGATACGCCGAAGTATCTGAACTCACCGGAAACACCGATTTTCCATAAAGGCCGCCAGTTATACGGGCTTTATGAAGCGCAAAAAAATCATCCGCAACCCGCGCGTTTGCTGGTTGTCGAAGGTTATATGGACGTGGTGGCGCTGGCGCAGTTTGGCATCGATTATGCCGTAGCTTCGTTGGGCACGTCGACCACCGCTGAACACGTTCAGCTGCTTTATCGCTCAACGGATACCGTGATTTGCTGTTACGACGGTGACCGCGCCGGACGTGAAGCAGCATGGCGTACGCTCGAAACCGCATTGCCTTACATGAATGATGGTCGTCAGCTACGCTTTATGTTTTTGCCCGATGGCGAGGATCCGGACACGCTGGTACGCAAAGAGGGCAAAGAAGCCTTTGAAGCGCGGATGGAGCAGGCTACACCGCTCTCCACATTTTTGTTCGACAGCCTGATGCCGCAAGTGGATTTGAGTACACGCGATGGCAAGACCAAGCTGGCGACCTTGGCGTTACCGCTGATTAGTCAAATTCCCGGTGAAACGCTGCGCATTTATATGCGTCAAACCTTGGGTAATAAACTCGGGATTCTTGACGATAACCAGTTAGACAAGCTGATGCCGAAGCTGGCAGAAAGCGGAGTGCTGCCAACTGCCCCACCGTTGAAGCGCACCACCATGCGCGTATTGATCGCGTTATTAGTGCAGAATCCGCAATTTGCCTCCATCGTGCCTACACTGGATGGACTGGAGCAGTCAAAAATGGCGGGTTTACCGCTATTTGTGGAGTTAGTCAGCCGTTGTACAGAGAATCCTGGCCTGACCACCGGACAGCTACTAGAGTTATATCGCGGAACAAATTTTAGCCAGCCCCTTGAAACACTGGCCACCTGGAACCACATGATAGTGGATGAAGAGGCGGAAGAAGTGTTCCAGGATTCACTGGCGAGCATTTACGATTCCGCACTCGAACAGCGCCTTGAAGCGCTGATCGCACGCGAGCGAACTGAAGGCCTAAGCGCCGTCGAACGCCGTGAATTCTGGGCTTTAAGCCAGGCATTAGCGAAAAAATAAGATTTTAACGGGATCAGAACTGCAAGTACGTTAAAAACAGCATTCTGGTTCAGTGATTTCCGGAATGATAGACGCGATAAGCGAAGCCGGAAACACACAGCACAAATTTAGAGGCGTCAACGTCGCAGCCAGTTTCAGTGCTGCCAGCGCACAGCAACCGGAGCGTACTGAAGTACGTGAGGATTGCGAGCACTGCCAGCACTGAAAATGGCAAGTAAGTTAGCCTCGGAAAGAACACAAGCGGCTTAAGTGCCGATTATAGATGGGCTTCAGCCCTGGCCGCGATGTAGGCAGCGGCAAAAACACAACGCCTTCACTGTTATAGTTGGCTCGCGCCGACCGACACCAATCTAATTAACAGAAGTGTGGATACCGTCTTATGGAGCAAAACCCGCAGTCACAGCTTAAGCTACTTGTCACCCGTGGTAAGGAGCAAGGCTATTTGACCTATGCTGAGGTCAATGACCATCTGCCGGAAGATATCGTCGACTCCGATCAGATCGAAGACATCATCCAGATGATTAATGACATGGGTATTCAGGTTGTTGAAGAAGCGCCTGATGCTGATGATCTGATACTGAATGAAAACAGCTCCGATACTGACGAAGATGCCGCAGAAGCCGCCGCTCAGGTTTTATCCAGTGTTGAATCTGAAATTGGCCGCACCACCGACCCGGTGCGCATGTACATGCGCGAAATGGGTACCGTTGAACTGCTGACGCGCGAAGGCGAAATTGACATCGCTAAGCGCATCGAAGACGGTATCAACCAGGTCCAATGCTCTGTAGCCGAATATCCGGAAGCGATCACCTATCTGCTCGATCAATACGATCGCGTAGAAGCGGGCGACTATCGCCTGTCTGACTTGATCATCGGCTTCATCGATCCTAACGCCGAAGAAGATATCGCGCCGACCGCCACGCACGTGGGTTCTGAGTTATCTCAGGAAGATCGTAACGACGATGAAGAAGAAGATGAAGAGGATGACGACAGCTCTGACGACGATAATTCTATCGATCCAGAACTGGCTCGCGAGAAGTTTGGCGACCTGCGTACGCAGTATGAAACCACGCGTACCGTCATCAAAGCTAAAGGCCGCAGCCATGCTGACGCCGTAGCCGAAATCCAGAATCTTTCTGAAGTGTTCAAGCAGTTCCGCCTGGTACCGAAGCAGTTCGACTACCTGGTAAACAATATGCGTGAAATGATGGAGCGCGTGCGTACGCAAGAGCGCCTGATCATGAAGCTGTGTATTGAACTGTGCAAAATGCCGAAGAAAAACTTCATCACGCTGTTCACCGGCAACGAAACCAACCCAAGCTGGTTCAAAGCCGCGCTGGCAATGAACAAGCCATGGTCTGAGAAGCTGCTGGAAGTTGAAGATGATGTAAATCGTTCGCTGTACAAACTGCAGCAGATCGAAGAAGAAACCGGCTTGACCATCGAGCAGGTGAAGGACATTAACCGTCGCATGTCTATCGGCGAAGCGAAAGCGCGCCGTGCGAAGAAAGAGATGGTTGAAGCAAACTTACGTCTGGTTATCTCTATCGCCAAGAAATACACCAACCGTGGTCTGCAGTTCCTCGATCTGATTCAGGAAGGCAACATCGGTCTGATGAAAGCCGTTGATAAGTTTGAATATCGTCGTGGTTATAAGTTCTCAACTTACGCCACATGGTGGATCCGTCAGGCTATCACCCGCTCTATCGCTGACCAGGCGCGCACCATCCGTATTCCGGTGCATATGATTGAGACCATCAACAAACTCAACCGTATTTCGCGTCAGATGCTGCAGGAGATGGGGCGCGAACCGACGCCGGAAGAGCTGGCTGAACGTATGCTGATGCCTGAAGATAAGATCCGCAAAGTGCTGAAAATCGCTAAAGAGCCGATCTCTATGGAGACGCCGATTGGTGATGATGAAGATTCGCATCTGGGCGATTTTATCGAAGACACCACGCTTGAGCTGCCGCTGGATTCCGCAACCTCGGAAAGCCTGCGCTCAGCAACCCACGACGTGTTGGCTGGCCTGACCGCGCGTGAAGCGAAAGTGCTGCGTATGCGTTTCGGTATCGACATGAACACCGACCACACGCTGGAAGAGGTTGGCAAACAGTTTGATGTAACGCGTGAGCGTATTCGTCAGATCGAAGCCAAGGCGCTGCGTAAGCTGCGTCACCCAAGCCGCTCCGAAGTACTGCGTAGCTTCCTCGACGATTAATCGTTGTCGAGACGAAAAAACCCCGGCTTGCCGGGGTTTTTTATTGCCTGAAGAGTCGCTCTATCATGCGTTGCGCTGCAGCCAATCATTCAGTTGGCGATAGGATGCAGCCATCTCTTCCAGCGTCGCACGATTTAACCCGCTCGGATTAGGCAGCACCCACAAGCGCGTTTCACCCAGCGTTTTCGGCTGCTCGCCCCACTCAACTTTGCGCTGACGAAACGCTTTCTGAAAGGCATCCTTGCCCAACACCGCCAGCGCACGCGGCTGATAATGCAGAATCTTTTGCTGCAGGCGTGAACCACCGTCGCGTAATTCATCGCCGTCCAACTCGTTAGCCTGCACCGTCGGACGCTCCACCAGCATTGTGATGCCACAGCCGGTTTCCAGCAGCCGCTGCTCCTGCTCGGGCTTAAGTAACTCGCGCGTAAAGCCGGCCTGGTAAATCACTTTCCAAAAGCGATTGCCGGGATGCGCAAAGTGAAATCCGGTGTGCGCCGACGACTTGCCCGGATTGATGCCACAAAACAGCACCTGTAAATCAGGCGCAATAATGTCGCGGATATCGTGCTCGCTCATGCCATCTCCAGTCCGGCGCGTTGTTTTACCGACCGACGACTGCTCGCCAGCATGGTGCGTGCTTCCTCGTCGTCCGGACAAGCACGTGCCATTGCCACCGCGCCAACCATTTCAGCCAACATGGTGGTCGCGGCGTCATCCGCATGCGGATGGTTAAGTTCGCGCAGCGTCAATGCTAAACGCTGACGCATCGCTTCACGCCGCTGCGAAAACAGCGTGCGTGCTTCCACTGGCAAATGCGCCATCTCACTCACCAGCGCAGGCAGCGGACAGCCTTCACCCGGCATACTGCAATGCTGCTCGGATAAATAGCTATCAATCAATTGATTGAGTCGTTCAGCGGGATCTTCAATTGAGGTGATATCCGCAAAGCGACGCGCCGAATCGGCAAACATCTCAGCGATCACCGCTTGCACCAAATCTTCGCGCGAAGCGAAGTGGGCATAAAAGCCGCCGTGCGTTAATCCCACTCGCTTCATCAGCGCCGCGACGCCGATGCTTTCAGTGCCGTTCTCGCGCATCACTACAGAGGCTTCATCCAGAATGCGCTGTCGTGTGCGCGCTTTATGGCTCAGCTTTTCCATCTTCATTGACTCCGACATCGTTGATGGCAATCAGTGTAATTATTACAACCATCATATTCTAGCTTGCCGATAAATATTATGACCGTCATATTAAACCTCGTAAATATGATAACCATCATTTAGAGGAACATACCATGTCACAACAACTGGCTTTGATCACCGGCGCATCAAGCGGAATTGGCGCTACCTATGCAAAACAGCTGGCAGCACGCGGCACAAACCTGATTCTGGTGGCGCGTGATGAAGCCCGGCTCAATCTGTTGGCGCAATCTCTGCGTGAAGCGCATAACGTTGAAGTCAGCGTGTTAGCGGCCGACCTCACCAACCCCGATGATTTGCAAAGAGTCGCTCACGAAATCGAGCAAAATAAAAAGATTACTCTGCTGGTAAACAATGCGGGCATGACTGTAGAAGGTGAATTCATCGACGGTGACATCGCGAAAATTCAAACGATGCTGACGTTAAATATCGTGGCACTGACGCAGCTGGCCCACACTGCTGCGCAGGCATTTCGTGCGCGTCGCAATGGTACGATTGTGAATATTGCTTCAGTGCTAGCGCTAGTAAACGAATCGGCCAATGGCGCGTACAACGCCAGCAAAGCGTATGTGCTTTCACTGACTCGTAATCTTCATCGAGAATTAGTTGAAAGCGGTGTGCGTATGCAAGCTGTGCTGCCCGGCTTAACGCGTACCGAGATCTTTGAGCGCGCAGGAAAATCCATCAACGAACTTCCCGCTGAGATGCTGATGGAAGTGAATGATTTAGTCTCGGCAGCGCTACGTGGGCTTGATGCCGGCGAGTTGGTGACCATCCCGTCTGTGGAAGATGTGCAGCTTTGGCAGAGTTACGAAGAGGCACGCATCGCCATATTGCCTTTCATCTCTCTCAATAAGCCCGCCTCGCGCTATTTGTAGCATCAGCAAACTTTCGAATGAGCCTGGTCTCAAAAACCAATGATGATTGGGCGCTTAATAAGTGATAAAGCGTGGGATAATAGATTTTTCTTTTTGAGATCAAAGAGTCAGCTATTGCTGTAATTTTCACCATCCAAATGGCGAACTCTGGATCACCCTAACAAGATACTCTATAATCCCCGCTCCGCTGGCCCCTTAGCTCAGTGGTTAGAGCAGGCGACTCATAATCGCTTGGTCGCTGGTTCAAACCCAGCAGGGGCCACCAAATTTAGTTATTAGAATCATGTATTTAAGCCACCTTTCAGGGTGGCTTTTTTGTTGTCCAAAGTGGCAGTGTCGCAAAAGTGTCGCACGACTTTTAGGGTTGCGACACTCTCAAGTAAAGCGGGCGACCATTAGGCATAAAAAAACCCGCCTAAGCGGGTAATGGAAATACAACGCTCACATCCAAAGTGAGCCCTGCAGCGAACGATCTGGGTGAGGAGGAACGGGTTTAACTTTTCCGGGACTCATGATTATTTCTGAAACCGTTTCGTGAGATTTAAACGTACAACTGCAATTGATGTTCTGGCATTGGTTGTAACGCTCTTTTGTTTCCTTTGATACCTGGAAACTACTTCGGGTATGTGCAGCATTGCCACACAAAGGACAGTTCATCATACGCGCCTCCGGCTTAGCTTTTTTGCTAATGCTACAATTAAAATTAGATTAAACCTAATTTATTCCATCTCTAATGAGTCAATTTGAACTTCAAGCTCAATACTTGTTGTAAATCCGTTCTCTGCAGTTAGTCCATGCGTCAGCGTCGTGATAATCCACTCCCCCGCATCAATCTGCTGTTTGAACCCGCTCACCTTCACCGGCATTTCCGTGTAGAGATCCGCACGGCCACGCGCCAGCTGAATAGAGAATGTCGCCACCCCGCGCTGCAGCCGCTCCCACTGCATTTTGGCAGCCCGCTCAGCGTTGGCCCGGTTCGCATAGGTGCGGCTCAGCACCAGGACGTTTTCATCTGTTCCGATCAGGTAGTCGCCCTGCTTCGCCTCCGGCTCCTTCTTCTGCGCAGCAGGCTTGGGGCGCTTGCGCTTCACCGTGGTTTCTGGCTTTTTCTGCGGCTCGCGGGTGTGCAGCCAGCTCGCGATCACGCCGGTGTAGGCGTCGCGGTCAGCCAGCGTAAAGCGATGGCCGTCGCCGTCTTTACGCACGAGGGTGATGGCGGGCAGCACTTTGCCGCTGGCCGTTTTGCCCTGCCCCTGACGGATAAACAGCAGATTGCCGTTTTTGATGCAGGCCACCGCGCCGCACTGTTTCGCCAGCCGCATCAGGAAACTGGCGTCTGACTCGTTGGTCTGGTCGATATGGTCCAGCGCCATCTTCGCCACGTCGTCGCCTATCGCCGTTTTGAGCTTGTGCCGCCCGGCAATCTCTTTCACCACCGCGCCCACGCTGGTCTGATGCCACGACTTTTCGCGCTTCGTGTTCAGCGTCTGGCGGAAGTCCGCGCTGCGCGCGCGCAGGGTCAGCCGGTCCGGCGTACCGCTGTGCTCGATTTCGTCCACGGTATAGGTGCCTTTCGGGAAAAGCGCCTCCCCTTTCCAGCCCAGCGCCAGCGACAGCTCAACGCCCCGGCGCGGCATCATCAGCTGCCCGTCCGCGTCGTCCAGCTCAATGTCAAGCTGGTCCGCTTCAAAGCCGCGGTTATCGGTCAGCGTCAGGCTGATAAGCCGCTGCTCTATCTTCTGCGTAACGTCCGCACCGGCAAGCGTCAGGCGAAACGCGGGCGCGTTTGCCTGGCCGTTAATCCAGCTGCCCGCCATCATGAGAACAGCCCGCAAACTGCCGAGCCGACTTTACCGGCGGCGTCGGTGGCCGCGCCCTGCATAGCCGACAGCTGATCGCTGAGGCTGCCGAACATTTCACCCAGCGATTCATCGGTGCGCTTCAGCGTCAGCGTGAACTCAATGCGCCGGCACACGCCGTCGCTGAAGAACTCCGCTTTGGTCTGGCTCAGGCTCTCGATCACGAACATGCCGTAAATCGTGCCGCTGCCCTCAATCAGCGGCCACGCGCGGCCCAGCTCGGCAATCTGCTCCAGCGCGAACAGCGACAGCCTGCCGCCGGTGATTTCAGGCAGCAGCACGCCCGATAGCGTGATCGTATCGTTATCCGGGCCGAGGAACTGCAGCGCGGGACGCACGCCCACGCGGCTGTTCGACGGGAAGCGCCAGCTGCGCTGCAGCTGCAATTCCTGATACGGCACCGTCTTGAGCATGAAAACAAACAGGCCCAGCGTCATCATCATGATTCAAATCCTCCACGGTCTCGGTAACTGCTGCGGGCGCGGGACTGCGCCTGCCGCTCTTTCGCCTCCAGCCTGCGCATCACCTCGTCCACCACTTCCTGCGCGTTCTGTCCCGGCTGCTGCACGATGGTGATCGGCGCGTGAATGCTTACGGGCGCGGTAGTTGCTGCGGACTGCTGGCGCGGCGCGTCCTGCCGGTAGCTCTGTGCGGGCAGGCTCAGCGGGTGCAGCGGCTTCGCCTCCGCCGTTCCGGCCGCCATGCCAAGCGTCATTGCCGCCATCGCCGCCAGCTGCGCGGTGCGCCTGCGGCTGGTTACGCTCACCGGGCCGCCGACGATTTCCGGGCCGTTCTCACCCACGACGCCAAACTGGCCTGCCGGAATGTTGCCGCCGGTGTCGTACATGCCCGCAAACGCCGGGAAGCCGCCCGCAGGCAGCGTGACTTTTCCGCCTGGACTGACGCTGGCGGCCTGCGGCGGCACCGGCAGCTTCGTGCCCGCCGCAGCCTTATTAACGAGGCCGAACTTATCCAGCAGCTCGCCGATCCCGGCCTTCAGGCTGTCCAGCGGATGCATCACCATGTTCAGCCCCTCGGCCAGCGCCTGCCCGAACGCTTTACCCTTCGCGGCGGCGCTGTCCAGCTCGGCCGCCGTGGAATGCACCGGCGTCAGCAGCTCTTTAAACCAGCCGAACAGCGCCTGCACTTTGTCACCGATCCACTGGAAAACCGGCTGCAGCGGTGAAAACGCCTCGCTGATGGGTCCGGCTGCCGCCCGGAATCCGTCCACCACGCTGCCTAAATACGCTTTAATCGGCGCCCAGTATTTCCAGATAACCAGCGCCACACCGGCCAGTGCCGCCACGGCCAGCCCGACGGGACTCAGCAGCGCGCCGAGCGCCCAAATCACGCCCGTCAGCACCGTGCGCAGCAGCGCAAACGGCGACTTCACCAGCCACATCAGCGCGCCACCGGCATCGCGCACCGACGCAGCCAGCGGCGCAAGGGCGGCACCGGCCAGCCCGCGCACCTGCGCGCCCAGCGCCCGCACACCGGCCATCGGATTACGGAATGATGCAACCAGCGTCTGCCCGGCGTCCTGCGCCTTCTCCTTGATTTTCTCCAGCGCGCCCTCGCGGAAGGCGTTCAGAATGCCGCCGCCCTCGTCCTCATCGTCACCACCGCGCAGGGACGCCAGCGCGTCGCGGATTTTCTCCAGCCAGTTCACTGACTCCCCGGCCTCGCCGCCGCTGAACAGTGAGAACAGCTTTTTGATGCCATCGCCGGATGACACTAAACCGGGCGCCAGTTTGGAGAATGCCTTACCCAGCCCGCCCAGCAGCGGCGAGAGCTTCGCCAGCCCTTTCAGGCCGAGCATGCTTAATCCAAAGCGCAACATCAGGATCGGACCGAGCACGGCGGCCATGCCCACGGCAAGCGTGCCGAGCGCCAGCGTTACCGTTGCCACCACGGCGGCGATTTTCATCAGCCTGCCTACCAGCTCCGGGTTGGACTCCACCCAGCGGCGCATGGTGCCGGTGACGCGCTTCACCGCGTCCATGATTTCCATCAGCGGCGCGCGCAGCGTGTCGCCCAGGCTGCTCAGCGTGTTGGCCGCGCCGGTTTTCACCAGCAGCCACTGCGCGGACAGCGAGTCCTTGTTGATGTCCGATTCTTTCTGCATGGAGCCGCTGGCCGCGTTGCCCTGAGTCAGCTGCAGCTGGCGTCGCAGCTCCGGCATGTTGTTGGCGAGCTTCGCCGCGTCCTTGCCGAACTCCTTGCCAAACACCATGGTCATCGCGGTAAGACGTTTGTCGGCGGGCAGGTTGTTCACTTTCTCCAGCACGCGCTGGATGGTGCCCATCGCATCCGTGGTCATCTGCTTTTCAATGGCTTTCGGGTCCAGCTTCAGCATCTCCATGCCGCCCATAAAGGTCTTGCCCTGCATGGTGGCGACGGAGAGTTCACGCACCATGGCGTTTGCCGCGCTGGCGGCGGTTTCCGACGTTGCGCCGAGGCTCAGGAACGTGGAGCCGAGCGCCGCCGCCTTGCGGTAGTCCAGCCTGTCCGCCACGCCGCCCATGCGCTGCAGCACGTCGATAATGTCCGATCCCTTGGACATCGCGTTGTCGTCCAGGTAGTTCAGCGCGTCGCCCAACTGCTCGATGTTGCGCGTGGGGATTTTGTAGAGCTGCGCAATCTTGCCCAGCCCCTCGGCCAGCTCACCGGCGGGCAGTTCAAACGCCGTGGACGCCTTCGCCG
The DNA here is from genome assembly GCF_019795955.1 of Pantoea sp. DY-5. Classification (NCBI taxonomy): domain Bacteria; kingdom Pseudomonadati; phylum Pseudomonadota; class Gammaproteobacteria; order Enterobacterales; family Erwiniaceae; genus Pantoea; species Pantoea sp. DY-5. Next base: position 413,831 of record NZ_JAIMIE010000002.1, read on the forward strand.
CCGTGGTGGCAAACGCCAGCAGGTCGCGCTTCTGGTCCTCGTAGGAGTCGTTCTGGTTGGTCACGCCCATGCGCGCGCCGCCCTCAACCAGCGCGGCGTAGTCAATCGCGCCGTTGTCCATCGGCAGCTGCTCGCTCGCGGCCTTGATGGCGGCCTGCATGTCGTAGAACTGCGCCGTGCGGTTGCCGTCGTTGTCGCGCAGGCCGTTAACCTGCTTTGCCACGCCCTTCATGGCGTCTTCCATATCCGCAGAGGATTTTACGGCGGCCAGCACCGGCGCACCCATCGCCAGCCCGGCGACGGTGGTCGCCGCACCGGCACCGGCAATTTTATCGCGCACCTCAAGCGAACGGGCGTGACGCTCGCGCAGCGCATTGATTTTCGCCTGCTGCTCGCCGAGCCGCTTCAGCGACTTTTGCTGGCGGTCAATCGCTGCTCGCGCGTCGTCCGCGCGGCTTTTAAGGTCACGCTGCGCCTGACTGAGTTTTTTAGTATCAATGCCGGATTCAGTGAGCGCGGCGCGCTGGCGCTGCACCGAACCCAGCAGGCCGTTGTAGCTCTGCTGCAGCTCGCGCACGCGGTTCTTCGCCTGCTCCAGCACCCTCGCCTGCGCGGCGGTGGGCCGGTTGGTGGCGCTGAACTGCGTCGCCAGCTTCGCCGCCTCTTCGCGCGCGCCCTTGAGGTTGTTCGCGGTGATGGCAAGCTGCGAGCGGGCTTTACGGAAGCCGTCGATGCGCGCGGCCTGCGCGTCGAGGTCCTTCAGGCTGGCGCGCGCGGTGCGCAGGGAGTCGGCCAGCTCGCGGGTGCTGGCCCTGGCAGAACGGAAGGGGCGGGTCAGTTTGTCTACCGCGTTAAGAACAACCTGCAGGCGCAAGTCTTTATCACTCATCGCTGGTCCCGTGTCGCATTATCGCCTTATGCCGCCACTCCAGTACCTCGGTCAGCGTCATGAACTCGGTAACGGACGGCGGCCAGTGAAAGACGGTGGCGATGTCCGCCACCAGATCGTCAACCGTCAGGCCGTCGCTAAATCCGACAGCACCGACTTCTTCAGTAAAAAAGTGACCACCTCAACGGACAGGCTCACCAGATCGGCGGGGTCCATCTCGGTGATTTCCTGCGTGGTCAGCGCCGGGGTGGTGACGCGCGGCAGGACGGTGATCATGGCGTTCACGTCCATGTCCATCAGCGCCTGAAGGCGGGTGCCGCGCAGCGCGCCGGACTGCGGCTTGCGCACGACGATGCTTTTAATCTCGGTCTTACCGCGCAGGATCGGGGTGTCCAGCTCAACGGTTTTTTCGGTGGTTTTGTCGGTCATGATGATGTCTCGCTAAAAGGGTTAAGGCGGCAGGGAATCCCCTGCCGGTTCACTGGTTCAGTTACAGGCCCAGCGCGTTGCGGTGCGCTTCCATCAGGTCCGTGCCGTCCACGATGTGGATCATGTTCACCAGGTCAATCTCGTAGAGCACTTCGCCGTTAATGGTCAGCTTGGCGTAGCTGTTGGTGCCGGACACCTTGGTGGTGCTGGATTCGCCGGTCTTCCACTCGCCGGAGTCCAGCTCCTTGTGGCGGCCACGCGTCACCAGTTCAACCGCCTGCACCTCGCCGGTGTCGTCGCGCTGAATGGAGCCGGTAAAGCGCAGCTGCACGCCGTCCACGGTCAGGGTGCCCATCTGCTTGAACAGCAGCGCCTCAACGCCGCCGCAGGTAAATTCCGTGTCCAGCGCGCCGTCGTCCAGGCCCATGTCGATGTCCACCGCACCGGCCATGCCGCCGCCGCGATACTTCTCGAACTTGCGGGTGACTTTCGGCAGTGTCACGGACTCGATCAGCCCCTGCCAGTTGTTGCCTGCGTTGAACAGGTTCAGGTGCTTGAGCTTGCGGGGTAATGCCATGATTCAGTCTCCTTATGCGCTGACGCGGCTGGCGAAATCGACCAGGTACTGATCGGTGATGCGCTGGCGCAGCAGCAGATTTTCCAGCGGCGGCACCGGCGTGTAGTCGTAATCGATCAGCAGCTTGCCTGCCTTGAGCGTGTCCTTGTCGTTAACGCTCTCGTCCAGCCAGCAGTCCGCGCCGATGAGATAGCCCTGACTTACGAGGCTGCGCAGCTTGGCGCGGATGCCCTCGATAATGTCGCGGGCCAGCGACGGATTCAGCGCGCCGTCCACCGCCCACATGTGCGCCTCGGCCATGGTGTCGGCCAGCACCTGCGCGGTGCGGGTGTAGCACTCAAACGCAAACAGCGGGTCATCACTCAGGCAGCGCGAACCCCAGAAGCGGAAGCCGTCTTTACGAATCAGCGTGGTGATGTCGTTCTGGTTCAGCAGGCCGGAGTCGGTGGCCGGATCCTGCAGGTCCCAGAACACGTCTTTGGAAATGCCGGTGACGCCGTTCACGCCGACGTTCGACAGGGATTTATGCCAGCCGGTTTGCTCGTCGATTTTGGCGCGCAGGCCCAGCGCGCGGGCGGTGGCGAAGGCCGTCGCGTCCGCCTTCAGCACGGTGTCGAAGTTGATGAAGTCCGGCCAGATGAGCATGCCCTCGCGCTGGCTGAAGTTCGCGCGGTAGGCAATCGCCTCTTCCACGCTCTGACAGCCGTACGCCGACAGGTAGGCAAAGCCGCGCAGGCTCTGCGCCACGCTCAGCAGCTCGGTAGCCACAGCCTGCGTATCGTGACCGGGCACGCCGAGAATGCGGGGCTTAACGCCGCACACCGCCTGCGCGGCCAGCAGCGCCTTCATGCCGGTGCGCTGGCCGTTACTGACGCCGCCAATGATATTGGCGGTGGTTTCAGCTTCGGTTTCGCCCTGCGGCACGCGCACGACGACGGTGACGGGTTTCGCCTGGTCGGCGATGGCGTCCAGCGAGCGCGCCAGCGTGCCGGACTCGCCCGCCTTGCCGCTCGCGGTGAGTACGTCGGTCAGCAGTACCGGACGGTTTAGCGGGAACGTGGCCGCGTCGGCGTCATCGCCGGTACAGACCATGCCCACAATCGCCGTGCTGACGGTGGTGATGGTTCGGGTGCCCTCGTTGATTTCCTCAACGCGCACGCCGTGGTGATAATCCTGTGCCATATGGCGGTTCTCCTGTGAAGGGGTTCCGCTATGGTGAAAGGTGAAGGTCGCACGCGCACGCGCCGGGTGTTGTGTGAGAAATGGCACAACGACGGGCAATAAAAAACGCCCGCTAAGGGCGCTTTAACTGGTCAGGTTTTTGGCTGCTGCGGCCACTCTTCAGGGGGCTGAGTTTCGGGATCGACTCTGCTCAGCAGCACGCGGTACCTCTTCCACGCCACCAGACTGGACTTTTCCTCATCGGTTGCGATGTCAAGATCGACCGCATCCTGCAGCGTCTGGATTTGTGTAGATGCGTCGCGTAGTCGCGCAGCCAGAATCGCCAGCTTTGCCTCAGTGTTGAGCACGGGTATTCTTGGCTCACCCTCAACAATGACTCCATTGATGAGACGACTTGCTGGACCGGTTGCTTCAAATTCCGCCTGATTAAGCTCAGTCAGTTTTTGCGCTATATAACTTTCGGCGTCCGCATCAGTGAAGGCAATTAACATTCCGTTGACGTAGTTTTCCGCGTCAGTTGAAACGAAATAGCGAAGAGAATAGCCACGGAGGTCAGTATCAGGGGTCTGAAAAGTTTTATTTTCATCAGTCATATAGTCACCAGAATGCCAGCAGGTTAACGTTAAGTGGCCCATCATTATTGTTATAAACTCCGCAGTTATTAGGTCCAACACCCGTAAGCCATGCCTGCGGCGAACCATTAATTGCGGACAGTAAAATGCATGGAGCATTAGGGAAACCAGCTGGAAATGTCCAGGTTACCCCGCTCTTCGCGCCAATCGTCATGTTCGTTCTGCACCACTGACCGCCAGCAGGGATTTTTCCCCACGCACCATTGCCATTGCTGCCTGACTGAAACTGCCAGTAAGCAACGGCACTGTTAGCTGCCGTACCGCCCGCAACCGCAAAACCCTGCCCCGGATCGCCGCCCCGGTAAGCGAATCCGCCCAGCACGTTCCCGAGTCGGGTGTTATTAACCGCCGCGCCAGCAATATCACTGGTCTGGGCATAGAAGGTCTGCCCGGAATCACCGTTCAGCCCGGCTTTTTTTGCCAGCTCCGACGTTAGCAGGGAAACCGGCACGGCGGCGTTCGCATCGCCAGGTGCACTTTGCACCCAAAACTTTTGTGTCGGAGAGCCACTCAGCAGGGCATGCAGGGCCAGCGCGGTATTCATCTGCCCCCGGTTCACCACGTGACCGTCCTGCGTGGCGTCTTTCGCCGAGAACTGCTGATTCACGTTACCGGCCAGCAGCGCCCGTGCGGCCAGCTGATTTGTCATCGTGGCGGCAAAATTCGGATCGTTGCCAAGCGCAGCCGCCAGCTCGTTCAGCGTGTCCAGCGCCTCCGGAGAAGAGGCAACCAGCTGGGCAATGGCTGCCTGAACAAACGCCGTATTTGCCAGCTGCGAGGAGTTGTTTCCCGCTGCTGCCGTCGGTGCTTTCGGCGTGCCGGTAAACGTCGGGCTGGCCTTCGGTGCGTACTGCGTGTGCGGGTCTGCCGCCTTGATGTGTGCATCCAGCAGGCCGTCGGCGTACTGGCGCACCTCAATCGATTTATCATCCACGTACTGCCGGGTCGCCAGCACCACGGAAGGGTCGATTTTCAGCGTCACCGCGCTGGTGCTGTTCACGATGATAATCATGCGCACCGTCTGCGTGCGCCCGCTGCCCTCGGCGAGCTGCGGCTTGTAGGTCTCGGCGCAGTTAGCCACGGCAATCATGACGCCGTCGGCGTCAAACAGGCCAATCTCGCGGATCCAGAAACCGCCCTCGCCCTCCGGGATAATCTGCTCGGCAATAATCTGGCTGCCGTTAGCGGCGTCAATCGTCAGCGAGTTAAGCGACGCGCGCCGCTTCTCGCCGATAAGTTTCGTCTGTGCCGGGTCGGGCGTGGGCAGCGCGCCGCCGCCGTCACCTACCGCCATCTGCGTGATGTTCACTTTGGTGCCGAGCGCGGCAGCGTTGGCAAGCTTAGCCGCGCCCTGATTGGTCAGCAGGGCAAAATATTTTGTCGTCATGCGCTCACTTCCGTCAGGTCGATAAGATGCACCGTCGCGCCGGAATACACCGGCCCGCCGACGCTGATTAGTTCAGGGGTGTAGGGGTAAACGGTCAGCTCGTCGCCGCTGTAGCTGGCAACGGCCACCGGCACCGTGCCGTTTGCGTCCAGGGTGATCGAAAGCCCGGTTAGATGGCGGCTGCACGGCTTGGCGTCCGCAATCACGCGCTCCAGCTCGTGATACATTTCCTCGGTAATGCCGGTATCCAGCACGCCCACGTCAAGCCGGAACGTGCCCGGCTCATCGTTGGTTTTCCACCACTCAATCACGCGGATGAGATAGCCCAGCGGCTCGACCACGCGCCGGATCGCGCTGATGGTGCCCTTGTGCTGATGGATGTAAAACGCGTCCTTCACCACTTTGCGCTTCACGCTTTCCGCCCAGCCTTCGTCCCAGCGGTCCACCGAAAACGCCCATGCAAGATAGGGCAGAAAATTCACCGGGCAGGTCTCCGGGTTCCACAGGTCGCGCAGCGGCACGTTCAGCCCGGAAATGCCGCTGCACGCCTGCGCCAGACAGCGCTCCAGCGCGGATGAGCCGGGCGGCAGCAGGCTGTTACTCATGGCGCCACCCCGTCGTCCGCCACCGTCACGTCGGTGCCGGTGCAGTTGCCCGCCTGCGTGCGGTCCATGATGATGTCGGCTGCCGGTTCAGTGATTTCCACCCAGTCCACACCGGCCACGCGCAGCACTGCGCCGTAAGACTCGCGGCGCACGCTGCGGCCCAGCTTTTTCTGTTCGATAAGGTAGGCGGCAAGCCGCTCGTTTGCCGCCTCCAGACAGGGCGCGGCGGCCACTCCGTCAAACAGGTGCAGCTTTGCCTGCACTCTGTAGTCGTTGATGGTTGCAGGCTGCACGGACACGCGGTCCGCCACCGGGCGCACGCTTTCGTCATTCAGCGCTTTGTCCACTGTATTCAGTAAATCAGCGGCTGCCGTGCCGTTGCCCTCGCGGCTCAGTACGGTGACAAGCACCGTCGCCGGTGACGGGCTGATGGCGGACACATCCTGCACCCGTCCATCCGCGCTGCGGGCGTGAAACTCATAGGCCGCCGTCGGACCGGCAACCGATAAGCCCTCAAAGGCTTCCGGCACGCGTACGCGCAGCGCGTCGTCCGATTCCATCACCGCCTCAACCGGCGGCACGGCGTCCAGGTTGGCCGGGGTGATGGTCAGGCGCTCAACGTTACTCCGCGCGGCCAGCTGGTCGAGGTCGCTGCCGAGCGCGTAAGCCACCATCACCGCCTGCGCCGCCTCGTTGATGCGCTGGCGCAGCAGGATTTCGCGGTAAACGCTTTCCTGTAAGCACTTCACAATCGGATCGGACTCCAGCGCCAGCACGCGGCGCATGGCGGCCTGTTCGTCCGTCGGATAAAGCGCAATCAGGGCTTCCTTACGCTCGGCCAGCAGCGTTTCAAAGTCCGGCACCTCGATCACTTCCGGTGCGGGCAGCTGCGAAAGGTCAATTACTGCCACTGTTCACCCCCGTAGGCACAGACATTGCGAGCGGTGAGCCGTCGGCGCGCTGGCCGGTCAGCTCAACCACCATGGAGCCATCAAAGGCGCTGGTTATGCCCAAAGAACTGAGGCGGATACGCGGCTCCCAGCGGCTCAGCGCCGTGTACGCCGCCGCCATCACCTGAAGGCGCACCACGTCGTTCTGCGGCTGGTCAATCAGCACCGACAGCAGAGAGCCGTATTCCCGTCGCCCGATGCGGCTGCCTTCCGGCGTGACCAGAATGTCGCGCACGCTCTGTCGAATGTGCTCGGTGTCGGTGATGGCTGCGCCGGTGTCGCGGTTCATGCCGAGATACATCAATGCGGACCTCCTGACATATCGCCGCCGGATTTCACACCGTCATGGGCGTGAGCATCTACCACTACGCCGTTTGAACTCATCTTGCCGCCGCTCTGCGTCACGTCGCCGTTCATCACGGTCTGGCTGTTAATCAGCGTTCGGCTGGCATCAAAGCCCAGCTGGTCGGTTATCAGCTGAATGCCATCGGCGGCCTCGATGCGCACGCTTTTGATGTTCTTAATCAGCAACTGGCCGGTGTCCGGCTCGTACTGGAACCAGCCGCCGTCGTTGAACACGGTGGTGCTGCCGTTCTCTGAATAATCAGGCGGCGGGAAGGCATCGGAATAAATGGCGGGCAGCGCAAACGCGGTTTCGAGATTGCCGCCGAGGCTGAGCAATACAACCTGCTCACCAATAGAGGGTTGCCACCACGTGCGGGTATTACCGGCGCGGCAGGTGAGCCAGTTGATCCAGTTGGTCTCAAGTTCGCCCGTTTTCACCCGGCACAGCCAGTTGACCGTATCCACATCGGATACGGTGCCGGTGCGGATCAGGTTGGTGATGAGGCGCATGATTTCAGTGAGTTGCGTATCCATACTTTTAATTTAAACGTTATGTTCGTATATTAATCTCTCCCCCTATTGTGGCAGGCACCACACAATCTATTCTTGAAAAGGCCTTACTGGTAAAAAAATGTCGAACATAAACCAAGCTAGAAATGATGGTACAGGCTTCCCTCCGATTGAAAGCTCTAATGATGCTGCTGATAATACTGCGGAACTAATTAAGCAAGATGAGTATAAAAAAGCGCAACGAGAACGTATAGCCAGCTTCAAAGTTGGTGGCATAGATATGGCAGGAAATACTATTAGCAAAGTGTATTCTCGAGGCGATGAGTACGTCATTTATGAAATAGCCAATCACCCTCCACATGAGTCTATGCGGGTTATCATTGACTCTGAGATAGAAAGTGACATGACAAAAATCCTTCTATTTCAGGACTGCAAAATCCATTTTGATGAATTCATATCCACCTGTTACAAATATAACTGCTCATCAATTTACAAAAAAAGAGCCGCAACCATTTTATCCTCAATTATTCTTGGCAGAGGAAACTTAACAACCAATCCATTTAAGAATATTATTGATGAAATTGAGTCTGACTATAAAAGTACAATGTTTGGTAGAAACATTTATCAACTAGGGGCCATTACTCTCTCTCTTATAATAATAACCTTTAGTTTGGTCGCGTATTTATGTCGTGAAACTGAATTCTTAAAGCACAATCATTTCCTTACGATTGTTTTTTACGTTGCTGCCTTTGCTTCAATGGGCGGATTCATTTCTGTTTCTCTTAAAATAAAGAGTCTTCACACTGACAGAGAACTTAATGGGTGGGCATATTTTTTCAATGGCGCAGAGCGAATTTTATTCTCAGTAATTGCAGGTGTATTAGTTTTTTTTATGCTCAAAAGCAACATGATATTTGGATTCCTGAACACTAGCAGTGATATTTCATTCTCAATTTATGTTATCTGCGCCTTATCAGGATTCAGTGAAACCTTGATACCGAACACACTAAGAAATCTTGAAACAAAAGCGGAAAACCCATCTTAAACCTTAACTATAATTGTGATGGGGAACTTTCATTACTTACCCATCACAATAATCAATAAATTTATCAAACCTTAATTAATCATTTAAAATAGCAAAAAAAATCAATCACTTTCGAGCTAACCATTCGTTTAGTAACTCAATGATTTTTTCTTTGGTGAACGTATCAATTCCCAGTAGAGGACGCTCAGCGTATTTCACTTCCGTGCCGCGTCGGTTAACCCTATCGCGCAAGCCGTAATGATGAACGCGGACCAGCTTCTGCACGTCGGGCACAAACGCAATTTCAGCCATATTTGCGTTTGCCTGCGCTTTGAGGTACTTCGCCGTCTTCAGCTTCGCAAACATCTTGCGGCGTATGCGGCCCGGCTTGGTTCGCGCAGTGACGCGTCGCGGCTCCCACGCCGTGCCGTCCGGACTGCGCTGCAGCGTAATATTGTTCTGCTGAATGCGTCGCACATCGCGCGCCACTTCGCGCAGCATCTTTGTGCGCATGGCCGGTTCGAGCTGCGACAGCAGCGCACCCAGCCACTCCTCAACGTCATGCAGCTCAGCCACGGCGCACCGTCCAGCCTTCCTCTGCATCGTCTGGCGCTTCCGGATCCGACACGGCCTCAACTGACATCACGCCGTCAACTTCCTTCACGATCACACGTTCCGTCAGCTTCAGGTTCATGCTGATGTCGCAGCGATCATTGCCGAGAATGTCCGCCTCAAAGGTGAAAAGCCGCTCGCGCTCGATGGCGTTCTGCAGCGCGTCCGGCTGGTTGACGCCGAGCCAGAATAAAACGGGCGCCATCAGCAGATTCTGGTCGCCGGTGAAGTCCGTCACCACCACGTTCAGGGTGTAGCGGTACTCCCATGAAATCGACGCGGCGGATGTGGCAACCACTGCGCCATTGTCAACGAACAGGTGCAGGCGGTCCGGGTTGTCAGCAACGTAGGGCACTGCTTTATTCAGGGCGTTTCGTAAGGACTGCGGCTTGTTCATCGTCTTTATCCTGACAGCTGATGATGGTGTCTACCTTGTCGGCGCAGGCCGCCCAGGCGGCCTCGGTGTCGTCCAGCAGCGCCAACATGTCGCCATTACGGCGCGGCGCGGCTTCGTCCAGGCGGCACGGGGTGATTCGAGGACAGCCACTCACGGTAAGACTGACCTCCGGTGAGGGCCGGTCGCTGGCGCAGCCGGATAACAGGATCAGGCAAAGGGGCATCAGCCCAGCGGCGAAGCTCGTCATTTTCACGTTTGAGTTCCTCAATGGTGCGCTGCCGGTCACGCAACAACGTGCCGTTCTGCTCGGCGGCGGCGTAAAGCTGCGTCTGCGCCCGGCTGCTGGTCTGCGTCAGAATGTTGAGGGCAATCAGCTGGCCGTTTTTCTGCGACAGCTTTTTGCCCTGCGCGGCTAAATCTTTCACCTGCGCGTCAATTTTGTTGTGGGCGGTACTGAGCCGCCACGACTGCACGCCTAGCGCGGCAATCAGAACGAGCACTATCGCCGCCAGCGCGCGCATCATGCTGTTACTCCTTTTAAGCACCATGCCAGCTCACGCTGTCGCCGGTTATCCAGCCCCTGATTAAATATGCCCTTCACGTACACCCAGCGCGGCAGCTGATAGCAGGCATCGCGCCAGCGCCCCTTTTTGATAAGCGCCACCATGGTTGAGCCGCAGGCGTTGCCGGTGCCGACGTTAAACGCCAGCGACACCAGCGCGTCGTAAAGCGACTGCGGCATAGAAACCGCAGCGCAGCGCGCCAGTGCCGCCTCAACGCGTAACACGTTGGTGATGAAATTCCCCGCCGCCTGCCGCTCGGTGATGATCCGGCCTGGCACCACACCGACGGTGTTACCAATGCCGTCGGTCCATTTTCCCGCGTCGCACAGGTACGGCTTCAGGCGGCAGCCCTCATAATCGGCGATCAGCTTCAGCCCCTCGACGGAGGTGTGCAGCTGCTGGAAACCCGGCATCGTCGCGGCGATAGCCAGCACCATGCCGACGGTGCAGCGCTTAACGGTTTGCAGATTCATACTCCTCCCGCGTGATGCGCCCGGCGGCCAGCAGCTGATAGGTTTTGCGCTTGTAGTACCAGCTGATGATTGCCATCAGCAGGCCGATTAATACCCCGGCCACGGTTGAAACGTCTTTTAGCGACAGGTCGCCCAGCCATGCCATACCGACGGCAATAAACCAGACGATCCCGGCGCGGATTCTTTCCCACATGATTCAGTCCCATAGCTGGACGGCCTGCACGGTGGCCGCCGCCGTCACGTCCGGCAGCTCCACCTCCAGCCCGTGCGGTAAAATGGGGCCGTGCTCCGCCAGCCCCGGATTGGCCTGCAATACCTGCTCCGTCATGCCCTGCGTACGCCCGTAGTGACGCCAGCAGATTTCGTCCACTGTGTCGTACTGCTGCGCGCGCACCTTCATCAGATAAGCTCAACGGTGCAGTGCGGCGCGTTCTGTACGCGGCTGATGGCCCAGCGAGCGTCGCGCCACAGGTCGCCGGTGGCGTCATCCAGCTCTTCCCCGCGCTTCGCTGCGGCAGCGGTGGCGTCAAAGTCCTGATAACGCTCGTTCAGCACCGCGCGCGCCCAGCACCACACCGCATTCTCATAGTGATGCAGGCGCACGCTGCGCCCGGCCAGCTGCTCCGCCGGTACATCGGCCAGCCCGTTAAAGCCGCGCAGCTCCTGCTGTTCGCGCCACGTGTACAGCTCAGCGTTCACTTCCGCCATCGCGGTGAGCACAACCTGCTTCAGACGCTGCGGCGTCACGGTGCCGTCAACGCGCATCACGCTGCGAAACGTCGCCAGATCGATGTCCGGCCAGAATGAATTGTTGGGGATAATTTCCGGCGTTCCCGTCGCCTTTTCCGGCGCTACAAACTGCATGCCTTATTTCTCCTGAATAGGTGGGCGGTGGACGGGGTTTTGATGCGGCGCTGCCTGTCGCCACCCCGTGCCGCCCCGCGCGTGGGCACGTCCGGTTATCAGCTGGCGTTGCGAATTTTCCGCTCCAGCTGCTCAATGTCTTTTTTCACCCCGCAGCGTTCGTCGAGCTGCATGGCCTGCTGCAGATGGTTCAGCGCGGAAACCGGCTGGCTTTCGCGCAGCACCCAGCCGAGCGACTTGTGCAGGCGGGCGCGCGACTGATCGGGCATATCCAGATCGCCGATCACGTCGAGCGTCTGCATCAGCAGGTCGGGGTCAAAGTCGGCTTTTGCCATGAGGGCGTTTTTCGCGGCGTCGGCCATCTCCTCGGCCAGCAGCGTCTGCACGTTGCGGCTAAAGCCCTGCGGCATTGACCAGCCGTGGCGGATAGCGTGGCGGCCAATGGTGAGCGCCCCGGCATAATCACCGGCATCAACGCGCCAGAGCATTACGTACATCAGCACGTCGTCCTGCTGCGCGCCGTCGGCGGCCAGCACGCCGTCCACCCACGGCACGTATTTAGGCAGGACACCCACCTTGATTTCGGCCTTCTTCACGGTGGACTGAATGCCCTTGAGGCGGCGGCGGTCTTCGCCAAGCTGCATCAGCATCAGGTCATAACCCTTTAAATGGCTGCCACTGCCGCCCTTGCGGGCGGCCTCCTGTGCCAGAACATATTGCGTGTGCCGCTGAAAAGGACTCATCGCCATGCCTATGCCTCTGCGCCGCTTGCCGCAGGTGCGGCGAATTCGCCCATTTCAATGTTTTCAACCAGGCAAACGCATTCGTAATCCTCAACCACGTACGCTTCGTTGACGGACTCAAAATTCTCAACACGATCGCGTTTTGGGTTGTCAATGACGGCGCGACGGCGGCTTTCGTCCTGCCAGTAAATGGAGAGGTTATCGAGGCGGGTGATCAGCAATGCGTCAGCCGGGAAGTAAGGCGCACGCACAGCCTGTAAGCCGCCCATGCGTTTCTGGCTGATGATGAGGTCAGCGGCCAGAGCCTCGGTGTTTGGCTGCTGCTGATTCACCAGTGGGAAATATTTATCTGCCAGCAGACCGCGACCACAAACCACTACCAGATCGGTGTCGTCCTGATACTGAACGCCAATTTTGCGGTTAACCGCATCCATCACCAGGGCGTCCAGATTCGCAAAGTCACCGTTTTTGCCGACGCGGACTGAAGCAGACAGGCTGCCGTCATCCTGCGGAATGCCCTTAATGACATGCACCGGTGATTCCTGGCGGATTTTTTCCAGCCAGCCAATATTGACGTCCTGCAGCAGAGGGTTTTCTACGCGGTTTGAGGTTTTCTCACGCTTCACGCCGTTGAAACCGATCATGATGCGGTCCAGCGCCTGACGCTGGATGATGGCGTCACGAATGCGGGTCTGAAAGTCCTGGAACTTCGCCCACAAATCCAGCTTTGCGTAAGGTAACGCGGTATCGAAATTGGTCTGGGTGCACTTGTAGCCAGTGCCGTCAATGTAAGTCGGATCGGTTGGCTGGCGCTCCTGCGAAGAAGTATCTGTGGTGCCTGCAATGGTCGAACCCACGCCCAGCCCCAGCACTTCACCGGATTGCTCGTCCACCGGGATGATGTTAATCATCTTCAGGAAGGCGGCAGACTCCTGAATTTTGCTTTCCAGCTTCTGCGCTACGGACGGCTCGACGGTGAATTTCGCGCTGATGTCCGGCACTTCCACATCGTTAAGCTTCGCCAGCTGCGTGAGGAAGGCATTGAATTTGAATCGGGTCGTTTTTTTCATCGTTCAGTTTCTCTGAAATCAGTTATGTAAAGTGGAATGGCCTGTATCAGCAGTCGGTCAGGTTCTCACTGGCGCCGCTTCCACCCGGTGCGCGCTGGCGGTAATCGGTGCGGCTGTCTTCGCGGCCCAGCAGCTCCTTCAGTTCGGCAAAGTCTTCTTTCTGCCCTTTCAGGTCGGCCAGCTGCGTTTCCAGTTCGGTTTCCAGCTTGCTCAGGCGTTCCGCCTGTTCATTCAGCGCCTTGTCGGTGCGGGTGCCGTAGTCCTGCTGTTCGGTAGCAATAAGCTCAACCGCCTGATGCACGTCAGAAAAGCGGGCGTCGTCAGACAGCTGCTTTTTTCCGAACAGCGCGGTGATGCGGGCAAACAGCGCGGGCTTGTCCTCCACCTCTTCCAGCTCGATCACGGTTTCGGTGGCGGCGGTGAACAGGTTTTCCGGGTGCTGCTTGCGGTTCGCCAGCGGATTCAGCTCGGCTTTCGCGCTGAAGGCCAGCATCTCGGTGCCGAGGCTTGCCGGGTCGTCGGTGGCAGCCAGCCCAACCAGATAGGCTTTGCCGGTGTCGGCAAACTTGGTGCTGACTTCCATGGAGGTGAAAAGCTTCTGGCCCTGCTTTACCAGCGCCACAAGGGAATCTGTCGGCAGGATGTCGGCATATAGCGCCAGCTTTCCGGCCAGCGGACCGTCGGTGATCTCCTCGGTGCCCAGCGCGCTTACCGTGCCGTAACGGTTAAAGGTGCTGTCTGGCGAGTACGATTTGATGTGTTCAAGATTGATGGTCGCGGTGTAAACCGCCGGGTTGTAGGCGGCGGCCATCTGCTCCAGCCACTCGCGGGAAATTTCGCGCCCGTCCGTGGTGGCACCTTCCACCCCGATACGAAAACGCTTTGCTTTAACTGCCATAGGTCAGGCTCCGTTGGGTAAATCGCTTTGAGGCCTTATGTTTGCGGTTCAGAGGGGATCGAAACAACGCGGGCACGTTGTGCGGGCAGCCACACAACGGCAGACGGCAGAAAAGGGATCGGCGGGGCCGTATTTTGGGGCCATGACAACGACACTCGCCCCCGAAGACCTCGATCCCCGCAGGCAGGCCATGCTGCTGTACTTTCAGGGATACCGTATCGCCCGCATTGCTGAAATGCTGGGAGAGAAACCCGCAACCGTTCACAGCTGGAAGAAGCGCGACAAGTGGGGCGACTACGGCCCGCTTGACCAGATGCAGCTGACCACCGCCGCGCGCTACTGCCAGCTGATCATGAAGGAGACAAAAGAAGGGAGAGACTTCAAGGAGATTGACCTGCTGGCGCGTCAGTCCGAGCGCCATGCCCGCATCGGCAAGTTCAGTAACGGCGGCAACGAGGCGGATCTCAATCCTAATGTAGCGAACCGCAACAGCGGGCCGCGCAAGCCGCCTGAAAAGAACGTGTTTACCGACGAACAGGTGGAGAAATTACAGGAGATTTTCCACGGCTCGATGTTCGGCTACCAGCGCCAGTGGTGGGATGCGGGCAACAAGCACCGCATCCGCAACGTGCTGAAGTCGCGCCAGATTGGCGCCACCTACTATTTTGCGCGTGAGGCGCTGCTGGATGCGCTCACCACCGGCCGCAACCAGATTTTCCTTTCAGCGAGTAAGGCACAGGCGCACGTCTTCAAGCAGTACATCATTGAGTTCGCTAAAGAGGTGGACGTAGAGCTGAAAGGCGACCCGATGACGCTCAGCAACGGCGCGTGCCTGTACTTCCTCGGCACCAACGCCCGCACCGCGCAGAGCTATCACGGCAATCTGTACCTGGATGAATACTTCTGGATCCCGAAATTTCAGGAGCTGCGCAAGGTGGCGTCCGGCATGGCGCTGCATAAGAAGTGGCGACAGACCTATTTTTCAACGCCTTCCAGCCTCACGCACAGCGCCTATCCGTTCTGGTCCGGCGGCCTGTTCAACCGGGGCCGCGCCAAGGCGGACCGCGTGGATATCGACCTGTCGCACATGAACCTTTCACCTGGCCGCTTCTGCGATGACGGCCAGTTCCGCCAGATTGTCACCGTTGAGGACGCCGTGCGCGGCGGCTGCAACCTGTTCGACCTCGACCAGCTGCGACTCGAATACAGCCCGCCGGAATACCAGAACCTGCTGATGTGCGAATTTGTAGACGATCTGGCGTCCGTGTTCCCGCTGCAGCTGCTGCAGAAGTGCATGGTGGACAGCTGGGAAATCTGGAGCGACTTCGAAGCGCTGGCGCTGCGGCCATTCGGCTGGCGCGAAGTGTGGATCGGTTACGACCCGGCGAAAGGTACGCAGAACGGCGACAGCGCCGGGTGCGTGGTGATCGCCCCGCCTGCGGTGCCGGGCGGTAAGTTCCGCATTCTGGAGCGCCACCAGTGGCGCGGCATGGACTTTCGCGCGCAGGCCGAGTCCATCAAGAAACTTACGCAGCAGTACAACGTGACCTATATCGGCATCGACTCCACCGGCGTCGGCCTCGGAGTGTATGAGAACGTGAAGATGTTTTTCCCGGCGGTGAAGGAGTTTGTTTATAACCCGAACGTGAAAAACGCCCTGGTGCTGAAGGCGTTCGACATCATCAGCAGCGGGCGTCTGGAGTTCGACGCCGGGCACCTCGACATCGCGCAGTCATTTATGGCAATCCGCCGCGCCACCACGGCCAGCGGCAACCGCCCGACCTACGAAGCCAGCCGCAGCGAAGAAGCAAGCCACGCCGATCTGGCGTGGGCGACCATGCACGCGCTGGCAAACGAACCGCTACAGGGCGAAGCCGCCCACACCGGCAACATTATGGAGATTTTTTAAATGAGCAAACGCAGGAACCGCACGCGCACGCAGCCCGTGCAGCAGGAACAGATGAACGGCGGCCCGGCGGCAGAAGCGTTCACCTTTGGCGACCCGGTGCCGGTGCTGGACCGCCGCGAGCTGCTGGATTACGTGGAATGTGTGGTTATGGACAGGTGGTATGAACCTCCGGTGAGCTTTGATGGGCTGGCGCGGACGTTCCGCGCCGCCGTACATCACAGCTCGCCAATCAACGTGAAGCGCAACATTCTGACCAGTACCTTCATCCCGCATCCGCTGCTGAGTCAGCAGGCGTTTAGCCGCTTCGTGCAGGACTATCTGGTCTTCGGCAACGCTTACTTGGAGAAGCGCACTAACAGGCTGGGCGGCGTGCTGGCGCTTGAGCCGGCACTGGCAAAATTCACGAGACGCGGCACCGAATTAGACACCTACTGGTTTGTGCAGTACGGCATGAACACTCAGCCCTACGAGTTCACTAAAGGCAGCGTGTTTCACCTGATGGAGCCGGATTTAAATCAGGAAGTTTACGGCCTGCCGGAATACCTTTCGGCGATCCCGTCCACCCTGCTAAACGAGTCGGCAACGCTGTTCCGCCGCAAATACTACCTTAACGGCAGTCACGCCGGTTTCATCATGTACATGACCGACGCGGCGCAGAATCAGGAAGACGTGAACAACATCCGCCAGGCAATGAAAAGCGCCAAGGGGCCGGGCAACTTCCGCAACCTGTTTATGTACTCGCCGAACGGTAAGAAGGACGGTATTCAAATCATCCCGCTTTCTGAGGTGGCGGCTAAGGATGAGTTTCTGAATATCAAAAACGTGAGCCGTGACGACATGATGGCCGCGCATCGCGTGCCGCCGCAGATGATGGGGATCATGCCGAATAATGTTGGGGGATTTGGGGATGTTGAGAAGGCTAGTAAGGTATTTGTAAGAAATGAGTTGAATCCATTACAAAAAAGACTAAAGGAATTTAATAGTTGGATTGGTCAAGAGATAATTAAATTTGATGATTACAACTTTTAAAATTAAGGCCTCAAGTGAGGCCTTACAATTAAAAAGATGGTTTAACTTTCTCTTCGAACCCTTCATATACAGGGCGGTTCATTTGTGCTGTAGCGGCAATTAATTGAGAAAAATTTGATATACACTCTCTAACCTTAGTAGGGCTTTTCAATCCCCCATCAACCAACGCAGGTAAAAGCTGATTACTTAGAGCTAAACATATATCTACAATTGGTGCCCAAATTCTTTCAGCATCTGACGGAGAAACATTCTGTCCAAATGAAACTCTGAAAAGATTTGGCACGGTACGACCTAAGAAACTTTCAAGGCATTCAGTAATTGCCGAACATAGTAATGGAATCGCACCACGATACCTGAGGTATCCTAACTGTGCAGAATCGTTCTTAGACAACCCATCTTTCTTGGCTAAATTTATCTTCTTATTTTCAATACAACGCATAAGTGAGTAAGCACAAATAATGTGTGATGCTTTAGTGCTATCATTAAAAATTTTTGAGTAGTGTGAGTCATTCGTCCAGATTGCAGATCTCTGATTATAAGCCACTGTTGGCTCACCATGAAAACTCATCAGAGCTTGCCCTACAGTATAAGAAGGTAAAAGGTTAGGTTTTCTTCGTATGACACTCTCTGCTCCTCCTCTTCGACCACCTTCATACTCTGCATCAGGAAACGATTTAAATTCTATTTTTAATCTTTTCTGAATCTTATCCGTACTTCTAAAATCAGAAGCCTCTACTTTATTCTGGCTATTATTATATTGAATTATATTTTGTATTAAATCAGCATCACCATCTTTCACTTTGATAAATCGAGCTTGCACTTTCACTTCGTCAGGCGGTAATCTCGGTAATGAACCAAGTGCCCCAGTAGTTTGGGCACCATTAACAATCGACATACCTCTGACCTCAAGGTTATTCGCTTTGCTATTATGCTCATATTCATGTACTAATATTGTCACACCATTATTAAAAGCCCAAAACTCAGAAGAAGAGTTTTCCGCACTATTCCTAATGCTATTGTTAATATTTGAATCTGAAGATCTTGAACCTAAATAATCCCTTACGTTTGCAGAAAAAATCTTCAGTTTATGTTTCTTATAAGCTCGAGAAAGATCTTTACCTTGTATCGTCGTGCAGAATGCACTCCAATTCCCCCCCTTTACCTCGTACCCACCATCATTAACTTTAATATTGAACACCTCATCAACTAGAATTGGCGACAAAGACTCGCTATACCATTCCGTCAACCTATCAGCTCCAACTTCAAGGGCATGTACTTGGACTTTTGATTCTTTAAATTCATGTTGAAGAATTGTATTTGCTGTTTGTTGTACGGTGACAAGCTCCTGTGAAACATTTTTTGACAATGGGAGGTTGTGTACATACCAAACATATAAAGTTTTAATTTTTGATTGACTTATTAATGTTCTAATTTGCTGGGCTGAAGACCTTATTCTTTCAGGAACTTCCTGCAAATCTCTTTGTAATAACCATGCTAACGCTATATTTAGGTCGCTAGCCTTGTTTGCAGGTGCTTCTGGTCTATCTTTTGTTGAGTAATAACATTGAGCAAGAACGGCAAACTCTTCCTCTTCGTTAATAAATACTAAATCACATTTTTTATCATCATGCCCATCAGTAATAGATTCAGCTGCAACGCTGTCAATATCATCTATACGAAAATGCAAAGCTAATGCAAATAATGCTAATCCGTTATCGCCGTATGATTTCAAGTCTTCCCTGCTTTCATAAGCCTGCGTCCAAGTACTCATTGTCAATCCTTAGTAATGAATGTTCTTGAGAGACTATCTCCGTCACTCTACATGATCAACTGCATTTTATGTCGAAGCGCGCGCTCGTACCCCCGCCACGCCTGCGCGCTTTACGATGTGGTTTTCATGCACCTGCAGGACATAAACGAAAGCCCGCCAGAGCTGGCGGGCCGGCGCATAAACGATCCTTTTGGGATCATGCGATTTCATGCAGCATAGTCATGCACTAGTCACTCAAGCTTGAAGTCATCCACAGAAGGTAGTTTGAAAGTGCCAATTCCTTCTGCTGCGTCCATAAAATCCATACCTTGCCGTAAAGAAACAGGATAAGGAATTTCAAACAAAAAAACGAAATCGTAAGTTTTGCCGAGCCAGTAACCGCCGCCACATTCTTTCGGCCTCTGGAAAAATACCCACTCGCCGGGTTTGTAATAACTCAGTACATCACCACGGTAAACGATCTGAAATTTATCAGGAGCTTTAGCCATAACTAACGCCTCGCGGTGCTCGTTGTTCAACTCTGATGACAAAAAACAAGTTTTTATGTCATCAAAGTTTTAATGTTTATTAGCAAAAAAATTGAAAAATATAATCTCAATATAAATTTTCTATTTGAATTTTATAGTTATTAAAGTTCGCCTTTGCAACTAATAAATAAATATCATTTCTCTTAGAATAGTCTTCAAGAAAAGTCCGCATATCACCATGAAGCCTCTCTCCTACTATTATAGCGTCAACACAATTTTCATTTAACAAAATAGATTCTCCGGGATTATTTTTATATACATCATCCCCTTTCAAATACTTCAAACTCCTTACCTCCTCTTCCTTTTCCCAATCCTTGTGCTTGCAAACTGCAAAATCCGCATCTATTGTTAATTTAGCGCCACTGAGACTCTCAGCTAAATGCTTATATATATTTACTTTTGGCGCTTCATCAACATATTTTACATCTGTGAACTCAAGGCCAGAATTGCTTAATTTTTCTTTATTATAGGCAAAGCAAATCCCCTTCATACCATTGCCGTAATACCCCCACATCAAACGACTATCAAATGTTTTTGTGAAGCAGGCTACAGCGGTTTTCTGGCGAAATTCACTGATCATTTCTCCAACAAACTCCTCATTCCAGTGCTCCCTTATCATATTATATATAGGCTCTAACTCGTTTCGTACAAAGCAACGTCTAAAGAAATTGGGTGATTGTCTAAATGCAGCATTATTTTTTATTATTCTGGCTATATCATCTTTCCCCAACTTCGACAAACCATCAGCATCTAAGTTAAAAAACAACTCTAATGGATCATTCAAGCCATCAACTTTGGAGTGCCAAATAGATTTATTTACCAGTTCGCTTATAGTGTTCACATTGTCACCACGAAAACGAAACAAATGTTTATCTCTCGAAACAATCATAAAGCCACCAATATTAAATATAAATCACAAAGGTTTTATCAAATTATCGGTTTAAGTGCGAACGAAAAAATTCCAGCAAACAAAACATTCTGAAGCCAAAAGCAAGTTTTGCCGGCAGCACGGTTATCAGTGTAACCAGCTGTCGTCTTCCCAGACGTTCTGCAGGAGATCATTCAGGCGGCGCTTATCGTCATCGAGTTTGAATCCCAGCATTTCAATACTGGTATAACTGCCCTGCCGAACTCGTACAATGGTTTCAGGAAACAGCGCGTGAACACGCTTACTTACTTCATCTTGAAAGGCACTCAAAATGGATTGGCTTAGTTTTTGATTTTTATCGAGCATGATCTCGATTCGCATCGCAGCAACCCCAAGGATTATTTATCAAGTGGCACAGCCGAAAACACGACTGAAAATTGTTTGTTTGCCATCGAGGTATTGCTCGCGATCTCAGCGATAAGACTAAGCGCAATCTCCCTGTCACGTTCTTTGCAAATCCCTTCACTAGTAAGCCGAGCAATTAACTCGACACGTTCAAGCATTACCCGCTCTTGTAAATCGTTATCCACGCGCCCTCCCCAACAAAAATCACTGTACATCTATACAGTAGCATAGCATTCGGATTAAGCGGAAGAAAAATGTTGCGGTTGAAACAGGTTTTTATCTTCATGATATGAAACGTCTTTATCAGCATTAACCCAGCGGCTAACAACATCTTAAAATCACTAAAATTTACCTAACAATATTCTTCGCTTAACTAACCTCAGACCATTAATGAGCGTTTTTTGTTCTAACCGTTTCGGCCAATCGGTTAAATCTTGCTAATACACCACTCATTGAAGCCTCATTTTTTGGCCTCAAAAGGTCACCATAAGCAGAGCTGCGGACATTCTTTCCAGCGATTTCTGCTTGCGCGCCACTGATTAGGCGCACAGCCAAACCACGACTGATTGTTTCTCCGCATAAATCTTTCACCTGGCTGATTACGTTGTCGCAAGCAGCTTCAATTTTGCCCGATCGCCTCAACTTAAGGTGCCGCTTTTTAGGTTGTTCAGCCCTAATCCGGGCCAGAATTTGCCGCCGCTCTTTCGCACTCAAGCCATTAAGGTCGATTTTTTCCAAACTTTCCCGGAGATTCAAATCCTCAGATCTCAAACCTCCCGTACAGTTATTGACAGAACTCCGAGAGGACGCAGACGCGTCCAAAAATTCAACGGCCAAATCAAGGTCAACATCCAGTGCAGAAAGCGGCTTCGGTGCGCTTTCATACATGGCATCGATTGAACGTTTTGGGACGATCTTCCACTGTGCCAAACGAGTTAGTATTGGCGTGTCTGCTCCGACTTCAGTAGCAAAGACTCCTTTAATGCGCACGGTTTCTTCGCCGTACTCATTAACGTCCTCGCCTGGCTGATACCATGTCCGCACAGCCAAATCATCACGACGAACAAACGGACCACCCTGTGCGTTAACGTAACCAGCCCAATCACCGGCGTCGGCTGCATCATGTGCTGCAGCAAACTCAACACTTAAACCGTGCGCCGTTTCGCTGTCAGCCATGCGACGCAGCTCGCGGTATACAGTTACCGGCGCGCCGCCAACAAACTGGAACTGGCGAATGTGCCAGCGTGCAGCCCACGCAGAAACTGCTGGTGCAGTCTCCTTAAGTTCTTTTCCGCTTTCGTCGTCCAGCTCGCCATCGAGAGCGTAGCCATCGATATTCTTGGAAATATATTTAGCTACGTACCCGGTGGCGCTGCCTTTTTCCGGATCGATAGCTTCAGCATGAAAACGTGCTTTGCGTGCTTTATCTGTTGTCAGCTCGCCACTGTCTTCCTGATATGCGTAATCGCGGGTAATCCGACGAACTTGATCCACGTCTTCAGGGCGCATAAACATCAGCATATGCCAGTGCGGTGTGCCGTCGTGGTGCGGCTCGGCTACGCGAATACCGAAAATGCGAATATCCTCGCGGTGCAATTTGGCGCGGATTTTTTGCCAGACGTTGCAAAGGTAACGCTGCGTATCCGCCGGGCTTGCACCACTCCATTTCCGATTACGGTGTCCGGTCTTGATTGTTGCGTGAAAGCGAGCCGGGGCGGTCAGTGTGTAGAACTCACCAACAAAACCCATTTCATTGCAGATATTTTCAAAGCCACGGATGCGCGTCATTAACTCGCAGCGACGGATCGCTGGATTGGCCACACTTCCGTCGTATTTGTCGATCAGGCTGATGCGGTTGCCTTCTTCATCTTCCAGCTCAAGCGACTTTAGAAATTCGCGCGTGCGGCGCTTTTGCTCGCGCCATTCCGAGACATTCATATTGCTGGCGTAAGGGGTGTGTTTTTTGCTTACGTTCGCCAGCGCGATCTGTAAATGTTCGCGCCATGAGGCGGCGACGCGGCGCAGTCGGCCTTTCCACCACTTTTCAGTATGCATGCGCCGGATCGCAGGGGTGACTTCTTCCGGGTCAAAAAGTCGGGATGTGACTTTCTCCCACAGTGGCGGGGTTTGGCTAAACTCGCGTGTGATGGTTGCTGCTGTCATGTAAACGCGATGAGTGTATTTGTAATCTGACTCATCTTTTGCCTGATGGTGGGCCTGCACCAATTCAGCGAGGATTAGATTAGCAATATCGCCTGCCAGCAAATCAACATCAGCGCGCGCCATATCTGGAAGGCGATTAAAGCGGCGCATCAAATTATGTAATTGCCCGCCAGCAACAGCTGTGTTTTCACGATCAGTAGCATTTCCGCCAAGGAGATTCAGGGTGCTACCTTTCATTACACCAAGGCGATATTGAGCGCTGACAATCTCAACGCGTGGCAATGTGCGCTCTACGAAAGTCTTCGTAAAGTATGCATTGGCACGGGCTGTACCTTGTGTTTTTTCAAGCTCACTGGTGCGGCGCTTTACGTCGAGCTGAACCAGTGCCGGCTGTTGTTCAAGTAATTCCTGCGCACGCACTAAAGCCGCAATCATTTGATTGCGGCTGTGCGTTTCCTCGTAGGTAGGATAAGGGCTGGCGATCGCGCTCTTAGGTTTATTCCATTCATAAGCCCATCCAGACCGGATTAAAGACTCCATCATATTTCGAAGGCCAATTGAGGCGTAAACAGATCACGCTCAGGGTCATAATTAAGTGAACTGGCGCTATTCATTGACTCAATACGCTCAACCAGTACCGCAGCTCTGGTTTCCTTACTTGCAGGCGCATAAGCGCTTTTGTTCCAGGCTTTGTCTATTCCGATATTTCGAGCAACGTTAGTACTATCTGCTGATGAAAGCGGCACACGTTTGAACAGGTCTTTATTAAGCATCCGAAGCCCGTGCAACTTCGTGATTGGATACCCATTAGCATCAACAACATGACGTATAAGGTCACGCAAACGGGCTGCGCATTGTTTGGGTCTACAGGCGTCATACTCCCCCATTGAACCCAGCGCCACACGGGGAAACTCATTGCAAAGACGTATGAAACGTTCGTCTGATTCGTTCATATGCCACACAGGCACCCCGGCCACTTTCCCATGAGGCCATTCAGCTATTAATGCGTCGTTTTCATCACCACTACCGCCAATCACGTCGGGAATAATGGCGAACGCAAACCGAGGATGATTCGACCAACGAGCCACAAAGTCGTAATAACTATCCCAATCAACCACGCGTTTTTTAGTCCAGAAACTAAACGCGCCGTTATCAAGAGCAAAACTCTGGCAAACCTCAGAGGCCAGCAAAAGCTGACCTGGGTTAGCAAAACTGATAAACGCATGCCGGCCTTTCCATGCCTTGAGCGCACACGATTCAGGCGTAATAGGCCCGCCGTGGAAATGGATCATTGCGGCAACTCCATAAAAGCGGAGCTATTGAGCCCGGACGCCATATCCCATCCGATCAACGATTGATGGAACTCTGGCTTGCGCACAGCGATGATTTCCGTTGCACGCTTACCTTCACCGGCTTTAACGCCAACCGAGCGAGCCACAGTGATTTTGGTAATGTCGAAAGCGCGATAAATACTGCGAGTGAAAAGCGTATCGCTATTAGAAAGAATCACCGAGTTACGCTCAGAAATTCCCAGCAGATAACAGGCCAAAGAGTGCTGGTCATCTTCACTAAATCCGCCTGTGTGATATTCGGTGAATGTGCCGTGATATGGCGGATCGCAATAAACAACATCACCGGCCTTCACCATGCCCAGCGTTTCCTGATAGCCAGCACAAATAAACGTTGCACGCTGCGCCTTCTCAGCAAACATTTCGATTTCGTAAAGCGGGTAATAGGGTTTCGCGTAATGTCCGAAAGGAATGTTAAATTCGCCCTTGAGGTTGTAGCGGCAAACTCCGCGATAACCGTGGCGGTTCAAGTACAGAAAATGTGCCGCACGCTCCAGAAGCGGCATTGATGCATTTTCATTAAATTCTTTGCGCACACGGTAATAGCTTTCTTCAGTCGTGTTTTGGCTGAATAAAGCCATCGCCACCACGATAAACGGGCGCGTATGCTCTTTAATCTGGCGGTACATATTGATCAGGTCGGGATTGATATCAGCGACCAGATATTCGGGGTAATCGGTATTCATCATAACCGCGCATGAGCCTGCGAACGGCTCAACAAGGCGATTACCAGCAGGAAAATGTGCCGACAGCTCAGTCATTACGCGGACTTTACTTCCCGGCCATTTCAAAATGGTATTCATAAGGCAGCCCCTTTGTAATGAGCGCTTTTAAGCTCGCTGACTTCCTTGCATGTCACGCAAACAGAAACGCCCGGCAGCGCACGGCGTCGGGCTTCAGGAATTACGGCATCACACGACAGGCAGAAAAATTCGCTGGCGCCGGTAGGGTGCTGTTTAGCGTTTGCCAGATTGCGCGCCAGTTCTTCTTCAACTCGCTGCTGCACCAAGTCCATTGAATCCGCCATTAGTGCAACGCCTCCTGCGCTTCGCTCTCATAACGCTCAGCTTCCTGACGCAGAAGCTCTGCAGCTTCTACACCGCTCAAGCCTTTTTGCTGGATGCGCATAGCAAGATCAGTTAAACGTCTAGCTACCTGCATGCCCCGCTCGGCACGTTCTTCTGCGCGGGCGGATGTGATGATTGTGGAAAGCTGCTCGACATTTGCGTCGAATTTCCGTGTTTCGATATTTCGCATATTTAAATCTCCAGAATTTGGGCAAAAGAATGCCCGGCGGGTTTACGCCATTAATTTTTGAGTCTTATTTACTCAGGTAAAAAACAGTCAGCAGTTGAAAAGCGGCCAGGCAAAATTCGGCCCCAACGCGCAACTTTATTCATTGCGATGATTATTAACTCGCGGCGGCGTTCATCGAAATATTCAAAAGGCTTTCCGATTTCCTCCGGTTTGAATGTCTTGGGATTATCACGATTAGCCAAGGTCATTACGCAGAACTTAAATTCATCATTCTGGTTGTTGAAATAACGCAGTGCCGGGTTTGCGTTGTTATCACGCATCTGACGCCACTTTTTGCGAAATTCATCAAACGTCATTGGCTGAAGCTTATCAACACGTGCGCCCATCAAATGAATTTTGGAAAAACTGGCGGCTTCATGTTGCTTCGGTACTTCCCATAAAACTCGCGGCATATTAACCACCGATAAGTTTACGCAAGCGGATTAACAATCCGGCGCGCTTTGATGTTAGATCACGTAGCAGAGATTTCTGGTCAGCACATGGATTCCAGCGCTTGCCGTTCTCGCCCATAATCCAACCGTTGCCATATGACATAGACGGGCTTTGGCGCTTGAGGTGGGCTGCAAATGAAATCATCGCGCGCCCCTCAGTTCAAACCAACTGAAGCGCTTAGGCCGCTGATTGCATCAACGGTAGACGCCAAAGTGGGGTTGGAATGAATGCGGCTCTGCACTGCTATTGCGGCCAGCATCAGGCAGCGAATGCCAGTATTGGCCGCTTCGACAACACCACGGCGGCAGGTTGCTGTGATTGTCTCAGCGTTTGCCGCTTTAGCTGCCAACATGCCAACCTCGGCAGTTGCTTTCAGCACGTATGCTGAATACTTCTCGTCTGCTACTTCATTCACCGGCACACATGGAAGACATTGCAGTTGTGCTAACGCTCCATCTATCAACGTCGCGTCTTCTGTCAGATCAGTCAGCAGAAGCATTTCGGCCACAGTGAGTTGATGCACTTGATCGGGATTCAACTTATTACGCAAAGCCTGAACTTTCATATCGGCTTGCTGAGCCAGCTCTGTCATGTTGTGCGTTAGAGCGAACTTGCGGCAGGCTTCGTCAAAGTGGCTATGGGTGGAAACCTTAAAATCAAACATGATTAGTCCTTGTCTAATATCTAAGATTTATTACGCATTAAGCGAAATATCACATTCGCTCAGCGCTTGAATTGTTAGTGCGGCCATGTTGATTTCGATTAAGGCTTTTTTATGAGTTCCCTTAGGTTTAATGGGCAACTTTCCGTATTCAATCAGGTTTTTAGCTGTTTCGTACTTTGTTCCAGTGCGTCGGCAGTATTCTTCTAGCGGGAGATAAGGCTCAGGGATGACGATTGTAATGCTAGGTCGCATGATGCAAACTCCATTAGGTTTACCGATAGGTCAATATCGGTCAATGTAGGTCAATATGTTCACTTAAGCTAACTAGATGGAGACTATACCTCCATAAATGGAGAGTCAAGCTACATGAGTTCACATCTAAATTTTTCTTTCCCGTCTTCAAGCGCTGAAGCCCTCGACAGGGTTGTCGAGGCCTACGGATTCAACTTAAAAGTTGAACTCGCGGAACACCTTGGCATAGCTTCCAGCAGCCTGTCTTCGCGCTATAAACGTGAGGTTTTTCCAGCTGATATCGTTCTACAGTGTTCGATAGAAACCGGTGCCAACATTGATTGGTTAATTTCAGGAAAAGGTGAGAGCTTTGGAAAAAGCGCACCAATGGGCAGTAGCATAGATAGACTAAAGCTAATTGATGGCCGACTTGAGGATGCAGGCAGTCTAATTTTTGATTTTTCTTTGCTTAATGATGATGTGGCTAGCGACCAAAATTTGGTTAGTGTTAAAGATAAAGACGTGAACTACATAGTCGCGCGTCGATTGGATGAGATTCAGGATGGGCACTGGTTAGTGGAGATCGAAGGAAAAGTCGGTTTTCGCTCCCTTACGCGAATCCCTATTAGAAAATTACGCGTAGGCTCAGGTGAAACAAGCTTTGAATGCGGAATTGATGACATCAAAGCAATTGGTAAAGTCGTTCTGACAATAAGTTGATATGACGGTACGAAAACTCCCCACAGGCCAATGGGTCGCTGACTTCTACTCTGTTAACCGGAGTGATGGAAAGGAAGGAAAGCGAGTCCGAAAAAAATTCGCCACCAAAGGCGAAGCTTTGGCATTTGAAAATTACACTCTTCAAACAATAGAGGACTCACCTTGGCTCGGTGATGGAAAAGATCGCCGCCGCTTAGCTGATTTGGTTCATTTGTGGTTTGACCGACACGGCATCACATTGTCTGATGGTGAAAAGCGCAAAAGCACTATGCTATGGGCTGCCGAGTGTATGGGCTCTCCTTTAGCTACAGAATTCAGTGCGCCACTATTTACTGCTTATAGAGCAAAGCGCCTTAAAGGGGAGTTTGCGCGTACCAAGCGTATTGCTCAAGTATCTCCTCGTACCATGAATCTTGAACACGCCTACTTTCTGGCCGTTTTTAATGAGCTTAAAAGGCTGGGTGAATGGTCTCCACCCAACCCACTCGAAAACGTGCGCCAATTTCGCATTGATGAAAGTGAGATGTCTTATCTGACTGATGAGCAGATAGATCGACTATTGGAAGAATGTCGAAACAGCAGCGCTAAAGATTTAGAAGCGATTGTGAAAGTGTGTTTATCCACAGGTGCGCGCTGGGGTGAGGCTGAGACTCTGAAACGCTCGCAGATCACGCCGGGTAAAATTACCTTCATTAAAACCAAAGGTAAACGTAACAGAACCATACCCGTTGACTCAGCCCTGCTTGAACAGTTACCAAAGAAAACAGGCGCAATTTTCACACCTTGTTACTACGCCTTCCGAAATGCTCTGGAGCGCGCTGAAATTGAATTACCTCCTGGACAACTGACGCATGTTTTACGCCATACCTTCGCCAGCCACTTTATGATGAATGGCGGCAATATTCTCGTGCTGCAGAAAATCCTCGGACACACCGACATAAAAATGACAATGCGCTACGCTCACTTCGCTCCAAACCACTTGGAAGAGGCGATCAACTTAAACCCATTAAAGTGTCGCAAAAGTGTCGCATGAAGTTAGGATTATTGACCTATATTGCCCGATATTGATTTTATAACCCATTGATTATTATCTAAGTCATTGATTATTAGTTGGCTTTTATGGTTCTCATAATCGCTTGGTCGCTGGTTCAAACCCAGCAGGGGCCACCAAATTTAGTGATGTAAATCATACAGTTAGGCCACCTTTTTCAAGGTGGCTTTTTTGTACCTGGTTTTCATTGTCCCCTTTTTGTCCCCCCAAGATTCAAAAGCTGGACATCAGCATCTATCATTTGTGAACATAAGACGCTGGAACTAACTCAATGCGTAAGGAATACCCAATGATTTATGATTGTTTTTTATACTACGACGAAGATATGCTACTTGATATCAGACTAAATACTCTGGACGATGTCGTAGATTATTTTGTCATTGTCGAATCTACTCATACATTCACTGGGAAACCTAAGAAATTAAATTTCGATATAGATAAGTATGAAAGATTTAAAGATAAGATTGTTTATGTTGTCTTTAATGAGTTACCAATCCTAAAAGATGGTAAAGCAGGTAATTATGATGCTTGGGCAAACGAGGCTGCAACACGAAACGCCATTATGCGGGGATTAAAAAAGGCCAAGGATGAAGATTTGATTTTAGTATCCGATGTTGATGAAATTTTCAATCCAGCAATTATAAAAAAAATCAACCCTAAGAAATTATGTACAATATTGCACATGCCTTTTTATAATTATCAGTTCAATCTTCAAGTGTTTAATACTGATGGCTCAGAACGTCAATGTCGATTGCCACGAGCTACCAGTATGCGCAACCTTAAACATTCATTTGATGGCAAGCCAGAGTCGTTCCGAAATATAAAGAAATCAGAATTATATAATGATTTTATTTCGAGAAACTGGTTTAAGTTACGCAGTAAGGTTGTAAAAAATTCAGGCTGGCATTTTTCATGGATTATGACACCTGAACGAATCTCAGAAAAAATGTCGTCAATTTCTCATACCGAATATGATTTACCTCATTTAAACAATAGAGAACACATTATTGATGCACTGAAAAATGGTAAGGATTTATGGAATAGGGAAAGAAAACTTGTCATGCAAGAATTAACTAATGATAAGTTCCCACCTTACCTTGTTGCGAATAAAGAAAAATTTAAAGAATTTGTCTTGTGACAATTGTAGGTTGACAAAAAAAGTTAATTCTTAGCGTCATGGAAACTGTTGAAAAGCACAACCCACGTATAATCGTGCTAATTTTTTATGACGCCTGACACTGTTTTCATTACTCAGTTTTTCAGTCCACTCGAATAAGTAAATTTCACCGCAGCCCTTACCAATCATGGCGTGATGGGCATCGATTACGCTCAAGCAGCAGATCCAATTAAGATCCAACACTGTACAAAAATACAACATTATCCTTATTTTTCATATTGTTTCGCAATTACCAAGATCCAATTTTAATCCGTCAAACTGAAAAGCACTGAAATTCTTTTCAATATTTTCAGTTGCCGAATTACATCAGAAAGCCAGCAGTAGCGTGCTCTGGCGTACCGATTTGTAGAAAAATAAAACTGAAAAATTTTTATAATGCAAAACCCGCAGGCGGGTGCGGTGTAGCGCCGTTTTTGTCAGTGAGGCGTTTATTTTGTCGGGCTGTGGCTGCGCCAGCGCAACGCTGTACGTGCGATCCAATTAAAGGTAAACGTTGAATGGTTGCGCGGCTGCGGCGCTCTGAAGGCGTTCTATGCGGTCTGGTGACAGGCATAAAAAAACCCGCTGAGTTAGCGGGTTAAAAAGTGATGGTGATTAACCGATTACGGGGGAATATTTCGCGGCCAGTGCAGTGGCCTGCGTGGCACTTTGTTCGATTGCGGCGCTGTTGGTTGGCTGGCCAGTAGACGGATGCGTATGGCTGGCCAGTTGTGTCGCCAGCTGCTGCACCAGTGCAACGGTGTCCAGCATCAGCTGCGCCACGTTGATTTGCTCTGAACCAATCCACACAACCGGCGCGATAATCTCCTTACGCGTTCCGGCAACGCTTTGCCTGAGTTGGCCAATCTTCTCAATCAGTTCCTTTCCTACGCTAAACGCGGCTTTTCCTGTGATATCAGATTCAGCGTTACCGCCCACTGTAGTCAGCTGATCGCCCTTAATGCCTATAGTGAAACTTCCTGTTGTTACCTGCTGAATAGCACCGGCAAGCAGCGTGGCGGTGCCGATCACGGTAGTTTTATCGGAGGCCTTCACCGTCGTTTCGCGGCTGACCAGCTCACGCTTTTCACTGTCTGCCTTCACCTCGCGCGCCATAGAGGTTTACCGTGCCGTAACGGTTAAAGGTGCTGTCCGGGGCATAGGACTTGATGTGCTCAAGATTGATGGTCGCGGTGTAAACCGCCGGGTTGTAGGCGGCGGCCATCTGCTCCAGCCATTCGCGGGAAATTTCGCGTCCGTCCGTGGTGGCACCTTCCACCCCGATACGAAAACGCTTTGCTTTAACTGCCATAGATCAGGCTCCGTTGGGTAAATCGCTTTGAAGCCTTATGTTTGCGGTTCAGAGGGGGTCGAAACAACGCGGGCACGTTGTGCGGGCAGCCACACAACGGGAGACGGCAGAAAAGGGATCGGCGGGGCCGTATTTTGGGGCCATGACAACGACACTCGCCCCCGAAGACCTCGATCCCCGCAGGCAGGCCATGCTGCTGTACTTTCAGGGATACCGTATCGCCCGCATTGCTGAAATGCTGGGAGAGAAACCCGCAACCGTTCACAGCTGGAAGAAGCGCGACAAGTGGGGTGATTATGGCCCGCTTGACCAGATGCAGCTAACCACCGCCGCGCGCTACTGCCAGCTGATCATGAAAGAGACAAAAGAAGGGAGAGACTTCAAGGAGATTGACCTGCTGGCGCGTCAGTCCGAGCGCCATGCCCGCATCGGCAAGTTCAGCAACGGCGGTAACGAAGCAGATCTCAATCCGAACGTGGCGAACCGCAACAGCGGGCCGCGCAAGCCGCCAGAAAAAAACGTGTTTACCGACGAGCAGGTGGAGAAATTACAGGAGATTTTCCACGACTCCATGTTCGGCTACCAGCGCCAGTGGTGGGACGCGGGCAACAAGCACCGCATCCGCAACGTGCTGAAGTCGCGCCAGATCGGGGCCACCTACTACTTTGCGCGTGAGGCGCTGTTGGATGCGCTTACCACCGGACGCAACCAGATTTTCCTTTCAGCCAGCAAGGCGCAGGCGCACGTTTTCAAGCAGTACATCATTGAGTTCGCAAAAGAGGTGGAAGTTGAGCTGAAAGGCGACCCGATGACGCTCAGCAACGGCGCGTGCCTGTACTTCCTCGGCACCAACGCCCGCACCGCGCAGAGCTATCACGGCAATCTGTACCTGGATGAATACTTCTGGATCCCGAAATTTCAGGAGCTGCGCAAGGTGGCGTCCGGCATGGCGCTGCATAAGAAGTGGCGGCAAACCTATTTTTCCACCCCGTCCAGCCTCACGCACAGCGCCTATCCGTTCTGGTCCGGCGGCCTGTTCAACCGGGGCCGCGCCAAGGCTGACCGCGTGGACATCGACCTGTCGCACATGAATCTGTCGCCGGGCCGCTTCTGCGATGACGGCCAGTTCCGCCAGATTGTCACCGTTGAGGACGCCGTGCGCGGCGGCTGTAACCTATTTGACCTCGACCAGCTGCGACTCGAATACAGCCCACCGGAATACCAGAACCTGCTGATGTGCGAATTCGTGGACGATCTGGCGTCCGTGTTCCCGCTGCAGCTGCTGCAGAAGTGCATGGTGGACAGCTGGGAGGTGTGGGCCGACTTCGAAGCGCTGGCGCTGCGCCCGTTCGGCTGGCGCGAAGTGTGGATCGGTTACGACCCGGCGAAAGGGACGCAGAACGGCGACAGCGCCGGGTGCGTGGTAATCGCCCCGCCTGCCGTGCCGGGCGGTAAGTTCCGCATTCTTGAGCGCCACCAGTGGCGCGGTATGGACTTCCGCGCGCAGGCCGAGTCCATCAAAAAGCTGACGCAACAGTACAACGTGACCTATATCGGCATCGATTCCACCGGCGTCGGCCTCGGCGTGTACGAGAACGTGAAGATGTTTTATCCGGCGGTGAAGGAGTTTGTTTATAACCCGAACGTGAAAAACGCCCTGGTGCTGAAGGCGTTCGACATCATCAGCAGCGGGCGTCTGGAGTTCGACGCCGGACACCTCGACATCGCCCAGTCATTCATGGCAATCCGCCGCGCCACCACGGCCAGCGGAAACCGCCCGACCTACGAAGCCAGCCGCAGTGAAGAAGCAAGCCACGCCGATCTGGCGTGGGCGACCATGCACGCGCTGGCAAACGAACCGCTACAGGGCGAAGCCGCCCACACCGGCAACATTATGGAGATTTTTTAAATGAGAAAACGCAGGAACCGCACGCGTACGCAGCCCGTGCAGCAGGAACAGATGACCGGCGTCCCGGCGGCAGAAGCGTTCACCTTTGGCGACCCGGTGCCGGTGCTGGACCGCCGCGAGCTGCTGGATTACGTGGAATGCGTGGTCATGGATAAGTGGTATGAACCACCGGTGAGCTTTGACGGGCTGGCGCGCACGTTCCGCGCCGCCGTGCACCACAGTTCGCCGATCAACGTGAAGCGCAACATCCTCACCAGCACCTTCATCCCTCACCCGCTGCTGAGTCAGCAGGCGTTCAGCCGCTTCGTGCAGGACTATCTGGTTTTCGGCAACGCCTATCTGGAGAAGCGCACCAACAGGCTCGGCGGCGTGCTGGCACTTGAGCCGGCACTGGCAAAATTCACGCGCCGTGGCACCGATTTGGACACCTACTGGTTCGTGCAGTACGGCATGAACACGCAGCCCTATGAGTTCACCAAAGGCAGCGTGTTTCACCTGATGGAGCCGGATTTAAATCAGGAAGTTTACGGCCTGCCAGAATATCTTTCGGCAATCCCGTCCACCCTGCTAAACGAGTCGGCTACGCTGTTCCGCCGCAAATATTACCTTAACGGCAGCCACGCCGGTTTCATCATGTACATGACCGACGCCGCGCAGAATCAGGAAGACGTGAACAACATCCGCCAGGCGATGAAAAGCGCCAAGGGGCCGGGCAACTTCCGCAACCTGTTTATGTACTCACCGAACGGGAAGAAAGACGGGATTCAGATCATCCCTTTGTCAGAGGTGGCGGCTAAGGATGAGTTTCTGAATATCAAAAACGTTAGCCGTGACGACATGATGGCCGCGCACCGTGTGCCGCCGCAGATGATGGGGATCATGCCGAATAATGTTGGAGGGTTTGGGGATGTAGAAAAGGCGAGCAAAGTTTTTGTGAGGAATGAACTCATGCCACTCCAAAAAAGATTTACTGAGCTAAACGAATGGTTGGATGAGAAGATTATAAGCTTTAGCAATTACAAATTCGATTAAAAATAAATATCGGATAGAATTCCTATCCGACTTTAAATCACTCATCATTGTCGGTGATGATATAATCATCACCCATAACGTTAGACATCGCAATTCTAATCAAACCCACATGTGAATAATATACACCTCTACTCACCCGACTCCACTCAATATCATCAAGCTCGCCATCTTCATTATCTTTTGTTTTTAGCACCCTAACCCGACGTTTATCATCCGCTAGAGCTTCAGCAAGCCCTTTATTTAATTTTTCTTTAAAATCACTAGCACTTTCAATACCATTAAATATTAACTCAGAAAGTAGCTCATCGAAACTTTCATCATCTAATTCGTTCTCTATTGGAAGTGTAGTTTTTGCAATAGACTTTAATACATCTACATCTAAAGCAATATCATTTTCCATAATGGAAACGTCACTAATTTTATCAATGTATTCTTCTCTTTCAATTAACACCCTTTCAAATTCAAGGTCAACAACTTCTAATAATGCCGATACTCGATGTATAGCTCGCCTTAAAGGCAATGGCACACTTTTCTCTTGCTTATACTGGAGCTTATGAGAGGTTGCAGCCCATATATGTTGTGACAATGTTCTAACTTGAACTTCGGCTTTGAAATCACTGTATTCTGATAAAGTTGGAACTTTTAGCCATTCGTCTGGCATTTTAAGTATTAAGTGATATGACTGATAACCAAATTTGTCTTCGCTAAGCATTTCAAGTTTATCTTCGGATTTTATTATATTGAAATTTTCATGTAAGCATTTCGTTACTTTTTCCATATCACGTTTAAAAAGCAAAATCACCCTCAGTCCTATAAAGTCATCTAATTCCAGAAGGGAATTAATCGTCAATGATTTTCTACTATCTTTATCAATGATAGAATTCATATTCTTTATTCGACTTTCAATAGGTACACCTAGAGTAACATCATTTTTTGAGAGGATAGATTCAACTTGACCTATTAACTCTTTTTTAAAAGTCTCAGCTTTAATTCTATGAGCAGCATACTGCTCTTTTAATATATCTAATTTCATCAAGAAACCTTGTTTTTCATAAAAAGTTTTAAAAAATCATCACTAACAAACTATTATTTTTTAATCTCTAAGAATCTGTTTGACCGCTGACTGATAAACTGATTGCTTAACTGCCATGCCAAGATCAAGCCAATGTACTACATTGTAAAAATAAGTTGTACCGGTTGTAACAGCTTCAAGCAGTTTTTTTATTCGCTCTTTACTAAATGACTCTATAACTCTTAATGCCGTTTTTTCCCTGATCAAATGATGACTATCGTTTAAAAGTTCTATAACTTGAGAATCATTTAGATCGGAAAAAGCCCTTATAGAAACCTTAGTTATAACTCGATATTTAGAAGAATTATTAATTGGTGTAAAGATCAACTCCTCCTCTCTACCTTTAGCTATTTTTAGATAAACTTCAGTTAAATCTTCGTATACATCTTCATTCTCCAGGAAAGAACCTAGCAACGTCTGGTTATTTGTAACCTTAGCCTCATTTAATAGATAAATATCTTCCCACTCACCATATCGTTTAAAATAATCAAAAACCGGCTTGTAAACAGTAACAGTTCCACCATTAACGGTTCGTCTAATTAACTCAATATCTTCTTTTAACATACATGATGCAAGCCAATTGACGCAGTCCGACAACATATTATTTGTTATAAAGCCACGAATTTCACCTGTAATAAATGGGCTATCCGAACTACCTGGGGGCAATATTACCTTTAGCCTTTCCAGATAAAAAGAATCACACTTATCGTTTAGGTAAGCTCTTATCGTTCCCAAATAATTTTTCTTATCTTTATAAGCAAGAGCTATTAGTACCTTCGCATCAATTAGAAATTCAGTAGTAAGCTTTTTATTTAAAACTTCAATATTTTCATACTGTATACTTAAAGAAGAATACTCATCAAAATATTTATCTTTATTGTTAGTATCTTTTGGTAGCTTAAGTATTTCCTCACCCTTAGCTTTATAATACATCTTATTCTTGTGAGAAAGGTATACCAACACCCTTAATCTAATCCTCACATCATCATGCTCCAATAGAACTTCGGCTTTATCATCAAATAAATTATTTCTTGAAATTAACAACTCCAAGCATGACAACCTCACTTCTTGATTATTGCACTCTAATCCTATAAATAGTCTCTTTGATTCAATACCACTTCCACTTTCGTTCAATTCTTTAATTATCTTTTTATTTAGAATGGTAGGTTGCAACTCAAGAATAGCATCAAATCCTTTCGAAACACTCTCCCTAAACTTTATAGCAACAATCCCTTCAAGAGAAGCATTGAGCGTTCGATTGTTTTTTCTTTCATATTCCATCATTAATAAATCAACATTCTCTGAACCGCCCAACTTTGCCAAGTACTTTATTGCAGATATTCTAACTTCATCTGACTCACTTACATCGAACCATTCAGAGATAGTTTCATCTCCGAGCACATGACTTTTAATTGATAAAAATGTAATTGCATCAATGAACTTGGCTTTGACCTTATCATTAAAATACATAGAGTAAAATTTAAGTCTATGGGGTTCTAATGACAACCATTTCCAAAGTGGAATATTTTGATTTCCATAACCGTTTAGCCCAGCCCTAACCAAATTAAGCTCTAAACGATTATCAAAATTATATTTTTTTTCATTCAAATAAATCAGATTTGCATCATGAGCCTCTAAAAATGTTTGATCGTTACCGCCTTTATTTAGCGAGATTGCTAACAACTTGAAATATGCCACATCTGAAGC
This sequence comes from Pantoea sp. DY-5, assembly GCF_019795955.1. NCBI lineage: Bacteria > Pseudomonadati > Pseudomonadota > Gammaproteobacteria > Enterobacterales > Erwiniaceae > Pantoea > Pantoea sp. DY-5. The sequence goes on from NZ_JAIMIE010000002.1 coordinate 450,605, forward strand.
TGAGAAGGATGTCCACAATTCATCATTAACGGTATCTGTAATCTCACTTAAAAATTTAGCTACGTCTGTTTTGTCACGATTGGTATCTGCAGTTGACATCGATTCCAAAACAGTATTGTCAAAGGAGTCTTCTGTTCCTTCGCTAATAGAATCTTCTCTTTCTTTCTCTATAAGCCCATTAACATAAAATGTAACCCAGCGCCTAAGCTTTTTCTCGAATTCCTTCTCATCTTTGAAAACTTCATACAAAACTTTTTTTCTTTAATTAGTTTTTCTTTAAAATCAAGTACCTTTTTGAGCCCTTCCCCCGGATCCTGTAATAATGTTTCGTCTACATCTTTGAAGAGCATTAGCATTTGAGGGATTTTTTCTTTATCATATCGATTAAAGGAGATTTGGAATTCCTCCTCGAATCCTGATGTATATATTCCTTTAGTATCAGGAGCTGTTCCCCAACGTTTCCATAGCATCCCAACAAATAACTCACAACGCGCCAAGTCTTTATTTATAATTTCCTGAGGACGTCCAACGCCTCCAATAGTTTCTTCCCATCCGACCATATCAATTTGATAGCCAGTAAGATCGGAGTTATTAGAATTATATTCATCAGCTACCTCCCTCGCTATTCTTCTTTCATTACTCAAATCGCCAGGAGAAGCAATAAAGATCTTGATTATTTTCCTTACTTTACTCATTGGATAACTCCTTATCTTTTCCTTTTTTATTATCATAATGTAAAGATAAATTAAATAGATTTTGTAAGATTTATACTTCTCAGGTTTCCTTCTCTGCGCGCGCTCGTACCCCCGCCACGCCTGCCCGCTTTATGATGCGGTTTTCATGCACCTGCATGACATAAACGAAAGCCCGCCAGAACTGGCGGGCCGAGGGTAAAGCGATCCTTTTCGGATCATGCGAATTCATGCGGCATAGTCATGCACTCTTCACTCCAGTTTGAAGTCGTCCACAGAAGCTGATTTGTGGATGCCAATTCCTTCTGCTTCATTCAGAAAATCCATGCCCTGCCGTAAAGAAATGGGATATGGAATCTCAAGCATGAAAACGAAGTCGTAGGTTTTACCGAGCCAGTAACCCCCGCCGCATTCTTTCGGCCGTTGGAAAAACACCCATTCACCGGGCTTGTAGTAAGTGAGTACCTCACCTCGGTAAACGATCTGGAATTTTTCGGGATTTTTAGCCATGGCTTAACGCCTCGCAACTCTCGTTATGTTCGGACTCACCTTTCGTAAGCATCCCGGCGTGATATGTAGCTTCCATCCGATCACATCTTGCTACGCGTGACATCTGAAAAAACTAATCTGAAGCGTGCATCATGCGAGAATATTCGTGGCTTCTGACTTTCCGCATCAGCTCATCGGTCAGTTCAGAGACCCACTGAATGGCAAGCTGCTTCTCGTCATCCGTGCAATCACTAGCAGCAACAAGTTTCATAAATAAATCAATACGCTGGAGCTTCATCGACTCCAAAAAATAATCCTGCATATTCCCTCCGCACAATGAACAACTGGTTATACGTACAGTATATTATGAGTTTCGAAATGTGAAATGTTTTTTTACCTTCCGTGAGAAATCCTCTGGACTAATCAGATGGTTATCTTTTGTTCCTGGAGTCTGCCGTTTCGGTAAAACAGCCGCATTCGCGCGCCGGAATTTATACTGCATCCCCTGGAAAGGAGGATAATTTCCTCCTCATGCCCCTCAAAACCACGGGCTTTTAGTTCCAGCTCTAACCGCCGGCGCTCCGGCCCCGTACAGTTATTGACAGAACTCCAAGGGGCGGCGATGCCGCCAGAAGGACCAGCCTCCACTGATGCGTCGGCTAATTTGGCAACGGCTTCCCACTTCACCAGACGCGTGAATACTTCAGAATCTTGATAGTGAGGCGAGTAGATGCCCTGAACGCTCTGCACGTCCTCCGCGTACTCGTTGCCCATTTCGGTGATTTCGTAGCAAAGGCGGATCACCAAGTCATCACGCGCGACCAGCGGGCCACCCTGCGCCATGGTGTAAGACGCCCAGCAGCTGGCAACGGAAGCAGACGCCAGCACGGCGTCCATCTTCTCGTTTGGTAGGCGCGTATCGCCGAGACGGCGCAACTCGCGCCATACAGTGACCGGCGCACCGCCAATCTGCTGAAACTGGCGGATGCGCCAGCGAGACGCCCACGCACAAACGGCTTTCGCCATATCACGCATGTTTGAGCCGGTTTCATCATCCTTTTCGCCGTCCATAGCGAAGCCGTCGATATTTTTGGAGATGTATTTAGCGATGTAACCCGTGGCGCTGCCTTTAGTGGGATCGATATCGATGCGTCGATCCCGCTTAACACATCTGCATTGCCAGCCATTGCAGGGTTTGAATGCACACGAGTTTGAACGGCTATCGCAGCTAACGTCAGACAACGAATGCCGGCATTAACGTTCTGCACAAATTCACGCCGACAGGCCGAGGTAAATTTCTTCTGACTAACAACGCCCGCGGCTAACTGCCCGACTTCGGCGGTAGCTTTGAGGACATAAGCCGGTAAGTTCTCCTGAGCGATTTCGTTTACCGGCACGCATGGTAGGCATTGCAGTTGAGCCAATGCGCCATCAACCAGCGTTGAGTCTTCCGTCAGGTCGGTCAGGATTAGCATTTCACGAATGGTAAGCTGATGGACCTGATCCGGGTTTAGCTTGTTACGGATGGTTTGCGGATTAAACCCCGCCTTATTAGCCAGCTGGATGATGTTGTGCTTTGCGGAAAACGCGCGGCACGCTTCATCAAAATGGCTATGTGTGGAGACACTGAAATCAAACATGCTTAATACATTCTGGATAAAGCATCACTACCTGAAGGCTTAAACGCCCCGTTTGTGATCAACGCAGACAGAAGCACTTATTTGGTTGATACCTATGAAGGCGAGATCGTCGATGGGTTATGGCTTATCGAGATTGATAAGTTAGTCAGCATTCGAGAACTGGTACGTTTTCCCGGTGGAAGAATACGTGTCGAGAATGGGAAATCGTCATTTGAATGCCAATCAAGTGACATCGTAGTTTTAGGCAAAGTGATCACCCGAACCGAATACCTTTAAGGCATGGAATGGCAATAAACAAATTACCCAATGGGAAATGGCAGGCACAGGTTTTCCCAAACGGCCGTGATGGCAAAAGGATTCGCCGCCAGTTTGCTACGAAGGGCGAAGCACAATCCTATGAGAAGTTCGTAAAAGAACAGGCTCAAGATAAGCCCTGGCTGGGAGAGAAAGCAGATAAGCGGCGGGTGATTGAGCTGGTTGAACAGTGGTTCAACACGCATGGCATTACGTTGGCGGATGGCGAGAAGCGGCGAACCACAATGGCGTTCGCTTGTGAGGCGATGGGAAACCCACTCGCAACCGAGTTTAACGCGAAAATTTTTGCGTCTTATCGCGAGCAGCGGTTAAGCGGGAAGATCACCCGCTCCAGCCGAGTGAAAACGGTAACGCCTCGCACTGTTAATTTAGAGCTGGCGTATTTTAGGGCGATGTTTAACGAGCTACGCCGATTAGATGAATGGCCCGCTCCGAACCCCCTAGAGAATGTACGCGAGTTTAAAATCAGTGAATCTGAGATGGCGTATCTCACCATTGAGGAAATTAGAACGCTCCTCGCCGAATGTGAGAACAGCCGATCTAAAGACCTAACTGCCATTGTGAAAATCTGCCTGGCAACTGGCGCACGGTGGAGTGAAGCCGAAGGCTTGAAGGGTAACCAGATTCGCGCCGGGCAAATCATCTACGTGAAAACCAAAGGTAAGAAAAACCGAGCGGTGCCGATCAATGAAAAATTGCAGGCTGAACTTCCATCCACCAGGAAAGCGCAGGTGCTCTTTAAACCATGCTATTCAGCCTTTAGGAAGGCCATGCAACGCGCTGGCATCGAGACACCTGCTGGACAGCTTACGCACGTTTTGCTCCATACGTTCGCGTCTCACTTCATGATGAACGGCGGAAACATCTTAGTGCTTCAGCGGATATTGGGGCATACAGATATTAAGGTGACGATGCGGTATGCGCATTTTTCACCAGATCACTTATTTGAGGCTACGGAATTTAACCCTCTGAATACATTATAAAAACAGCAACCAAACAACCAAATATTCATTTTATATTTCTAAGTGGCTTTAAGAATGAATTAAAGCCACATTGATTTTATTTCACCCGCATAAAAATCAGGGATTGTTAGTTAGTATAGCTGGCAGGTTATTTTTAATTTGTTCAATAAAAGGTTCCATTCGGAAATATGCTCTCTTTGATAATTCCAGCTGATATACCAAGTCTTTTTTTATCTCAGCATGAATGTGGATCGCATTTCTCGCCTCGTAGAATTCAACAATATCTTTTTTAAGACTATTATCAATTAGACCCAAGCTTGCAGCACACTCAGCCTTTTTATCAAACCTGACTTTAGTAATATCAGTTTTAGCAACATCATTATAAGTAGGAATAATTTCCCTTCCATTATGAGAAAGAGCATCTTTTAAAGCTTTTCGCTTATGAGCTGGAATTGAAATTTCTTTTTTTGTCGTATAATCCGTTAAGGACTTCACATAAGGGTTTGATGGCAACCTATCAAATAAAATATGATGCAGCACTGCTTCATAAATTGAAGCATAGGATAATACCTGTAAGCGAATTTGTGCTCTTAAAAGCCATTCTTCAGCAGAAAGTCCCTCAAGAACTTTATAGAGGTATCTTGTTGACATAAATTCATCTGCAAGTCTCAGCTTGAGCGTAGAATCTGTAATGAAATCAAATACTTCTTGATGCCAAGATAAATCAGCAAGATGCCCACTAACATAACTATCTATTGCTTGCTTTATATCTTTTGAAAAAGCCATAAACCCTCCCTTTTAATACCTATGAATTTTTATAGAGAAACCCTAAAAGTTAAATTTAAAAAACTTATTGATTGTATAGAGTACAGATTAAAACCTTTCTCCTAAAAGGAATGCTTTTTTTAAATGAAATTCTATTATGAACAATCACTTCATACATCTTTTTTTCAGGCAGAATGATTAAGTCCATTTTATCTGCCTTGACATTATTAACTAATGACATTTCAATTTCTTCTATGTGCTTAATTTCATTTAAATATGCACAGTAGACGCTATAAGGAATGCTTTTATATTCTATATCATTCAAAGTTAAGTTAACAAGTAGTGTGTGTTGAAACTTATCGACATGAGCTATAACCTCCCCCTTACCATTCTTTATTGGAGTGGAGTTAGCTTTATTAAATTGGAGTTCCGGGATGTTAGCCTGTCTTTTAAAGAAACCTTGATCAAATTTATTATTTTTCTTTGAATTCAATTCATAATCATAAATTTCAGTAGGCCATGCATCATAAGCTCGGCCTATCAATTCATCAGGTTTATATATATCATTGTGACCACCGACGCAAATTGCATAGAAACAGTCATGGGTGAAAACACCAAAAACAAGTTCGTTTCTAATACCGCCTTTTTTATCTTTATGCAGATGGAAATGGCTAACATTATAGGTGTATAAAAGATAGTCCACTGCCTTCCATTCATTAATAGCCTTACTCATATAACAGTTAATGTCACCCCCTTCTTCTATAAGATCTTTTAATTTAATCCAGCGCTCATCGTTATACCAATTGCTCTCCAAAAAAGCTTTGCTATAAATTATTTTACGCTTTTTATTAATTACCCTTCTATTAAGCAAGCAACAATAAACTATGGGGGATAAGTCAGGTTGGTAATTTTCAATATCACTCACAACGATTCCAAAATCATTCAAAATCCTTTTTGAAAAGTAATCAAACCATTGTGATCTTAAAACCATCTCTGACATCCTTATCTCCTTCAATAATCCTGATATTTGAAATATAATGATCGGTTAGTGGGTAAATTTCACTCAGTTATCATCAAGATTATAAACGTTCTTTTACACCACTAAAATCTCGCATCTGACATAATTTTGGCAGCAAAGTGGCAGCAGAGCTCAACGCTATGTGCCACTTTTCATCACTATTCGGCCTAAAGAAAACATTAAAATCAGTAAGTTACTGATTTCACTCATTTCAAATTGGGACTTATAATCGCTTGGTCGCTGGTTCAAACCCAGCAGGGGCCACCAAATTTAGTGATGTTATTCATGCTATTAAGCCACCTCTTTCAAGGTGGTTTTTTTGTTTGTCATTCATAGTGGCGATTAAATGGCGACTGGTCTTCTAAAGCACATCTGAATATTAATCACGCTCCAACTCACTCACCTGCCATCGCACCGAACTCACACCTTTCTCCAGACTGATGCGGCTCACCAGACTTTCCAGCTGATCGGTTAACGTTGGATTGCCAATCACCTCCGCATTGACCTCCATGCGATGCGGCGGATCCATGTCTTCACTGTGTAGCGATTGCAGGCGTAAGCCGCTGCCACCCAGCGTGTGCAGCATCAGGCTGCGAACCTGAACCTCATCCTGCGCGAGGCAGATGATTTGTACTTTATAGTGTTGCATCGCTTCGGCTGCTGAGACGATGGTTTGGCGGTTGATACCCAAAGCCAGTTCACGCAGCAGTATATTCGCGCACAGGATCACCATGCAGCCGAGGGTCGCCTCCAGCAGCAATCCCATGCTGCACAGCACGCCAATGGCGGCGGTGCACCATAAGGTGGCAGCGGTATTCAATCCGCGGATGTTCAAGCCATCGCGCATGATGACTCCGCCACCGAGGAAACCGATACCGGAAACCACATAAGCCGCAACGCGTGACGCATCCGTAGCGATGCCGGGAACGCTTTGTGTCATCAGAACGAAGAGACAAGCGCCGGTGCTCACCAGCGCATTGGTGCGTAATCCGGTCATGCGTTGACGTAGTTGGCGCTCACTGCCGATCAGCGCGCCCAAAACCAGCGCGACGGTGACGCGCAGTAAAAAGATTTTCCAATCCATGATAGACCTCAATCCACAGCTCTTTATCTGCGGAACAACAGGTTAATAAATGGATTACAGACAGTGCGAATACCGCTGGGAACCAGCCGCATTGTGCTTATGAAAAGGGATGATTCTGGAAGGAAATTCACCGTCTTAACGCAGTTAAGACAGCGTGAAGGCTATCTTACCGCGAGGTCCTGCTGTAATCGTTTGGGACTTGTGTCCAATGCCGTTCTCCTCTTGGGTAAAAATCCGCCGCGATTCTAAAGTGACTTACGCAGCGTTGCCAACTCAAATAGCCCGTTCGTTTACGTTGGGTTAAAACAAAAACCCGCCGAAGCGGGTGTATCGAATTGTTATCGCCCCGTCGTTAGCCAACGACTTAGCGTGCCCGAGTTAGCGTATCCGCTGATAATGGCGGCATAGCTATCGAAACGGTTGCTAACTTCACTGATCTGGTTGTTGTAATGATCGCTTTCTGCACTCAATACGTCCAGCAATGAACGGCGGCCTAAGTGATACCACTGATCAAAGAAGTCCTTACGAATACGATCGGATTCCACAATCAGGTTTTTGTACAACACGGCTCGTTCAGCTGTTGAGTGTGCATTCTGACTGGCAGCACGCACACGGTTTTCCAGATCGCGCCGCTGTTCCTGCACCTGCTGACGACTCGCTTCGGCACGTTTAATCGCCGCAATTTCCTGGGCGTTGGTTGAACCACCGCGGAATAAGCCCCAGCTAACGTTCAGGCCGGTTTGCCATGCCTGCTGGCGTCCGAGCTGATCTTCACGTGTATTTTTGCTAACCGTCCAGTTGAGCTTTGGCAGGCCAGAAGCTTTGATTGCCTCCGCTTCTTTGAAGGCTGCTCGCTCTTCGGCGCTGGCGCGCAAGATCAGAGGATGGACATCCAGACTCGTCAGTTGGCGGTTTAAATCACCAAAGGAAAGCGCCCACTTATCGCTGGCTGGTAACGTCACGCGGCTGTTGCCCATCAGGCGATTCAGGGTGATTTCAACATCCCGCGCGCGAGACTCGGCATTTTCCAGGTAGCTTTGCGCTTGCAATAAGCGCCCTTTTGCCTGCGTCAGTTCACTGCGACGTCCAGTATCTGACTGAACAATACCGCTGAGCATTTTGGTCAGCTCCGCCATACGCGCCAAATACTGCTTACTGATAGCGATAACGTGCTGCTGTTTATTCCACTCAATCAAGGCATTACTGACCTGCATCGCCAGGTCTTCACGCTGTGCCTGCACTGCTTGCAGCGCAGATGTCACACGCTCTTCACGGCTTTCGATGGTGCGACTGGTTTGGCCAAAGTCGATAAGGTTGGTCGCCACTGATATACCTAAAGATGGCGTATTACCTTGATATTCATAATTCTTCGTCCCGCTACCAAACTCTTTGGTTGCGGAAGCGGCGCTGACATCAACCTGCGGCCAGCGCTGCCCTTTCGCTTCATCCACACTGGCTGCGGCGGCATCGCCTTGGGCAATGTAGGATTTCAATGACGGACTAATGCGCCAGGTAATGCGTGCAGCAGAGAGAAACTTTTGTCGTATTTCACTCTCGGCAACTGTTTCATTGGCTCCGCCGCTTAAAGTAACGGGTGAAGCCGTTACTGCTGCACTGGTATCCACAGGCGGGCTAACATAGTTAAAATCCGCCTTAGCGCTTTCAGCCGGAGCATAGGTCATCGTTGCTGCAGGCTGCTGCTGGCTAACATTGCGCGCCGGTTGCATCGGATTGAACGGTTTTGGTTCTGGACGACGTTGCTCCTCAGTCAGGAAGCCGCCACCCTGAATTTCAGCAGGCTGAATCGGCTTGCTGCTGATCGGTGCAGCTTGCTGCACAATTCCATTGCGCGGCGGAAGTTCAACGACCACAGGCGGTGCAATGGGTGCATTTACTGTTCTTGCCGGCTGGGAAAAAGTTACCGGAGCCGCAGATTGCGTGCGCACCGGCGCTACCGACATCGACGGAGCTCGCACTGGAGCCACCGGCGCAGGCGCCGTAGCGACAGGGCGCTGGCCACTCATTTCCGCAAACATCATTAACTCACTGGTGGAATCAGCCATCACGTTGACCGCTGGCGCCATCACAACTGCAATACAAACGGCAAGCAGAGAGAGATGACGCGCCTGTGTATGGCGCATCTTGTGATTATTTTTCATGATTATTAACGCTCGCGGAATGCTTCTTTGGCTTTCAGGACCGGCTTCAGCAGGTAATCGAGAATGGTTTTCTCACCCGTGCGCACCTCGACGGTAGCGATCATGCCGGGAATGATCGGCAGATCTTTATTGCCCGCATGCAGTGTGCTTTTGTCCGTCAGGATCAGTACGCGATAGTAGGTATCATCCGGGCGTCCACTGGCGGCTTTCTGATCGTCTTTTAGGGTATCCGGGCTGATATATTCCACGTGACCATCAAGTCCACCATAGATGGCAAAGTCATAGGCGGTGATTTTCACCTTGGCCGGTAAACCAGGTCGCAGGAAGGCGACATCCGACGGACGAATTTTCCCTTCCACCAGCAGTTGCTCTTCCAGCGGAACGATTTCGAGGATGTGCTCACCCGGCTGAATAACCCCGCCAATGGTGTTAACGCGTACGTTTTTCACCGTGCCGCGCACCGGGGCCACAATCGTAGTGCGATCAACGATATCAGCACGACCAATGAGGTTTTCGCTAACCTGGCTCAGTTCTAATTCCAGGCGGCCCAGCTCGGTATGGGCATCAGATTGATAGCGGTTACGACGTTCGACGATTTGCGCCTGAATATCGTTGGCCTGACGCTGCATACGCAATAGTTCGACTTCCGACAAGAGACCTTTGGCCGCTAACGGCTCAGCCAGATGAATTTCGCGCATCGAAAGGGCGTAACTGCGTTGCAGCGAGCTGACGCTGTCACTCAACGCACGTTTACGCGATTCATAGGCTTTAGTTTCCTGCGCCACAACGGCTGGATCATTCTTGACCTGCTCATCAAACACCAGTGGCAGTGAATAAGCTTCAGCACGTAAGCGCGCAATGCTGCCCTTCAGACCCACCACTTTACTCAGTACTTCGCGATAGCTGGATTCGGCGCGCGTTGGGTCAATTTTCAGCAACATATCACCGCGATCTACTACCGTTCCTTCGCGCACATTCATCTCTGCCAGAATGCCCCCTTCCAGGCTTTGAATAACCTGTTCACGGCTGCGTGAGATGACCTTGCCATCACCTTTGGTGATCTCTTCTACTCGTGCGTAATTGGCCCAAGTCAGCCCCCCAACAAACACCGCGATGATGATCCACATCACCAGCTTGGAACCCGGCGTGGTTTGGGACAGCAGAGAAGCCTGCACGTCATTCATAAATTCGGCATCAGCAGCGGACATACCTTTCTCGCTCTTACGCCATGGCATTAACTTGTTCATACTGCGGCCTCCTCTGCTGCTGCATCCGTCGGCGCTGAATCGTTAGCGGGAGCTGGCGCACGTACCGCCGGTTCGACCGCCTGACGCGGCTGTTGGCGCGCTTTATTCTTTCCTTCCAGCGCGGCAAGCACCTGATCTTTCGGGCCATCCGCGACCACTTTTCCTTCTTCCACCACGATGATGCGATCGACTAATGCCAGAATGGATGGACGATGCGTCACCACAATCAGCGTGTGTCCTTCACTGGCACGACGTAAGTGCGCGAGGAACTGGTTTTCCGTCATGCTATCCATGGCGCTAGTTGGCTCATCCATCAGCAGCACTTTAGGCCGGGTTAGCAGTGTTCGTGCCAGGGAAACCAGCTGACGTTGCCCGCCGGACAAGCCTTCACCGCCCTCGCCAACCGTTAAATTGATTCCGCTTGGATGACGTGCGGCGACGTGATCCAAACCGGTCAGATTCAACACGCGTAGCAGCTCATTGGCGGTGGCGTCCGGACGCCCAATCATCACGTTCTCACGCAGCGTGCCGTAGAACAGACGCGCATCCTGACCGACAAAACCCACCGCCTTGCGCCAGTCCGCTGGATCAATCTGGTTAACATCCAGACCATCGGCCGAAAGCTGACCTTTCACCGGCTGGTAGAGACGCGCCATCACACGCAATAAGGTGGATTTACCGCTACCGATGCGGCCCAGAATCGCGACACGTTCTCCGGCTTTGATACTCAACGAGATATCTTTGAGGATCTCCGGGTTTGGCTTCATTGGCGGTGCCGGATAGGAGAAGTTGACGTTGGTCAGCGTGATCTCACCACTCAGCGGCGGATCGGTGAGATAGGTTTTGCTACTGTCACGATCTACAGGCATCTCCATCAGCTTGTTGAGCGAGGTTAAGGCTGCTTTTGCCTGCTGGTAACGAACAGCCAAACCAATAACCTGACCGAGCGGGCCGGTGGCGCGGCTGGCGAGCATCACGGTGGCGATCATCGCACCCATGGTGAACGTACCTTCGTTGATCAGATAAACACCGGCCACCACCAACATCACCGTCTGGAACTGCTGCAGGAACGTCACCACACCGGTTGCCAGCGTCGAGTAACGTTTGGATTTCATCGAGTTAGCAGATTGCAGTGCGCTGAAGTTTTCCCAGCGGCGCTGCATGTGCGCTTCACCGCCCACCGCTTTCAGCGTTTCCATACCTTCAACCGACTCAATCAACACACCTTGTTTCAGTGAGGCATCACGCAGGTTCTCTTTCATGATGCGCGCCAGCGGCCACTGGATCGCGGCACTGACGATGATGATCAGCGGGATCATCATCAGAGGAATGATCGCCAGCGGACCGCTGATAAAGAAGATCACGCCAACAAACATCAGAATGAAGGGCAGATCGGAAATCGCCGCCAGCGTGGCAGACGCCACGAAGTCACGCACCGATTCATACTCACGAATCTGGTTGGCGAAAGTACCGGAGGAAGCGGGTTTGTGTTCCATCTGAATCGAAAGTGCCTGACGGAACAGCATACTGCCGAGCACCAAATCGGCTTTTTTACCGGCCATATCCAGCAGATGTGCACGCACGAAACGCGTGACCGCTTCGAAGATCATCGCAATGGTCACGCCAATCGCCAGTGACCACAGCGTCACGAATGCCTGGTTTGGCACCACGCGGTCATAGACGTTCATGGTGAAGAAGATGCTGGAAAGGCCGAGAACATTGATCAATACCGCCGCAATCGCGGCACTGCGGTAATAGCGGCGATAGCGCCACAACGTGGTAAACAGCCAATGGCCTTTTACTTCCGGCAGCATTTCACTGGCGCGCTCATCGACCACCGCAGCAGGTTTCGCCATCACAGCGAAACCAGCGTAAATCTCATTGAGTTCCGCCAGGCTCATCTCAACGGCTGAAGCGCTCACTTCTGGCATCACCAGTTGGAAGCGCAATTCGCGTTGGTTTTCTTCATTGGTATGAATACGACGCGACAGTACAATGCAACCGCCGCCCTCTTTGCGCAGAAGAATCATCGGCATCAACTGCTCCGGGAGATCCTGCAGACGACGCTCAACCATGCCGCCGGTAATGCCTGCATTTTCCAGCGCTGTCATAGCTTGTGATGGTGAAAGCAATGTCGCTTTTGGCAAACCTGCCACCAGCGCTTCTTTACTTTTCTCACGTTTATAATGTTTGCAGATCCAAGCCACGCTTTTTAACAGCGTGTCATCCACCGTGGTTTCAATACGAGCAACAGAACGCGCATCCTGCTCCACAGCATCCTGCTTCTGGTCGACCATTTCCCGACTCCTGTAAACCTGACAAAAAACGGTGAGCACATTGCCCACCGTTGCACCTGTTTGAATTGGGAAAATTCTGACAGATGGCAGGTTTTGAGCAGTCCAAGACTTGTCTCAAACGGTGATGAATAATTGTTTAAATTCGTGACTATAGGCGCCAGGCGGGCTTTTTTGCACAGCCTTAAGTGGGAAAATGCAAGGCTGTTGATGGCTGTCCTGGGCGTGTTATCTTACTGACTCGCTTTATCGCAATCGGACAAATAGCAATGGTAAAACAGCGCGTAGGGATCGTGTTTGGCGGCAAATCGGCCGAGCATGAAGTGTCGTTACAATCAGCCAAAAATATCCTTGAAGCAATCGATAAGAGCAAATATGAGGTAGTGCTGCTGGGGATTGATAAACAGGGCGAATGGCATCTCAATGATGCCTCGGGATTCTTGCTCAACGCTGAGAATCCGAAGCTGATTGCCCTAAATCGTTCAGGTGAAAATGTCGCACTGGTTCCGGGAAGTTCTTCCCAGCAGCTGATTACCCGTCAGCAAGCGCAGCCGCTTTCACAGCTGGATGTCATTTTCCCCATCGTGCACGGCACGCTGGGTGAAGATGGTTCGCTACAGGGCTTATTACGCATGGCGAATCTGCCGTTTGTCGGCTCTGACGTGCTCGGTTCTGCCGTCAGCATGGATAAAGATTTCACTAAGCGCCTGTTGCGTGATGCCGGGCTGAACGTCGCACCCTGGCTGAGCGTGACGCAGGCACAGCGCGCGAACATTGATGCTGAGGCCGTAATGGCGCGCTTTGGCTTGCCGCTGTTTATCAAACCGGCTAACCAAGGCTCCTCAGTCGGCGTGAGCAAAGTGGACAGCCCGGAAGCATTCGATGCCGCGCTGGATCTGGCCTTTACGTTCGACCGCAAAGTGTTGATAGAGCAAGGGATCAAGGGACGCGAGATTGAGTGTGCGGTGCTCGGCAACGATGCGCCACAAGCCAGCCCGTGTGGCGAAGTGGTGGTTCATGATGCCTTCTACTCATACGACACCAAATACATCAGCGAAAGCGGTGCGCAGGTGGTGGTGCCAGCAGCGATCAGCGATGAAGCCAGCGATGCGATTCGTCAGGTGGCGATTACTGCATTTCAGGCGCTTGAGTGTTTTGGCATGGCGCGTGTTGATGTGTTTCTGAAAGAGAGCGGCGAGATCATTGTCAATGAAGTGAATACCTTGCCTGGCTTCACCAACATCAGCATGTATCCGAAGTTATGGCAGGCAGCAGGCTTGAGCTACAGCGATCTGATATCCCGTCTGATTGAGCTGGCGCAGCAACGTCACCAGCAGATCAGCCAACTTAAAAGCAGCGTTTAAATCGCCATGACGTGGCTCAAGCCACGTCATTCATCATGCTGCGCGACTCCATGGCAGGTGAGGTTTGATTACGGCCATTGCGTTTGGAGAGATAGAGATTTTTATCCGCCGTTGACACTAAACGATTAATCACACTCGGCCATTCACGTTCCGTCTGCGCACTGCCGCGCGCCAGACCCAAACTGGCAGTTACCGTTACCGTGTTGCCCTGAATCCAGAACTTCTCTTTGACCATCGCCTGACGAACCGTTTCGGCCAGCTGATAGAGTTGACTATGGCTACAATCGAACACCACCACCACAAACTCTTCGCCACCGAAGCGACACACCATGCCACGATTGCCAACCACGCGTTGAATACGTCGCGCAATCTCCTCCAGCACGCAATCACCGGCATCGTGGCCAAAGTTGTCGTTAATGGCTTTGAAATAGTCGACATCGAGCATCACTACGCCCGCTTCACGCTGCAGCGAAAAAGGTTCATTTCGCAGGCTTTCATACAGACCGGAACGGGACAACAACTGGGTGAGAAAATCAAAATTAGCGCGGAGTGCAAGGCGATGATTGAGTTGGCGAATGGCATCCATGCTCACCGCCACCAGCAGCGGGCTGAGCGCAACGGTGGCGACGCCAAGCCGTGCCGAGGTGAGATGGCTAATCGGCAGCAACGCATCGTCACCCTGAATATTCATGACTCCGTGTGACACCAGCACAATCTCGGTGATACCGGTTATCAGGATCACCAAACTGGTCAACGGAATCGGCAACACGATAGCGCACCAGATCAGCGCTGGAAGCGGGAACGTTAGGCTGCCGGCCCCGCCAATTAAGGCCCCAACGATCAGCGACAGGATAACCGCCGCCAGCGGCAGCAGTTTGCCGGGATGCAGTAAGGTGCGCGGGGAAACCGTACGCAGCGGGCGCGCCAGCATCACCGGCAACAGCATCAGCGAAGTGGAGAACTGTTCGCTAAACCAGTCGCCCCACGCCACGATAAAGCGCGCATTGAAATCGATATCCTGCGCCCACGCGCCCCAGGTCGCACAAGCCGCCGCGCCGAGAAAACAGGCGGGGAAAATGCGCATAGCATTGAACACCTGACTGTGGGCGGAAGGACGTTGCAGATGTTTGATCAGCATGCTGACCGCGACGAGGATAAACAGAATATTGGCGAAATTGACGGTAAACGCCGGTAGCGCCCAGCCGGAAAATACCGTGTCGTTAAAAACCATCGCACTTAAACACACCAGATAGCTGGAGGTGGTGTGCAAAAACGGATTCCGCACTATCAGTCCCGCCACCAGCGCATTCACCGGCCAGAACAGCGAGAACTCTTCGGGGATACGTAAGTGGCTGCCGATGAAGCAGAAAAACAGCGTAATGAAGAACAGCGTGAGAGCATTCTTTTTAAAATTATTCTCTTCAAACAGCATAACGCGCATACGTCTGAACCCTGTAACCTGGAAAGTGCCGCCATCAGCTATAAGCATCAGCAAGCATTAAACCGGAAATAAACGTGCGATGATTCGGTAATTAAGCAAGTGTTCGTCATCCTACTCTGCGGCTGGGCGGCGCTCAACCAGCCATAAAAAGCAGCGTCGCGCCTAATGGCATTGTGGAAACGCCAGAGATAAAGGATAAAACTTGCGGCAATTATGCCCTGCAAATAAAAAAATCGGCTATCCGAGATATCCGATTTTTTAGTTTTAAAACGGTTGTTCCAGCGCAGACTTATTGCTATTTCACCGCAACAGGCCACTGACTCAGACGAATGCCACGTTCGCGTGCGTTTTCGCCAAAGTCTTTGAGCACCGCTTTGACATCAGGATCCATATATTGGGCATTGTCGTGCTCAGCAATCACCACGCTGTTTTCAGGGATCTCCGCCAGTAATCCCTGCAGTTTTGGATTGTGCATAAAGGTCAGATTCTGCTTGAGGCGTAAAACGTAGTGATCGTCATGACGCGTGAGCTGTAAGGCGTTGCGATGACTTTTATAAATGCTGTAGAGGATTTGCGTAGCGATGCCAATACCGATGCCGGCCAGCATGCCAAACACGATAATGCCGCCGATGGTGGCAAGGAATGGCACATATTGCTGCGGTCCCATACGTATCTGCTCAATGAACAGGCGCGGCGTGGCCAGCTTATAGCCGGTATACAGCAGCACCGCCGCAAGGCTGGCAAGGGGAATCGTGTTAAGCAAATTACTGAACCATAGGCCGCAGAATAGCAGCAGCACACCATGAAGCAGAATCGACAGTTTGGTTTGCGCGCCAACGCTGACGTTCACCGAACTGCGCACGATCACCGCGGTAATCGGCATCGCGCCAAGGAACCCGGCGGTCAGGTTCCCAATGCCCTGGGCAAACATCTCTTTATTGGGTGAAGGTGCAGGATGTTGCGGACGCAGTTTCTTCAGCGCTTCCTGACTAAGCAGCGTTTCAAGGCTCGCGACCAGCGCCAGCGTTATCGCCACCACCCACACCGCAGGGTTCTGCCACGCTTGCCAATCTGGCGTTTCCAGCTCCGCCACCAGCGCCGACATGCTGTCGAACGCTGGCAGCGTGATACGCGGCAAGCCTTCTGCTAAGGCTGGAAACAGGCGATCGCCAAACACCGTGGCGGCACAGCCCACCAGCACCGCCACCAGCGGGCCAGGCATCCAGCTCAGCGCTTTAACTGACTTGATCAGCGGCGTGGTCCACAGCCATAGAATTGCCAATCCCACGCCCGCAACCAGCATCGCGCTGCGCGAAAATCGAAATTCCCCGTTGACCAGCGACAGCAGCTCGACATCGCCCGCCGCGCCGAATGCCACCGGAATTTGCTGCATAATCAGCAAAATACCAATCGCCGCCAGCATGCCTTTAATCACGCTGCTCGGGACTAAGGCGATAAAACGTCCTGCACGCAGTAAGCCAAACAGGCACTGCAACACACCCGCCAGAATCAGCGCGGTGAGAAAGGCGGAAAAGCTGCCTAGCGTGGCGATCGACGCGACCACAATCGTTACCAATCCCGCCGCCGGACCACTAACCGCAAAACGCGAGGGGCTCAGCGCAGTCACCAGCACCCCACCAATCACGCCGGTGAGCAGACCCGCAAAGGGCGGCAATCCACTCGCCTGCGCGATGCCAAGACAGAGCGGCAGCGCGACCAGAAACACCACAAAACCAGCCGGAATATCCTGACGAAGCGTGCTTAAATTCATGGCGTTGATTCCTCTGCAGATGGCTGAATTAACCGCGCGCGGCACCGCAAAGCCAGAGTACGATTTATCACTAATAAGGGTTTCAGGGTCATCACAATAATCTTCTCTCAACATTTAAAAAGATCGCTTTCAGGCAGATAGCGACGTCATTAAACGCGGCTATGGAGAACCATTGAGGATGAAAGCAGAACTTCCTCACAAAAATAGTTTATAGACGCTTAAGCATTACCTTGCATCATGAATATTTCTGACGTCGACAAAACGAACCTTTTTGTAAAGTAAACTTCAGTAAACGTATGAATCAGGTAAGTTTATGCAAGGAGCGGAATGATAAGCAGGCTCGATAAAAAGTATTATTAACAATTAAATAAGAGAGATTTTAAATGTGATATTTTCGGTGCAATTACAAAACAATACACGCAATAATTATATGCTATTTTAGCGACACTATAATTTAATCCTTATGATCTGGGAGAAATCCTAATTAAAAAATTTATGATTAGTGAGATTCACTGCCATTCAGCAAATAAGACGAGATATTTCGCCATTAAGTTGCCATGAATTTAGTAAGAGATCAGGAAAACAGTGAGGGGAATAATAGTTACGGAGTTATGTAAATATTGATGGACCTGAAAAGGACATGAATGCGCCTGCCTAAGCAGACGCTATTTTACCTGACGAATTATTTACCGTTCCACGCTTTCATACGCGCTTCGCGCACCTGCAGTTGCTGCTCAGGCGTCAGTTTGTTGTAGTTTTCCGCCATACCACTTTCCCAGTCGCCATACAGCGGGTTCGGTAACACGATAAATTGGGTGCCAAAACGCTGATGATTAAGGCTAACGAACTGCTGACGCTGCGCATTTCCCTGATGCCAGGTTGAACCGCCAAAGTCATTGAGGTTGTCGCCCACATACAGCACCACGTTGTAACCGGCATTCTTCACCGCGTCGAAGCGCTCTTGCTTGTTAGAATTGCCGGTACTCAAGCGCACCGTTTTCTCGCTCACGCCGCTGAAGCCCAGCTTATTCAGGTTCTCAACCGTTGCGGCAAAATCTTTTTGGTCGCGGTTGGAGATATAGAACATAGTGCCGCCGTGGCTGTTGACGTAGTTGGCAAACTCCACTGCGCCCGGAACGGCCGTTGCCTGACGCGCCTGCGTCCACGCTGACCAGGTTTTACCCGAGAAGGGCTGGCCGTTTTTCGCCTGCCACGCGCTGTAGGCGCTGTTATCAATCATCGTTTCATCTAAATCGACGATAACCGCTTTCGGTTTACCCGCCAGCGATGGCGCCTGATCGAAGGCCATGCGCGCGCTGTTAAATGACTGCCAACTCAATGCCTGATATTCGCCGGATTGCTGGAACCAGTTTACTGCCAGCACCGATTGCTGGCCGAGCTGCTGCTGAGCCTGCTGTTTAGAAGGCTGCGCACAACCGGTTAATGCCAGCGCCATTAAGCCGGATGCCGCCAGCAAGGTGGTTTTCTTCATCATTTCATCCTTAAGTGATTAGGGTCAGTTTTTGTAAAGCTTTAAAAATGTAGCAGTTAACGTAAGCTGTGGGCAGCAGAAAGCAGCGGTTTGGTGAGAGGAGACACTTATGGTACAGCACCCCCACAGCGGTCCACGATCAAGACTATTGGATGACTTTTCCTGGCTGGAATACGCCTTTCAGCCGGCTGGCCAGCCCGTTCCGGCAGAGGCGGCTTATGGTCAACAGCGTCACAGCGCCAATGTGTTGCTGGCAAGCCAAAACATCCCGCCTAAGCGTTGCGAATCGGATGGCTTGATTGGCGAAGATCATCTGCCGGTCGCGGTGTATACCGCCGATTGTCTGCCGGTGTTATTTGCCGACCCGCAACAACAGCAGGTTGCGGCGGTGCACGCCGGATTAAAAGGCACGCTCGGTGGCGTATTGAACAACGCGATTGATCGTCTGCTGGAGCGCGGCGCCAGCCGTGAAACGCTGCGTGTGGTAATTGGTCCAGCGATCGGGCCGTGCTGCTATGAACTGGGTAACGATCTGGTGACACAGATGCAGGATCGTCACGATCTTCCGCCGTTACCCTACTCCACCCAGCAGCCGCACAACGCACAAGCGATCCGTCCGCAGGCGCGGGCCCAGCAGGATGGAATCTGGTTTGATCTGCCTAACCTGGCGCGAGGCTTGTTGTTACAGCGGGGGGTGGTGGCGGAACATATTGAAGTGCTAAACGTCTGTACCTACTGCATGGCGGAAGCGGGTTCCAGCTATCGCTACAACACCCATTTTGACAGCGGCTATCAGTCACGTTTCTCGTGGATCCGCACGCGCGGTTAAGGGCTTCACGTCCTTGTGAAGCTTTATCGATCAGTGAATTATGGCATTGAGCGCCAACACGCCGGCTAAACCGAGAATTGAGATCAGCGTCTCCATCACCGTCCAGGTTTTCAGGGTTTCCACCACGCTCAGGTTGAAGTAACCCTTGAACAGCCAGAAGCCGGGATCGTTCACGTGTGAAGCGATCACGCTGCCGGAACCCACCGCCAGTACCATCAAGGCCGGATCGGCATGCGTGGCCGCGATAATTGGCGTCACAATACCGGCGGTGGTGATCGCCGCCACCGTGGCTGAACCCAGCGCCACGCGCAGCATTGCCGCAACCGTCCAGCACATCAGCAGCGGTGACAGTGACGATCCCTTCATCATATCGGCGATGTAGTTACCTACGCCGCTATCCACCAGCACCTGTTTAAATGCACCGCCGCCCGCGATGATAAAGATGATCATGGCGATGGCGGCAATCGACTCGCCGCACATATCCATCACTTCTTCCATCTTACGGCCATTGCGCAGCCCCAACGTCAGCACCGCTATCACCACCGCGATAAACAGCGCCACTGCCGGATTACCGATGAATTCGAAGAACTGACGCAGCGCGTTCTCTTTCGGCGTGGTCAACTCGAAGACGGCGGCAATCGCCATCAGCACCACCGGAATCACTGCGGCAAAAATACTGATACCGAAGCCCGGCATCTCCTCTTCCGTGAAGATTTTTGGGTTATACAACCCTTCCGGCGGTGACTTCTCAAAGCTTTTAAGGAACTTAGAGAAAACCGGTCCGGCAATAATCACCGTTGGAATGGTGATGATCATGCCGTAGAGCAACGTGGTACCGAGATTGGCACCAAAGATGGTGGCAATCGCCGTGGGGCCGGGATGCGGCGGCAGGAAGCAGTGCGTGACCGAGAGCGCAGCCACCATCGGCACGCCAACATACAGCAGCGGCAAACCGGCAGCCGCCACGATAGTGAATACCAGCGGCAGCAGCAGTACGAAGCCAACTTCATAGAACATCGCCAGGCCAACGATCAGTCCGGTCACCACCAGCGCCCATTGCAGCCGCTCTTTACCAAAAGCGGCGATCAGCGTGGTGGCCACGCGTTGTGCGGCACCGGTATCGGAAACCAGCCGCCCGAGCATGGCGCCGAAGCCGAGGATCATCGCTAATCCGCCCAGTGTAGAGCCGATACCTTTCTGGATCGAGGCCATGACATTTAGCGGCGTCATGCCTTCGGCAATACCGACCACCGCCGAGACAAACACCAAAGCAATGAAGCCATTGACCTTAAATACAATCATCAACACCAGCAGCAGTATCACACCCAGCACAATGATGGTTATTGGCATTTTTATTATCCTTAGGAATACAGAGGGGTGATTAAGGTTTAGGCGCGGCCCGATGATAATGCCAGCCGCGCCCGGTCATCACACGGCGACGCGCATGCCACCGTCAACGAACAGCAGATGCCCGTTAACGAAGTTCGATGCACTGGAAGCAAGGAACACTGCCGCGCCAATCAGCTCTTCCGGTTTGCCCCAACGAGCGGCTGGCGTGCGCTTGGTTAGCCAGCCGGTAAAGGCAGGATCGTCAGCCAGCGCCTGAGTCATCTCCGTGACGAAATAGCCCGGCGCAATGGCGTTCACCTGAATATTGTGACGCGCCAGCTCCACGCACATGCCGCGCGTCAGCATAGTCACCGCGCCTTTGGAGGCCGCGTAAGGCGTGATGGTGTCGCGCCCTAATTCGCTCTGCATCGAACCGATATTGATGATTTTACCCTGCTGACGCTCGACCATTTTTTTCGCCACAGTTTGCGAAACCAGGAATACGGCGGTCTGGTTGACCGCGATAACGTCATTCCAGTCCTGCTCCGGGAATTCAAGGAACGGTCGACGACGCTGGATGCCGGCATTATTCACCAGCACATCAATCGCGCCCCACTCCGCTTCGATCTCATCTACCGCCTGCTTCACCTGCGCCGATTGCGTGACATCAAACGCTTTGGCGTGCGTACGTAAGCCCAACTCACGCAGCTGCGCCGCGCCCTTCTCTGCGCCTTCGTGCGTAGTGGCGTTGACGATCACTTCTGCACCGGCTTCCGCCAGGCCGCGCGCCAGCAGATATCCAATGCCGCGCGCCGAACCGGTCAGCAGCACACGCTTGCCTTCGAGGGAAAATAACTGGCTCATCACTGCTCCTTAAAAGGTTAACTGGACTTTAGCGGCACGGGTTTTATCGCCGGCAAACTGCAGCGCGGCATCAATATCCTGCAAGGCGAACTCACCGCTGAACAGCGGCAGCGGGTTTACTACGCCGGTGGCCAGCCACTCGACGGCGGTGTTGAATTCATGGGTAAAGCGGAAGGAGCCGACCAGATTAATCTCTTTGGCAATCAGCGCCATGATCGGGAAATTGGGAATAGTGCCGCCCATACCAACCTGCACCAGCGTGCCTTTGGCACATACCACATCGAGGCAGCGCTGCAGCGAAGAAGGATGGCCGGAGGCTTCAAATGCGACATCGAAATAGCCTTTGTCGGCAAGATAAGGCGCGAAGTCGCCATCTGCGGCATGAATCACATCGGTTGCGCCCATTTGCTGTGCCATCTCCAGTGAACGCTCGCTGATATCGCTGCACACAATAGAAGCCGCGCCGCGCGCTTTGGCCGCCGCCGCAATCAGGCAGCCAATCGGACCCACGCCCGAGATAAACACGTGCTTGCCGGTGAGATCGCCTGCCTGCTTCGTGGCGTGAATGCAGACCGCCAGCGGCTCTGCGAACACCATGATCGTTTCATCGGCATCCTGCGGGAACGGCACGCATTGCGCGCTATCCACCACTTTGTATTGGGTAAAACCGCCATCAACGTGCGGCACATACATTGCGCTGCCGAAGAATCGCATGGTGGTGCACTGGTTTTCCTGATCGCGCTGGCAATACTTACACGCGCCGCACGGCTTAGAGGGATTTACCGCGACTTTTTGTTCTGGTTTAAGTGCTGGATTGTCGCTCTCCACCACATAACCAATCACTTCATGGCCAAGAATCATCGGCATTTTGATTTCGAAGCTGCCGACCTTACCTTCCTGATAATAATGCAGATCTGAGCCACAAATCCCGCCGCGCGTAATGCGCACCAACGTACCTTTGCCGTCCCATTTCACCTGCTGTGATGCAACGCTGACTTGTTTTTTTCCGGTGATGACGCCGGATTGCGTTTCGATATTCATAACGTCCCCATAAGTGCTGTCGCAATGGGGGCCATCAGACCGGGTTATGCGGTTTAAAACTGTGATGAAGATCACCGGGAGACATGTTACGGAAAGGTGTTACCTGGAACGTGAAGTATGCGATGCAGAAGAGGAAACAGGCGGCCGTAAGTAGCCACCTGTGAAGAACATTAATAACCTGACATCAGGTCGTGGCTGTATTTGAACAGCTCAGAATCGGAGCGCAAACCGAGTTTTTTCAGCGCCGATTGTTTTTGCCCGCTCACCGTTTTACGGCTGCGTTTAAACTTCACGGCAATTTGAGACACGCTCAAACCATCAAGGAAACAACGTACCACTTCCACTTCGCGCGGGCTGAGGGTTTTCACCTTCTCATACATGTTGCCTTTGCTGCTGAAATCAAGGCTGTCATCCAGCGACTCTTCGCTCATGACATAGAGATTTTCTACCTCGTAAGCGACTTCTTTAGACAAGAACAAACGGCCCTGAGCGACCTGACGAATCGCATGGGTAATTTCCTGCATATTATGACTTTTGCCAATAAAACCCTTCACGCCAGCGCTTAGCACCATTTTGACAATCGCCGGGCTCTCCATGGATGAGGAGATCAGAATTTTTTGCTGTGGATAGTGATTACGCAGTTGCTTCACCAGCGCCAAACCATCCAGTTCTCGTTCACCCAGCAGGAAATCCAGTACCAGCACATCAACCACGGTATTTCTCAGCTGATTAAATAATTCATTACTTGAAGCCCAGGTACCCACCAAATGAATATCGGGCTCATGTTTCAAACACAACTCGAAAACGGTACGGACCATGGGGTGATCATCAAGGACAGCCACACGCACTTGTTTATTGTGTGCATATACCATTTGTTTATTCCTTTATTACAGCATTAACTTTGTCCAATTCTGACTGTCACACCCGCTTCAATAAATAAATGGTGTCGATTACAACAGCTGTGAAAAAATAGCCTTCACAACATCAGAATTCTAAATCGATAGCGTCACCCTAATAGCGGTCATTTTTATATACCCCTTTTAGGTTTATATTTTTCCGTGATAGATTCTTACTTGCCTGCTCACGTAAAAGTGGGAAAAGTCTGACTTAACTCCTTAACAAGACCACATAAGAATTGTCTTGAAAGAAAAGGAGCAATCTAACTAACTGAATAAAGCAATAAATATTCATCATATCTTAACATCACCATCACAGGCACTCTTTCACTAAAAATAGAAAATTTGAGAATGGTCGCAAAATATTAACAGTAAAAGAATAGAGCGGGCGAAAGACAATAATATCTTTATACTCCACATTCCTTATAGCCATTAATGAATATGTTCACGTGAGCAGAGTGCTAATTCACATCAGGAATCCCCGTTTGGCAGCCTTGTTTTTTTTGGCTCTTCTTTCTTTTTCATTAATGGCATCAGAGCAAAAACTGCAATTACTGGCGCGATATGATACAGCTCAACCTACCTTGCAATTAGCTGAGCCTATTGCTTCAGAGTTTCGTCATCAGATACTTAAAGTCGCCGTCGCTGGACAACCTCAACCGCCTCTGTTTATGGATATGGATACCCGACGATTTGAAGGTGTAAGCGCAGATTATCTTTCGCTGATTCAAAATATGCTGGATACCACGGTAGAACTCCATTATTACGCCAGCCACAGCGCTGCGCAGGAAGCCGTGATCAGGGGCGAAATGCATCTATTAGCACTCTATGTGGCTCAACCCTCTTCGGGGCAGCAACCCTTGATCGCCAGCGAACCCTGGATGCTGGATTACGCAGCGATCGGTTTTAAATCTGAACAGAACACTGCACTAAATGACGATGAACCTCGTCGCCTGGCCTGGTCGGGTTCAGCATTGCTGCGAGGGGATTTAGAAGAGACTTATAAGCATGACCTTTTAGTTCGCTTTCCAGGTTACTACGATGCTGTCGCTGCAACCGTTTATGGTCAAACAGAGCGTGTCTGGGGCAGCGCCGCCACTCTTACGCACCTCAATCGCTTCATGTTCGCTAATGCGCTGGAAATAACCAAAGATGACCACACTCTCGCGATGAATGTCAGCTTTGGCATTAGCCCGCGTTATCCGCAACTGGCCGGTGCGATCAATCTTGCTTTAACACAAATTCCTCTCTCCATTCGTATGCAAATAGCGAAGCGTTGGCTGCTTGATACGCATCATGTTCTGCAGCGCAATCCGCTGGCATTGACGCAGGAAGAGGAAAAATGGCTGGATGAACACCAGCATATCATTACCGCCCTACCGCAAACCCTGGCTCCACTTAGTAGCCATACAGGCAGCATGCCGTTTCGCGGCATGATCATTGATGTATTAGGTCTGATTACCGACCAAAGTGAGATGACATTTATTCCAGTAGATCAGAAGGAAAGTAGCGGCGATTACACAGCGAAAAATTCTCCACGTCTGTATGCGCTAGAGATCCTCAACCATGAAATGTCGCCTCAGCGGGTAACCCGACCATGGCTGGTTTCACACTGGGTTATTATTCGCCATAAACGACCACGTAATATTATGGCTCGCGATCCTTTCCCCTTTGGTTCTGCTCTAATGCTGGGCAACCGGCAGATGAAAGATTGGATGCTGCTGCATTATCCCCATCTCAACATTGCCTTCAGCGATAACCCTTTGCAGGCCTTGCATGATTTGCAGGCGCATGAAATTGATGCGGTCGTGCTGCCGAAGATTTTTGCGGATTACTTGCTCCACAACCATTATACAGAGGACTTTATTGTCGAAACGACGTTGGGTGCAGAGCCGGCACGCTTTGTGATGCGCGTCGAGCCCGGTAATGAAATGTTGGTTGGTATCCTCAATAAAGCATTAATCGCGATTCCACCTGAAACGATGTTCAAATTGCTGGCGCAATGGCGTCAGGCAGAGATGCCGTTCCTGAGTGCGTCATGGCAGAACTATAAACAAATCATCTTGCTTATTGTTTCGGTCTCAAGCGGTTTGATCGCGCTTATTTTGCTGTGGAACCGCCATCTGCGGAAGGTTATTCAGCAACGTATTCGGGCCGAAAATGCGTTAAAAAATCAGCTTAATTTTACTCATACGCTGTTCAACGATTCGCCGGTCGCCATGTACATCCGCGACAAACAAACACGCCTGGTTGACTGTAACAACGCCTATCTACGCTTTATGAATTTTCGACGGGAGGAGGTTATTGGGAAACGTCTTTCGGACGTACTCGCCGGAAATAATGCCAGCATCCACAGCATTGAAGATGGCTACCAGAAAACCATTCTGGATGGCGAAGCCGTCATACGTGATATTCACATTGAATTAGATCAGTTTTCATTCCAGCTTTATCACTGGACACTGCCATTTCGCGATAGACATGGTGATGTAGCAGGCGTGATTGGAGGCTGGCTGGATATCACCGAACGGAATGCACTACTTCAGGAGTTGCAGTTGGCAAAAGATGCCGCGGACAAAGCCAATCGTTCAAAAAGTGAATTTCTTGCCAGTATGAGCCATGAAATTCGCACACCGCTGCATGCAATGATTGGCCTGCTCGAGCTAGAAACGCGCTTGCAACCGGAGGATTCTCTCTCGGAAAACATCCGTGTTGCCTATAACTCGGCCCGTGCGCTGCTGTCATTGATTGGCGATATTCTCGATCTTTCCAAAATAGAGTCGGGCATTTATCAACCGACATTAGAAACCGTTTATCTGCCTGACGTGCTCGATCAAGCTGTAACGTTGTTTCGCAATAAAGCGGAGAATAAGGGAATTGAGCTACGTATTGAAATGGATATCGCCGCTTATTGGGTGAAAACGGATCCCTTGATGCTTAACCAAATTCTTTCTAACCTGCTGAGTAACGCTATTAAGTTTTCTGAACAGGGTACCGTCACTGTTGTGCTGATGCAGGGAATTGGACAGGAAGAGGAAGGTTGCGAATTCGTCATTGAAGTCAGCGATGAGGGCTGCGGCATGACGGAAGACCAGCAACATGCCATATTCGAACCCTTTGTACAGGTGGGGGATCGCCATCATCAGCAGATCGGTACCGGTTTGGGCTTAAGTATTTGCCGTAATTTGGCGCATTTATTGGATGGTGAACTCATCGTAGAAAGTGCGCCGGGCGAAGGTGCAGTGTTCTCCTTTTATTTTCGTGCCCAGCAAGGCGAACCGCGCGACCAAACCCAACCCCATTTTTCACAGCCGCTAGTCTCAGACAAGTTATCAGTCATGATTATCGACGATCACGCTCCGAATCGCTTACTGCTAGGCAAACAGCTTGAACTGGCTGGGCACCAGGTGATAGTCAGTGAAAGTGCTGCCGAGGCGCTGACACTTTGGCAGCAGGATCCACTGCGTTTCGATCTCATCATCACTGATTGCAATATGCCGGGCATGAACGGTTTCCAGTTCGCAGAAGCATTGCGTCACTATGAAAAAGTGCATCAGTTAATGCCAATTAAGTTGTATGGTCTTACGGCATCGGCTGAACAGCATATTATGCAACGCTGCTTACAATCAGGCATGGATGATTGCCTATTTAAGCCCTTGAACTTAGACAGTTTGCTGCTTCAGGTTGCGCATTGCACTCGCCGTAACGATGTGCATCCAGAACCGTTGGCCTCCCCCACAATTTCTCCGGAATCTGGCATCGCCCATTTTCCGCTGCTGTTAACACAGTTGGCCGATCGTGATAGCGAAAGCTGTCTGGCATTGCTCAAAAGCATACGAACCAGCCACGATGAATTATTAATGTCTCTGCAGCAGACAGAGGATGCCAGCACTCTGTCTCTGCTTGGTCACAAACTGAAAGGTGGCGCAGCAATAATTAATGCCACTGCGTTGACTGAATTAGGGCGCATGCTGGAGAAACATCGAGAAGAAGCACACGATGTGCAATCATTAATCAAGCAAATTCTTCGGGAGATGGTTCGTGTTAATGATGCTTTGCAAGAATTTGAGAAACATCGTCTGAAAAATCAGCAGGATTTATAGAATCATAATCTTATCAAGACATTTCTCGGTTCGCCCTATTAATCAGCCGGACATAATGGCCGCCAGCGTCATCATTTCGGTGTCGTTAAAGGGAGAGATATGTTTAATGCAAAAATTCTCATCGTTGATGAGCATCGTTTGGTGGCCGCCGGCGTGCAGGCTTTATTATTAATGAACGGGTTTAATTGTGTCACTACTGCGCACACAATTAACGATGGTATTGATGATATTATTCATCACAACATCGATATACTCATACTGGACCCAGACTTCAAAGAGAAAAACGGTATTGCTTTTCTGCGTGATATCGTTAAATCCAAGACGTGGATGAAAGTTATCCTGATAGGCCACAGCGGAAGCAATCCCGTTTCATTACAGTCACTTAGCCAAGGAGCAAATGGCTTTATATCAACCTACGATCCGATTCAAACGCTCATCGCAGCTATTGGCTGTGTATCTAACAATGTGAATTACCTTCCCGGTGATATTTTAGATAAACGTCAGCGTTACGTGAACGAGCAAGATATGCTCTCTCGGCTTACAGAACGTGAAAACTTAATTTTGCGCCAACTAGCCCAAGGTAAATCTAATAAAACCATCGCTTACGAATTGGGATTGAATAATAAAACCATCAGTACTTATAAAACTAAAATATTTCAGAAACTGGAATCAAAGAATTTGGTCGATATTATTGAACTGGCACGTCGCAATGGTGCGTGTTGAAAGAAAAATCAAGACTAGTCTTGCTGATTAATAACGTTATGGCGTGGCATGATATGCCTTGTCCTAACCCCGGACAGTTTTTAAAAAGATTGAGTTATAAAGGAATTAATAACCACAGAGCTAATTTATTAGCCCCTTCTTCATGCTATTACAGGGCGAGTAGGTTTCTTCCCGTGCCTGGCGAAAGAGTCCGAATCTTTCGTCTGCGACTTACCGCCCTGCTTTTTTTTGATGTTTCTCACAGGCTTCACGCCCAATATTTCCTTCCCTGCAAAATCCCGCTAGAGTTCACTCATCCGACCACTCCCTGAGTATGTGATCATGTCTGAACATTATGCCCGCTTGTTCGCCCCACTCGATTTGGGCTTCACCCAGCTAAAAAACCGTTTCCTGATGGGTTCGATGCATACCGGATTGGAAGAACACGCCGAGGGCGCAGCGCGTCTGGCGGCCTTTTACGCTGAACGCGCGCGTGAAGGCGTGGCGCTGATTGTCACCGGCGGAATCGCGCCCAATCCGCAAGGCGTAGTAGCACAAGGCGGAGCGATCCTCAACCAGGAAAATCAGTGCGGCTGGCACCGCATCATCACTGATGCGGTGCACGTAGAAGGCGGGAAAATTGCGCTGCAAATTCTGCATGCCGGCCGCTACAGCTATCAACGCGATCTGGTTGCTCCTTCGGCGTTGCAGGCGCCGATCAATCCTTTTACGCCGCAAGCGCTCAGCGATGCGGATATTCAGCAAACCATTCAGGACTTCGCGCACTGCGCCAAGCTGGCGCAACAGGCCGGCTATGACGGCGTGGAGATCATGGGCTCGGAAGGTTATCTGATTAACCAGTTTCTGGTGGCGCACACTAATCGGCGTGAGGATGGCTGGGGCGGCGATGTGACGCGACGCCAGCGCTTTGCGTTAGCGGTGACGCAAGCGGTGCGTGATGCCGTCGGCAGCGACTTCATCATTATCTTCCGCCTGTCGATGCTCGATTTGGTTAATAACGGCAGCTCGCTGGAAGAGACGCTATCGCTGGCGCAAGCGTTGGAGCAGTGCGGCGTTACGCTGTTTAACAGCGGCATTGGCTGGCATGAAGCGCGTATTCCCACCATCGCCACCTGCGTGCCGCGCGCCGGTTTTGCCTGGGTCACGCAGCATCTGCGCGAGTGCGTATCGGTGCCGGTCATCGCCACCAATCGCATCAACCATCCCGATGTAGCTGAACAGCTTTTGCGTGATGGCATCGCTGATATGGTCTCGATGGCGCGCCCTTTCCTCGCCGATGCGGCTTTCGTCCGTAAAGCAGAAACCGGCCAACCCGAAGCCATTAACACCTGCATTGCTTGTAATCAGGCCTGCCTCGATCAAATCTTTATCGGCAAAATCACCTCTTGTCTGGTGAATCCGCGCGCCTGCCACGAAACGCTGATGCCGGTGATCGCCACCAAGCAGCCGAAACAGTTGGCGGTGGTGGGCGCGGGACCCGCGGGTATGGCGTTCGCGCTGCAGGCGGCGCAGCGCGGCCATCAGGTCACGCTTTACGAAGCCGATGCGCAAATTGGCGGACAATTTAATATCGCCCGGCAGATTCCCGGCAAAGCCGAATTCAGTGAAACGCTGCGCTATTACCGTCACCAACTTGCTGCCGCAGGCGTAACGATTAAAACGGAACATCGCGTCAGCGCAGACGAACTGGCAGCCGCTGACGAAGTGATCATCGCAACCGGTATCTTGCCGCGCCAGCTGACGATTCCTGGCATCGATCATCCCAGCGTGCTGAGCTACCTCGATGTGATACGCGATAAAAAACCGGTGGGAAAACACGTGGCGATTATCGGCGCGGGCGGCATTGGTTTTGATACCGCCGAGTTTCTGCTGCATCAAACCAGCCATGACGATTTTTACCAAAGCTGGGGCATCGACCTTAGCCTGCAGGCGCGTGGCGGTTTGATTGCGCCACAGCCACAGCCCGCCGATCGGCAAATCTGGCTGCTGCAGCGCAAATCCGGCAAGCCGGGCGCAGGCTTAGCGAAAACCACCGGCTGGATCCACCGCGCCAGCTTGCAGGCGCATGGCGTGCAGATGTGGGGCGACGTCGAATATTTGCAGATTGATGACGCCGGATTACATCTGCGTCATCAGGGCGAAGCGATGACGCTGGCGGTGGATAACGTGGTGATTTGTGCCGGACAGGAACCGCTGCGCCTGCTGGCGGATCAGCTCAGCGCGCTTGGCAAATCCGTACGTGTGATTGGGGGTGCGGATGTGGCGCAGGAGCTGGATGCTCGCCGCGCCATCGCTCAGGCGACCGAACTGGCGCTGAGTGTGTAATTAGCGCAGTTTGACCGAACGCAGTACCACGAACTTGGCGTTGGACGCCACCAGCTCGCAGTTGCCAAACAGCTTTTTCATTTTGACGTGATAACCGAGGTGGCGGTTGCCGACGATGCGCAACTCGCCGCCATACTGCAGGCAGCGTTTCGCATCACGCAGCATTTGCCATGCCAGATGATCGGTCACCGCGTGCTGCTGATGGAATGGCGGATTGCACAGCACCGCGTGCAGGCGATCGGACGGGAAGCCACTCAGCACGTTGTTAACGCGAAACTGACAGCGCGCCATATCCTGCGGACGGTTCACTTCCACGTTCAGTTTGCTTGATGCCACCGCCATGTAGGATTCATCATAAAACAGCACGTCCGCGTTTGGGTTCTGTTCCAGCGCCAGCAAGCCAATCACGCCATTGCCACAACCCAGATCGAGAATCTCCCCTTCAATGTCAAAAGGCAGATGCTGCATAAAGAAGCGTGCGCCCACATCCAGCGACGCGCGGGAAAACACGTTGGCGTGATTGTGGATCTGGTACTCAGAATCATCCAGCGGCCAAACGGTGGTGGCGGGCTGATCCGCTAATTGCGGCGCAGTGAAGCGGCTGTAAATCAGACGCGCTTTTTTCCACGCCAGCGAGGTTTTGCTCTCGCCGAGGATGCGCTCGAACAGTTGCAGCGTGGAGTTGTGAATATCTTTGGCCTTCGCCGCCGCCAGAATCAGCGTGTCCGGCGTGACCACTTCGCGCAGTGCACGCAGTTGATGCTCGAGCAGCGCCAGCGCTTTGGGGATTTTGATCATCACCACCGCCGGTGCGGCCGGCAATGGCGCCAGGCTATCGAGAAAATGCACCTGATCTTCATCCATCTCATTGAGTCGCAGGTTCTGTTTTGCCGCCTGTTCGCTCAGCAGTGAATCGCTGACGTGCCACACCGGACGTGCACCCAACCCGCAAGTCAGCGCGCCAAAGCTGTCGTTGAACACCAAAACCGGTCCCTCAGGCAGCGCTTGCTGCAACAGGTATTCATCGGCGGAATCCCACGCCTGTAGCGGGCTTTCCTCACGCATTGGCGGGAAGCGGTGCAGCGTCAGTGTGCGATTGGTCAGTTCAAGTTGGCTCATGGAATCTCCGGCGTGGTACACTTTGCGCGATTGTCGCCCTAAAAAGGGGGCGCAGTATACTGTCTTTCGCCGGGAATCCCAATGTCATTAATCTATCTGCAGGGCTACCCTGAAAACATCCTCGAGCAGGTTCAGACGCTGATCGAACATGAGCGCTTAGGTGCCTTTCTCCAGCAACGCTATCCCGATACGCACAATATCGTCAGCGACCGCGCGCTCTATGATTACACGCAGGCGCTGAAAAACCGCTATATGCGCAGCGCACCGCCGGTGAGCAAAGTGATTTGGGACAATAAAATCAAGGTGATGAAGCACGCGTTGGGGCTGCATACGGCGATTTCGCGCGTGCAAGGCGGCAATCTTAAAGCCAAAGCGGAGATTCGCATCTCCACTTTCTTCCGCCTCGCACCGGAAGCGTTTTTGCGCATGATCGTGGTGCACGAGCTGGCGCACCTGAAAGAGAAAGAGCACGACAAAGCGTTTTACCAACTCTGCTGCCACATGGAACCGGATTATCACCAGCTCGAATTTGACGCCCGCTTGTGGATGACCGATCAGGCGATGCGCGGCAACGCAGCTTAAAGAAACTCCTGCGCTTTTTGGATCAGGCTGGTTTTGGTCAGTGCGCCCATAAAACGGCGCTCCTGCGGATTATTTAGCACCGGCAGGCGTTCAAGCGTGACGCGGGCAAAGGCTTCCCAGCCTTCGCGCATGCTTTGATTCTGATAAATGCAAGGAAAGTTATTGTCCATCACGCTACTGACTGGCGAATGCAGCGTGATCTCCTGCGACAACACCTTGCGTGAGATATCGTGTATCGACACCACGCCGAGAAATTGCCCTTCGCTATTAATCACATAGACATAACGTTCCCGCTTGAGCGAGCTCACCGCCAGCGCCTGCCCTACTGACTCTTCTGGCTGCAACGCCGCGCCGGGAATGATCAACTGGTCGACGCGCATGTTATCGAAATCATACTTGGCTTCGGAACGACTGAAATGGCTGCTCACCACTGGATAAGTGCTGGACGATTGCAGGCGATACACCACCATCGAGGCCAGCACTGACGCGATCATAATCGGGAACAACAGGCTGCTATTCAGCGTCATCTCAAGCACCATCAGCATCGCCATTAACGGTGCCTGGCTGACCGCCGCCAGCACCGCCGCCATGCCGATGGCCGCATACAGCAAGGTATTGCCGACCGGTAAATGCAGCATCACACCCATCTGTGCCAGCGCCACGCCGAGCAGTGCGCCGATCAATAAGGAAGGGGTAAACAGCCCGCCCACCGCGTTGGAACCCACCGACAGCGTGGTCGCCAGCGTTTTGAGCATCAGCAATCCCAGTAATCCCATCAGTAGATATTGGCCATCAATGATTTTCACGATCACTTCGTAACCGTTACCGAGAATATCGGTGGAGATCAACGCCAGAAAGCCTACCGCTAATCCACCGGCGCCGAGCCGCAGCGGCAGCGAACGCACGCGGCCAAACAGCGCCTTGCTGCGCGCAATCAGTTTGATCAGCAGCCAGCCGGCGATACCGGCGACAAATCCAATCAGCAACGTCATTAGCAAACTGCTGATATCCATCTGAAATAGCGCTTCGGATAACGGATATAGCGCGCTGCGAAAACCCAGCGACCACATGGTCATCACCGCCACCGCCGACGAGACAATCAGCGGAATCAAACGCTGCAGCGCCGAGATGCCAAAAGCGATCTCCGCGACAAATATCGCCGACGCCAACGGGGCGTGATACACCGATGAAAGCCCGGCAGCAGCGGCCATCGCTACGATATCGCTGTTACGCAGATTCAACGATTTCGGCAGCCAGCGCCCGATTAAACTGCCGCTCAGCGCCGAGAGCTGCACCATCGGCCCCTCTTTACCAATCGACGCGCCGCTGCCGATGCTGGCCATCGATGACAGCGCACGGAACAGCGAGGTTTTGGTTGGTACCGCATCGAGCCGCGCGTTAATCACCTCCAGATAATCGGTCTGCACCGTTTCCTGTTTCTCAATCGCCACCGCATAGCGCAGGAAAAAACCGGCCAATACGCCGCCTGCGCCCACCAGCAGCGGCCAGAAGATCCACGGCCAGACATGCATCGCCACGGTGATTTCACTGTCACTGTTGAATAGCAGATGGTTGATCAATTCAATCACGCCGCGAAAGGCCAGCGTCACCAGCGAGGCCACACATCCAACGGGGATGGCGATCAGTAATGTGGTCCAGTTCAGAGCATGTTTACTTCCACTCACCCGCGCGTCCCCGCTAAGTCGGTTAAAAAGTTGTGCGGCATCATCATATTGGAATGCGGATCTCAGGATCAAATTTCGCCTGCCTGGCGCTCAGATGAACATGTTACTCTGCCGTTTTATTTTAGCAGGAGAGCAGCACGTGATTCGTTTCGCCATCGTGGGAACCAACTGGATTACCCGCCAGTTTATCGACGCCGCACATGAAACCGGCAAGATGAAGCTGAGCGGCGTCTATTCGCGTAATCAGCAGCAGGCCGACGCTTTCGTAGTGGATTATCCCTGTAAGCTGACCTTCACCTGTCTGGATGAACTTGCCGCCAGCAGTGAGATCGATGCGGTGTATATCGCCAGTCCGAATGCGCTGCACAGTGAGCAGGCGATACTGTTTATGTCGCACGGCAAGCATGTGATTTGCGAGAAGCCGATGGCGTCTAACCTGCGTGAAGCCGAGGCGATGATTGCCTGCGCGCGCCAGCATCAGGTGGTGCTGTTCGAAGCCTTTAAAACCGCCAGCCTGCCCACCTTCCTGCAACTGCAAAAAACGCTGCCGCAATTGGGCAAACTGCGCAAAGCCCTGATCAACTATTGCCAGTATTCCTCGCGTTATCAGCGCTATCTGGATGGCGAGAACCCGAATACCTTTAATCCGCGCTGGTCGAATGGCTCAATGATGGATATCGGCTTTTACTGCCTCGCCGCCGCCGTCACCTTGTGGGGCGCGCCGCAGCAGGTCAAAGCACAAGCTTCCCTGCTGGAAAGTGGCGTTGATGCGCATGGCGTGGTGGTGCTGGGCTACGGCGATTTTGATGTCACGCTGCTGCACTCAAAGGTCAGCGATTCACTGATCCCGAGCGAGATTCAGGGCGAAGCGGGATCGCTGGTGATTGAAAAGATCTCCGAGTGCCAGCAACTGCGCTTTATCCCGCGCGGTGGCGAGAGCCAAAACCTGACGCAGCCGCAGCACATCAATACCATGCTGTATGAAGCCGAAACCTTCGCCAAATTGGTGGAAGCCGGTGAAGTTGAGCATGCGGCCTTAGAAAACTCGCGCATCACGGCACAGTTGCTCACGGAAATCCGTCGCCAGACCGGCGTGGTATTCCCGGCGGATCAGACTGAAGTGTAAATATTGCAAAACATTTCCAGAGCCCTCTTGAAAGCGATTATCGAACTCCGTATGTTTAGCGCTGCAAAGGGGAGTAACTTCTACGCTGATTGATCGTCATTACGATGCGCCACGCAATATGCGTTACGCATCCGGTCGTCAGGCAACCCGGAATCTATTCTGAGTTGTAAGTGAGACCTTGCCGGAAGGCGAGGTTTGCTTGCAGCACGATCAAAGCGGCTGACGTCTTCTGACTTCAGCCGCTTTTTTATTTCTGGAAAAGGATACGACTATGCACTCAGTTGGCACACCGTTACTTTGGGGCAGCTTCGCTGTCGTAGTGCTCATCATGCTGGCGATCGACCTGCTATTACAGGGCCGACGCGGCGCACAAACCATGTCATTCAAACAAGCAGCGGTCTGGTCGCTGATTTGGGTGTCAGTTTCACTGCTGTTCAGCGCCGCCTTCTGGTGGTATCTCGACGGCACCGCCGGGCGCGAAGTTGCCACTGCGCAAACCCTTGCCTTCCTCACCGGCTACGTCTTAGAGAAAGCGCTGGCGGTGGATAACGTCTTTGTCTGGCTGATGCTGTTTAGTTACTTCGCTGTACCGGCCAACCTGCAGCGCCGCGTGCTGATTTATGGCGTATTGGGCGCGATTGTGCTGCGTACCATCATGATCTTTGCTGGCAGCTATTTGGTTACCCAGTTCAGCTGGATTCTTTACGTGTTCGGCGCTTTCCTGCTGTTCACCGGCCTGAAAATGGCGCTGGCGAAAGAGGAAGATGACAGCACGGTGGGTGACAAGCCGGTGGTGCGTTGGCTGCGCAAACATCTGCGCATGACCGATAGCCTGGACGGTGAGAAGTTCTTCACCCGCAAAAACGGGGTGCTGTTTGCTACGCCGCTGCTGCTGGTGCTGATCATGGTTGAACTGAGCGATGTGATTTTCGCCGTGGACAGCATTCCCGCGATCTTCGCGGTGACCACCGATCCGTTCATTGTGCTGACTTCCAACCTGTTTGCGATTCTCGGCCTGCGCGCCATGTACTTCCTGCTGGCTAACGTCGCGGAGCGTTTCTCGATGCTGAAATATGGCCTGGCGATTGTGCTGGTGTTTATCGGTATCAAAATGCTGATTGTCGAGTTCTATCACATTCCCGTCGGCATCTCGCTGACGGTGGTGGGTGTAATTCTCGGCGGTACGCTGCTGATCAACGCCTGGGTAAACCACAGAAACGACCAGAAGAAGATCTCACCATAATCTTCTGCAGGGGCGCTAATCGCCCCTGCTTTGTTTCGCCAGTGGCAACCTTCACCTTTTATATATCTGTCACACTTCCCATCATCAGCAGATCAAAAAACCGATCTGCTGCGCATGCACAGAATTATCTCTTTCCTCATAAGCTCTTTTCCTTATACTCCGCCGGGCAAACCGTTGTGCGTGGTGGAACCGCGCACAATACTCATGACCGCGAATATAAAAAGACTGTGATATGCAAAACAACTTTATTGGACGTCTGGGCGCACTGTTCGCAGGAAGCCTGGTGAAACAAATCATGATTGGCCTGGTGGCGGGCGTGGCGCTGGCGTGGTTCTCACGCGATGCCGCACTGGCCGTTGGCTTGCTGGGTGAGCTGTTCGTGCGTGCGCTAAAAGCCGTCGCGCCGCTGTTGGTTTTGGTGCTGGTAATCTCTTCGATCGCTAACCATCAGCAGGGACAAAAAACCAATATCCGCCCAATTATCATGCTGTATCTGCTCAGCACGTTCTTTGCTGCGGTTGTGGCGGTGATCTTCAGCCATCTGTTCCCTCAGACGCTGTCGATGAACGTCGGCGCCACGCAAATTACGCCGCCGTCGGGTATTACCGAAGTGCTGCACGGTTTGCTGATGAGCATGGTGTCGAACCCGATTGAAGCGCTGATGAATGCCAACTACATCGGTATTTTGGTGTGGGCGCTGGGATTGGGGCTGGCGTTTCGTCATGCCAGCCCAAGCAGCAAAGCGTTTCTTAATGACGCGTCCAATGCCGCGACCTGGGTCGTGCGCTGCGTGATCCGCTGTGCGCCGCTGGGGATTTTTGGTCTGGTGGCCTCCATTCTCGCCTCAACCGGTTTCGATGCGCTGTGGGAATACGCCAATCTGCTGGCGCTGCTGCTCGGCTGCATGCTGATTATGGCGCTGGTAATCAACCCAATGCTGGTGTTCCAGAAGATTCGCCGCAACCCGTATCCGCTGGTGTTTACCTGCATGCGTGAAAGTGGCGTCACCGCGTTCTTCACCCGCAGTTCAGCGGCTAACATTCCGGTCAATATGGCGCTGGCGAAACGTCTCAATCTGGATGAAGACACGTATTCCGTGTCGATCCCGCTGGGTGCCACCATCAGCATGGCTGGCGCATCCATCACCATCACGGTGTTGACGCTGGCGGCAGTACATACGCTGGGTATTGCGGTGGATGTTCCAACCGCCATTCTGTTGAGTCTGGTGGCGTCACTGTGTGCTTGTGGCGCATCCGGTGTGGCTGGCGGTTCGCTGCTGCTGATCCCGGTAGCCTGCAACATGTTCGGTATTCCGAATGATTTGGCGATGCAGGTAGTGGCGGTGGGCTTTATTATTGGCGTGCTGCAGGATTCCGCCGAGACCGCGCTGAACTCCTCGACGGATATTCTGTTTACCGCGGCCGTATGCCAGGCCGAAGCCGAGCGCCAGCCGCGTCGTACGGTGTCAGAGTCGGAGTAAAGTAAGGTTTTTGAATATGGGTCGCCATCCATGGCGACCTGGTTTTACAAGGTCACACCGCTTTTAAAGATGGCTAACTCGCGGAAATCGTTGCTTTCATTGCGCGCGGGTTGGCCATTGGCAATCGCCACAATCATATCGACGAAATCCTCCAGCATCTCCGACATACTCATCCCTTCAAGCAAACGCCCGGCGTTAAAATCGATCCAGTGCGGCTTCTTCTCGGCGAGCTGCGTATTGGTGGCGATCTTCACCGTCGGCACAAAACCGCCGTACGGCGTGCCGCGTCCGGTGGTAAACAGCACCATATGACAGCCGGCGCCCGCCAGCGCGCTGGTGGCGACCGCATCGTTGCCTGGCGCACTTAACAGATTCAGTCCCGGCGTATGCAGGCGCTCACCGTACTTCAGCACATCCACCACCTGACTTTGTCCGGCCTTCTGCGTACAACCGAGCGACTTCTCCTCCAGCGTGGTGATGCCGCCCGCTTTATTGCCGGGTGATGGATTTTCGTAGATCGGCTGCTGGTGATCGATAAAGTAGCGCTTGAAGTCGTTAATCATCGCCACGGTTTTTTCAAAGGTGGCTTCATCGCGACAGCGGCTCATCAGAATGCGCTCAGCGCCAAACATCTCTGGCACTTCGGTCAGCACCGTGGTGCCGCCGTTGGCAATCATCTGGTCGGAGAAACAGCCCAGCATGGGATTGGCGGTGATGCCGGAAAAACCATCCGAACCGCCGCACTCCAGACCAAACTTCAGCTCGCTGAGTTTGCCCGGCTGACGCTGATCCGTGCGCATGGCGCGATAGAGTTCGTGCAAGCGTTCCAGCCCCGCTTCCACTTCATCATCCTGCTTCTGGCACTCCATGAACTGCACGCGATCGCTATCGAAGGAACCGAGCGTTTCACGGAACACATCGACCTGATTGTTCTCGCAGCCAAGGCCAATCACCAGCACCGCGCCGGCGTTGGGATGGCGCACCATGTTCTGCAACATGGTGCGGGTGTTCTCGTGATCCTGCCCAAGCTGCGAACAGCCAAACGGATGGCTGAACAGATGCACGCCATCAATGCCTTCGGCGTCATTGGTCTCTTTCATAAAGCGCGTCAGGATTTGCCGCGCGATGCCGTTGACGCAGCCCACAGTGGGCAGGATCCATAACTCATTACGGATGCCCACTTCCCCGCTGGCGCGACGATAGATCTGCACGTCGCGATCGCCAGCTTGCGGCGGCAGATCGAGAAAATCGGGTTGATAGTCGTACTCATCCACGTCGCTTAGGTTGGTGCGCGCATTGCTGGAGTGAATGATCTCGCCGGCCGCAATCGGCTGAGTGGCGTGCGCGATCGGCAAACCGTATTTGATCACCAGCGCGTCGCTGGCTAAAGGCTGCAGCGCAAACTTATGGCCGCGTCCAACCTCCTGCTGCAAGGTGATCGCCTGTTGATTGATTTCGACCTGGGTATTGGCTGGCAAATCGCGCAACGCCACAGCAACGTTGTCGCGTGAATGGATTCTAATGGCATCTTGCATAGCGTTATCTCAGTTGTGTCAACGCCGTCCGCATCCCGTGGACGATGATGTTTTGTAGGTGTTGGCTGACCGCAGCCACTAATCCGGGCTGCTGAGTGAGATCTTCGCCCCAGTGATTGGCGTCGCTAAGTACCGCGCGCACCAACTGTTCTGGAGTCTGTTTATCGTTATTTACTGCTGACCACAGTTCAGCGAAACGCTGCAGCCACTGTTCGTCGTCCTGCAGCGGCCAGTGACGTTTGCCCTCTGCACCACGATAAAAGGCCAGCAGCGCGGCAAAGGCAAAAGTCAGCCGCACAGGCCATTGCCCGTTTTGCTGCTGCGACAACAACAATTGCGGCAGCAAACGGGTGCGGAATTTGGTCATGCCGTTAAGGGCGATGGAGAGCAACGCATGGCGGATAAAGGGATTGCGGAAGCGACGCTGCACCGCGTCGGCAAAGGCGTGCAGCTCGTCGCGCGGCAGATCCAGCGTGGGGATGACCTCGTCGCGCAGCAGCGCATCGACAAAGCCGGCCATCTGCGCGTCATCCATCGCTTCTCCCACGCTCTCCAGCCCGGCCTGAAACGCCACCGGCACCAGCGTGGTGTGTGCGCCGTTAAGGATCGCCACCTTTTGCGCTTTGTATGGCGTGATGTCATCAACCAGCTTCACTTCCGGTGCCAGCGCGTGCAGCTGCAGTTCCTGCGCCAGTGCGTCTGGCCCCTGAATCACAAACTGGTAATAGACTTCGCCCGCCACCAGATAGCGATCTTCGTAGCCTAATGACGCTTCGATCGCCGCGCTATCCGCCGGATAACCGGTGACAATGCGATCCACCAGCGTGTTGTAGAACGCGCAGTGATCCTGCACCCAGCGGGCAAACGCCGGCGGCAGCTGCCAATGCTGGCTGTAGCGCAGCACCAGCTCACGCAGCGTGTCGCCGTTATAATCGATCAGTTCACAGGGCACCACCAGCCAACCTTTATCGCTGGCACCGGAAAAATGGTTGAAGCGCGCCCACAGCAGCTGCGTCAGCTTGCCGGGGAAGGATGAGGCGGGCGTGTCGTCCAGCCGATCCTGCTCCGCAAAGGCAATTCCGGCTTCTGTGGTATTGGAGAAGACAAAGCGCATCTGCGGTGCGCGTGCCAGCGCGAGAAACGCATCAAACTGCTGATACGGCTGGATTTCACGATTCACGCTGCGGATCAGGCGGGCTTCACTCACCTGCTCGCCCGCCGCATTCAGCCCGCGAATCAGCGTGGTGTACAAACCCTCTTGCTGATTCAGTGTCTCTTCCACCACGCGGTTGCGCGGACGCACCACCACCACGCCCGCATCGGTATTGTGATGCTGATTGAGCCAGTCGAGCTGCCAGTCGATAAAGGCGCGCAGGAAGTTGCCTTCACCAAACTGGATAACGCGCTCGCTGTAGTGCGCGCCGGGAAAATCGTGACGGTTGAGTCGCTGCATCATCAGGCTCCCAGCTCAATACCGAAGTAATCGCGCGCATTGTTGAAACTGATGTTCTGTACCATCTGCCCTAACAACGCCTCGTCTTCAGGCGCTTCGCCCCGCGCCACCCAATTGCCGATCATCTGGCACAGCAGACGACGGAAATATTCATGACGCGTGTAAGAGAGGAAGCTGCGGCTGTCGGTTAGCATGCCGACAAAGCGGCTCAGCAGGCCGATTTGCGCCAGCTGCGTCATCTGCCGCTGCATGCCATCCAGCTGATCGTTAAACCACCACGCCGAACCAAACTGCATTTTTCCCGGTTCGCCTTCACCCTGGAAATTGCCCGCCATGGTCGCCAGCACTTCGTTGTCTCGCGGGTTGACGCAGTAAAGGATGGTTTTGGGCAGCGCGTTATTGCGGTTCTGCGCATCCAGCAGACGCGCCAGCGGAATCGCCAGCGGCGCATCGTTAATCGAATCGAAGCCTACATCCGGCCCGAGGATATCGAACTGGCGGCGATTGGCATTGCGCAGCGCGCCAATGTGATACTGCTGCGCCCAGCCGCGGCGCGCATATTCGCTGCCGAGCCACACCAGCACAGCGGTTTTAAACTGGGCCGTCTCTTCAGCGGAAGGCGCTGCACCTTGCAGTCGGCGCGCCAGAATGCCGTCCAGCGTGGCGTCATCCGCTTCCGCAAACACCACCACATCCAGCGCGTGATCGGAAATTTTGCAGCCATGCGCGGCGAAGTGATCGAGTCGCTGGCTTAAGGCGCAGCGCAGATCGTCAAAGCGCTGCACGTTAACATCCGCGACCTGCGCTAAGCGCTGAATCCACGGCAAGAAGCTCTCCAGCTCAATGTTGAAGGCTTTGTCCGGACGCCAGCTCGGCAGCACTTTGACGTCAAAGCTGCTGTCCTGTGCCAGCTTGCGGTGATGCTGTAAATCGTCGAGCGGATCGTCGGTGGTGCCGACCATTTTCACCTTCATCTGCTGCATGATGCCGCGCGCGCTGAAGGCGTCCTGAGTCAGCAGTTCATTGCACTGCTGCCAGATGCGATCCGCGCTCTGTTCATTCAGCAGCACATCGGTGATGCCAAAAGGTCGGCGTAATTCAAGGTGCGTCCAGTGATAGAGCGGATTGCCGATGGTATGCGGCACGGTGCGCGCCCAAGCGTTAAATTTCTCACGATCGCTGGCATCGCCAGTGCATAACGCTTCCGGCACGCCGTTAGCGCGCATCGCACGCCATTTGTAGTGATCGCCTTTCAGCCAGATGTCATAGAGGTTGGTGAAGCGGTAATTATCGGCAATC
This sequence comes from Pantoea sp. DY-5, assembly GCF_019795955.1. Classification (NCBI taxonomy): domain Bacteria; kingdom Pseudomonadati; phylum Pseudomonadota; class Gammaproteobacteria; order Enterobacterales; family Erwiniaceae; genus Pantoea; species Pantoea sp. DY-5. Next base: position 492,967 of record NZ_JAIMIE010000002.1, read on the forward strand.
TGCTGCGGCGGTAAGTGACAGTGATAGTCGAAAATCGGCTGGTCTTTGGCGTAGTCATGGTACAGACGACGGGCGAACTCGGTGTCGAGTAGAAAATCCTCACTCATAAAACGCGACATACCTGCTTCCTCATTTTGTAGCCAAATGGCTTTTAACTAAAAGTTATCATACCAATTTAAACGAACGGCAAAATTGTTTGCGATCCGACTCACAATAATGACAGTTTTACTGTGGGTATATGGACGATCTTGTTGCGAATATTACGTTAAATGGCTGTTTTAACTATCTTTCGTCCTAACACACACTGGCTGCAAGGTTTATGTGATGGCATTCAACTTTTGAAGCGGTATAACAAGTTAACCTCTCGCTCCGTTGCTAACGGGATTAATGGCACAGGCAAGGAACTGCGGGAGTGAGCAGCACTGTTCACGTCTTCCCGCTCCAGATAACTACAGCGGTAAAACCGCAACGACAGACTGGACGAGGTTAATAATGCGTAAGATCAAAGGGCTACGCTGGTACATGATTGGGCTTGTGACGCTGGGCACCGTGCTCGGTTACCTGACGCGCAATACCATTGCCGTTGCGGCGCCCACGCTGGAAACGCAGTTGGGTATCACCACGCAACAATATTCCTATATCGTCGCCGCCTACTCGGCGTGCTACACAATCATGCAGCCGGTAGCCGGTTATGTACTGGACATGCTCGGCACCAAAATCGGTTATGCAGTGTTTGCCGTGCTGTGGGCGATCTTCTGCGCGGCAACCGCGATGGCGGGCAGCTGGGGCGGCTTTGCGCTGGCACGCGGCGCGGTGGGTGCCGCCGAAGCAGCAATGATTCCCGCAGGCCTGAAAGCCAGTAGCGAATGGTTCCCCGCCAAAGAGCGTTCGGTGGCGGTGGGCTATTTCAACGTGGGATCGTCGATTGGCGCGATGCTGGCTCCGCCGCTGGTGGTGTGGGCGATCATGGCGCACAGCTGGCAGATGGCGTTCATTATTACCGGCGTGCTAAGCATGGTGTGGGCCATCTGCTGGCTGGTGTTTTATAAGCATCCAAAACAGCAAACCAAGCTGAGCGATGAGGAGCGTCACTACATCATTGCCGGCCAGGAGTTGCAGCATCAAACCGGAAATAACAAGAAGATGTCGGCGCGCCAAATCCTGCGCAATCGCCAGTTCTGGGGCATTGCGCTACCGCGTTTCCTCGCCGAACCAGCGTGGGGAACGTTTAACGCGTGGATCCCGCTGTTTATGTTTAAGGTGTACGGCTTCAACCTGAAAGAGATCGCTATGTTTGCCTGGATGCCGATGTTGTTCGCCGATCTCGGCTGTATCGTCGGTGGCTACTTGCCGCCGCTGTTCCAGCGCTGGTTTGGCGTCAATCTCATCGTCTCGCGCAAACTGGTGGTGACCATGGGCGCGGTGTTGATGATTGCGCCAGGCACCATCGGGTTGTTCACCAGCCCGTATGTCGCGATTGGGTTGCTGTGCGTCGGCGGTTTTGCCCATCAGGCGCTTTCAGGTGCGCTGATCACCCTCTCTTCGGATGTGTTTGGCCGTAACGAAGTGGCTACCGCCAACGGCTTAACCGGCATGGCGGCCTGGACGGCGAGTACCATGTTTGCGTTGGTGGTCGGTGCGCTGGCCGATACGCTGGGCTTCAGCCCGCTGTTCGCGGCGCTGGCGGTGTTTGATCTGTTAGGCGCGGTGGTTATCTGGACGGTCCTGAAAAACCAACCGGTTTCTGAACTCGACGATCAGCCAGCGGTGCAGTCCGCTGCGGTACGCACCTAACCTCCTCGGGCTGGCATCGGCCAGCCCATTTCCTCTGTGCGGCTGAAGTGGTATAACAACTCAACTTTCTCCCACAGCGGACCGCGCAATGGACCTGACCGAATCACGACGCCTCTATCAACAGCTCGCCAGCGAACTCAAACGCCGCATTGAAGCAGCCGAATACCGGGTTGGCGACAAACTGCCTGCCGAGCGTCTGATTGCGGAAGAGATGCAGGTGAGCCGAACCGTGGTGCGTGAAGCGATCATCATGCTGGAAGTGGAGGGTTACGTGGAGGTGCGGAAAGGTTCCGGCATTCACGTCATCAGCAGCCAGCAGCAAAATCGCGTGGTGACGTCCAGCCAGCTGGAGTTCGCCAATTTCGGCCCCTTCGAGTTATTACAGGCGCGCCAGCTGATTGAAAGCAACGTGGCTGAGTTTGCCGCCACGCAGGTGACGCGTCAGGATATCGTGGCATTGATGGCGATTCAGGAGAAAGCGCGTCAGGAAGATCATTCACGCGATTCGGCGTGGGATATGGAGTTTCACGTGCGCATCGCGCAATCGACGCAGAACAGCGCGTTAGCAGCGATCGTCGAGAAGATGTGGCTGCACCGTCTGCACAATCCATACTGGCTGAAGCTGCATGAACATATTGATGCCAAAAATATCACCAGCTGGTGTGACGATCACGACCAAATCCTTAAAGCCCTGATTCGCAAAGATCCCGCCGCCAGTAAGCTGGCAATGTGGCAACATCTGGAAAATACTAAGCAGATGCTGTTTAACGCCACCACCGACGATTTCGAATTTAACGTCGATCGTTACATGTTTGCGGAAAATCCGGTCATCCTGCCTGAAGGTAGCGAAAACCCACGCTGATCCTGCTTATTTTTCAGGCATTTTGTTGCCGAAAAAGTCAGTTAGTCTGCAATAGTGTCAGCTCATGTAAAGCTCCTTTTGACCACCTGCGTCTAAAGGTAAAACTCCTGTGCGGCAGGCACTTTCCCCTGTCTGGATAACGTTATTTTTGTTACAGTTATCGCCCTTTTATTACCCTTTGCGACAGGGCTTTAAAAAGTCGCTGATTTAACAATCAATTCTGGAAGGATCCGGAAACTCCTGCTCAGGCTGCTTATCTAAAATGTATAACCAACGCCAGTCTGCGCCTAAGCCCCTCACGGGCACGTTTAACAATGATGTTCAGGAATGATTGATGGATATTTTGCAAGCATTGCTGCATGCCTTGTGGCAGCAGGATTACGAAATGCTCTCCGACCCGACGTTGGTTTGGGCCATTTATGGCGTTTTGTTCATGATTCTGTTTCTGGAAAATGGACTGCTGCCCGCCGCCTTTTTGCCAGGCGATAGTTTACTGATTCTGGTGGGTGTTCTGATTGCTAAAGGCACCATGGGTTTCCCGCTGACGCTGCTGATTCTGACCACCGGCGCCAGCCTCGGCTGCTGGGTGAGCTACATTCAGGGCCGCTGGCTCGGTAATACGCCTACCGTTCAAAAATGGCTTTCGCACTTGCCCGCGCAATATCATCAACGCGCCCATCGGCTGTTCCATCGCCATGGCTTGTCTGCACTGCTGGTGGGTCGCTTTATTGCCTTCGTTCGCACCTTGCTCCCTACCATCGCCGGGCTTTCTGGCCTGAGTAATGCGCGCTTCCAGTTCTTCAACTGGGTAAGTGGCTTCCTGTGGGTGCTGATCCTTACCGTGCTGGGCTTCGCGCTGGGTAAAACACCGATTTTCCGTCGTTACGAAGATGAGCTGATGTTGTGCCTGATGCTGCTGCCGCTGGTGCTGCTGGTGATTGGCCTGGTCGGTTCTTTAGTGGTGATTTGGCGTAAACGTCAGTCAGCGCGTAGCGGGAATTCACAGTCATGATCACATTCCGTGGATTCCCAAGGCGTTTCCTGCCTTGGGCGCTGGGTGGCGCGTTGGCGCTGCTGGCGATCTGTTTCATTCCGACCTTAATGCAGCATGAAACCGTGGTGCAGATCCGCGTCGCCAACAGCGGCACCAATCTGCCCGATGGTTTTTATCTTTATCAGCAACTTTCTGCGCAGGGCGTGCGTATCAAAAGTATTACGCCCTCCGGCGATGCGCTGGTGATTCATTTTGAGAATGAAGAACAGAGCCTGGCGGCGCAAAAAGTGTTGAAGCGCCTGTTGCCACAAGGCTTTGTCGTCGCCGCTGGCCCGCAGGCTTCGCAGCAATATCCTGACGCCAGTCGCCCAATTTTTAGCTAAATTTCACCGCCTGACGTTAAGCCAGGCGGTGAGCTAATCCTCGCTATCCCCGCGTCTTCTTTGAATTTTTTCGTCTGCTGTCTATCCTTAGAGATAGCGTAAGCCTAAGACATGCTGGGAAGCTTCTCCTGTCTGCTCTCGGGCAGGTCATCAACAATGGAAGGTCACAACCTGATGAAACATCAATTACTGCTAGGTGCTATTCTTTTTTCACTCTCGGGTTCGCTGCTGGCGGCTGAATCGCTCTGCCAACAGAAAGAGCAGGATATTCAACGCGAGATCGATATGGCAAAACAGCACGACAACCAGCGCCGCGTTACCGGGCTGGAGCGCGCGTTGACCGAAGTCCGCGCAGGCTGCACCGATGAGAAGCTGAAATCTGCACATAGCGAACGCATCGCTGAGCAGAAGCACAAAATCGCCGAACGTGAGCGTGAGCTGAAAGAAGAGCGTCAGGATGGCGACAAGGACAAAATTGAGAAGCGCGAACGTAAGCTGCTCGATGCGCAGCACGAACTGAAAAAGCTTGAAGCTGAACCTTATTAATCGGACTTAACTCAATGCTGTAAAAGGAGATTTCCATGGCTAAAGAAACAACATCTGAACATCTGCGCGCTGAATTGAAAAATCTGGCTGATACCCTGGAAGAAGTGCTGAGCAGCTCAGCAGATAAATCCAAAGGTGAGCTGGATAAACTGCGTCATAAAGCGCGCGGCGCTATTGAAAGCTCCCGTGAACGTCTCGGCGATTCCGGCGAACGTATTGCACAAACCACGCGTGAAGCAGCGGAAAAAGCGGACGAATACGTGCGCGACAATCCGTGGCACGGCGTGGGTATCGGTGCAGCGGTAGGTATTCTCATCGGCATTTTAATCTCACGGCGTTAATGATGAGTGATAGTCAGCAAAGCCACGGCCCCGGCAAAGGGGTCTTTAACATCGGTCAACGGGTAGTTACCACGCTGGTTAGCATGGTCGAGACGCGCGTCAGACTGGCAATTGTGGAACTGGAAGAGGAAAAGGCCAACCTGATTCAGATGCTGATGATGGTGGGCCTTACTATGCTGTTTACCGCTTTCGGTCTCATGAGCCTGATGGTGTTGATCATCTGGGCGGTGGACGCACAATATCGCTTGATGGCGATTGCCATCACTACGGCGGTGCTATTTGCTCTGGCGCTGATCTTCGGTTTGTGGACGTTATACAAATCGCGTCAGTCAACGTTGTTGCGCCATACGCGTAAAGAGCTGGATACCGATCGCAAACTGCTGGAGGAGCATCGCTCATGAGCCGCCGCGAACGTGAAGCACGCATTCACGAACTGCTCAATCAGGTGCAGCAGCAGCGACTTGACCTCAGCGCCGACAGCCGCGACTGGCTGACCAGCACCGCGCAGTACGATCGCGGCTGGTTAACCATCATTGGCATGCGTCGTTATCTGGCGATTGGCAGCAGTGCATTGGCCATTTGGTCGATTCGCAGCCCCAATCGTCTGCTGCGCTGGGCCAAGCGCGGTTTCGGCGTCTGGAGCACCTGGCGCATGATCAAATCGACTTTAAATACCCGCTAGCTTCTCTCTCTAAAACCGGATCGAATTGATTCGGTTTTACTCTCCTCAAATTTACTGAACAACATTGACAGTTTATCTCGCTTACAACTCTTTCAACCTGCGATTATCATCTCCCTCCATCAGCCCAGTGAACTGAAACAACCGGTTCAAGGGAATCAAAACCCGCAGGCCAACAACCTGCAACAAAAACCTTGTTGGAGTAGATGATGAAAAAATTCGAAGACTCAGGCCTGCTGGTAGCACGCGTACTAATGACCATTCTGTTTATCACCGCAGGCTGGGGCAAAATCACCGGTTACGCCGGTACCGCACAATACATGCAGGCAATGGGCGTCCCAGGCTTCCTGCTGCCGCTGGTTATTCTGCTGGAGTTCGGTGGCGGCCTGGCGATTCTGTTCGGTTTCCTGACGCGCTTTACCGCCCTGTTCACCGCTGGCTTTACTCTGCTGACCGCGTTCCTGTTCCACAGCAACTTCGCGGAAGGTGTTAACCAGCTGATGTTCATGAAAAACCTCTCCATCGCCGGTGGCTTCCTGGTGTTGGGTCTGGTAGGTCCAGGCGCTTACAGCATTGACCGACTGATTCGTCAGCGCGTTCAGCCAGCAACCGCACGCTAAGCAGCACAAGCGTTAGAGAACACATATACTGAATTGCAGGGGCGGGGATTTTCCTCGCCCCTTTTTATTATGGAGGGCTTATGGGACAGCTGATTGACGGTGTCTGGCATGATACCTGGTACGATACGAAGTCAACCGGTGGCCGCTTCAAGCGCACAGAAGCCGTCTGGCGTAACTGGGTTACCGCCGATGGCAGCGCCGGTCCAACCGGCAAAGCGGGCTTCGCCGCTGAGCGTGGTCGCTATCATCTTTACGTCTCGCTTGCCTGCCCGTGGGCGCATCGCACGCTGTTAATGCTTAAACTCAAGGGATTGGAGGAGATGATTTCGGTTTCGGTGGTGCATCCGCTGATGCTGGAGAACGGCTGGACCTTTGACGCCAGTTTCCCTGATGCCACCGGCGATGCGTTGTATCAAAAAGAGTTTCTCTATCAAATCTATCTGCACGCCGATGCGCACTATTCCGGCCGTGTGACCGTGCCAGTGCTGTGGGATAAAACCCAGCAAACCATCGTTAGTAATGAATCCGCCGATATCATGCGCATGCTCAACAGCGCTTTTGATGCGCAAGGTGCCCGCGCGGGTGACTACTATCCGACGGAGCTGCGCGACAAAATTGATGAAGTGAACAGCTGGGTTTACGACACTGTTAACAATGGCGTGTATAAAAGCGGTTTTGCCACTTCGCAGGCGGCGTACGATGAATCGGTAACGGCGCTGTTCCATTCGTTAGCGCGTCTCGAACAGATTCTTGGTCAACATCGCTATCTTACTGGCGACCAACTGACCGAAGCCGATTTGCGCTTGTGGACCACACTGGTGCGCTTCGACCCGGTCTACGTCACCCACTTTAAGTGCGATCGTCACCGCATCAGTGATTACCGTAATCTGAGCGGCTTCCTGCGCGACATCTATCAGATGCCAGGCATCGCTGACACGGTTAATTTGCCGCACATTCGCCATCACTACTACTGCAGCCACAAAACCATCAACCCAAGCGGCGTGATCTCGCTGGGTCCAGCCTTTGACTGGGATGAGCCACACGGCCGGGGTTGATGCTCTTACCCTCTCCCAACGTGGAGAGGGTACTTTAGGCAAACTTAATCAGCACCATACCGATCAACAACAACCCCACGCCCAGCCAGCCAACCCGACTCAGACGCTGGCCAAACAGAATCCAGCCTGCCGCCACGGTGGCGACCAATCCCAGCCCGCCCCATAACGCGTAGGCTACCGTCAAATCGATGCCTTTCACCGCCTGCGCCAGCGCACTGAACGCCGCCAGCACCGCCACCAGCGATAACACGCCAAACAGTGGACGGCGGAAACCGTTGGAGTATTTCAGGAAGATATTGGCGACGATCTCCAGGCCGATGGCCAGCGCCAGCCATGCGATATGCAGCCAGTTAAACGTTGCCATGGCGCAGCTCCTTGCGGCTCAGCGTGCCGGATTTGATCAGGACGATGCCGAGGATCAGCGTCAGCAGGCCGGCTACTTTGATGGCGGATAAGGCTTCATCGAACAACAGCACGCTAAACAGCGTAATAAACAGAATGCCAATGCCTTCCCACATGGCATACGCCACGCCAAGGGCAATACGTTTAATGGCGAAGGATAAACAGATATAAGAAAGTGCGATCATCACCAGCATAAAAATATAACCGGCGTTGCCACCGTTTACGCTGGCCCATTTCATTGAGACGGTGCCAATAATTTCCGCGGCGATCGCCAGCGCTAATAAAATCCAATACAGCATGATTTCTCTCCTGAACGAGAAATAAACGCCACCCACGCGAAAATAGGCGTGTTAGCAAAGTTAAATTAAAAAGTCAGAATAGGAGAGAACGGAACTAAAGCGCGAAGCGCCAGTGCTGATCGCAGATTGAGCAGTTTGATTCAGAGAGAGAGGAGGAGAGTGAAGCCTTATTTGCCGCAAACATTTTGTCCATAAAATTACAACTTATCCACGTTGTTGCTTCTCGTCAGTGTGGATTAAATTTGTCCTCAGTAGTTAAACACGCGCTTATTCTGGCATAGCGGCAATAATGTTTTCAGGGATTTTCATTTCTTTACGTGGAGGCGTTTAATTAATCTTATTGGTCTGATGCCCTCACCCTAGCCCTCTCCCAGAGGGAGAGGGAACTGTTTATTGCGGTTTGAAAGATCGCTCGATCGGTCTCTTCTCCCGCCTGCGGGAGAAGGTTAGGCTGAGGACCAGCACGCACAAGCCCCAGAAAACACAAAACCCGCCGAAGCGGGTTTTGTGTTTAAAAAAGTCGAAACTGACCGATAAGTCAGGTTCAACCTCTAAAAAATGTCGTTTTCAATCAACTGATTGTTGAAATGTATCCCAAAGTGTACTCCTATTGTATCCCAAAGTGAATGAGCGCCTACAACACATAGTGAGTTCAAAGAATCCTTGTTTATGAGCAAAAAATTTGGGTAAGGCGAGGAAATTGATTGGGATTTATTTAAGATAAAAAGAAGATTCTAAGGTGATTTGGATCAGACAGTTATGAAGAGGTTTCACTACCCAGCACAACATACTGAGACTTAGGAGTAAAAGGGGCTATAGCCCCTCATCGCTACTTTTTGAGATCGCCAGTGCATTGATATTCGACGGTTACAGTAGTTTCCATACAACCAGAAGAAGAAGGTTGTGAACACTGAGAAGTAAACCCGCCAAATGGTTCTGCTCCGTTATATCCCCAAGCAGAGCAACGAGCTTTTGCAGCAGCCATACCCTGCTGTGGATCTATAACAGGCTTCTCGAACATACCGTAGCTATAGCTCATACGGACTGTTCCGTCTGATTTACTGCCCCCAGTAGGGACCATTTGTTTTTTTGCGGCACACCCAGATAACACGATTAAAGACAAAGCTAGAATTGCGTATTTTTTGCTCATCATCACATTCCTTGAAACAAAATGAATTACTAAGACACATTTACACTCTAAAGGATTGCTTATCTTAAACGAAGATTACAAAATGCATAAGATTTTTCTTATTTTTATCTTAAGTTTTATTTAATCTTATTTTTCAAAAAGATAGGATGGCTAACTATGTCAATCAGCGATCACGATTACGTAAATTTTTCAGAAGATCACGAAATGAACTATCACGCCCGTAAAGTTAGTAAGCGTGAAACTGAAAAAAACAGAAGCACCTTGAGAACTATGGGAACTGAACTCAAAGCGCAGCTAGGCAAAACAAGGATTACACACAGTGAATTTCATCCGTATGTAAGCCGTAATAAGTCTCGATTGGAATGAATTAAAATCTGGCGGGATTTTGCTTTTCCCGCCCTTTTCAGCCCTTAATGCCACCAGCCAATCTGACTATCATTTCCCCAAATTTCATCTATTGCCTCCTGATGTGGTTCGACTAGGCACCAACTACGCTTTTCACCTTTTCTTGATTTGACAGACAAGTATCGAATTAATAGAAAAAGGGTTAAGCCCAAATTTTTCATACCCCCGGTTTTAAAAATCCAAGCGCCTCAAATATCTGAGTAGTATTGACTAAAACTAAACCTATTATTGAGTAGACTTTTGATAGCCTGATTTGATGATGCTCTTCTGGCTATTATTTGCACTAAACAACCTATCATTTATCCTTTGACCTACTTATATGATAGTTGCTATCATAATCTCACCTAAACGATAGCCTTTGGAACAGATATGAAATTTGGATATGCTCGTGTTAGTAGCAAAGACCAGAACGAAGCACGTCAGGTAGTCGCGCTGGAATCTGCCGGATGTGATGAGGTGATGGTGGATAAGCTGAGCGGGAAGGATACCAACCGCCCCGAACTGGCCCGGATGCTGGATAAGGTGCGTAGCGGTGATGAAGTGCTGGTGAAGTCTGTTGACCGTCTCGGGCGTAACACAAAGGATGTGCTGGCGCTGGTGGATACGATGATAGAGAAAGGCGTGGCTGTAACCTTCCTTGATAACGGGATGAAGTTTGATAACACTCCGTCAAGCCGTCTGGTGCTAACTATGATGGCCTCAGTTGCAGAGTTTGAGCGTGGCATAATTCGCCAGCGCCAGGCTGAGGGGATCGCCGTGGCTAAGTCAGAAGGTAAAATGTTAGGGAAGAAAGCTGACGGCAAGAAACACGCCCGGATTAAGAAGATGCTGGAAACTGGTGGCCTAACTAATCAGGCAATTGCTGATGCCGTTGGATGTGGTGTAGCAACCGTATACCGAGTTAAGAAAGAAATCAGCGGGGCGTAATTTCCCCTCTGCTATGGGTGATGGGTGATTCTACTATCGCTCTTGTCGTGCATATACCATACCTCAAACTCGAAGTTAGCCATATTCCACGGCATATCATACCCATTCACGAAGTAATCCCACGCCTCGATGATATCTGTAGCGTTCACCTGGTCGCGTGGCTCCTCCGGTAACACCCTTGCACCTGATGCAAACTCTTCTACCTGTTGCTTGTTGATGATGTAGCCCGGTTCCCATTCCACTAATGGCAAGTTGCCGATCTGACGTGGACACGGCACAATTTCCACTGGCTTGCTCTTCTTTGCCTGTCTCGTTCGCTTCTCTCCGCGCTCGGTGTAGTTGAGCGTCTTCTGTAGCTCCTGTATGCGCTCCTGACGCGCTGAATCCTGATTGAAGTAATCTTGTGTATCTTTCTTGTATCTGTTGTTAGCTGCCAATGTAGGCTCCTGTATGAGGCTGACGGTGATCAAGACTGTCGCTGGTCAGTTCGTCGTAATTTTGTTGGTGTATGCATTAGTGATGGGGTGCAATTACCTGCTTTCCTGACGGAAATCGTCGAGAATTAACCACTTTGTTTAAATTTACGAAGAGACAGTTATTAAGCAGAATGCTGTAACTATGGCGGCAAGTTGCCTTGTTTCAGGTGAGAACAAAAATGTTCCACGTCAAAAGATTAAAGGAAGTATTTGTTTTTGACCCGGCTGACCCGGCTGACCCGTCCAAGCCTACTCCCCCAACGCTTAATTTCAGACGGCTGTCATTTGGCTGACCCGGCTGACCCGTCCAGACGGAGAATATTCTCCAGATACCATCTGCAAGCCTCGGTCTTGTCCACTGATGCCGGATACCATAACGCACCCTTCGGGGCGTTCTTAACGTCCTTGTAAGGCCCGTTCTTAAAGATCCTGCCGCTGGTGTAGCCATTAGATTTTAACCACTCTGTCGCTGATTTGGTGCTTTCCAGAAGAGAGCATTCCTGCTGAAACAGTTCAAAGCTAAACACCTGGCGTTTCTCGGTGAACTCTGTCGCCTGATGGTGGCAAGGGCTGATCGATGCCTCCTTGAGCCTCTCCAGTGCTTCGCTGCGCGGCGGCGCGTATGGGTTGAAGTGTGTCAGGTCATACGCCATAAACCAGCCGTGAATAGCTTCCAGCCCGCCAGATTTGAGCCAGTCGCTCAGCGTGGCGATGAATGCCGATGTCTCTGCCCGGTCTGTGTGATGCTCCATTCTGTTAGTGACGTAGTGACGGCGGTCGTTCTCTTCCACGTCGATTGGGTGATCGTTGTTGCTGAACGTCATAAACCGGGTGTATGTCCTTACCTTGCGAGCGGTCTCGTAAAGTGGGCGTATGTCTACGTATGGCTCCGTTTGAATGCTCTTGAGGCTCTCCGCTACGCGCTTGGTTGCCTGCGGTGGATCGTCAAACAGCACAATCAAATTGTCGGACAAACTCTCGTTGTGCTTCTCGGTAAGCTGTCCATAGCTGCTGTAATGTTTGGTCTGGTGAGCCAGCAACGGCGATAGAATGTTGTGGAATAGAAATCCCTTCCCCGTCCCGGTGTCTGACGGGATAACGAGATGCCACGTTGGGCGCTGCTCTGGTCGCTGGAAGATATGCGCCAGCCAGCTACAAACGGCGGCGCGGTCTGCATCATTAGGGAAAGCCCTGGCAAGGTATTCCAGCCACAAACTAAGGTCGCTCGCTGCTGGTGCATCCGGCGCGAAAGTGCGGTATGTGTTCACTGTGTCCCGAACAATTCCTTGCGGTGCTACCGGATCGAAAACTGTGTTGGTGATAAGTGGCATTCGGCGGTAAAGCTCAGACATACTCGCCGGATTAAAAGAGCTTTCTCCGCTCCATCGAGCATAAAGCGGGTATAATAAATTTTCGAGGTGTGTAGCTTGAGTATGAATATTCAGTAACCTTACTCCTGCTGGCATTGAAATAAAGCAATACCCTTGCTGTGTAAGATAATCAGCGAATCGTTCTGTCTTTGTTGTCATTTGGGGAAGTCTCCAGAGTTTTAGATAATAGATTTAGAATGTATTGTTGTTGTGAAAGATCGCCGCGCTTGGCGTCTAATGAATCTCGTAATGATTTGGGAATGCGGAGATTGATTCCCCGCTGCCGTTGTTCCATTTTATACCTCTGCTATAAAGTCATCTGTTATTGAAAAGTATTGATCGAGCGTGGGGATGTAAATTACTGGTATCCCTTCCTCGGCTTGTAATACCTGAATAAGTCCGTATGCGGTTAACTCTTTAAAGCGATCAATGTCTACGTCATCCATTCTTTAACTTCCTTGCGATGGATTGGAATGTAGATGTTAAATCGGCTGCGGGAGTTGGTGCTGGTGGTGTGTTGCGTTGCTCGTGTTCTTTTAAGGCTCGTTCTCTACGTAGCTCTTGTATTTTACTATCTATAGACATTTTGGAATCTCGTATTTAATGTGCCCCATCTCCGCCCATACTGCGGAATAATAAACACCCATTCTTTTGATAATTTCCCATACGAAAAAAGGGTTTGCCTGATTAGGCCAACTTTCGTAAATGAGGGTGGTCACTTCGTCAATTATGCGGGCGTCTCGGTTGAATAGTGCCGCTGTCCACTCGTGCCGCTGCAACTCGGAGAGGCTAAGAGTCTGGTTTAGCTTCCCCTCAAAGATATTAGTGTTTTGGTTGAGCACGGCGCGGCAATAGCCTGTCTCGTGACAGTGGTCTATCACTGGATTTCTACCTAAATTGAAACCGCTGATCGGATCAATTCCCTGTTGCCATTTCCTTGCTGCTTCGCGGAAAGCTGGGCGCTTACGCTGGGCAAGCCTTGTGCGGTCTGACTTCATTGTATATGCATCCATCGCCGTTACTCTCCAGCCAGAAGAGCGGCAACGCGGGCGCGAATACTTGTAGTGTCTTTCGCTGCTTCGGCTTCCGCTTCCAGGCGAGCGCGCTCGGCTTCTGCCTCTGCTGCTTCGCGTTCTGCATCTTCCAGTTGCTTAACAATTTCGTGCTCGATTTCCTTCAACAGCTCCTTGGCGCAAAGCTGTGTAAGCTCCTCTTTTTGCTTTTCCACCAGCTCGGCGGGCCTCACCATTAAGAAGCTAAACAGGTGGCTTCCTGGGTGGTTGATAACAGGTTGGTTACGGTCGAGGCTGTATCCCTGTTTAATGAGAGATTCGATCTCATACATAAGAGGTTCAAGCGCATTACTTACCTGATGGCGATCATCAAGATACTTTCCTAAATACTGGTGTAATCGTTGTGGAAACTTTTCTTCGAAGATTGGAGAGATAATTTCTCTTAGATCTTTATCCATTCCCTTAAACAGGGTATTTGTTCTAAACATTTTTATTCCTTAGCTTAATTAGCTTTTTGATTGAGAAGTCTCCGCAATGACTGCATACGCAAGGCGATTGTGGAGATAGAGCAAAGTGCGTGACATAATAAATAGTATTGTCGTGCCATACCTTTGTTAAAAAACCTGCGTTCACAAGCTGTCGTAAATCACGGTGGGCGTTTGTTTCGCTGAATTCTTGAATGTAGTCTTCGATGGTAAAGCAATGTTTCATTACTTCTTCTGCCCAATAAAAAATACTAACGCGGTGTGCTGTCTTAGGTATTCCAAGTGTCTCTAGGCGCTGGCGGTAGCCGTAATAATTCATTGCAGGTAGCCAATCCTGAATAGTGCTGAGATTTTGACTTGTCATAAGTCGTAAATTTCCTTTTCTTTAGGCCAAAAAAAAGCCCGCTGCTATTCCCCAACACAATGATATCTACGGCGGAGAAGCCGTGGAAACTCAAAGGGTTTAGCAACGGGGTTTTATACTGGCTGGATGCAAATACTATGAATGTTCGATTTTCGGTATCACTGCGAGATCTGGCGGTGGATGCGCGGGAACCAATGATATGAAGGGATAAGTAGAGCTAAGTCGTTTCTTTCCTATGTCTTAATATAACACGAAATAGTAACATATGTCAACTATTAATTGACTAATAGTTGACATAAAATCATTGCTTAGCCGCAGAAATCCCGAATTCAGGGCTTATCAACCGTAAAGTGATTGACGCTGAAAAGACATCGCCTGAAACCTCTATGGATTGCTACCAATGGATACTGTCGATAACAGGTAGCAAAGCTTCAACGCCAAACTTATGCGTATAACGCTGTGTCTGACCAATTCCTGAATGCTCGTGCCCTATAGTTTGCTGTACAAGCTGAAGAGAGTTTCCCTGTCTTTGAGCCTCTGTAGCAAAGGTATGACGTAAGCTGTGTAAAGGGCGTCGGCAACCATAATCATCAATAGATCTGATTTCTAATGCATCGCGCACAGCTTGGAATTGGTGAGTTACCTTGTTGAGATTGGTGAAACTTGGGAAAAGCTGCTCTTCTTTCATTTTGGCTTCAACGTATTCTAAGAAACCAGCTTTTACTACGTGTATAGAGAGCGGAACTTGGCGAGTTCCAGCATCAGTTTTGCTGTCCTCAATCATAATGTAATGACGCTGAGTATCTTCATCTAATTTAACAGCAGAAGCTTTTAATTTAGTGATCTCTGCGCGTCGTGCTCCAGTGTAGGCCAATAGGGTGAAAAGCCACTTCCCTTCATTTTCCAATGTCGAGAAATGCGACACCATTTTGCTCATCTCCGTCTTGTTGAAACTCCCATAACTTTTACTTTTAGCTTCGTATGTAACATTGAGTGTTGGAGAGGTATTCAAAACCCCTAACTCTCTGGTGAGGTAAGTTGAAAACAAGCCTTGGCATAGTTTGAGATAATCGCGCACTGTTTTTTCAGATATTCTGTCTTCATCAGGAATATCTTCAAGATCCAAACACTCAACAACGCTCATTGATTTATAAGGCTTTTTATTCTGTTTAGGAAGTCCTTCAACGACCTCTAAAAGCTGTTTTATATCTCGGTGAGTAATCTTATCTACTGGTGTATATCCACCGAGCAGTGCGCGGATTACCTCAAAATACTTGTTATTTCCAACCCTAATAGTTCGTGACCAACTTGATTTAAATGCAACAAACCCCTGCCAAGCTTCATCAAGCGTCATTGCTGGTGGCTCATCTGAAACTCTCGATACGCTTAATGGGGCTGGTGCTTGCAGCTTCATAGATTGCAAAGCAGATTGATAACTAGGGATATCACGCTGCATAAGTGCTTTATGAGCAGTTTGGGACTGATGCAGTAAAACATTATGTTTCTGTGCAGCAGACATAATCGCATCCTCCATACCTCGGATGTCATACTTCTGAGACAGATTTTCGATGAAATAAGCTTCAGTAGCTGATGTTTCACCATTGAGCATATGCTCTTCATAGTGGTTTAAGAATTGATTAATCAGAAGCTGCATCACCTCAGGATCAGGTAAAGGCAAAGCTGTGCCATTTCGTATTGATTTTGTTCTAGCTGCGGGAAGATTTTCTACATAGGCACATATATCAGCGGCCTGTTCAATGATGAAACTGTCGAGATCTTGCTGGGTAAGTTTTTTCATAGCCATTATCAATTTCTTAAGAGAATCCTCAGTAATGTAGCCATCCTTTAACAGCTCCAAATATGGGGCTATTCGAGCTAGAAGGCTTTTACAACGGCGAGGACTATCTGTACCGAGTGAACATCGGAAGAAGCGATCATTGAAACGACAATAAAGGTAGTAGATGCCGTTGCGACGCAACGTATGAGGAATGTTAACAATAAGGTTGCTGTATCCCAATTTGTATCCCAAAATCTGCGATAACCAGTTGAAATACAACAACCTATTGTTTTTGAAGAAGTCGAAGCTGACCGTTAAGCCGGGTTCTGTCGTGGACAGTCATTCATCTAGGCCAGCAATCGCTCACTGGCTCAAGCAGCCTACCCGGGTTCAGTACGGGCCGTACCTTGTGAACCCCTATTTGGCCTTGCTCCGGGTGGAGTTTACCGTGCCACGAACTGTTGCCAGCCGCGCGGTGCGCTCTTACCGCACCCTTTCACCCTTACCTGATCCCATTACTGGGCCATCGGCGGTTTGCTCTCTGTTGCACTGGTCGTAGGCTTGCGCCCCCCAGGCGTTACCTGGCACCCTGCCCTATGGAGCCCGGACTTTCCTCCCCTTTGTCCGTCTCCCCCCGAAAGAGGACGACGACAAAGCGGCGACTGTCTGGTCAGCTTCGGCGCGGGATAATAGGCGATCTGCCAGCGTTTGTCACGCCTCTTGCTGCTCCAGCGCGTACTTATAAAGCGCGTTCTTCTTCACACCATGAATTTCCGCCGTCAGCGCAGCGGCTTTCTTCAATGGCAGCTCTTTTTGCAGCAGCGCCAGCGTGCGCAACGCCTCCGCTGGCAGCGCTTCTTCATCCGCTTTATGGCCTTCAACAATCAGCACCATCTCGCCTTTACGACGATTTTCATCTTCCTGCACCCACGCCAGCAACTCGCCGACCGGTGCGCCCTGAATAGATTCCCACGTTTTGGTGATCTCACGCGCCAGCACCACGTAGCGCTCGCCGCCCCACACGCTGACCATATCCTGCAGGCTATCGATCAGGCGATGGGTCGATTCGTAGAAAATCAGCGTACGCGGCTCTTCACCCAGCGCGCGCAGCACATCGCAACGTCCTTTGCTTTTGGCCGGTAGAAACCCTTCGTAACAGAAACGATCGGACGGTAACCCCGCCGCGCTTAATGCTGTAATCGCCGCGCAGGCACCTGGCAACGGCACCACGCGCACACCAGCCTCACGGCAGCGACGTACTAAATGGTAGCCGGGATCGTTGATTAACGGCGTGCCGGCATCGGAGACCAGCGCGATGCTCTGGCCCTCTTGCAGCTTAGCTAATAGCACCTCAGCTTTCTGCTGTTCGTTGTGGTCGTGAAGTGCGAAGAGTCGCGCATTGATGGCGAAATGTTGTAGCAACAGCCCGGTATGACGTGTATCTTCCGCTGCGACTAGATCGACGCTTGAGAGCACCGTCAACGCTCGTTGAGTGATATCACCCAGGTTACCGATCGGGGTAGGAACGATATAGAGCGTGCTGGCAGAAATCTCTGCCCGATCGAGTTGTTTCATTGTTTCATCCGAATTGCCGATTTAATATTGAGCATCTTGAAAAAAACATCACTGGATACAGTATGCTTCCTTCAAAAGTCGTACGTCATAAAGCAGGACGCTTAGTACCTGTTCTTCTCGCTGGGCTGATTTTAGCCGCCTGTAGTGGTCAGGGACCGCAACAAACCTCTAACGTCAATATTCAGGGTCCTGCGACTGGCCGGTCTGACTATTATCTGCAGCAGGTGCAGCAAAGCAGCGATGATAGCAAGACCGACTGGCAATTACTTGCCATCCGTGCCCTGTTGAAGGAAGGAAAGTATCCGCAGGCGGCGAATCAGCTCAATCAATTGCCGCAGCAGTTAAGCGAAGTGCAACAGCAAGAACTGCTGCTGCTGCGCGCGCAGATGCAGATTGGGCAGCAGGATTACACCGGTGCGCAACAGCTGCTGGGCCAGCTGAAAATCGGCGGCTTGTCGCAGGACCAGCAGGTGCGTTACTACGCGCTGCAAATCGCGGCGGCACAGAATCGCCCTTCACTCTCGCTGCTGCGTGCCTATATAGCGCAGGAGCCGCTGCTGAAAGGTGCCGATCACCAAAGCAATATCGATGCAACCTGGCAAGCGCTGACGCAGATGACCCAGGATCAGATCAACAGCCTGGTGATCAATGCTGATGAAAATACCCTGCAGGGCTGGCTCGATCTGCTGAATACCTGGCGCGCAAACAGCCAGGACCCACAAATGTTGAAAGCGGCGATTCAGGACTGGCAGACGCGTTATCCGCAGAACCCAGGCGCGAAGACACTGCCAACCCAGCTCAGCCAGGTGCAGAACTTCACCAAAGCGTCGACCAATACCATCGCGCTGCTGCTGCCGCTTAACGGCCAGGCGCAGGTGTTTGCCAATGCGATTCAGAAAGGCTTCACCGATGCGCGCAATGGCGTGCTCAATGCACCGGCACCGGCACCGCAAGCCGCGCCAGCGCCTACGACAGCCGATGCCAGCGCACAGCCGACCGCGGACGCCAATAGCGTGGTCAGCCCCGCCGTTGCAGATAACACACCGCCGCAAACCGAGCAGTCGCAGCCAGCCGCACAACCCGCCGCCGCACAGGGCAACAGCAATGCGCAGGTGAAAGTGTATGACACCAGCAGCCAGCCGATTGCGCAGGTGATGCAGCAGGCGCAGCAAGATGGCGCCACGCTGGTGGTCGGCCCGCTTCTAAAAAATGACGTTGAAACCGTCGCCAATAGTAACACGCCGCTTAACGTGTTGGCCCTGAACGAGCCAGAACAGATCCAGAACCATCCGAATATTTGTTACTTTGCGCTTTCTCCTGAAGACGAAGCACGCGATGCCGCGCACCATATCTACGAGCAAGGCAAACGCCAGCCATTATTGCTGGTGCCGCGCAGCAGTTATGGCGACCGTATCAGCAAAGCGTTCGCGCAAGAGTGGCAAACGCTGGGTGGCTCAACCGTGCTGCAGCAGCGTTTTGGCGGCGTCGGCGAACTCAAGCAAGGCATCAACAGCGGTGCGGGTATCGCGTTAAGCGGCACGCCGCTCAACGTTGAGCCTGCACAATCGCAGAGCGTGGCGATTGCTGGCCTGACGATTCCTGCACCGCAAACCAGCGCACCGGCGCCAACGGCCGATGCCAGCAGCGGTAGCGTTGATGCGGTGTACATCGTCGCCAGCCAGGATGAGCTGCAGCTGATCAAGCCGATGATTGCGATGCGCACCAGCAGCCGCAACAATACCGCGCTGTACGCCAGCTCACGCAGTGCGCAGGCGGGTGCAGGCCCGGACTTCCGTCTGGAGATGGATGGCCTGCAGTTCAGCGATATTCCGCTGCTGTCCGGTAGCAATCCGGGCTTAATGCAGCAGGCGGCGAAGTCGTTCAACAACGATTATTCGCTGGTTCGCCTCTACGCTATGGGCATTGATGCCTGGACGCTGGCGAATAACTTTAACCAGATGCGTCAGGTGCCTGGCTTTGCCATTGATGGCAACACCGGCAAGCTGAACGCCGACACGGATTGCGTGATCAACAGGAAGTTGGCATGGAACCAGTATCGTCAGGGACAGATCGTTCCGGTGCAGTAAACCGCCAGCGCATTGGCGCTGAGCAGGAACAACTGGCGCGTCGCTATCTGGAGCGCGCCGGGCTGCAGTGGTTTGCCAGCAATGTACGCTGTCGCAGCGGGGAAATTGACCTGATTATGCGCGACGCCGATTGCTGGGTATTTGTTGAAGTGCGCTATCGACGCGATGCGCGCTACGGCGGTGCCGCCGCAAGCGTAACGCGCCAGAAACAACAAAAGCTGCTGCGTGCCGCCGCGCTCTGGTTGCTGGCGCGTGGCGGCAGTTTTGATACGGTGAATTGCCGTTTTGACATCATTGCCATTACCGGGCGTGAGCTGGAGTGGCTGCCCGATGCCTTTAATGCCGATGGATAGAACCAGGTGGTCTTGTGCAGGACAGAATTAAAGCGTGTTTTACCGAAAGTATTCAGACCCAAATCGCCGCAGCCGAAGCGCTGCCCGATGCGATTTCCCGCGCCGCGATGACGCTGGTGCAGTCGCTGCTGAACGGTAACAAAATCCTTAGCTGCGGTAACGGTGCGTCGTCGGCGAATGCCCAGCATTTTGCCGCCAGCATGATTAACCGTTTCGAGACAGAGCGCCCTAGCCTGCCTGCGCTGGCGCTGAGCGCTGATAATGTGATGCTGACGGCGATTGGTAACGATCGTCTGCACGATGAAATCTACGCCAAGCAGGTTCGAGCGCTTGGTCAGGCTGGTGATGTGCTGCTGGCCATTTCCACCCGTGGCAACACCCGCGATATCGTCAAAGCGGTTGAAGCTGCGGTTACCCGCGATATGACCATCGTTGCGTTAACCGGCCACGACGGCGGTGAGCTGGCGGGCCTGCTCGGTCCGCATGATGTGGAAATTCGCATTCCATCACATCGCAGTGCGCGCATTCAGGAAATGCATATGCTGACGCTGAACTGCCTGTGCGATTTGATTGATAACACTTTATTCCCACACCAGGAATGACTGAAGGAGCTCAAATGAAAGCATTGAACGCTGTCGCCATTCTCTTAACCGCCATGCTGCTGCAAGGTTGTGTTGCCGTGGTTGCCGGCGGCGCTGCCGTCGCCACCAAAACCGCCACTGACCCGCGCACCGTGGGCACGCAGGTCGATGACGGTACGCTGGAGCTGCGCGTCTCGAACGCACTGGCAAAAGATGAACAGATCAAAAACCAGGCCCGCGTGGTTGTCACCGCTTATCAGGGCAAAGTGCTGCTGACCGGCCAGTCGCCAACCCCGGATCTGGCAAGCCGTGCCAAACAGATCGCCATGGGCGTTGATGGGGCCACCGAGGTGTATAACGAAATCCGTAATGGACAGAAAGTCAGCCTCGGCACCTCGTCATCGGATACCTGGATCACCACCAAAATCCGCTCGCAGCTGCTGGGCAGCGATCAGGTGAAATCCTCCAACGTGAAAGTGACCACCGAAAACGGTGAAGTGTTCCTGTTGGGACTGGTTACTGCAGAAGAAGCGAAGGCGGCGGCCGATGTTGCCAGCCGGGTGAGCGGCGTGAAGCACGTGACTACGGCCTTCACCATTCTCAAATAAGCGTTACAGCAAAGCATCAGGGCGACTTCGGTCGCCCTTTTTTGTGCGTGAGGGTTAGGCGGGAAGGTCAATCACCAGCGCGCGCAGCGGCGTTCTGGCCTGCAGGCTAATCTGGTCCTCATCGCTGAGAAACGCGCCGTCGCCGCAGCCTAGCGGCTGCTGGTTGGCGCTGCTGGCCTGCACATCCAGCGAACCATGGATCGATTGCAGATAAGCGCGCGGTCCGTGCAATTTCACCGTGTGCTGCTCACCCGGCGCTAGCGTCACCTGATGCACCCAAACCTGCTGGCGCAACTGCAGGCTGCCCTGCGCGCCATCGGGCGAGGCGATCAGTACGCTGGTTTGTTGCGGCAGGTCGAGCTTCTGCAACAGCGGGTTTTCACGTTCCGGACAGGCCGCCAGCCACAGTTGCATGCGGGTTAACGGGCGATCTTTGCTGATGTTGATTTCGCTGTAATTCACGCCCTGACGCGCAGAGAGCAGCATCGCCTCGCCTTCACGCGCCACCAGATGATTGCCTTCGCTGTCGCGATACTCGGCTTCACCTTGAAGCACCAGATTCAGCACATCGACCTGCGGATAACTGCGCGGCTGGAATGCGGCGCCCGGTGCCAGAATTTCCTGGTTGAGTACGCGCAGTGACGCGTAGCCCATTAATTTTGGATCGAAATAGTGGCCAAATGAGAAGCTGTAGCGCGCCTGCAACCAACCGAAATCGGCCTGGCCACATGCGGACGCGCAGCGGGTTGTCATCATGATAATCCTCCGACGCGCTGCGGTGAGAACCGACCGCAGGCTTGATAGGATTATGGTAAAAGTCTGGACGCCGGATTGTAAGCCAGTTAATCTGCCTGGCATGTTCAAATTTACTGACAGAGAATCGGCATGGCAAAAGACCGCGCGTTAACCCTTGAAGCTTTACGTGTGATGGATGCTATTGACCGTCGTGGCAGCTTTGCCGCCGCGGCCGATGAACTGGGTCGCGTCCCTTCCGCGCTGAGTTACACCATGCAGAAGCTGGAAGAGGAGCTGGATGTGGTGCTGTTTGATCGTTCCGGCCACCGCACCAAGTTCACCAACGTGGGCCGCATGCTGCTGGAACGGGGCCGCGTGCTGCTGGAGGCCGCCGATAAGCTCACCACCGATGCCGAAGCGCTGGCGCGCGGTTGGGAAACGCATCTCACCATTGTTGCCGAGGCGCTGGTGCCTTCCGAGCGTTTATTCCCGCTGGTTGAGAAGCTGTCAGAAAAAGCCAATACGCAAATTTCTCTCATCACGGAAGTATTAGCCGGTGCCTGGGAAAGGCTGGAACAGGGCCGCGCCGATATCGTGATTGCCCCGGATATGCACTTCCGCGCCTCAACCGAAATCAACACCCGCAAGCTGTACAGCACGATGAGCGTCTACGTTGCCAGCCCGGATCATCCAATTCATCAGGAAGCTGAGCCGCTGTCAGAAGTGACGCGCGTGAAGTATCGCGGTATCGCGGTGGCGGACACCGCGCGCGAGCGCCCGGTGTTGACGGTGCAGTTGCTGGATAAGCAGCAGCGTCTGACGGTAAGCAGCATGGATGATAAACGCCGCGCGCTGCTGGCCGGTTTGGGTGTGGCGACCATGCCGTATCCGATGGTGGAGCAGGATATCGCCGAAGGTCGTTTACGCGTGGTGAGCGCCGAGTATACGCGCGAAGTGGACATTATTATGGCGTGGCGCCGCGACAGCATGGGCGAAGCCAAAGCCTGGTGTTTGCGTGAGATTCCGAGGTTACTGGCGAAACGCGGGTAGATTGTGCGGGGTTTCCCCCTCCTCGGTCCTCCCCCATAAATGGGGGAGGAAGATGCTGCCACATGTTAGTGATGAAGCTGCATCTCCTTCCCCCGCTTGCGGGGGAAGGCCGGGATGGGGGACAGCACGCACAACCCTTACAGCCGACTCAAACAATCGATCGCTACCGCTTTAAAACTGACAAAATCCGTGCAATCACGCAGCCGCGTCATCGCCCTTTCGCGCAGGAAGGTGACGAACAGATCGTAAATCGCCATCGCCTCTTCGTATTCACTCTTGCTGATCGCCAGCAGGAAAATCACCGATGCTGTCTCCTCGCCCCAGCTTACGCCATGGGGCGCCAGCACCGTGTAGACCACGGTTTTCTGCGCCAGCAGTCCGAGTGAATGCGGCAGCGCGATGCCTTCGCCGAGCAGGGTGCTGACAATCGCTTCGCGCTCCTCAACCGACGGATAGAAATCCGCATCGACAAAACCTTCGCCCTCCAGCTGATCGCACAGCAGACGGAACAGCTCTGACTGCGCCATCGGCTTATCCAGCACCATAAAGTGCTGCGCATCGAAGTACTTCTCCAGCATGTACGGGCGCGTGCGATCCACCAGCACCAGCTTGCCGAGCTGCTCCAGCTGGAACTCAGTTGGGAACGGCGACATCACCGCAATCGGCTTGTTCTTCTCGCTGAGCCGCGCGGTGGAGATCACGAAGTCTTCATCAATATGCTCACGCAGTTCATAGTCGCGCTGCGACAGCCGCGCCGTCACCACCAATTGCGGGTATTTGCGCAGCAGCAGCGCCTCAATCATGCGCAGCGTGGAGTTGCCGCTGTCACACACCAGCAGCACCTGCGGATGGCGCTGATAGCCGACGTCGTAATGCCTCTCCAGCCCGACGCCAATGTGCAGCACCAGAAAACCGATCTCGTTCTCACTGATAGTGTAAGGGGTGTATTTACCCCAGCTGGTCACCGCCGCCAGCGTCACATCGTAGGCCATTGGATAGTGCTGTTTGATGTTGCTCAGCAGCGGATTGGGGATATGGATTTGGTAGCGCACCCGCGTGATCATGGTTTTGATATGGGTGAGCAGATCGGCGCGCAGCTGCTCGTCGTGCTGCAGCCGATAGTTATAATGCGTGTTGATGTAGTTCAGCAGGTAATCGACCAGCGCATCGGCGTCGTCGGCGTTAATGGTGCTCGGTGCCAGCGCCTGAATCTGGCGCGCGGCGATGTTGACCCGCAGCCAGTTCTCTTCCGCCTGTGAAATCGGTTTGCCGACCAGCGGACGCATCAGATTAATCAGGTCGTGCGCCGCTTCGCGCACTTCCTCGCCCACATCTTCCGCACCCGGATCGTTGAGCGGGAAACCTTCGCTGATGCGTCGCACCGCCACCGCGCAGTAGATTTGCAGATAGCGATCGCCCTCATCGCTGAGACGAATGGCGTGCTGGGCAAAGCACTGTTGCAGCAAAGGTTCGAGCTGCGCCAGGATGCCGCTGTGCAGCGCTTCTACCGTCAGCAGCGGGCTGTCCGGCGTCTCCTGATCGATCTGCCACAGCAGGTCGGTTAAGCAGGTGCGGATCGCCGCCTCGCTGCCGAACAGCTTCATGCCGTAATGCGGTTTGGTTTCGATATTGAGGTGATAGCGGCCCAGCCATTCGCGCACCTCCGCCATATCACTTTGCAGCGTGGCGCGACTGACAAACCACTCTTCCGACAGATCTTCCAGCTTGATCGAATACGCCGCAGTAAGAAAGCGCGTCAGCAGATAGCGCACGCGCTCCTGCGAGGTACGCGGCACGCGCAGCGGCGTGGCGCTCTCTTGCTGTAAGCGGCCAAAGCGCGCCGCATCGTCAATTTTGAGTTGATATCCCGCGCCGCGCGCCAGCACAAACTGCGCGCCGTGCTGTTCCAGCAGCGCGTTCAGCGCGGTGATATCGGTGCGCACCGTGCGCGTTGAAACGGAAAAGCGACGTGCCAGCTCATCCTGCGGCAGCGTTTCATTTTGCAGCGCAGCGAAAAGCTGAGTCAGACGCTGATTGGGAAATCTCACGGAGCCTCACCTGTTACTCATTTGTTACAGCAGTTTCTTGCACGTTGCCAGAAGCTGACGTACATCGTCAATGCGCGTGTCGCCGCTTGCGCTATCGATAATCGAACTGTAAACGTGCGGGATCACTTTGCTAACGCCTGCATCGAGCGCAATACGCACAATCTCTTCGAAGTTATTGAGATCGATGCCGCCGGTGGGTTCCAGCCAGAAGTCGTGACGCGCGCAGGCTTCCGCCACCGCGCGATACTCATTTACCGCTTTCAGGCCGCCCATCGGAAAGTATTTCACCGAGCTGCCGCCCATGTCCTGCAACATGGCGATGGCGCTGTCGATCGGTACAATCGCGTCGGCGTTCTTCGAGCTGCGCGGTCCGGTGGAGATTTTCACCAGGCCCGGCGTGCCGGTCGGTGAAATCAAACCATTTACCACGGTTTGATTCTGGCCGAGCAGCGCACGGCTGGTCGCCACGCCGGTGAAGACCTGATTGACGTGCTGCGGTTGCAGCACCGCCGAGATCTCACTCACCATCGCCGACTGGTTGGGATCGCCCGCGCCCAAACCCACGGATAACGCATTGTCGATCAGCGCCGCATACTCGCGCATATCGGCAATGGCTTCTTCGTTGCTGGCGTAGTTTTTTGACAGCACGCCCACCAGCACATGGCCTTCAGCCGCCTGCCAGATCGCTTTGGCGTTCTGCTTCGAACCGGCCAGCACGTTAAGGCACAGGCGATCCTGATAGAAATTCGGGTTCAGACTCATGCGTGTTTTCCTCCGCTGATCAACGCCTGAATAGCGCTAAAGATGATGTGCAGCTGATCGGCGCTAACGCTGCGCACATCGGCTTCGATAATGCCTTCGTTGGCTTTGTAGCCACGGAAATAGATGGCGATGTCGCCAGTTTTCAGCGCCTGCACCAGTTCGCCAGTCGGCCAGCCGGTGACCGCTTCATCAAACTTGATCTCGGCACGCGCAATATCGCGTCCGGCGGCATCCCACACCACGCGGGCGGTGACGCCGTTCAGCTTGTTAAGGTTGTCGATAAACGGCGTCATGTTGGCCACCATCTCGGCACCGGTGGTTTTTGGCTGCACCAGATAGTTTTCAATCGCCTGCGTCAGCCCGAGAATGCCCTCTTTGCCGACTTTCATCGCGCGGCCAATGCCGTTGCTCTGGCGTTTCACCCACTCAACGTATTGCGTACGACCAATCACTAAGCCGCTGGTCGGCCCTTCAATCGCCTTGGCGCCGCTGTAAATCACCAGATCCGCGCCCATTTGGTAGTAGCACTGCAAATCTTCTTCCGCTGCCGCATCAACGATCAGTGGAATGCCGTGCTTGCGCGCCACTACCGCTGCCTGCTCCACGCTAAGATGGCTTTTCTGCACGCAGTGGTGCGATTTGATGTACATCAGCGCCGCTGTGGTCGGCGTGATTGCCGCCGCCAACTGCTCTGGCGAACATTCGTTGCTGTAACCGACTTCGATCAAACGCCCGCCGCCCAGCGCCACCATCGTGCCAACCGGCGCGCCGAAGTTCACGTTGTGCCCTTTTGGCACCACGATATCGTGCGGCACGCTGAGCGGTGCGGCGTGCAGGTTCTCCAGCAGCCAGTCGTTATCTTTAACAATCACCGCCGCCACGCTCTGCGCAATGCCCGCCGAGGCGCACGCCACCACCACCGCGCTCTCCACGTCCAGCAGTTTGGCGATGTAAGCGCCGGTCTTGTTGACCAGATCTTTCATCTCGAAATAGTGATTCAGACCGTAGCTGACGGTATCCACCACATCCGCAGACGGCGTGGAGACGCCGAGAATGGTCATGCGGCCCGAGGCGTTGATGACCTGTTTCAGGTCATATTTTTCATAGATCGAAGACATGATTCGCTTTCCCTTCATCAGTCAGATGCCAGTGACCGGCGATAACCACGGCCAGCGGCAGAATATGTTGTTCACCTAATACCCGTTCGCCTTCAGCATCAACGAACGGGCAGGCTTCCTCTTTGACGGTAAAAATGGTCAGGTCGGCGTCATAACCGGCGGTCAAGCGCCCTTTGCCCGCCAGACGCAGGCCAGCAGCGGCATTAACGGTGACGCACTCGACGATTTGCGGCAGCGTCATGCCAATGCTGAAGAATTTCGACATCACGTGCGCCAGGCTATGCACCGGGCCGTTGATGCGGTTACGACAGTAAATGTCGGAGCTGATGGTGTCGGGCAGAATGCCCTGCGCAATCGCCTGACGCGCCACCTCAAAACTGAAGCTGGCGCCGCCGTGGCCGATATCCAGCTTCACGCCGCGCGCGATGGCATTTTTCACCGCTGCTTTCAGTTCGCCCTGCGGTGACAAGATACGGTTCGGCTTGCCGTTAAAGCAGTGGGTAATGATGTCGCCGGAGGTCAGCAGATCGGCGATCTCTTCCAGCACTGGCGGATTGTTGCCAATGTGCACCATCAGCGGCAAGTTTCCGGCTGCCTGCTGAATCGCCTTGGCCCGCACCAGCGGCTGAATGCCGTTCTCGCCCACCACGCTGCTGCTCATGCGCGCTTTCAGGCCAACGATAAAGTCGGGACGGCGTTTCACCGCCTGCACCACCGCATCGCCATCAATCTGCGCCATATCGGCCAGCTCGTTTTGCGTCACAATGCCGGTGCGTGAAATGTTGATTAGCGCGCGTACTTCGGTGGTAGCCGAACGCGTGAGCTGATAAAAGTCGTCGATGTCGTCAGCGCCGGTGCTGCCGGCATCCACCACCGTGGTGACGCCTTGCGCCATGCCAATGGTGTCGGCGTCGTCGTGATAAATCGGGGATTTGGGATAACAGTGCACGTGGCTGTCAATCCAGCCAGCGCTGACGTAGTAACGTCCCGCGAGATCGCGCTCCTGCTGTGCCGGGCCGCTCACCTCGCCGACGGCGGCAATTTTGCCGTGCTGGATGGCAATATCCACCAGCAGTTCGTCGCACAGACGTGCGCGGCGCAGAATCAGATCAAACATGCTTACTCCTTACTCATTAAGGTGCGCATAAATGCGCACCCTACGAAAATCGCTCCAATCCGCCGTAGAGTCGCCATTCATGGCAACCGTCCAGCATCAGAGTGAGATTGGGAATATCGCACCCAACACCATCGCGCCCAAAATCGCGCCGCCGGTAATAGGCTTATTCCACAGGTAGAACAGCAGCGCGCCCACCAGCGAACCGAGACCAATTGGAATCGACGCCGCCATGGCCGACAGGATAATCAGCGGCCCGAGGAAACGGCCCGATGCGTTACCCGCGCCCATCATCACGTCTGCGCCGTAGGTTGAGTCGCTCTGGTTGATGGTGAACTTACGCGCCAGGATGATCAGATAACCTATCGCCAATCCCACCACCAAACCCGTCGCCAGCGAGGCAGCAAAGTTGGCGACCGGGAACACGATGCCCGCACCAAGCAGCAGCGCAGGCACGCCGAGGCCGACGCCGGTCTGGATCGCGCCGCCAATATCGAGAATCCCCACCAGCGAGCCTTCGATAATGCGTGCAAACAGGAAGCTGGCACCAAACGCCGCCACTGCGCCATACACGCCGGTTTCCATACCGGAGCGCAGCATCGAGACAAACGCCACTTCGTTAAAAGCACCAATGCCGTACAGGTAATACATGTGCGTACCGGCAAATACGCCGGAAGAGAGCAGGCCAACAAAAATCGGGAAAGACCAGTCGGCGTACCAGAACCCTTTGTTTTCGTTCTCGTTCATGCTGATGGCTCCTTATTTGCCGCTGACGCTGTTGTGGATCATATCCAGCCAGCCCGGAATACCCAGCTGGAAGGATTGCAGCAGTTTCAGATCGAAACCGCGGAAGAAGCCGCTCAAGGCAAACAGCAGCACGATGGCAAACATCATCACCTTGGTGACTTTGTTCCAGCCGCTCTCTTCCACACCCTTACCGATCAGGATGCCCAGCACCAAACCCGGTACGGCGTTACCCATGATCAGCTGCGCCAGACCGCCAAAAATGGTGGCCCAGAAGCCAGATTTCTTACCGGCATCAATCGCTGCCAGCCAGAAGATCACTGGCATCACGGTATTCACCAGCAGGTTAGCCGCCGGCACCAGCACTTTTACTGCGGTAACCTGCAGCGCCGCCGGAACTGCAGACGCTGTGCTGTTAAGGAAGGCCACCACAATCATGCCGATGATGCCGCAGGCAATCGCCATGCGTTTCGGGTTGTGCAGCGTTTCCGCCACGTTGCGGTTTTTCACCATCAGTGCCGCCGCGCCCCAGTTCGGCAAAATGCGGTGATCGACGTCCTGCGTGAAGGAACCCGCTGCCACGGATGATGCCCAGGCGTTAAAGAAGAAGCCGAGACCAAAGGAGAAGTGCGATGCCGGATCGCCTTCACAGGAATTGAGTTCTCCCAAGGTACGGAACGCGCCCATACCTTGTGTGGTCGGTGCGTGGAACATGCGCGCTGCGCCCGCTCCCACCCCGACGCCAACCAATCCGCCAATGATTAACGACTTAAACAAAATGATTAAAAACATATTGTTGACCCTTTGTTGTCGTTTTTACCCTACACAGTGCGATGTCGGGCGGTTCTATGGGGTCGCTGCGAATTCCACCTTGTCGGTATCGATCACAGTGACGCTAACAGTAATGTCCAGCTCAACGCTGTAATTCCGTCGCTCACGCGCGAGGAAGAAGAACAGAAACTTCTCCTTTCGCACGCTCTCCTGCGCGCGCAGCACCCGCACATCCATGGGTTCAATGCGCAACAGAATCTTTTGGCTGGTGCGCAGCACTTGCTGCTGCACCTTGCTCAGCGCATCGGCAAAGGCTTTTGCTTTACTGTCGCCTTTGCCCTGCACCGTTACCTGCGTCTCGTATTGCTGTTTCATACTTAGCTGCCGTGTTTTTTAGTCCAGGCCTGCACCAGACGCTCACCCAGCTCTTCTTTATCCATAAAGCCGAAGCCCAGCACGGTGGCACCTTCATTGATGGCGGTAACGCCTTCGTCAATCGAACGCATCCCGTGTTTGGCTTTGTAGCCATATTTGTTCTGCGCGGTAATCGCACCGGCACCGCCGCTGCCGCAGAAGGAGATGCCGAAATCGGCGTTTTCCGCTTTCATCACGTCGCCCAGCTTCATGTCGGCTGCCACGCCCGGCACCACCACCGCACGACCACCGGCTTTCTCGATGCCCGCTGCTACTTTCTGACCTTTACCCAGACGATCGCCAATCACTACAGTTACCATGTTCAATTCCTCGCAATTTATGCTTCGTTCGATTTCGCCACTTCGATATGGACGGACAACAACCAGGCTTCCTCTTTGGGCAGATTGCCAAACAGATCCACCACCTGCTGCGCCAGCGCCATGGTTTCCGGCGAGATATCTTCAAACAGCTCAGCTTCTACTTCCGGTAGCGCTTCACCCGTTAAAGAGCGCGATGCCATCGCCCGGACATGCGAAGCCAGCATCTGCTGCTGCACGGCATTGGCTTCGATGTGATGTGCGGCGTAGATCGCTGCAATTTGGCTTAACACCTTATCCGCCAGCGCCTGAATCGCTTCCGGCGTGCTCTGTTTCAGCGGGACAGCTTCACTCCTCACCTTGTTACTCCTGTTTACAGCGGACAATTACAGATATTTCTCGTTGATAAGAAAGTACGCTTTCGCCTTGAGGCTGTTGAGTCGCAACTTTTCCACCTCAAAGTGGAAATCCCGCGGGCGAGTGTGCGCCAGATCTCAGGACGCACGAAGTGTGCGAAAGCGGTCACAAAATGCGAGAAGTGATGGATTTAGGCGGATTAAAACGGAGAGAAAGCAAAGAGGAATAAGGCCAGCCACGGGGCTGGCCGGGTTATCAGCGGAATTTCTTATGGTTGGCGTTGCGAATATCTTCCAGTTTCTTCGCTTCGGCCTTGGCTTCGTCCAGCTTGTTGGCTTGCGCCAACTGATCAACCACATCGATCTGGGCAATCAGCGAATCCAGACCGGCGTGATAATCCTTGATCTGCGCGCTATCGGCCGCCTGACCTTCCAGTTTTTCCGGCGTGGATTGCTTAGCATCCGTTGCCGCCTGGCGCATCTTACCCAACGCGGTATGCATTTCCTGCGCGTCAGAGGTTTTCTTCACCACGCTCAGACCATCCTTGAGCGTATCCATATCTTTTTCTAAATCGGCTGCAAACACGCTAGCCGAGGAGAACAACAGCGATAACGACAACACTGCAATCACATGCTTATTACGCATTGGTATGTCCTTTTATTATTGTCGGGCCAAAAAAAAAGCAGCCTTGCGGGCTGCTTTCAGAAAGCGATGACTCTTATTGTCCGGCGATTTTCATCTCCGGCAGCAGCACCGATCCGCATTGTATATTGCTGCGGGTTTCAATGTCGTTACCGACGGTTACCATATTGAGCCACATCTCCTTGAGGTTGCCGGCGATTGTGATCTCGCTCACAGGATATTGAATCTCACCGTTTTCCACCCAGAATCCGGATGCGCCGCGTGAATAGTCGCCGGTCATGCCGTTGATGCTGGAGCCCATCATCTCGGTTACCACTAAACCGGTGCCCATCTGCTTCAGCAGGTCGTCAAAGCTGTGGCCCTGACCGGCAATACGCCAGTTGTGGATGCCGCCTGCGTGGCCGGTGCTCTGCAAGCCGAGCTTGCGCGCCGAGTAGCTGGTCAACAGCCAGTTCTGCAGCACGCCATCTTTAATGATGTCACGCGATTGGGTGCGCACGCCTTCGCTGTCGAACGGCGTGGATGCCAGGCCTTTCAGCAGGTGCGGATGCTCTTCAATGGTCAGCCACTCCGGCAGAATCTGCTTACCGAGCGAATCAAGCAGGAAGGTCGATTTGCGGTACACGCTGCTGCCGCTGATCATGCCCACCAGATGACCAAACAAACCGGTCGCCACTTCTGGCGCGAAGATCACCGGCGCTTTCATGGTCGAAAGCTTGCGCGGTGCCAGACGCGACAGCGTGCGGCGGGCGCACTCGGCGCCAACCCATTCCGGGCTTTTCAGATCGTCAAAAGCGCGGCCAATGGTATATGCGTAATCGCGCTCCATATTGCCGTCCTGCTCGGCAATCACACAGCTGGAGAGCGAATGGCGGCTGGAGCAGTAGCTCTGCAACATGCCGTGGCTGTTACCAAACACTTTGATACCAACGTGGCTGTTGAAGCTGCCGCCTTCGGTGTTGGTGATGCGCTTGTCGGCCTGCAACGACGCTTGTTCCGCCTGAGCGGCCAGTTCGATAGCGCGATCGGCATCGATCTCCCACGGATGGTAGAGATCGAGATCCGGCGCGTCAAACGCCAGCAACTCGGGATCGGCCGGTGCGCCAAATGGATCCACCGAGGTGTAGCGCGCAATGTCGATCGCCGCCTGCACGGTGCGTTTGATCGCGTCCGGGCTGAGATCGGTGGAGGAAGCGCTGCCTTTACGGTTTTGATGGTAGACGGTGATGCCGAGCGCACCATCGCTGTTGAATTCGACGTTTTCCACTTCGCCATAGCGGGTACTGACGCCGATGCCGGTGGTTTTCGTGACCGCCACTTCAGCGCCATCGGTGCTGGCTTTTGCCAATTCCAACGCCTGCGCGACAGCCTGTTCCAACACTTTACGTTGTTCTGCAACCTGAGTAGATACGTTCATCGACCTGCCGTCTAATCTTAAGTATGAATGGATTGAGTCTATCAGACTCAGAGAACAATTTCGCAGTCGCCCGATAAACTGGTAGGATTAGCCTCTTTTTTTTAGGGAGCCAAGAGATGACCAAGCAGCCCGAAGACTGGCTCGACGATGTGCCGGATAATAATGACGAAGAAGATGAAGAGATTATCTGGGTCAGCAAAAGCGAAATTAAGCGCGATGCCGAAGAGCTAAAACGCCTTGGCGCCGAGCTCGTTGAGTTGGGAAAAAACTCCCTCGACAAAATCCCTCTCGACGAACAACTGCGCGACGCGATTGAACTGGCGCAGCGCATCAAGAAAGAAGGTCGTCGCCGTCAGCTGCAGCTGATCGGTAAGATGTTGCGTTCACGCGATGAAGATCCGATTCGCCAGGCGCTGGATAAGCTGAAGAACCGTCACAACCAGCAGGTTGCGCTGTTCCATAAGCTGGAGATTTTGCGCGATCGTTTGATCGAGCAAGGTGATGACGCGGTCGCTGAAGTGTTTAACCTCTATCCGCATGCCGATCGTCAGCAACTGCGCAGCATGATCCGTAACGCGCAGAAAGAGAAAGCCACTAACAAGCCACCAAAGTCCGCCCGCCTGATTTTCCAGTATCTGCGCGAGTTGGCAGAAGCTTAAGCTTTCTGCGGACATGAAAAAGGTCGGCATGAATGCCGACCCTACGATGTGCCGTTGTAGGGTGGCCATTGATGGCCACCGCACAATCAACGCCCTAACCGCTCCAGCAGTTTCTGGTGAATCCCACCAAACCCGCCGTTGCTCATCACCAGAATCGAATCGCCTGGCTGGGCTTTCTTCGCCACCATTTCCACCAGCGTATCGATATCCGCGCTCCACTGCGCCGGCTGAATGCACGCCTCGGCCACATCGGAAACCTGCCACGGAATATGGTGCGGCTGGAACAGGAACACTTCATCTGCGCGGCCCAGCGATGGCGCTAACTCGTTCTTGCTCACGCCCATCTTCATGGTATTAGAGCGCGGCTCCAGCACCGCCAGAATGCGTGCCGTGCCGCCCACTTTGCTGCGCAGCGCCGCCAGCGTGGCGAGAATCGCGGTAGGATGGTGAGCAAAATCGTCGTACACCTTGATGGCATTCACTTCACCACGCAGTTCGAGACGACGACGCGCATTGATGAAGCTGCTCAACGCTTCACCGGCATCCACCGGTTTCACCCCAACATGACGCGCCGCCGCAATCGCCATCAGGCCATTGTGCATGTTGTGCTCGCCCACCAGCGCCCAGTTCACTTCGCCGACTTTCTCGCCGTCGAGCCAGATCTCCCAATGTGAAGAGTCCGGCGTCAACTTTTTCGCCTGCCATTGACCGTTATCGCCCACGGTTTCCTGCTCGCTCCAGCAGCCCATCGCCATCACTTGCTTGATGTTGTTGTCGTGCTCCGGCAGCAGGATCTTGCCCTGGCCCGGCACGATACGGATCAAATGATGGAACTGCTTCTGGATGGCGCGCAGATCGTCAAAGATATCCGCGTGATCGAATTCGAGGTTGTTGAGGATCAGCGTGCGCGGGCAGTAATGCACAAACTTGGAACGCTTGTCGAAGAACGCGCTGTCGTACTCATCCGCTTCGATGACGAAGAATGGACTTTTTCCTAATTTTGCCGAAACCTCGAAGTTTCCTGGCACACCACCAATGATAAAGCCCGGTTCCAGGCCGCAGGCCTCGAGAATCCACGCTGCCATGCCGGCTGTGGTGGTTTTGCCGTGGGTTCCCGCCACCGCCAGCACCCAACGATCGCGCAGGACGAAATCGTGCAGCCATTGCGGGCCAGAGAGGTAAGGAATGTTGCGTTCCAGTACCGCTTCGACACAAGGATTGCCGCGCGTCATCGCGTTACCAATGATCACCAGATCCGGTTGCGGATCGAGCTGGCTGGCATCGTAACCTTCAGTCAATTCAATGCCTTGCTGTTCCAGCAACGTGCTCATCGGCGGATAGACATTGGCGTCTGAGCCGGTCACTTCGTGTCCCAGCGAGCGCGCCAGCATCGCCAGTCCGCCCATGAAAGTGCCACAAATCCCGAGGATGTGAATACGCATAAAGAGATCCATTACTCAAAAGTTCGGCGCACAGTGTAACGCCGAGTTGAGAGGGAAGAAACGGATTAGGACTATGGTTTTTAAAGTTCAATCGGCTAAACTGCGCTCATACGTTGGTAGCTTGTTACAGCTGCTGCCACTCCATCGTAGATGCAGGGAATGTGTTATGAAAACGTTAGGCGAATTCATCGTCGAGAAGCAACACGACTTTCCACACGCCACAGGTGAACTGACGGCGCTGATTTCTTCCATTAAGCTTGGCGCTAAAATTATCCACCGCGACATCAACAAAGCGGGTCTGGTGGATATTCTGGGTGCCAGCGGCGTGGAAAACGTGCAGGGTGAGCAGCAGATGAAGCTTGATCTGTTTGCCAACGAAAAGCTGAAAGCCGCCCTGAAAGCACGCGGCGTGGTGGCCGGTATCGCGTCGGAAGAAGAAGACGAGTTCGTTATCTTCGAAGGCTCAGAGAATGGCAAATACGTTGTATTAATGGATCCGCTGGACGGTTCTTCAAACATCGACGTTAACGTTTCCGTCGGCACCATTTTCTCTATCTACCATCGCATCAGCGAGCCGGGCACGCCAATCACCGAAGCCGACTTCATGCAGCCGGGCAACAAGCAGGTTGCTGCGGGTTACGTGGTTTACGGTTCTTCGACCATGATGGTTTACACCACCGGCGTGGGCGTGCATGCGTTTACTTACGATCCGTCGCTCGGCGTATTCTGCCTGAGCCACGAGCGCATGACCTTCCCGGAGAAGGGTTACACCTACTCGATCAACGAAGGTAACTACATTCGCTTCCCGCAGGGTGTGAAGAAATACCTGAAGTTCTGTCAGGAAGAAGATATCGCCACCAAGCGCCCGTATACCTCGCGCTATATTGGTTCACTGGTGGCCGATTTCCACCGTAACCTGCTGAAAGGCGGCATCTATCTCTATCCAAGCACCGCCAGCCACCCGAAAGGCAAGCTGCGTCTGCTGTACGAATGCAACCCAATGGCCTTCCTGGCGGAGCAAGCGGGCGGTAAAGCCAGCGATGGTGCCAATCGGATCCTCGACATCCAGCCAGAAACGCTGCATCAGCGCTGCCCGTTCTTCTGCGGCAACGACGCAATGGTAGGCGACGTTGAACGCTTTATCCGTGAATATCCGGACGACCATTCAGTGTAATACTTTTCCGCTTTACCAAGCCCGCCTTAGTGCGGGCTTTTTGTTTTCATATTTCTGATTTTGGCCTGGCGATCAATTAACGCGCCATCTTCCGCATAATAACGACTCGGCCAAATTTCTGCGGGTGAAATACCAATCGCTTCGGCAATTAATAATTCTCCTTTTGGCCAAGGCCGCACTAATGCATTGGCGAGCGTGGTTGAGCATAATCCAGATTGCCGCGACACCGCCGCCATTGAAGTTCCTTTCTTTCGTAGAGCAGCAATAATATCGGCAGGATGCCAGTCTTGTTTTGCATTATTCACGTAACTCTCCTTAGTCCGCTTATCTGTTCTATTTACGATACTACGTTACTCGTAGTATCTGACAAGCAGTAAATCTACGATTCTCGTAGCCATGAAATCGACCTCCTCTCTCCAGCTAACCTTCCAAAGACGCTTGAAACAAGCACGTCTGGCTAAAGGTTTATCGCAAAAAGGATTGGGGATTGCGGCGGGGATCGATGAGTTTGTTGCCAGCACGCGAATTAATCGTTACGAGAATGGAATTCATCAGGTTGATTTGGATACAGCGCAGCGATTGGCGGACGTATTAGAAATACCCGCAGCCTATTTTTATGCCGAAGACGATGCGCTAGCCGAAATCATTCGCACGCATAAGAATAATTAATTTCCGGCTAAATAATTCACTGCGTCTAAATACGTGCTGCGATAAATTGATTATTGGGTCGCTATTTATAGCGACCCAACTTATTTCACACCTATTAACTTCATTACGCTGCAGATACGCGGAATTGCGCCATCGAATCCTGCAACTGCTGCGACTGCGCTTCCAGCGATTGGGTTGCAGCGCTGGCCTCTTCGACTAATGCGGCGTTCTGCTGCGCGGCTTCATCCATCTGCGTCACCGCCTGATTCACCTGTTCGATACCGCGACTCTGCTCTTCTGAGGCGATAGAAATCTCTTTCATCAGCGTGGTGACGCGCATCACTTCACTGGAGATCTCATCCATGGTTTCGCCAGCGCGCGTAGCCATATCGCTGCCTTCTTGCACCCGCGTCTGCGATTCTGCGATGAGCTCGCGGATCTCTTTGGCGGCGGTGGCGCTGCGACCAGCCAGCGTGCGCACTTCATTAGCGACCACGGCAAAACCGCGCCCTTGTTCACCGGCACGCGCGGCTTCAACCGCAGCGTTCAGTGCCAGGATGTTGGTCTGGAAGGCAATGCCATCAATTACGCTGAGGATGTCGCCAATGCGATTGGCGCTTTGGGTGATCTCCTGCATCTTCTCCATCACGTAGCCGACCACTTCGGCACCGCGATCGGCGCTGTCGGAGACATTGCTGGCGAGCTGATTGGCCTCTTTGGCGTTGCTGGCATTGAGACGCACGGTAGCGGTGAGCTGCTCCATGCTGGCGGCGGTTTGTTCCAGCGAAGCGGCGGACTCTTCGGTACGCTGCGAGAGATGCACGGTGCCTGCCGCTAACTCGCGGCTTCCCACATCAATCTGCAAGCTGGCTTCGCGCACCTGACTTACCGAACTGCTGAGCGCCAGCTGCATATTCCCCAGCGCCTGATTGAGACGGCCTAACTCGTTCTTTCCGGCGGCTGGCAGCGGCTGGGATAAATCGCCCGCCGCAATTTGCTCCAGATGCAGAATCGCGCCGTCGAGTGGACGCAGCAGCAGACGACGCAGCAGTTGCCAGGCAATGACGATCAGCAGTAGCGTCAACGCCATCGCCACACCAATCATGATTTTCATCTGCAGTTCATTGCGTGCAGCTTGCGCCAGGCGCGAAGCTGAGACTTCATCAGCATAAACGCCAAAATCATGCACTGCTTTCGCGTAGTTGCTTGCCAGCGTTGAAAGATTGCCTTCCAAAACCTGATAATATTCATCGGTATACTGCTTTTGTAACGCATCCATCATCGGCACGATGGCGCCCTTGTGATAGGCAGCGAACGAAGTAGCCACGGCATCGGCGAGGATTTTACCCTTAGCCGTTACCGTTCCGGCATCAATAAAGGCTTTCAGATGACGCTGGGAGCTGGTGACATCCTCCTCAGCTTGTTTGGTGACGCTGGCGCCATCATCCAGTAATCCGATTTCGATTTTGCGCACGGCCAATGCGGCGCTGCCGCGCGCGCGCATGAGATCGGCGTTGCTTTGGTACAAACTGTTCAGTTCGATTCCCTGAATGCGGTTTATGGCATCCAGTGATTGATTGCCTGCGTTGATGGCAGAAATGCCCATCGCGCTGACTGCCAGCAGCAGCAGCGTCATAAAAGCCAAAAGCGTGAGTAATGCAGTACGAATTGATAGCTGTTTGAACATGATTATCCCCGTTTGCAAGAAAAGGCAGAAATCCGCTGGCCCTAAAACGGAAAGATTATCGGCAGTTGATCGGGGAAACTTTATCCATTGTTGATGGTCAATTGGCTGACGATCACCCAGACTTCACTTTTACTGAACTCTGCCTCAGCAAAATTTAAGGATTGAAACGATGAAAAAATGGCTCCCGATGGCGTGTTTGTTGGTCAGCGGTTTTGCGGCGGCGCAACAAAACCCTATCGATCAGCAGCTCGATCAGTGTCTGAATAAGGAATCCAGCACCGCCGGTATGTCTCAATGCTACGGCACCGCCAATAAAGCCTGGGATAAAGAGATGAACGCGCAGTACACCCAAGCGATGAAAAAATTAACCGGCGCGCCTAAAGACAAATTGCGCAGTGCTCAGCGAGCGTGGCTGACCTATCGCGACAGTTGGCTGGATGCCAGCCGCAGCTATTTTGTTAGCAGCCAGGGCACGATGGCCGCGTTGTCAGTTGGTGCGCAGGGCGTCAGTCTGGTGCGTAATCAGGCGCTGATGTTGCAATCAATTAACAAAGGCAGTTGCGCCAACCCCGACGATTGTTGATTAATGTAAGCGTTTAATACGCTTAGCGCTGGCATCGGCCAGCGCGCCCATTGATCTGCAGGGAGAAACCATGGCTGCTTATGCCTCCACCATCATTCTTGTTTGCCTCGCCGTCCTCAGCTATTTCGTTCATAACAGCGCCGTTACCATCTCGATTCTGATCCTGCTGGCGATCAAGCTCACCCCGCTGTCGCAATTCTTTCCCTATGTGGAAAAACAGGGCATTCAGATTGGCATCATCATCCTCACCGTTGCGGTGATGGCGCCGCTGGCCAGCGGTACGCTGCCGGCTTCTTCGCTGTTGAAATCGTTCGCCAACTGGCAATCGATTATCG
Organism: Pantoea sp. DY-5; assembly: GCF_019795955.1. Taxonomy (NCBI): domain Bacteria; kingdom Pseudomonadati; phylum Pseudomonadota; class Gammaproteobacteria; order Enterobacterales; family Erwiniaceae; genus Pantoea; species Pantoea sp. DY-5. The sequence continues at coordinate 532,130 of NZ_JAIMIE010000002.1, forward strand.
CGATTGTGGTGGGGATTTTCGTTGCCTGGCTGGGCGGACGCGGCGTGAACTTTATGAGCGTGCAGCCGTCGGTGATTGGTGGGCTGTTGATTGGTACGGTGATTGGCGTGGCCTTCTTCCGTGGTGTGCCGGTTGGACCACTGATTGCGGCGGGGATCGTCTCGCTGTTTGTCACGGCGAAGTAGCGGGTTGGAGCATTCCGAAACGCCAAAAAGGGGGCATACTTTCAGAGTCAGTTGGCTATAATAGCCGTCACTCAACATATGACTAATGAAGGAAAGCCAGATGAGTTTGAACCAGGTGCCTGCAGGTAAAGAGTTGCCAGAAGATATCTACGTTGTCATTGAGATCCCGGCTAACGCCGATCCGATCAAATATGAAGTCGACAAAGAGTCTGGCGCCCTGTTTGTAGACCGTTTCATGTCTACCGCCATGTTCTATCCGTGCAACTACGGTTACATCAACCACACGCTGTCTCTGGATGGTGACCCGGTTGACGTGCTGGTGCCAACCCCTTATCCGCTGGTGCCGGGCTCAGTGATCCGCTGCCGTCCCGTTGGCGTGCTGAAAATGACCGATGAGTCTGGCGAAGATGCCAAACTGGTTGCGGTTCCGCACACCAAGCTGAGCAAAGAGTACGATCACATCAAAGATGTGAACGACCTGCCAGAGCTGCTGAAAGCGCAGATCACCCACTTCTTCGAGCACTACAAAGATCTGGAAAAAGGCAAATGGGTGAAGGTTGATGGCTGGGACAACGCAGAAGCGGCTAAAGCTGAAATCATCGCCTCTTACGAGCGTGCGCAGAAGAAATAAGATTCTTTTCTGCCACGCATAAAAAAACACCGTCCAATGGACGGTGTTTTTATTTATGCCTCTGTTTCGCCATCTCGCCTTAACCAGTCACCGCTCGCGATATGCGTGCGACCCGCGACTGAACGCTGATAGACATACAGCCAGGCACTGCCGTAAGGCGTCTGAATAAGCTGGCGTTTGTATTCGCCATTTTTGGTGCGCAAGGCATCCAGTTCGCCGAGCGTGCTGGCGTCAATGCGATACACCTCGCAATAAACGCTGCCTTCTCCTTCCACCACGCCCGGATAGTGACCCAGATTGTAGAGATCAAACCCCACAATCTGATGGTCGCCGAGCCACTGCGCATTCGTCATCCAATGACTGTTTCCCTGTTTGCGCCGTAAACTGCCATAGACAATTATTCGCATTGCTAAAACTCAAACTGATAGAGCAGATCCAGTGCCTGATCGAGACCCGACACGGCTTCTAAATAGAGTTTGGGCATCAGGCGATAACGCAAGGTTAAGGTCGCCAGTGAATCAAATATGCCAACACCGTATTTTACTTGTAGACCCGGCAACACGTAACCACTCACCTGCACCTGCTGGCTATCGCCTACGCCAGCGGTATCAACCGCGAGATTACTGACACCGAAGGTCTCGCCGATTTTACCCACAACCTGACCACTTTGCGCAACCCCCAATCCCACCAGCGCGGAAGTTAATGCGTTGCTGTCGCCATCGCTGTTGAGTCCCTGACCACGTAACAGGTAAGAAAGCGCTTCCTGCTGTGACATCGCCGGATCGGAGAACACTTCCACTTTCGGCTCATCCGCCAGCCCGGTTACCCGTAATCCGGCGGTGACATCGTCTTCAGTGGCCTCAGGATTACGGATCGCCTCGAGATTGACGTAAGGCTGGTCCGGCGGTCCGGCGAATTGCAACTCACCTTTACGTACCAGCAGATCCTGACCATAAGCGTGGAAGCGGCCGGATGGGATGTTGATCTGGCCATTCAAGCCGAGGCCGTTTTTATCCTGCACCAGTTTGAGATCGCCATTCAGCTTAGCTTTTAGGCCAAATGCCGAGAGCCGAACATCATTACCGACGTGGATCACCAGATTGCTGTTGATCGGAATCGCCGCCGTTTTCGGCTGAATCGGCTTGAGATTTTGATCCAGCATCACTTCATCAGAGGAGACGCCGGTGGCGCTTTCCGGCACTTCCTGCACGGTAATGCGTGCCCACGGAATATCCACTTTGCCGTCGAGACTGAACGCGGCCGGCGTGGCTTCAAACACCAGATCCGGCGAGACATCCATGCGCACCATTGGCGGCACGGTAACGCGGATGCGGCTACCTTGCGCAGCCACGCGCGCGCGCCAGTTATCCAGCTGGCTCCAGTCGGCGTTACCGCTCAGGTTAAGATTGCCCTGCGCCGTCTGAATCATGCCGTTGAGCGTTGAGCTCATGCCGTTGAACACCATGTTGAGGTTGGCAGCGGTGAGATCAACCGGCATAAAGCTGCCGTCGACATCCACATCGCTCAGCCCCAACTGACCAAACACCTGCGGCTGCTGCAGCGTGCCGCCAAGGCGCAGGTTGCTGTTCAGGTTGCCTTTGATCTTCTCGCCCTGCATCAGCGCCGGATTCAGCATCGCCAGCGAAATATTGCTGATGCCGATGTTGCCCGACAGCTGACGCCGATTCTCAGGATCGGCGATCTGCACATTGCCGCTCAGCTGGCCGTTGTTGACGATATGGATCAACCAATCAAGCTGGGCGCGACCGTTACGCAGCGCCGCATTCAGGTTCAGCGTGTCGAAGGCGATAGGCAAACTGTTGCCCTGCACGTCTTGCTCCACTTTCACGCCGCTGCCTTTCAGCGCTAAGGTGCCGGTTGGCAGCGCGCCGTCGGCGGTCCAGTTAACGCGCGCATCACCACTGAACACACCGTTCAGTTTGGTGGCATCGGTGAGGAACGGTTTGATCATCGCCAGATCGAAGCGATTGAGCACCACATGCGCATGTCCGCTGGCACCGGCTTCAATCGGTTCCGGTACGCACAGCTGCGCGTTCGGGTTCTGCCAGCAGTGCGGCCCAATGGTGGCGGTCTGCTTGCTGTTGAGGTAATCAATCGCCATCGCCCGCGTCAGTCGCCATTCGCCTATCGGCGTGTCGAAACGCGTGTTGTTGAGATTGCCCTGCCAGCGCTCGGTTTTGCGATCGAAGCTGCCGTTCAGCGCCAGCTGACCGGAAACCGGTTCGCCCTGCACGTCGAGCTTCAGCTGATGCTGCTTTTCGTTGCCGTCAGCGTTCAGCGTTAACAGATTCACTTTCAGCGCGTCCTGCTGCAGCTGTTCCACACGCAGTTGCAGCTTACCGGCGATCTGATCGCTGGATTTCACATCGCCCTGCAACGCCACGCGACGGATTTGCAGCTGCTGCCAGCGCAAACCGGTAGCCGTGAGATCGGCCAGCAGCTGCGGCGCCTGTAAGGTGCCGCGCGCTTTAATGGTGCCTTTGGCGACGCCGCCCAGGCCCGGCAGCGCGTTATCCAGATATGGCGCATCAATGTTAGCGTCGAGATTGAGCGTGTCACCCAGCTCGCCCTTCACGTCCAGATGGTTGCGACCCAGCGCAATGTTAAGGCCGGGCACTTTCCACTGGTTGTAGCTGTTGCCGGTCAACGTACCTTTGGCGCTCACCGCGTTCTGCTTAACATTTCCTTTCAGCTCCAGCTGCGGCACGCTCAGCTGCCAGGTTCCGCCGTACAAGCTGCCGCGCGTGGCAATTTTGCCCTCCAGCTTCGCTGGCCAATCCGGATACTGTTTGGCGGTGTTGATGCCGGACAGCGTCAATTCGCTGCGCCAGCTGATGGCTTTGCTCCAGTCCACCAGCGCCGTCAGATCGATATTGCCCTGCAGCGCCGCCACGCGCAGCTTATCAAGATTGAACTGCTGCTCGTTGCCTTTGCCGTCCAGCGCAATGCTGGCAGGCGGCACGCCTTCGCCTTTTACCGCAGTGCGCAGCGACATCACGTAATCGGTGGCTTTGCCTTTGAACTGATAATCGAGATTATCCGCCTGATACTGCACCGCGCCGGTGAGCGGCCAGCGCAGCTGCGGGCTGGTGAGTTTTAGCGCCAGCGGCAAACCGGCGACCGCAGGCTGCATGGTCGCATCCAGCTGCGCACGCACCGGACCGGAAAGATTCAGCCCGAGCTTCAGCTCGTCACGCATCGCGCCTGCAAGGTTCATTTTGATCTTCTCGCCCTTGATCGGGTCGAGATTGAGCGTGCCGTTCAGCGCAAAATTCACCGGCCAGTTATCGGCCAACGTTGCTTCACCGCTGGCATTCACCTGCCCTTGCGGCGAATCGACATCGAAGGTTTCCAGTTGGAGATGACGATCGGCGGTTTTGGCTTTTAACAGCAGACGCGTGATTGAGATGTCGGTATCGCCGGTGATGCGCAGCTGCTCACCCAGCAGTTCCTGCACGGTGATATCCAGCGGCAGCTGGAAGTCCGGCATCTCTGGTAATAGCGGCTTAGCGAACATCGCCTGCAGCGTTTCGCCCAGCGGCTGTTCATCCGGCTGCGGCTGCTGCACTTTTGGCTGCACCACTTGCTCATCAACCACTTTGGCCGCTTTCGGCAGCGCGATCAGCAGGCTTTGGATATGGGTTGGCGTCAGCGTCAGTGCGCGATCCTGCCACTGCAGGCCGCTGGTGAAGTCGAGCAGGGAAATTGCGGTGTCATCCACTTTTACGTTGATGTTATGCAGGCCGACTTTGCTGAGCGTGATGGGATACGGCGTGCTGAGATTGGTGCTGCCGCTCTCCTCTTCCGGCGGCGGTGCGCTGGCCGGTGCCATTTTTTTGCTATCGACCACCACGCTGACATCCTGCAGCGCGATGTCATCGACACACACCGACGAATGCAGCAGGCAGTTGAGATTCAGCGCCAGGTGGAAACGTCCGGCATCCACACTGACGCCCGGCATTTCATACTTCACGCCGCTTAGCGTTAGATCGCGCCAGCCACCTTCCACCTGTTTGATCGACAAACCTGGCACCCAGCGATCGGCGCCTTTCAGCAGCAGATGCAAACCCGGCGTGGTGCCCACCAGAAACGCGATGCTGCCCAACAGCAGCACCAGAAAAATACCGATGCCAATCAGGACCTTTTTCCACAGCTTCATAGTTCAGGCCCCAATCCTACATAAAATTGCAATCCATGCTCCTTGTCGTCGCCAATCGGCCGCGCGATATCAAACTTGATCGGCCCGACCGGAGAAGACCAGCGCACGCCGAAGCCGGCGCCGGTTTTCAGGTTGCTCTGCTTGATGTCGTTGACCGCTTCACCGGAATCGACGAACACCGCGCCCCACCATTTGCCGGTCACGTTGTATTGATATTCAAGCGAGCCGGTGGCCATTTTCGAGGCGCCGGTCAGCTTGCCGTTATCATCACGTGGCGATACGTCTTTGTATTTGTAGCCGCGAATACTGCGATCGCCACCGGCGAAGAAGCGCAGATCCGGCGGCACTTTGTCGAAGTCGTTGGTTTCGATCCAGCCCACATTGCCGCGCGCCACAAAGCGATGCTTATCGGCGAGCGTGCGAATCCAGACGTTTTGCGCCTGCATGATGACGAAATCAACGTCCGAACCCCATGTGGTATCCGACACGTCGACCGAGTAGCGCTGCGAATCGCCCCACGTCGGCATCAGACCGCCGCGCGAACGGGTGCGGTTCAGGCTAACGCCCGGATAGAGCAGCATAGTGGTGTTGGTCACGCTGGCCTGGGTAAAGTGATCGAGGCTCCAGCGCAGGTTGATTGCCTTCTGCCAGCCGCTGCTGCTGTCCCAGTTTCGCGACATCGCCAGCGTGGTGGTATCGGCTTTGGTGTCGTTGAGATCGGTACGCTTCACGCCGCCGGAGAAGGTGTAATACTGCTCCAGCGGACTTTTCAGCAGCGGGACTTTGTAGCTGAGATCGAGCTGCTGCTCCGGCGCAGAAACGTAGGCGCTGGCGGCCAGGCTGTGGCCGCTGCTGTTAATCCACGGTTTTTTCCACGTGCCTTTAATGCGCGGCCCGACATCGGTGGAGTAACCGACGCCGGTTTCAATGGTGTTTTCCACGCGTGGCGATACCACCGCATTCAGCGGCAGCACTTTGCTTTGACGGCCTTTATCAAACTCAGGCGCGACCACCACCGAGTTGAACCAGCCGGTCGCCGACAAACGGCGGTTAAGTTCGGCCAGATCGCGCGAGCTGTAGTAATCGCCCTTTTTGAACGGCACCAGATTTTGCAGATAGGCTTCGTCGATTTGCGAGCCCTGGAAACCGACATCACCAAAACGGTAGCGCGGGCCGCTGTCGTAATTGATGTCCCAGAAGGCTTCGCGCCGTTCAACCGAAACGCCAAGCTGGCTTTGCTTAAAGTCACCGTCGAAGTAACCATTACGCAATGCCAGGCTGGAGAAGCCGTTTTTAAATTTGTCATAGGCGCCGTGATTCAGCTGGGTGCCGACTTTCGGCGTGCCCTGTTTGACCCAGGCTTGATAATCCTTGTCGGTGCGGGCTTCACCTTCGATCACAATGGTGCTGCCGCCGATCTTGACCGGTTCGCCGGGCTTAACGTGTGCGATCAATACCGGACGACCACCTTGCGGCGGTGCCGGGCGCGATTCAAAATCGATCTCCGGTTCGTAATAACCCAGCGCCCGCAGGCCTTCTTTGATCGCTTCCGCAACGCGCGCGCGGAAACGGCCGTCGTTCGACACCTCGTCACTGCCGATGGTGGACAAGCGTGCCCTGACGTTCTTTTGCAAATCCCCGCTAAGACCGTCCAGCTGCAAGCGCACTTTGGCTGCCTCAACGGCAGGTGCAGCAAGCAACAGGCTGGCCAAACAATAAATATGAAATCGTGGCACACGTACTCCTGTTAATAATGCCGGCCCCTATTCCGCAGGGGCGTTTATTCTCTGGAAGGGTATCACCAGCGCGCGTTTACCCATCAGCATAGCCGCTCTTTTCCCCCCACTGGCGCAAATTCAGCGACTAAGCCAAATTGTGACCTATTGTGGGTAAATGTGCTAAACGATACAACAACCAAGGCGATTCTTAAGCTCGCGAATGACGCTCACTCAGATTAATCCGACCCCCTAATGCGCGCCTATAGCGGCATGATAAGCGCTGCTGCTATAATCAGCGACCAGCAGGCCTCGCCTGCACCCTTTTCTGCCCCGACGTTAACCTTATCTTGTCGAAATGGCGCAGACATTTTTGGCACGGATAGCCTGTTTGACTGGCAAGTACCGGACGTACGCCCATTCCCGCGCTGCCCAGGCCAAAAATGACAAGTGATTAACCCAACGGACCTTTTATGCTCGATAGCTTGCTTGTCATTCTTTTACTGATAGTCATCAGTTCATTTTTCTCCCTTTCGGAGATCTCGCTGGCCGCCGCCCGTAAGATCAAACTGAAGCTGCTGGCTGACGAAGGCAATATCAATGCCCAGCGCGTGCTGAAGATGCAGGAACAACCTGGCATGTTCTTCACCGTGGTGCAGATTGGCCTGAATGCCGTGGCGATCCTCGGCGGTATCGTCGGCGATGCGGCGTTTTCGCCCGCCTTTAATAGCTTATTCAGCCGCATCATGGCACCCGAATTGGCTGAACAGCTCAGTTTTATCTGCTCCTTCACCATCGTGACCAGCCTGTTCATTCTGTTTGCTGACCTGACGCCAAAACGCGTCGGCATGATTGCACCGGAAGCGGTAGCGCTGCGCATCATCAACCCGATGCGCTTCTGCTTAGTAGTGCTGCGTCCGCTGGTGTGGCTGTTCAACGGCCTGGCGAACGTCTTCTTCCGTCTGTTCAAACTGCCGATGGTGCGCAAAGACGACATCACCTCCGACGATATTTATGCGGTGGTAGAAGCCGGTGCGCTGGCGGGTGTGCTGCGTAAGCAGGAACATGAGCTGATTGAGAACGTGTTTGAGCTGGAATCGCGTACCGTGCCGTCATCAATGACCTCGCGCGAGAACGTGGTGTGGTTCGATTTACACGAGGATGAAACCACGCTGAAAACCAAAATCGCCCAGCATCCGCACTCGAAATTCATCGTCTGCGATGGCGACATCGACCACATCGTGGGCTATGTCGATTCCAAAGAGCTGCTGCTGCGCGTGCTCGGTAATCAAAGCCTGACGCTGAACAGCGGCGTGCAGATTCGTTCTGCGCTGATTGTGCCGGATACGCTGACGCTCTCCGAAGCGCTGGAGAGTTTCAAAACCGCCGGTGAAGACTTCGCGGTGATCATGAACGAATACGCGCTGGTGGTAGGCATCATTACGCTGAATGACGTAATGACCACGCTGATGGGCGATTTGGTGGGTCAAGGTCAGGAAGAGCAGATTGTCGCGCGTGATGAGAACTCATGGCTGGTGGAAGGCGGCACGCCAATTGATGATGTGATGCGCGTGCTGGATATTGATGATTTCCCGCAGTCTGGCAATTACGAAACCATCGGCGGCTTCATGATGTACATGCTGCGCAAGATTCCGAAGCGTACCGACTTTGTGAAGTTTTCCGGCTACAAGTTTGAAGTGGTGGATATTGATAGCTACCGTATCGACCAGCTGCTGGTTACGCGCATTGATGAGCGCCCGCCGGTGCTGAATGTAACGAAGAATGCGCTGGATGAAACAGAATCATCGTAGGGTCGCCCTTCATGGCGACCAAGCCAGGAATCGCACCAAAAACTGAGGGCGCCATCGGCGCCCTTTCTTATGCTTACTTAGTTGTACTCGGCTTGCAGCCGCAGCACCTGGCGATTGATTTCTGACATCACGCTGAGATGCTGTTTATCTTTGACACGCGGCAACATCACTTTGCCCTTATCAAACTCGAACGCGCCAACATCCTTGATGTACAACCTTCCTCTAAATAGCGTTTTTACATATTTCGCGATTTGCAGCGGATTATAGCGCTGGAAGATCTTCATGCTGTTTAACTCCTGAAAATGTTTAATACGCTCCGTCGTGACCAAATTTGGTACGAACCCATGAAGCGCAAATGAGGCATAACTATAGAGCATCCTTTCTTACCAATGTTCCGAAAAGGTGAATTATTTACTGAATTGACACATCATTACAGAATACTCTGTTATCAGCCTCACGAAACCCAGTATAAACCTTCACTCATTATGGAATTGTGGCATAGGTTGCAAACCTGTTAACTCATTGCGACAGACGCATCATCCATGCCTAATATTGCAGGAACATGAACAACTGGTCGGATCACCAAGGAGAATAATAAATGCGTTTGAGACACACTGTGATAGCACTGGCACTCTTGCTGCCGGGCCTGGCTGCGGCACATGCCTTCAAACTGGGTGAACGCGTGCCAGCCGTTGGCGTTAACGACAAAGGAGAGCTGGTTTATCAACAAGATGAAGATAAGTTTAGCTACAAATCCTGGAATAGCGCGCAGCTAAGCGGAAAAGTTCGCGTTATCCTGCATATTGCCGGGCGCTCTTCTGCTAAAGAGCAGAATGCGGCGTTAATTGAAGCCATCAAAGCTGCGCATCTGCCGCACGATCGTTATCAAACCACCACTATCGTCAATACCGACGATGCGATTCCGGGCACCGGCATGTTCGTGCGCAGCAGCCTTGAGAGCAATAAGCAGCAGTTTCCATGGTCGCAGTTTATCGTCGATAGCAACGGCAGCGCGCGTCAGGCCTGGCAGCTGGAGAAAGGCGGATCCGCGATTGTGGTGCTGGATAACACCGCACATGTGCGCTACGTCAAAGATGGTCCGCTGACGCAGGACGAAGTGCAGCAGGCGATGAAGTTAATTCATGAGTTGTTGCAGAAGTGAACGGAAGTTGCCGTGGACGGCCAATACGGATGCATCCATGCATTGCACGTTCTTTAGCGGCGCGATTTATTGCGTACTAAATTGCGCCGCTGAAAGCTTAAAACAATGAAACGCGGAAACCGGGATTGAGGAACGATTCGCGTGGGGTGTAATCGAGGGTTTTGCCCTGCCAATCGTGGACATGCGCACCGGCGGCAATCGCCACCGCATGGCCTGCGCCGGTATCCCAGATGTTAGTGGGCCCGAAGCGCGGATAGAGTTGCGCGCTGCCTTCAGCTACCAGACAGAACTTCAGCGATGAACCAATCGCGGTGGTTTGATGCTCGCCGAGCTGGTGCAAATACTCCTGCAACTCGGTATCGCTCTCAAAATGCGAACGGCTAACCACCACTAACGGTGGACGCGCTTCACGCGCATGAATTTGCGTCTGCTGGCCGTTCTCTTCTTTCCAGGCTTTACCCTCAGCCGCCGAGTACATCACGCCTAGCACGGGCGCATACACCACGCCCAATACCGGTTTGCCATTTTCGATCAGCGCAATGTTGACCGTAAACTCGCCGTTGCGCTTGATGAACTCTTTGGTGCCATCGAGCGGATCGACCAGCCAGTATTTCTGCCAGTGCTGACGCACGTCCCAGCTCGGGGGATCCTCTTCAGATAGCACTGGCACCCCCGGCGAAAGCGCCGTCAGACCTTGCACAATCACGCGATGCGCCGCGAGATCGGCCGCGGTAACGGGAGAATCATCCGACTTACGGGTCACGTCAACCGGCTCTGCGCCGTTATATACCTGCATAATGGCATCGCCCGCATCACGCGCCAGCTGACAAATTTTATCTAACATTCTTTACCTCTTTTCCGCTGATTCTGCCTGTCAGACACCAACTGCCAATCTGTCCTTATTTTAGCAGTTGTCATTCAACAGCCTGCGACTGTGCTGTCTGCTACGGCAATCTATTTGAATATCAATACCATAGTTCATCATCGGCGGCTATGGCGGGATGCTGAATGCGCTTTTGGCGCGGCCCGGCGGGAGATATTGGATGAAAGTCCGAGCTTTATCACAAATTGAAATGATAATTCGTCATGGTTTTACATTATTTTGAGAGGCCCATTGGACCGAACAAGGAGCAAGCGATGTTTAAAGCGAGCATGTCGTTATTGGCACTCTGTATAACTGCCGCCACGGTACAGGCTGCTACGGTGGATCTGCGCATTCTGGAAACCACCGATCTGCACAGCAACATGATGGATTTCGATTATTACAAAGATACGCCGACGGAGAAATTTGGCATGGTACGGACCGCCACCTTAATTCAGCAGGCCCGCGCGCAAGCGAAGAACAGCGTGCTGGTCGATAACGGCGATATCATTCAGGGCAGTCCGCTGGGCGATTACATGGCGGCGAAAGGGCTAAAACCGGGCGAAGTTCATCCGGTATATAAGGCGATGAATACGTTGGATTACGCGGTCGGAAACCTCGGTAATCATGAGTTCAATTACGGTTTACCTTATCTGCAAAAAGCGCTGGCCGGCGCGCGTTTCCCTTACGTCAACGCCAACATTATCGATGAAAAGAGCGGAAAACCGCTGTTTACGCCCTACTTAATCAAGGAAACCACCGTTACAGACCGTGACGGTAAGCCGCATACGCTGAAAATTGGTTACATCGGCTTCGTTCCCCCGCAGATTATGGTTTGGGATCGCAACAATCTGCAGGGAAAAGTGCGGGTTGATGACATCACTGAAACAGCGAAGCGCTATGTGCCGGAAATGCGCGCAAAAGGTGCTGAAATAATCATCGCTATTCCGCACTCCGGTTTGAGCAGTGAACCCTACCATGCCATGGCCGAAAATTCGGTCTATTACCTCAGCCAGGTTGCTGGCATCAACGCCATCATGTTCGGTCACGCTCACGCGGTCTTCCCGAGCAAAGAGTTTGCGGCAATTAAAGGCGCTGATATCGCCCAAGGCACACTTAACGGTATTCCGGCGGTGATGCCCGGTATGTGGGGCGATCATCTGGGCGTGGTCGACCTGGTGCTGAATAACGAGGGCGGCAAATGGCAGGTTGCGCAGGGCAAAGCCGAGGCACGTCCAATTTATGACAGCGCGGCGAAAAAATCGCTGGCTGCCGAAGATGCCGATCTGGTGAAAGTGCTGAAGCAGGATCACCGCGCCACGCGCGATTTTGTTGCCAAACCGATCGGTAAATCCGCCGACGTGATGTACAGCTACTTGTCGCTGGTGCAGGACGATCCCACGGTGCAGATCGTTAACAACGCGCAGCGCGCTTACGTCGAGCACTTTATTCAGGGCGATCCTGATCTTGGCCGCTTGCCAGTGCTCTCCGCCGCCGCGCCGTTTAAAGCTGGCGGCCGCAAAAACGATCCCGCCAGCTATGTCGAAGTGGAGAAAGGTAATCTCACCTTCCGTAACGCCGCCGATCTCTATCTCTATCCCAATACGCTGGTGGTGATGAAAGTCAGCGGTGCACAGGTGAAAGAGTGGCTGGAGTGTTCAGCCGCGCAGTTTAATCAAATCGATCCGCACAGCAGCAAACCGCAAGCGCTGATTAACTGGGATTTCCGTACCTATAACTTCGATGTGATCGATGGCGTGCAGTATCAAATCGATGTCACGCAGCCGGCGCGCTATGACGCAGAGTGCTCGCTGATCAACAAGGCGGCTTCGCGCATTAAGGATCTCAGTTGGCAAGGCAAACCTATTGATCCTCAGGCCAGTTTCCTGGTCGCCACCAATAACTATCGCGCTTATGGCGGCAAGTTTGCCGGCACCGGCGATAAGTATGTCGCCTTCGCGTCGCCGGATGAGAACCGCTCGGTGGTTGCCGCTTATATCAGCAGCGAAACCAAAGCGCATGGCGAAGTGAAACCGCAGGCCGATCACAACTGGCGGTTAGCGCCGATTAACAGCAGTACGCCGCTGGATATCCGTTTTGAGACCGCGCCTGGCGCGAAAGCAACGAAGTTTATCGAGCGGCACGCCGATTACCCGATGAAAGCGGTGGGCAGCGATGAGATAGGTTTTGCGTTGTGGCAGATGGATTTGCAGAAGAAATGATGAATAAGGGCGGCGATGGCCGCCCTTTTGCGACTTACAGAATTTCCAGCAGCTCAACTTCGAAGATCAGGGTGCTGAATGGCGGGATGGAGGCGCCAGCACCGCGTTCGCCGTAAGCGAGGTTGTGTGGAATCGCCAGTTCCCACTTGGAACCGACTGGCATCAGCGTCAGCGCTTCGATCCAACCGGCGATTACGCCGCTAACCGGGAATTCTGCGGGTTCGCCACGCGCGACTGAGCTGTCGAATACCGTGCCATCGATCAGTTTGCCGGTGTAATGCACGCGCACACGATCCTGACGTGAAGGAATTGGACCTTCGCCCTGCGTGATGACGCTGAACTGCAGACCGGTTTCAGTGCTGCTAACGCCTTCGCGCTGTGCGTTCTGCTCAAGGAAAGTCTGACCCTCTGCCGCCATCGCTTCTACACGCTCACGACGCACGCCTTCAGCGCGCTCGTGCACTTCACGCAGTGCGCGATGTACCACGTCAACCGGGACGGCCGGTGAGTTCCCTTCCAGCGCGTCGCGCAGGCCGGCGAGCAGTGCTTCTGGCTGCAGACCCTGCAGTCCAGACTCTTGCAGCTGCTGGCCTACCTGTAAACCGATACCGTAACTTGCTTGTGATTCGACGCTGTCGAATGAAGGGGTCGTCATCTTGATTCCTTAATCCCGGAGAAAAATAGAACCGGCAGCATACCAGCGCGGGCGGCTGGCGTAAAATCTCACGCGCCGCAGATGACATTTCCCGGCGAAACGGAAACAATACAGCGGTCAAATTTTTCAATGCTGCCAGGCACTTCCTGTCAGCATTGCTCATACTATAGCTGTGGCGAGGTTTTCACCCGCCACCGTCGGAACAAGAGAGAATACATGGGCCAGATCGCCCCACGACGTCGCAGGACGCGCGCACCGCGTACTTTATTACCTTGGTTGCAACGTTGGCTGCCGCGCATTCCGCGCCAGGCCGCCAGCGAGGAGGATTCACGAATGGCTTCCGATCACCCTTCCCGCGTTCCCGCCGCACTACAGCGCGTCTGGCATTTGCTGGATGATGTGCGCTGGATGGATCCGCTACCCGCTTTGCATCGTCGCGGCATCGTCATTGCCCTGCTGGTGCTGCTGCTGGCGTTTCTCTGGCCGAGCAGCACGCCGCAATATCCGGTTGAGCGTCCGGCGGACACTGGCGCTAAAGAAGTGCCGATGCAGGCGGAGATTTACGACAATAATCAACAGCAAAACACGCCGGCGAAAACCGATTCGCAGGGCGAGTGGCGCACCTATAATGTGGCATCAGGTCAGACGCTGGCACAGCTGTTCCGCGACAATAATTTGCCGGTGAATGATGTGTTTGCCATGGCGCGAGTCGAAGGTGATGGGCAGCCGCTGAGTGCGTTACAGAATGGTCAGCAGGTGAAGATTCGTCAGAACGCGCAAGGCGTAGTAACCGGTTTAACGGTGGATGGCAGTAACGGTCCGGTGCTGTTTACGCGCCAGCCAGATGGCAGCTTTATCCGCGCTCAGTAAAACGCAGAAACAAAAACGCCGGCACATGGCCGGCGTTTTCGCATTACCGAGTAAACTTACTCAGCAACTACATTCACAACCAGTTTAGCGAAGACTTCGCTATGGATCTGGAAGTCAACTTCGTGCTCACCGGTGGTGCGCAGTACGCCTTCTGGAAGACGAACTTCGCTTTTAGCCACTTCAACGCCAGCTGCAGTTACTGCATCAGCGATGTCACGGGTACCGATGGAACCGAACAGCTTACCAGCGTCGCCTGATTTAGACGCGATGGTTACGTTGCCCAGTGCGTTGATTTTCTCTGCACGTGCGTTAGCAGCAGCCAGAACGTCAGCCAGTTTGGCTTCCAGTTCAGCGCGACGTGTTTCGAAGAACTCAACGTTTTTCTTGGTAGCAGGAACAGCTTTACCCTGTGGAACCAGGAAGTTACGAGCGTAGCCCGCTTTAACGTTAACCTGATCACCCAGGCTGCCCAGGTTTGCTACTTTATCAAGCAGAATAACTTGCATTACCTTATCCTCTTAAAGTCGTTAATGGACAACTACCGATTACTGATGACGATCAGTGTACGGAAGCAGGGACAGGTAGCGAGCGCGCTTGATGCAACGAGCGAGCTGGCGCTGGTATTTTGCACGAGTACCGGTAATACGGCTCGGGACAATTTTACCGCTTTCGGTAATGTAGTTTTTCAGTGTAGCGATATCTTTGTAATCAATCTCTACAACGCCTTCCGCGGTGAAACGGCAGAACTTGCGACGACGGAAATAACGTGCCATTTGGCTAGTCTCCAGAATCTATCAAATCAATCTGCTCGGCATGTAACACCATTCTGCTCTGACCATTGCGTGCCTGATGGCAGCTAATAAAGCCTTCGAGAGTGAGTTGCGTGCCGACCGTTATATGTTGAGTAATCACCTGATGGGTGCTGCCGCTGATAATCACCGGCATTTGACACCAGGCTTGCCGGTGGAAACCGGCTTCCTCTTGCACAGAACGATGCTCAAGCACGAACTGGCAATGAGGAATCCCTGACGGACTGACTTTTCGAACCGGCGTCTTGCACACAGTGCCAGACAGGCGCAGTCGATTTGCCGTCATGTCGGATTACTCTTCAGAATCCCCAGCATCTGAGTCATCAGCCGATTCGTTAGCAAAGTCTTCGCGGCGATCACGACGCTCATCTTTAGCTTTAACCATCGGAGATGCTTCAGTTACCGCGTGCTTAACGCGCATAACCATGCTGCGGATAACGGCGTCGTTGAAGCGGAAGTTAGTTTCCAGCTCGTCAATCACTTCCTGCGGCGCTTCTACGTTCATCAGAACATAGTGAGCTTTGTGCAGTTTGTTGATTGGGTAAGCCAGCTGACGGCGGCCCCAGTCTTCCAGACGGTGAATCGTGCCCTGTGCACCGGTGATAGCACCAGTGTAACGCTCGATCATACCTGGAACCTGTTCGCTCTGGTCAGGGTGGACCATAAATACGATTTCGTAATGACGCATCGATAGCTCCTTACGGATTATTCAGCCTCCTGTCAGGGTCAGCTGCGGCCCACGGAAGCAAGGAACGTTATAGGTTGCGAATCATTTAAAAAATGAAACACACCTCTGAATGCAGCTGAAAAATTGACGCGTAATCATACTGGCGTCCTTGCGGAAACTCAAGCGCACAATTCATCAAATGGCGACTATCGTGCCAGCTGATGCGGCTTTTCGTGCTAAGTGAAATGCATCAGTGAGTTAGAGAAGGTTTTATCAAATTCTCTGAAGAAGGCGTTCAAAGGGACGATCTGGTGGCAAATTGGTTAAGAACTACACTGTTTACAGGCGCAACGAATTCCGCTTTTCGCCGCGTCTGAGAGTGCAATCCCTGGAGTGAGGAGTCGATAATGAAAAAGATCATTTTCGCCACTTTACTGGGTCTCTTCCTGTCTACACCCGCTCTTGCCAGCTCCGCTGACTTCGCGCAGCAGATGAGAAGTCACAGCAGCAACGCGGCATCAGGCTATGTCTACGTCAATCGGCTGGATGCGCCTGCAAGCAGTAACCCAGTCAGTGCCAATACCAGCGCCGCCGAACGGTTGTCATCACAACTCTGATTCGGCAACCTAAACGGGCTGGCGCCAATCACGCCAGCCCGCATTTTTATAAATGATGTTTAAAGAAACTGACCAGCGCCGTCAGGGCCGCAGGCGTGATTTTATGGCCGATGTTTTTTTCAGATAGCGTGGTCACATGGTGATCGAGTTCTGCCTCGCCTAAGGCTTTCTGCAAACGCGCCGTTTCAGCAAAGGGCACCACTTCATCCGCTTCGCCGTGCCACAACAGCAAAGGTCGATTCGCCAGTTTCTCCAGCTGTTCGCTGGGATCGTAAGGCGCCAGCGGTGCTAAACGCGCGGCAAAAGCCTCTTTCTGCTCTGGCGTGCGCGCCACCAGCGGCGGAAACAGCGTATGACTCAGCTGCATGAAATAGCCGGAACCCATCAAACACGCCACGCTGTGAATCTGTGGATAGCGTGCCATCGCGCCCAGCGCGGTCATGCCGCCCATTGAGGCGCCTGCCACGGCAAAACGCTCATCCGCAATCCAGTCGTTATCGCGCAGCGCCTTTTCCAGCAACGGCACTTCATCGATGTTCTGTTTAAGGATCTCCCAGAAGTGGGTCATCCGCGCGTCGGTATCACCGTTGTAACGTGCGCCGTGCATGTCCGCATCGGGCATGATCACGCGGAAACCTGCCTGCGCCAGCGCCACGGCAAAGTAGCTGTAAACCTCTTTCGATGAGGTAAAACCGTGATAGAACAACACCGTCGGCAAGCGCGCCTGGCGCTGCCCGGCCGGTGATGCGTGGATACATTCAATGCCTGCCAGATTCTCCGTTGCCAACTCGATCATACCGCCTCCATTGAGAATGATTATCACTGGACTCAGTGTAAGTGCTGCCTGACAAAATGCGAGCCACTTCACATTAAGTTTGAATAATTTCTGCCCTAAACATTTAGCCCACTTTGCCGTTGATCTTGTACCCCTTCAATAATCTCAAAAGGTACTTTATGAAGCGTCTTTCTCTCAGCGCCATGGGTCTCGGAATCAAGCTGTCTGTATTGACGTCTTTGAGCGTGGCAATTGTGCTATTTACTCTGACCTTAACCCTGAGCCATAACGCGGCACGTCAGCTGGAGCAGCTGGCAACCGATGATATGCAGAATCAGGTGCAGGGCATAAATGAAATGGCCACCATGTTCAACGCCACGCTGTCGGAAGAGGTGGCGAATTACACCAAACTGTTCCAAAGCTTCCTGCCAAAACGTTTTAGTCGAGACGACAGCGAACGTGTGCAGGTAGGTGAATTCAGCACGCCAACGCTGCGAGCGGGATTGAAAACCCTCAACCTCGATCAGATCGCGGTTGATGATTTTCTCGATCGCACCGGTGCGGTATCCACCATCTTCGTGCGTGATGGCGAAGATTACATTCGTATCGCCACCTCGCTGAAAAAAGAGGATGGCAGCCGCGCGGTGGGCACCAAACTGGATCGCAGCAGCGCCGCCTGGCGCAGCGTCAATCAGGGCACGGTGTATCGCGGCCTGGCGACGCTGTTTGGCCATCGTTACATTACGCAGTATCAGCCGGTGCAGGATAGCAGCGGCGCGGTGATCGCTATTCTGTTCGTCGGGGTACAGATCGACGCGCAATACGCGCTGATGCGTGACAAAGTGCTGGCGCGCCATCTTGGTGACAGCGGCACCTTCTCGGTGTTGAATGGGACGCCGGGCAGCAGCCAGGGCCAATATCTGTTTGATCGTCACGCTGAAGGCAAACTGCCGCGCTGGAATAACGCCACGCAACAGCAATTGCTTAGCCAGCCGAAGGGATTAGTGGCGGTTGAGCTGGATGGCGAAACCAAACTGCTGGCGTGGCAGCAGCTGCCGGGCTGGAACTGGATTATCGCCGGTGAAGTGAGCCGTGCCAGCCTGCTGGCGCCAATCACGCACAGCCGTAACCTGTTTATGGCGATTGGCATGGCGCTGGTGATCGCGTTTGCCATTGGCTTTATGTGGTACAGCCGCCGTGCCATCACGCGTCCGCTGCAGCAGGTGATCCATCTGGCAGAACAGTACGCCGCTGGTAATCTGCAGGCACATCTCGACTCTTCACGTCGTGATGAGATTGGTCAGTTGGTCAGCGCGATCAACGGCATTGGCGATGGACTGGAGAAAGTCGTCAGTCAGGTACGTTCGGCGGCGCGGGAAATCAGCAGCGGCACCGATACCATCGCCGCCAGCAGCTCCAGCATCAGCGAGCAGATTGGCCGTCAGGCCAGCAGCGTGGAAGAAACCTCGGCCAGCATGGAGCAGTTTGGCGCCACCGTGGCACAAACCGCTGCCAACGTGCGGCAGGCGATGGCGCTGGTCGGTGAAGCGGCTAATACCGTGAATCACGGCGGCAGCACCGTGGCACGTTCGGTGGAAACCATGTCGGAGATTCGCGTGGCGTCGCAGAGCATCGCCGATATTACCCATGTGATTGAGTCGATCGCCTTCCAGACCAACATTTTGGCGCTCAATGCCGCGGTTGAAGCTGCTCGCGCCGGTGAACACGGCAAAGGCTTTGCGGTGGTCGCGGCGGAAGTGCGCGCGCTGGCACAGCGCAGTGCTACGGCCGCCAAAGAGATTGATGGGTTGATTGCCAGCTCCATCGATAAAGTGGCGGCCGGCCATACGTTATCTGAGCAGACGCGCGATGCGATGAGCCATATCGTCAATCACATCGAGCAGGTTAAAACGCTGATGGGTGAGATCAATATTGCCGCGCAGGAACAGGCGGCGGGCATTGGTCAGGTGAATCTGGCGATGAATCACATCAGCCAGGCCACGCATCAAAGCAGCGATATGATTAACCAGTCAGAAACCACCGCCAATCATCTGAGTAAGAAAGGGCATCATCTGACGCAGCTGGTGAGCATTTTTCATTTGAAAGACTAAAAGCCACAGGAAGATGGCTTACACTTGAGCCATCTTACTGCTTCAGGAGTTGCTATGCGTACTCTCTATTTGGCCTTAACGCTGCTGCTCAGCGGCTGCGCCGCTTTCACCACTACGCCACAAGCTCCGCCGCCGCCCACGCAGCACGCGCAGGAGATTTCACGCGCGCAGAGTATTGGCCTGCCGAAGCTCGGCACTATCACTACCACCACACGCGGCTCGCCGGATGATGCACAGCGCGCTATCGCCGCGAAAGCCAACCAGGCGGGCGCGGTTTACTATCAAATTCTGATGCTGGATGAGACCACCATCCCCAGCTTCTGGTACGCCACTGCCATTCTGTATGGCGCGCCGTCAACCGGCGCTGCAGCGCAACAGTAAGCGCGTGCAGAGATCGTCGCTTAATGCCCGTGTGCCGCGCAGATCAAGCTGCTGCTGACACCAGCCATCGGCCAGCGGCGGCTCTGCCACTTTCAGCAGAATCGCGGCACTTGCCAGCTGCAGTAACTCGCGCGTGATTTCTCGCGCCTGCCCTTCACGCGGGTTCGCGAGCTGCAAGCGTAATTGCCGCCAGCGGCGATCAAAGTGACGATTACTGCCCTTCACCGCCTCAAACTCATCGTGCAGCATGGTCATCACCTCGGCGTGACGACCGAGCACCCGCATGACATCCAGGCACATCACATTGCCGGCGCCTTCCCAGATACTATTCACTGGCATCTCACGATAAAGACGCGGCAGCTCGCTCTCTTCGCAATAGCCAATGCCGCCCAACACTTCCATCGCTTCTGCCACAAAAGGCATGCCCGCCTGGCAGATCACAAATTTGGCGGCGGGTGTGAACAGACGTGCGTATAAGCGCTCATGATCGCTGGCCGGTGTTGACCAGGCGCGCGCCAGCCGCAGCAGCAGTGCGGTTTGCCCTTCCAGCTGCAGCGCCTGTTGCGCCAGCACCGCGCGCATCAGCGGCTGATCGATAAGGTTCTTGCCCATCACCTGACGCTGCTGCGCATGGTGTACGGCAATCGACAGCGCACGACGCATCTGTCCGTGGCTGGCCAGCGCGCAGTCGAAGCGCGTCATGCCGCCCATCTTGAGGATCAGCCGAACGCCGTCGCCCTCTTCGCCCATCAGCCAGCCGAATGCATCCTGAAATTCCACTTCAGCGCTGGCGTTGGAACGATTGCCGAGCTTGTCTTTCAGTCGTTCGATGCGAATGGCGTTGCGCGAGCCATCCGGCAGCAAGCGGGGCATGAAGAAGCAACTTAGTCCTTGAGAAGTCTGCGCCAGAATCAGATGCGCATCGCTTTGCGGGACCGAGAAAAACCATTTATGGCCGGTGATCCGATACGCTTCGCCCGCCCCGCGCACGCCAAGCGGTTCGGCGCGTGTGGTGTTGCTCAACACATCGGTGCCGCCCTGTTTTTCCGTCATGCCCATGCCAATCAGCAGGCCGCGTTTCTTATTGCCCGGCAGATGATGCGCATCGTAACGATCGCTGAGCAGCGCTTCGCGCCAGTCAGCGTAGGGTTCGGGCAGATGATTTTGCAGCAACGGAATGGCGGCGTGCGTCATGGTCACCGGACAGAGCGAGCCGGCTTCCACTTGGGCATGCAGGATAAATCGTGCGGCACGCGCCACCATCGCCTGTGGCTGCACGTCGGGCTGCCAGCTGAGATTGTGTAGCCGGCTGGCGCACAATCCCTGCATCAGCAGATGCCAGGCGGGATGAAAACGCACCTCGTCGAGGCGTTCGCCGCGCGCGTTGTAGCGCAGCAGTTCCGGCGCTTCGATGTTAGCTAAGCGGCCTAACTCAAGGGATTCGGCGCTGCCGAGTTGCAAGCCAACGGAAGCCAGCCATTCGCGATCCCAGCTGGCACCTTCGCGTGCAACGGCCTCGCACAGGGCGATATCGCGCGTGAACAGGTTGCTGTTGCTGAGCGGATCGGGCTGATTGAATACGGTGTGAGTGGTCCAAATCATATAACGTCCTCCTCATACTCATTTTTCAAGTATGAAGAGGATGTGCAGTTATGCCTGGCCTGGAAAATTTTTTGCGGCGGGGATCACGCCTGACGCTGACGTACGGCTTCGAACAAGCACACGCCGGTGGCAACTGACACGTTGAGTGACGAGACGCTGCCTGCCATTGGGATGCTGATCAGCTCATCGCAATGTTCACGCGTTAAACGACGCATGCCTTCACCTTCTGCGCCCATCACCAGCGCCATTGGGCCGGTCATTTTGCTTTGGTAAACGGTGTGATCGGCTTCGCCTGCGGTGCCAACCACCCAGACGTGGTATTCCTGCAGCAAGCGCAAGGTGCGCGCCAGGTTGGTGACGCGAATCAACGGCACGTTTTCCGCTGCGCCGCTGGCCACTTTCTTCGCGGTGGCATTCAACGGTGCTGCACGGTCTTTTGGCACGATGACCGCATGCACGCCCGCGGCATCCGCGCTGCGCAGGCAAGCACCAAGGTTGTGCGGATCGGTAACGCCATCCAGCACCAGCAGGAACGGCTTCTCAAGGCTCTGCAGCAGATCCGGTAAATCACCTTCCTGATACTGCTTGCCCGGCTTCACGCGCGCCACGATGCCCTGATGCACACCGCCTTCAACCTGGCTATCGAGCCATTGACGGTTCGCCACCTGCACCGGGATTCCCTGAGCTTCCAGTGCGAGGATCAGCGGCTGCAGGCGACGATCTTCGCGGCCTTTAAGGATAAAGACTTCCTGAAAACGCTGAGGATCACGCTCCAGCAGCGCCTGCACGCTATGAATACCAAAAATTATTTCACTCATTACTTTGCTCAAGGTTGGATTTAGATCGTTGAATACGGAGATTCAGGTGCGCAGGAATGCGCACCCTACAACGGTTTCGTCAGGTCGCCCTGCAAGGCGACCAAACTATCAGGCTTCGTCAGGCTGCTTCTTCGACGCGCGCTTAGACTTGGTGGCGGCGGCGATTTTACGGGTTTTCTCGGAGACTTTTTTGCCTTTTTTCTCGGTTTTAGCCGGTTTTTCAGCAACCGCAGGCTTTTTCTTCTCGCTGCGGAACGCTGAATCAGGTTCGAAAGTGCCCTTCTTGCCGGCATCACGACGACGCTTGGCTGGCGGTTTGCCACCGCGTTTCTCACGCTCACGTTCGGTTTTGCCTTCGCCGCGCGGTACACGCTTGCTGGAGATCAGCGCGAAGTCGATTTTACGCTCGTCCATATGCACGGCTTCAACCCGCACTTCCACCGCATCGCCCAGACGATAAGTACGGCCGCCGGATTCACCAATCAGACGCTGACCCACCGCATCGAAGCGATAATAGTCGTTATCCAGCGAGGAGACGTGCACCAAACCATCGATAAACAGTTCGTTAAGACGCACGAAGAAACCAAAGCCGGTCACACTGGAGATCACGCCGTTGAACACGTTGCCAACCTGATCCTGCATGAAGTCACACTTCAGCCAATCGGCAACATCGCGCGTGGCTTCATCAGCACGGCGCTCGGTCAGTGAACAGTGCTGGCCCAGCTGCAGCATCTGCTGCATGTCGTAGTGATAGCCGCCGGTCGGCGTGGTGATGCCATCCACTTCGCCGCGCTCTTTTGCCAGCAGATATTTGATGGCGCGATGCAGCAGCAAATCCGGGTAGCGGCGAATCGGCGAGGTGAAGTGCGCGTACGACGCCAGCGCCAGGCCGAAGTGACCCCGGTTTTCAGGATCGTAAACCGCCTGTTTCATCGAACGCAGCAGCATGGTTTGCAGCATTTCTGCGTCTGGGCGATCGGCCACTTGCTTCAGCAAGGCGGCATAATCGGTCGGGTGTGGCTTAGTGCCACCCGGCAGGCTTAAGCCCAGCTCGTTCAATACGGTACGGAAGCTTTTGATGCTGTCTTCGCTTGGACGATCGTGATCGCGGAACAGCGCAGGCTCTTCATTTTTCTCAACAAAACGCGCCGAGGCGATGTTGGCGAGAATCATACACTCTTCAATCAGCTTATGCGCATCATTGCGTGAGGTGCGCTCAACGCGCTCAATGCGACGCTCGGCGTTGAAGATGAACTTGGGTTCATCGGTCTCAAACGAAATGCCGCCACGCTGCTCACGCGCGGTTTCAAGCACCTGATACATGTTGTGCAACTCGTGCAGATGAGGAACCTGCGCCGCGTAGTGTTCACAAAGATCGGCATCACCTTGCAGAATGTTCCACACTTTGTTGTAGGTCAGTCGCGCATGGGAATTCATCACCGCTTCATAGTGTTTGAAACCGGTAAGTTTGCCGCTGGAGGAGATGGTCATCTCACACACCATGCACAAACGATCAACTTGCGGATTCAGCGAGCATAAGCCGTTGGAGAGAATCTCCGGCAGCATCGGGATAACCTGCGACGGGAAATAGACCGAGGTGCCGCGCTGATGCGCTTCATCGTCCAGCGGCGTGCCCGGACGTACGTAATAGCTGACGTCGGCAATGGCCACCCATAAACGCCAGCCACCGCCGCGCTTCTTCTCGCAGAAAACCGCATCATCAAAGTCACGCGCATCTTCACCATCAATGGTGACCAGCGGCAACTTACGTAAATCAACACGTCCCAGCTTCGCTTCTTCCGGTACTTCTTCTTTCAGCTTAGCGATCTGCTTCTCAACTTCTTCCGGCCATGTGTGCGGGATTTCATGGGTGCGCACCGCCATATCGACCGCAAGGCTGGTGCCCATATCGTCACCCAGCAGCTCGGTCACTTTACCGATCGCTTTGGTGCGACGCGTCGCACGTTGGGTGATTTCAACCACCACCACTGAACCCATACGCGCGTTAAGCGTTTCTTCTTGCGGGATCAGGATGTCGAAACTCAGGCGGCTGTCATCCGGCACCACAAAACCGGTACCTGCATCGGTAAAGTAGCGGCCGACGATCTGGCTGTTACGTGGCTCAAGCACGCGCACCACGCGCGCTTCACGACGACCTTTACGATCGGCGCTGCCTGGCTGCGCCAGAATCACGTCGCCGTGCAGGCAGAATTTCATCTGCTCAGCAGAGAGATAGAAATCATCTTTCTGACCTTCTACGCGCAGGAAGCCATAGCCATCGCGATGGCCAATCACTTTACCGCGAAGCAGATCAAGACGTTCTGGCAGGGCGTAACATTGACGGCGAGTAAACACCAGCTGGCCATCGCGCTCCATGGCGCGCAGACGACGACGCAGCGCTTCCAGCTGCTCTTCGCTGGTGATATTCAATTCCTGCGCGATGTCATCGCGGCTGGTCGGCTTTTCGCGTTTTTCCAGCAGTGCCAGAATAAATTCGCGGCTTGGAATTGGGTTTTCGTATTTTTCAGCTTCTCTATCCTGATAAGGATCTTTTGACATTACGGTTCCTCCGATGTCATTTAATTTGGATTGCCACCGGCGGTTCGGACAATAAAAGTTGGTACAGCGAATCGTTATCTTTGACCAAATCGGCCAGCGTATACTTGTCCAGTTCCTTGAGGAATAGCTGGACCGCATCGTGCAATGCTTTACGCAAACGACAGGCTGGCGTGATCACACACTCGTCGCAGTTCACGAGCTGCAATGGCTCCATTCTTCGCACCACATCGCCAATGACGATTTTTTCCGGGTCCATGCCTAAACGAATTCCGCCGTTTTTACCGCGTGTTGCGGCGACAAAGCCAGCCCGGCTAAGTTGATTGATGATTTTAACCATATGGTTACGCGACACCCCGTAGGTATCGGTGACTTCGGTAATGTTGGTCTGCTTACCTTCCGGTAACGTCGCCATGTAAATCAGGGCACGCAGACCATAATCGGTAAAACTTGTTAGCTGCACATATACCTCAGTGAATCATCGAACGTTATGGTTATGCGCCGGTCGGCGTGATGTATAAATATGATGATAAACCAGAGCGTGGTGGCCGGTGCGTTTTTTTCCGGCAAGTATCGATATTTGCAAGAAAAAATAGAGTGAGTGGAGTCAAAGATTAGAAATACAAAGGCCGGACAGAGTCCGGCCTGAGGAGATTATGCGTCGAACGGGTCGCGCAGAATCATGGTCTCACTGCGGTCTGGGCCGGTAGAAATAATATCAATCGGCACACCGGTCACTTCTTCTACACGTTTGATGTAGTCACGTGCAGCTTGCGGCAAACCTTCCAGCGTCTTAACGCCGAATGTGGTCTCGCTCCAGCCTGGCATGGTTTCGTAAATCGGCTCAATGCCTTCCCAGCCTTCAGCTGCCAGCGGCGTGGTGGTCATTTCGCGGCCATCTGGCATGCGATAAGCGACACAGATTTTCACTTCTTTCAGGCCATCCAGCACGTCCAGTTTGGTCATGCAGAAACCTGACAGGGAGTTGATCTGTACGGCACGGCGAACGGCAACCGCATCCAGCCAGCCGGTACGACGACGACGACCGGTGGTCGCGCCAAACTCGTTACCTTGCGCACACAGGAACTCGCCGGTTTCGTCGAACAGTTCGGTCGGAAATGGACCGGCACCCACGCGCGTTGAGTAGGCTTTCACGATACCCAGCACATAATCAACATAGCGTGGACCAATACCTGAACCCGTCGCTACGCCACCGGCGGTGGTGTTTGAGGAGGTCACGTACGGATAGGTTCCGTGGTCGATATCCAGCAGCGTACCCTGCGCACCTTCGAACATGATCAGGTCGCCACGCTTGCGCGCGCCGTCCAGCAGATCGGACACATCAACCACCATGCTGGTAATGATATCGGCAACCGCCAGCGTATCACTCAGCACTTTTTCGTAGTCAACTGCGTCGGTTTTGTAATAGTTAACCAGCTGGAAGTTGTAGAAATCGACGATCTCTTTCAGCTTCACCGCAAAGGTTTCTTTGTTGAAGAGATCGCTCACGCGCAGACCGCGACGTGCCACTTTATCTTCATAGGCAGGACCGATACCGCGACCGGTGGTGCCGATAGCTTTAGCGCCACGCGCTTTTTCGCGCGCCACATCCATTGCTACGTGGTACTGCAGAATCAATGGGCAGGCTTCAGAGATCAACAGACGTTCACGTACCGGCACACCGCGCTCTTCCAGGCCTTTCATCTCTTTCATCAGCGCTTCAGGCGACAGTACAACGCCATTACCAATGATGCTGGTGACGTTTTCACGCAGGATGCCAGATGGAATTAAGTGGAGGACGGTTTTTTCACCGTTGATGACAAGTGTGTGGCCTGCATTATGGCCACCTTGGTAACGCACGACGTAATTCGCGCGCTCTGTCAGAAGGTCTACGATCTTACCTTTACCTTCGTCACCCCATTGGGTGCCCAGTACGACGACGTTCTTACCCATTTTTTCAAAATCACCGATTGCTTAAAAATGGATTCTACCACCTGACTTTTACTCTTTCAGCACTTTTAGCATACGATTGCGCTGTTTTTTGCCTGAGTTTTGCTCAGCTCACAACATGTTGGGGGAACAACGACCAACAGACACAATTGAGTCGGGCGGCCTCACACAAATTTACGAAGATTAGCGCGCATGCATGCTGATCATGGCGTAAATCACCACGCCGGCCACTACTAAACCGCCACCAAAACGATGTAAGAGACGATCGGGCAACTGCGTCATCGCCAGAATCATCCGCCGCCATGCGCGTGGCATAAACATCGGTCCAAGTCCTTCCAGCACCAAAACCAAAGCCAGCGCCATCCAGATGGTTGAATTCATGATTTTTTCCCAAAAAAAAGGCCGACAACATTGTCGGCCTGGACTTTATATCAGTTCTTAACGCGTGGCGTTAGAGGGTGCTTTCATATAGCGGAAGAAATCGCTATCCGGGCTCAGCACCAGCACATCCTGATTGTCTGAGAAGCTATTCTCATAGGCACGCAGGCTGCGGATAAAAGCATAGAAATCCGGATCCTGGCTGAAGGCATCAGCAAACAGTTTTGCCGCTTCACCATCACCTTCACCGCGCGAAATCAGCGCTTCACGCTGTGCTTCTGCCAGCGTACGCGTGACCTGATAATCGGCCTGTGCACGCAGTTTCTCTGCCTCTTCCTGACCTTGTGAACGCTGACTACGCGCTACCGCTTCACGCTCAGCACGCATACGGTTGTAGATCGCGTCAGAGACTTCAGTCGGCAGGTTGATCTGCTTGATGCGCACGTCGACAACTTCAATACCTAACGCAGCCATGCTGTTCGGGTTTGGTGCCGGCTCACTACTGTTGGTTTCACGTTCTACACGTGCTGCCGCACTCGCAATCGCATCATCCGCTGCTGGCGTCTGAACGTCATCATCATTGCCAGCGCTGCCGGTGTTCAGGGCATCACGCACGTCGGTGGTTAAACGGCCACGCGAATCGGTCACGATGTCTTTCACATCCAGACGACCCATTTCAGAACGCAGACGGTCACTGAACTTACGTTTCAGCAGCACTTCTGCCTGAGAAACGTCGCCACCACCGGTTGCCAGGTAGTAACGGCTGAAGTCACTGATGCGCCACTTGATGTAAGAATCAACGATCAGGTCTTTCTTCTCTTTGGTAACAAAGCGGTCAGCCTGGTTATCCATGGTCTGAATGCGCGCATCCAGTGATTTCATGGTTTCGATAAACGGAATTTTGAAATGCAGACCCGGTGCGTACACCAGCGGTTTGTTTTCGTCATCACGCAGAACCTTACCAAAGCGCAGCACGATGCCGCGTTGGCCTTCCTGCACCACGAACAGTGACGCGTAAAGCACCACCAGCACTACAATAATTACGGCGATGATTGGCTTACGCATCGATTACTCCCTCCCCTGGCGCTGGGTATCGTTGCGCAGCGCATTGGCGCGACGCTGATCCATGATGCTGTCTGGACTGTAAGATGAAGAATCTCCACGGCTCGCATTACTATCGGACGACGAAGGAGACTTCATTAAATTAGTCATTTTCTGACCGCCCTGGCCAGATGCCTGACCACCACGCATCAGTTGATCCAATGGCAGAACCGTCAAATTATTACCACGATCGCTGATCAACACCTTGCGGGTATGACTCAGCACACGTTCCATGGTTTCAATGTAGAGACGCTCTTTCGTGATTTCTGGTGCAGCTTTATATTCAGGCAACAAGCGAGCAAAACGTGCTACTTCACCCTGCGCTTCTAACACCGTACGTTCTTTGTAAGCACGCCCCTCTTCGAGGATACGTTGCGCCTGACCATTAGCACGCGGCTGAACTTCGTTCGAATAAGCTTCAGCTTCACGAACGTACTGTTCACGGTTTTCACGCGCGGCAATCGCATCATCAAATGAGGCTTTTACTTCTTCCGGTGGACGCGCCGCCTGGAAGTTGACGTCCAGCAGGGTAATACCCATGTTGTACGGACGAATGGTCTCATCGAGCTCACGCTGAGTTTCGCTACGCACCACGGTACGACCTTCCGTCAGGATGCGGTCCATGGTTGAGCGACCAATAACGCCACGCAAGGCGCTGTCGGTGGCCTGACGCAGGCTGTCATCGGCACTGGTCACGGCATACAGATAACGCTCAGGATCGGTCACGCGGTACTGCACGTTCATCTCAACGCGCACTACGTTCTCATCCGACGTCAACATCACTCCAGACGCAGCCAGTTCACGTACGGCTTCTACGTTTACGGCGCGAACCTGATCGACGAAAGTCGGTTTCCAGTTGAGGCCTGGCTCAACCAGATGGCTAAATTTGCCAAAGCGCGTGACGACGCCACGTTCCGCTTCTTTGATGGTGTAGAAACCGCTAGCCGCCCAGATAACGACTGCCGCTACGGCAACAATGCCAACCACTTTGCCACCGCTACCGCCGCTGCGCTGGCCATTGTCATTCTGTTTGCCACCGCCCAGTCCGCCGAGTTTTTTACTCAACTTTCGGAAGATATCATCCAGATCAGGTGGTCCCTGATCGCGACCTCCTTTATTTCCCCCAGAGTTGCCGCCTTGATTATTGCTGCTTCCCCACGGGTCGCGGTCCTGTCCGTTATTTCCGGGCTGATTCCACGCCATGTTTCTACTCCATTTATTGTATTTACGTTTTTTACCCTTCATCTTTCGGATTGCAGCTTCGTTGGCTGCCTTCGTTCACCCCAGTCACTTACTGATGTAAGCTCCTGGGATTCACTCAGTTGCCGCCTTGCTGGAATCCGAAATATTCGGGTAAATCCTGCACATACGGCCTGCAACGATAATGACGACAATCTAAAAGATATTGAGTAAAGGCGTTTGGGCAATTTCAAACAATATAACTGGCTAGCGACGGCTCTTGTTTACACAGACGACGCCAATCAACTATCGGCATACGCACGTGCAAACTCACACAACCATCATCTTCATTCCATTCTTTTTCTATAGCATGCAACTGATAAAAACGACTGCGCAAACGGCCCGCTTCCGGCGGCAGACGTAAATCGTACTGCGCGATTTCACCGGCTAAACGCTCAGAGAGCGCCTGCCACAGCAACGGCAGACCCACGCCGCTCTGTGCAGATAACCACACACGAATCGGCTGGTTCTCTTCGTTGCGATCGATACGCGGCACAAAGTCCTCAAGCATATCGATTTTGTTCATGATCAACAGCGCCGGAATTTCGTCGGCTTCAATCTCTTCCAGAACTTCATTTACCGCATCAATGTTGTCATTCACGCGCAAATCGGCAGCGTCAATCACATGCAGCAGCAATGTCGCCTGACGCGTTTCCTGCAGCGTGGCTTTAAACGCCGCGACTAAGTCGTGCGGCAAATGACGGATAAAACCAACGGTGTCTGCTAAAACCACTTCACCCACATCCGCCACATTCAAACGGCGCAATGTCGGATCCAGTGTCGCGAACAGTTGATCCGCTACGTACACATCCGCAGTGGTAATCGCGTTGAACAGGGTGGATTTACCGGCGTTGGTGTAACCCACCAGCGAAACGGTTGGCACGTCAGCTTTGGCACGCGCTTGTCTGCCCTGATCGCGCTGTTTTTCGACGCGTTCAAGACGGGAGAGAATCTGACTGATACGGCCACGCAGCAAGCGTCGGTCCGTTTCCAGCTGAGTTTCACCCGGACCACGTAAACCGATACCGCCTTTCTGGCGTTCAAGGTGTGTCCATCCGCGAACCAAACGGGTTGCTAAATGGCGTAGTTGTGCCAGCTCGACCTGCAATTTACCCTCATGGGTGCGGGCGCGCTGGGCGAATATATCGAGAATTAAGCCGGTGCGATCGATTACGCGACATTCGCACAGCCGTTCAAGATTACGTTCCTGAGCAGGAGTTAAGGCATGATCGAATAAAACGACCGATGCTCCACTCGCTTTTACCGCATCGGCAATTTCAACTGCCTTTCCTTCACCGACAAAATATTTGGGATGTGGCGCTTTACGGCTGCCCGTAATGACTTGCAGCGCTTCAACGCCCGCAGAAGAGACAAGAGTTTCAAACTCCTGCAAATCTTCCAGCTCTTTGTCTTGGGAGAACCAGATGTGTACCAGTACGGCCTGCTCACCGGCATCATAACGGTCAAACAAGCTATAACCTCGCTAAAATAAAATAACCAGGACAGGAAAACGTGCTCGTTCTCCAGCCCTGGCTTTACGGCAGCGCAAAATTATTCTGCGTTATCGCCGTCTTGTTGTGGCTGCGACTGAGCGCTTTGATTGCTTCCGCTGTGATGATAGTTGCTGCTACCACCGCTGCCGCCCGCGTTATTGCTATGGTGCGACACTGGACGAGAAGGAACCACTGTAGAGATGGCGTGCTTATACACCATCTGGCTGACCGTGTTTTTTAACAGAATGACGAACTGATCAAAGGATTCAATTTGCCCTTGCAGCTTAATACCATTCACCAAATAGATCGAAACCGGTACACGTTCACGACGCAATGCGTTCAAAAACGGGTCTTGTAAAGATTGCCCCTTAGCCATTCTATCTTTTCCTTATATGCTTGTTGTTTGTTGCTTTAAGAACCGTGGTTCAGAAAAACTGCGTAAAAATTTGCGCACGATAACGGACCAATTGTACACAATCATCCCTGCTACGCACTAACTACCTTAAGCACCGCATTACGCGCTAACTCTGGCTCATCACTGTTTAACCAGTGTACTTCAGGCCAGCCACGTAACCAGGTCATCTGGCGTTTAGCGAGCTGCCGAGTGGCGCAAATTCCCCGATAAACCATTTCGTCGTAATCGATTTCACCTGACAAATAAGACCACATCTGGCGATAACCTACACAGCGAATGGAAGGCATGTCCGTATGCAAATCACCTCGCGCAAACAGTGCACGAGCCTCCGCTTCAAATCCTGACGCTAGCATCTGGTCGTAACGCAACGCAATGCGTTGATGTATCAGTTCACGACTCGCAGGTGCGATAGCAAACTGGTACACGTCGTAGGGTAACGCTTCGCCGGAGGTTTTTGTCAGTTCCGTTAAAGTTTTACCCGAAATAAAAAAAACTTCCAGTGCTCGCGAAAGTCTCTGCGGATCATTCGGATGAATACGACTACCGGCGACCGGATCGATTTCACACAGCTGACGGTGCAAGGCTTCCCACCCTTTCTCCGCCGCCATTTGCTCTATTCGCTGACGCACCTCGGGATCGGCCGAGGGCAACGGCGACAATCCTTCAAGTAATGCCTTGAAGTAGAGCATGGTTCCACCAACAAGCAACGGAATCTTCCCCTTCCGGGTGATATCCGCCATTTCTGCCAACGCATCGCGACGAAATTCTGCGGCGGAATACGCTTCCGCCGGATCGCGAATGTCCAGCAAACGATGGGGCGCCAGTGCTAACTCTTCTGCCGACGGTTTCGCCGTGCCAATATCCATCCCGCGATAGATTAAGGCAGAGTCAACGCTAATAAGTTCCACCGGAAGTTGCTGACGCAGCGAAATCGCTAATGCCGTCTTACCGGAGGCGGTAGGCCCCATCAAAAAAATTGCCTTTGGCCGGCTAGCCTGGTTTAGTTCACTCATGCTTCAACGCGTTTAGCGCGCTCTCAATCTCAATGGTCTGTAACAGACCTGAAGGCGGCGACTTCAGCAGTTGCGGACAAAGCCTTTCCAGCTCTGCCAGCAGTGCAATCGCCTGCGAGTGATTCCAGTGAGTGTCTTCTGCATCATCTCGACGCGCCAGCCATTGGGCCAACGTGGATGCAGAAACCTCTTGCTGCCGGGCCAGGTAGCCTAACAGTTCTGGAATCAAGATTTGTAAATTTTGTGTTCGTAACGGTAAAGGCACCGCGCGCAACGTCACGTGTTGCCCTTCTCGTTGTAAATCAATGCCCATCTGGCTCAGCAGCGCGGCATGATCGGCGATGGCAGCCAGCTCGGGCGCAGCAATTTTCAGGCGCACCGGGATCAGCAGCGGCTGCGGTTTTAAACCTTCTTCCCTTGGTTCAAGCTGGGCCTGTTTTAGCCAGCGCGCCGCCACGGCCAGCGATAACAATTGCAATGCGCTACCACGTTCCAGCAGCGCATATCGATCCTGCAAAACACTCAACACACGGCCGAAGCTTTGCGCATGGGCGGCCAGCGGCGCTTCACGCTTTTCCGGCAGACGTACCGGAGCCGCGGCAGGAACTGGCGCAGCGCGCGGCGTTTCTACCATCGGCGTTTTCATCAACTGCTTATAGGCATTACCTTCACGCGCACTGTAAACCGGCTCTTTGTTCTGCCAGTTCGCGGCCGCAGAAGCGCCGCCGCTGCGTGGCGTGTTGCTGGGTTGTGCAAAGTGGTTCGCGCCTGCCGCCTGACGGTTTTCTGGCTGCCACTTTGGCGCTGGTTCTTCGGCGTGGGCGATGGGCAATTCCGGCGCGCGGCTGGCTTGCAGCGCACTCATCACACCTTGCCAGATAAAATCATGTACCAGACGCGACTGATGAAAACGCACCTCGTGCTTAGCCGGATGGACGTTGACATCCACCTGATGCGGGTCGATCTCCAGATAGAGCACGTAAGCCGGCTGTTGCTCGTCACCAAGCTGCGTTTGATAAGCCTGACGAATCGCGTGATTGATGAGCTTGTCGCGCATCATGCGTCCGTTGACGTAGCAATATTGCAGATCGGTAACCTGGCGCGAACCGTGAGGATCGGCGACCCAACCGCGCAGCGCTAAATCATCGTGCTGCCACTCAATGCGTAAAGCGTGCTGCATAAACGTGGTGCCGCAAATGGCCCCTAAACGCCGCTCCCGCTGCGCATCTTCACTGACCGCGCGATACTGACGCATTAACTTACCGTTGTGGCTAAGCGAAATAGCGACGTCAAAGCGTGCCAGCGCAATACGACGAATCACCTCATCGATATGGGTAAACTCGGTCTTTTCAGTGCGCATGAATTTGCGGCGAGCGGGCGTGTTATAGAACAGGTCGAGCACTTCCAGCGAGGTACCTACCGGATGCGCAGCCGGTTTCACCGTCACATCCATGTCGCGCCCTTCCGCGTAGGCTTGCCAGGCTTCGCTTTGGTCGGCGGTGCGTGAAGTCAGCGTTAAACGAGAAACGGAACTGATACTAGCGAGCGCTTCGCCACGAAAGCCGAGGCTCATGATCGCCTCAAGGTCATCAAGCGAAGCAATTTTGCTGGTCGCATGCCGCGCCAATGCCATTGCAAGCTCGGCTTTGGCGATGCCGCAGCCGTTGTCGCGAATGCGGATGAGCTTCGCGCCACCTTTCTCAATATCGACATCAATGCGCGTGGCACCGGCATCAAGGCTGTTTTCCACCAGCTCTTTTACGACCGACGCCGGGCGCTCAACCACTTCGCCTGCGGCAATCTGGTTCGCCAGCTGCGGCGGTAAAATCTGTATTGGCATGGTGGTGATCCTTCTGGCTGGTTGGCTCACAGGGAGCCAACAATCAGGATTGCGGAATTTTTAAGTTTTGCCCCAGCATCACATTGCTCGACTTCATATTATTCGCCTGCATGATGGCTTTTGAACTCACGCCATAGTGCGCGGCAATCGCCGTGAGGGAATCACCGCGCACCACTTTATGCCGGGTTGGACGACTCGCCGCCACGCTGACGCTGGATTTCGCGGGCACCTTCAGGCGCTGTCCCACCCAAACCACATCGCGTTTCAGGCTATTCATCTCACGTAACGTCGCCATGCTCACGCCATATTTTGCCGCGATGCCCGACAGCGTTTCGCCACGCGTGACGGTATGACGCTGCGTTGCACCGGTATATTGCACCGTGCCGGTCGCCGGGTTGCTGGCGACGCTAACCGCTGGTGCGCTGTCCAGCGGCCGGTTTTCCTCCTTTGGGATCGATTGCAGCGGATGCGTAAGGAAATAATTGCGCAGGCCTTTATAAATCGACTGAGCAATCTTCTCCTGATACGCGCTGCTGCCAAGCAGCCGCTCCTCCGCGGCATTACTAATAAAGCCGGTTTCAACCAGTAAAGAGGGAATATCCGGGGAACGTAAAACGCCAAGGCTGGCATGTTCCGGCAGACGCTTATGCAGCGGCGTAATACCGCGCAACTGCTGCAGGACTTTGACGGCGACGTCATAACCTACACGCTGTGAATGACCAAACTGCAAATCCAGCACTGCCTGGCTAAGATAGGGATCGGCCTGGCTGTTCGCCAGCAGATCCCCTGCGCCGCCCAGCAGCTCAGATTGTTTTTCTTTCTGTTCCAGCCAGTTCGCCATTTCGTTATTGGCGCGGCGGTTAGACAGCACCCAAACCGATGCGCCAGTGGCTGAGTGATTTGGCGCGGCGTCGGCGTGAATGGATACCAGCAGGTTCGCGTTCTCTTTACGCGCCACTTCTGAGCGGCCCATTACCGAGATGAAATAGTCGCCGTTACGCGTCAGCACCGGTTTGAACATCGGATCCTGATCCATCAGCGCTTTCAACTTACGCGCAATTGAGATGGTGACATTTTTCTCGTGCAAACCGTGCTGGCCGGATGCGCCGGGATCCTGACCGCCGTGCCCGGCATCAATCGCCACAATTACCACATCGTTGCGACTAACCGAGTTGCCGGGACGCACGGTGGTATTGCTGCTGGTCACCGCTGTCACCTGATTGGCGTTGAACGGATTGCCCTGGCTGCTGCTGCTCGGCTGGCTTTCACGCGCGGTGGTAACAGGCGCGGCTGCGGCCGGGCGCTTCGCTGGCTGCGTCCCACGAATGGTGAACACCACGCGATAATTATTGCCATCGCGCTGCGTGCTGGCGCGCGTCTGCGCGGGCTGCGTCAGTTCGAACACCAAACGCAGGCTTTGCTTATCCTTCGGCTGGCTATGGCGAATGCGCTGCACAATATTTTCGCCACTAAAATTGAGCGGCAAACCTTTAATCGCGCCGCTTTGACGAATATCCAGCACCACACGATTGGGATTGTGCAGCGGAAAAAAGCCATATACGGGCTGACCGTTAAAGCTCAGCGTGACGGTAGCCTGGCTATCGCCATTTTCGACTTTGATATCCGATAACGTGGCAGACAACGCCGAGGCAGAAAACAGGCACAGCAAGCCCAGTACAATGATTTTCATCCGTGACATCATGCCGGATCCCTGCCTTGCTGGAATTGGGTTAACAGCGCTTCGCCCGTGGCGGAAATCGCGCTTATTTCGGCTTCACGCGCCGCATCCACGTAGCGCAACGTCAGCGCTAAATCGGGCTCAGGCAGCACGCCGGTGCCCCTCTGCGGCCACTCCACCAGACAGAGCGCATCGCCGGTGAAATAGTCGCGGATGCCTATGAACTCCAGCTCCTCGGGATCGGCAAGACGATAGAGATCGAAATGGTACAGCGTGCGAGAGCCGAGCTCGTAGGGTTCGACCAGCGTATACGTTGGGCTTTTTACATTGCCTTGATGGCCGAGCGCCTGCAGAAAACCACGGCTAAAGGTGGTCTTACCGGCACCCAAATCGCCATAAAGATAGATCACCAGCGCGCTGTTGCAGACGCGCGCCAATTGCGCACCCAGATTCAGGGTTGCCGCCTCATCGGGCAAAGGGATAACACAGGTCTTCATGCTTTATTGTTGGATCATCTCTGGATTAACAAACTGCCACAGCAGCTCGAACAAATCAGTGGCTAACATGCCGCGAGTACCGCGCTGACGCGCGACGGCATCGGCTGTTGCCCCATGCGCGACACAGCCTGCGCAGGCTGCATCAAGTAATGTAAGTTTCTGGCCGAGCAGAGCGGCAATAATCCCGCTCAGCACATCGCCCATGCCGCCAGACGCCATGCCCGCGTTGCCCACATCGGCAATGGCGATGTCACCCGCCGCGCTGGCAATCACCGTGCCCGCGCCTTTCAGAACCACCACGCCGCCGTAGCGTTTCGCCAAGGCGCGCGCAGCGTGTAAGCGGTCACTCTCAATCTCGCTAGTTTTCACCCCCAGCAAGCGCGCAGCTTCGCCGGGATGCGGCGTAATGATGCGATTCTGACGGTTATCCTGCTTGATTGCCAGCAGGTTAAGCGCATCCGCATCCCAAAGCATCGGCTTTTCACTGACCGCGATCTTTTTCAGTGCCTTCTGAGCCCAATCGCGCTGGCCGAGCCCCGGTCCAACGGCGATCACATCCGCCCACTCCAGCGCCTGATCCAGCCGTTCATCGCTCAGCGCATCAACCATTAACTCCGGTCGCGCGGTGAGAATCGGGCCAATATTATCTTCATGTGTCAGCACGCGCACAAGTCCGGCGCCGGTTCGCAGGGCGGCTTCACCGGTCATGCGAATCGCGCCCGCCGTGCCGCTGTCGCCGCCGACCACCAATAGCCGCCCCTGATCACCTTTATGAGAGGTAGCGCGACGTGGTTTCAGCCAGCACGTTAAATCCCCGGCGTCATAGCGTGAAATCGGTGCCTGCTCAGCGGCAAGATATGCCGACAAGCCCAACTCATGGTTGTGCAGAACGCCAACGTAATCGCGCGCCTTGCCGGTCAGTTGGCCGGGTTTCAGCGTAATCATGCTCAACGTGTGATCGGCGATGACCGTTTTGCCCGGCGCCGTGCCATTAGCCGCCAGCAAACCAGAGGGAATATCGATCGCCAGCACCGGTGCGGCATGCGCGTTGATGAGTGTGATCAGGCGATCGTAAGGATCGGCGGGCGCGCGATTCAGGCCGGTGCCGAGCAGCGCATCGACAATCACCTCAACCTGCTCCGGCCAGGGCGCATCCGCCGCGTGAATCACACCGCCCGCCGCCAGCCATGCGTCTTGCGCCTGCTGCGCCTCTTCTGGCAGAGCTTTACTGCCCGCACACGCCAGCAGCGTCACGTTCAATCCTGCTGCCTGCGCCAGTCGCGCCACCACATAACCATCGCCGCCATTGTTGCCGTGCCCGCACAGGATCAACCAATGCTGCGCCTGCGGCCACAGCTGGCGGCCTAATTCATAGCTGGCCTGGCCCGCACGTTGCATCAGCTCAAACAGCGTTAAGCCCAGGCTATCGGCGGCATCGCGTTCCAGTTGCGCCATCGCCTGCGCAGGCCAGACAGAGTGTGTTAAACTGCGCGCGTTTGCTTCAATTGCCTGGTTTCTCATGTCATATCCTCTCGATCTTCAACAGCTCGCTGAACAAATTAAACAGTGGGGACGCGACCTCGGCTTCCAACAGGTCGGTATTTGCGATACCGATCTGAGCGCCGAAGAGCCCAAACTGCAGGCGTGGCTGGATAAGCAATATCATGGCGAGATGGATTGGATGGCGCGCCACGGCATGATGCGTGCGCGGCCGCATGAGCTGCTGCCTGGCACGCTGCGCGTGATTAGCGTACGCATGAATTACCTTCCAGCTAAAGCCGCCTTTGCCAGCACCTTAAAAAATCCGCAGCTGGGCTATGTAAGCCGCTATGCGCTGGGCCGCGACTACCACAAAGTATTGCGCAATCGACTGAAAAAGCTTGGAGAAATGATTCAGGCGCACTGTGGCGAACGCAATTTTCGCCCGTTCGTCGATTCCGCACCGATTCTCGAACGCCCGATTGCCGCTAAAGCCGGTTTAGGCTGGACCGGCAAACATTCGTTGATCCTGAACCGTGAAGCGGGTTCGTGGTTCTTCCTTGGCGAACTGCTGATTGATCTGCCGTTACCGGTCGATCAGCCCCAGGAAGAGCAGTGTGGACGCTGTGTCGCCTGTATCACTATCTGCCCCACTTCCGCTATCGTCGAACCTTACGTGGTCGATGCGCGTCGCTGCATCTCCTATCTCACCATCGAGTTGGAAGGCGCAATTCCTGAAGAGTTCCGTCCGCTGATTGGTAATCGAATTTATGGCTGCGATGATTGCCAGCTGATCTGCCCGTGGAATCGTTACGGCCAGTTAACCGATGAAGATGATTTCTCGCCGCGCGCGGTGCTGCATGCGCCGCCGCTCACCGATCTGTTCAAATGGGATGAAGCCAAATTTCTGCGTATCACCGAAGGTTCAGCGATTCGGCGTATTGGGCATTTGCGCTGGTTGCGAAATATTGCGGTGGCATTGGGCAATGCGCCCTGGGCAGAAGAAAATATGGCGGCATTAGCATTGCGCAGCGGCGAACATCCCCTGCTTGATGAGCATATTGAATGGGCGATTGCACAGCAGTTGCAGAAACGCGCGGCGCAAGCGGTAGAAGTGCAGCCAGCGAAGAAACAGCGGCTGGTGCGCGCGGTCGAAAAAGGCCTGCCACGTGATGCGTGATTGAGCAGTCGCACAGGATAAAACGCTTTTCCACATGCTGTGAATAAAATTATCCCACTGAATCGTGACGGAGATCGTAATTTCGTCTTAAGGGCAAGATCACAGTCTGAAATAGTTATAACCACTTAAAAATCAATCAATTAAGCGATTATTGTAAATATTCACGTCGTATTTAGCGCGCAGGGGGTTTGTCCAGAGCTTGTGGATAACTCTGTTCAAAACAGTTTTAAACATCGGGGAAAACGCCGTCAGAAGCTTGCAGGCACATTGTGGATAACCTGTAAGATAACTGCATCAGACAACAAGCATTATCGCTGCTAGCGAGGCGTGCAAAATTTCCAGAAAAAAACGGTGTCGCATGCGATCAAAAAAGATCTGCAGCTGTTTTAATTCTGATTGCGCCTAAGGGCAAATAACATTAGTGAATATGAAAATCTGGAGCGGGAAACGAGACTCGAACTCGCGACCCCGACCTTGGCAAGGTCGTGCTCTACCAACTGAGCTATTCCCGCATAATCTTCGTATTTTAGTCTGCTACTGCGTTGGCTGCCTTCACTCACCCAGGTCACTTACTCATGTAAGCTCCCAGGGATTCGTTCAGTTGCCGCCTTGTTGCAAACTAAAATACTCGATTCTGACTCTTCGTATTTTTGTCACAACAATCACGCTAACGACTAAATCCGTGATTTGGATGGTTTACTACAAACTCTGGAGCGGGAAACGAGACTCGAACTCGCGACCCCGACCTTGGCAAGGTCGTGCTCTACCAACTGAGCTATTCCCGCATTAGAGGTTTACTACTCAACGAAAGTTTGGAGCGGGAAACGAGACTCGAACTCGCGACCCCGACCTTGGCAAGGTCGTGCTCTACCAACTGAGCTATTCCCGCATAATCATCGTATTTGTGTTGGTTACTGCGTTGGCTGCCTTCACTCAATCAGGTCACTTACTGAAGTAAGCTCCCAGATATTCGCTCAGTTGCCGCCTTGTACCCAACTCAACTACTCGATTCTGAACTTCGCCGTACTACTTTACTTCTCCGTTCCGCATGAAATTCTTCACCGGTACGGGGTGCGCATTATACGAGAAATCCTTTCAGTCGCAAGAGTCTAAAAGCAAAATTTTGCGCTTTCCGCGCGTTCGCTGCTTTTATCGACAACCTGATGATTTCCTGCGCACCCGCGGCGGTTAAAGCTGCAGGAAGTGCTCGCGATAGTACGCCAACTCGGCGACGGACTCGCGAATATCATCCAGCGCCTGATGGCTACCGGACTTTTTAAAACCTGGCAAGATATCTGGTTTCCAGCGGCGCGCCAGCTCTTTCAGCGTGCTGACATCAAGATAGCGATAGTGGAAATAGGCTTCCAGTTCAGGCATGTACTTAAACAGGAAGCGACGATCCTGACCAATACTGTTGCCGCAAATCGGCGAGGTGTTCGCTGGCACCCACTGTTTCAGGAACTCGATGGTGGCCAGTTCCGCCGCACGGTCATCGTGCTCGCTGGCTTTGACGCGCGCCACCAATCCGCTATTGGTGTGCGTGCGCACGTTCCAGTCATCCATCAACGCCAACTGATCGTCAGATTGATGCACCGCGAACACCGGGCCTTCTGCCAGGATGTTAAGGTTGGCATCGGTCACGATGGTAGCGATCTCAATAATGCGATCGCGTTCCGGATCCAATCCGGTCATTTCGAGGTCGATCCAAATCAGGTTGTTTTCATTTCCAGCTGTCATGCGTTTCCCGCCTGTTGCCAAAGTCGTCATTAAACTCATTTCAGGTGTATCATAGACGTTTTGCCCAGCAGGGCGAAACCTGGCGAAAGCCGTGAGAGGATGCGTGAGTAAAAACAAACTGTCGAAAGGTCAACAACGTCGCGTAAGCGCCAACCATCAGCGTCGTCTGCAGCAACGGAGCGATAAGCCGGAGCCGGATGATAGTCTGTTTGGAGAAGCGGCTGATGGCGTGGTGATCAGCCGTTTCGGCATGCACGCAGACGTGGAAGATAGCGAAGGCGTTGTGCATCGCTGTAACATCCGCCGCACTATTCGCTCGCTGGTCACTGGCGATCGCGTTTTATGGCGCGC
This sequence comes from Pantoea sp. DY-5, assembly GCF_019795955.1. Taxonomy (NCBI): domain Bacteria; kingdom Pseudomonadati; phylum Pseudomonadota; class Gammaproteobacteria; order Enterobacterales; family Erwiniaceae; genus Pantoea; species Pantoea sp. DY-5. The sequence goes on from NZ_JAIMIE010000002.1 coordinate 573,110, forward strand.
TGCCATTGGCGGCGGCAAAGGGATCGTCGAAGCGGTACACGAACGTAAGACGGTGCTTACGCGCCCAGACTTCTATGACGGCGTGAAACCGATCGCCGCCAACATCGATCAGATCATTATCGTTTCGGCGATCCTGCCAGAGCTGTCACTCAACATCATCGATCGTTACCTGGTCGCCAGCGAAACCCTTGGCGTGGAACCGCTGCTGGTGCTCAACAAAACCGACCTTTTAGATGCCGAAGGCCGCGCGTTTGTTGATGAGCAGATGGAGATCTATCGCAACATTGGTTATCGCGTCTTGATGGTTTCCAGCCACGCCAAAGATGGCCTGGTTGAACTGGAAAGCGCCTTAACCGGCCGTGTCAGCATCTTTGCCGGCCAATCTGGCGTGGGTAAATCGAGCCTGCTGAATAACCTGCTTGGCCTGGAGGTAGCGGCTGAAATTCTGACCAACGATGTGTCGAACGTTTCTGGATTAGGTCAGCACACCACCACCGCGTCACGCCTTTACCACTTCCCGGCGGGCGGCGATGTGATCGATTCACCGGGGGTGCGTGAGTTTGGTTTATGGCATCTGGAGCCGGAACAAGTGACGCGCGGCTTTGTCGAATTCCGTGAATTCCTTGGCGGTTGTCGTTTCCGCGACTGTAAGCATGATACCGATCCTGGCTGCGCCATTCGCGAAGCGGTAGAAGAGGGCAAGATTGATATCTCGCGCTTCGATAACTACCACCGAATTCTGGAAAGTATGGCGCAGGTAAAGACGCGTAAAAACTTTTCCTCCGACGCAGATTAAGCAGTACAACGGCACATTCGCCAACGCGCTGGGGCGCTGCTACAATCCGCCCCCTTTTTTGTTAACGACACGTAATTAAGCCAGGAGGCAACGGTGTTTGATCGTTTTAAACTCGGCCTGAATCATATTTTGCCTAAAAAAGGGCTCACCGAGCTCGCCGGTTGGGGCGCCAGCCGTCGTGGTGGCTGGCTCACTAAAGCGGTCATCGACATATTTGTCTGGTACTACAAAGTGGATATGGCCGAAGCCAGCAAGCCACATACCGGCAGCTACCGCACCTTCAATGATTTCTTCGTGCGTCCGTTAAAAGAGGGCGCACGTCCGATCGATCCTGACGCCTCTTTACTGGCGCTGCCCGCCGATGGCGCGATCAGCCAGCTGGGCCGCATTGCCGGCGATCAGATTTTCCAGGCCAAAGGTCACACTTACAGCCTGCAGGCGCTGCTGGCCGGTAACGACGATCTGGCGGATCAGTTCCATGATGGCGAGTTTGTTACCACTTATCTCGCCCCGCGCGATTATCACCGCGTGCATATGCCGTGTAACGGCATCCTGCGCGAAATGATCTATGTGCCGGGCGATCTCTACTCCGTCAACCCGCTGACCGCACGTAACATCCCGAATCTGTTTGCGCGTAACGAGCGCGTGATCTGCGTATTCGATACCGATCATGGCCCGATGGTGCAGATCCTTGTCGGTGCCACCATTGTGGGTAGCATCGAAACCGTGTGGGCGGGCACCATTACGCCACCGCGCGAAGGTGTGATTAAACGCTGGCGTTATCCGTCTGCCGATCATGATGGTGCGGTGGTGCTGCTGAAAGGCCAGGAAATGGGTCGCTTCAAGTTGGGTTCAACGGTGATCAACCTGTTCGCGCCTAACCGCGTGAAGCTGGCAGAAAGCCTCGAAGCCGAAAGCAAAACCCGCCTCGGTCAGCCGCTGGCCATCGCCCTGCCTCAGCCTGGCGACAGCGTCTCACTTAGCAAATAACCCGGAATCTCTCCCGTGCGTGTTTTCCTCTCCTTGCTGCTGAGCCTTGTGCTCAGCAGTTCTGTATTTGCAGCCACCGTTCCGCAATCCAGCCAGCTAAAGCAGGAACTGGATGCGGCTAAATCGGCGAAAACCTCACCCGCGCAAACCGAGCAGGTGCAGGCGCTCGAATCGGCGATCAATTTCCTCAACGAGCGCGATGAGTCGCTGGAGCGCGCGAAGCAGTATCAGCAGGTGATTGATGATTTCCCGCGGCTGGCGCGCGAATTACGTCAGCAGATCGCCACGCTGACGGACAGCAGCAAGGCGGTGCGCAGCAATATGAGCAGCGCCGAGTTGGATCAGGAGCTGTTGCAGGTTAGCAGCCAGCTGCTGGAGGAAGGCCGCCAGGCGCAGCAGGAGCAGGATCGCGCGCGCGAGATTAGCGATTCACTGTCGCAGCTGCCGCAGCAGCAAACCGATGCACGCCGGGCGATGACCGAAAGCGATCGTCGCGCGCAGAGCGCTTCGACGGCGACTACGCCGCTGGCGCAGGCGCAGATTTACGCGCGTCAGGCGGAAAACGCCGCCAATAAAGCGCGCGTGGACGAGTTAGAGCTGGCGCAGCTTTCGGCGAATAACCGTCAGGAACTGGCGCGCATGCGCGCCGAAGTACATCAGCGCAAAGCGACTCAACTGGATAACTATCTGCAGGCGCTGCGCAATCAGCTCAACAATCAGCGCCAGCGCGAAGCTGAACTGGCGCTTGAGCGCACCGAGCAGTTGGCGGAAAACAGCGGCGATCTGCCGAGTTCGATCAGCGATCAGTTCCGCGTTAACCGCGAACTCTCCGCAGACCTCAATCAGCAAGCGCAGCGCATGGATTTAGTCGCTTCGCAGCAGCGTCTCGCCACCAATCAGACCTTGCAGGTGCGTCAGGCGCTGAGCACGCTGCGTGAGCAGTCGCAATGGCTGGGGGCGTCCAATCTGTTGGGCGAAGCCTTACGCGCGCAGGTTGCCCGTCTGCCGGAGATGCCGAAATCTCAGCAGATTGACAGCGAAATGGGCCAGCTGCGCGTGCAGCGTCTGCATTATGAGGATCTGCTGGAGCGCCAGCAGGAACTGCGCAAAGCCAAGCAGGATGACGGCACGCCGTTCAGCAGCGATCAGGTACGCATCCTCGAAGCGCAACTTAAAACCCAGCGCGAACTGCTGAACTCACTGATTTCCGGTTGCGATACGCTGATTCTGGAAATCACCAAGCTTAAAGTTTCCAATACGCAGCTGCAGGATGCCTTAGCCGAAGTTAAAGATGCGACGCATCGCTATCTGTTCTGGACCGCTGACGTTAATACCATCGGCCTGAATTTCCCGGTGGAGATGGCGCAGGATCTCAAGCGTCTGCTGTCGCTGGATACCGCCGGCCAACTCGGCAAAGCGCTGGCGATGATGTTTACCAATCGCGAAACCGTGTTACCGATTATTGGTGCGATTCTGCTGGTTGGCTTCAGCATCAGCTCGCGTCGTCACTACAACGCCTTTATGGAGCGCTCCGCCAGCCGCGTCGGCAAAGTGACGCAGGATCGCTTCAGCCTGACGCTGCGCACGGTATTTTGGTCGATTCTGGTGGCGGTGCCGCTGCCGGTATTGTGGGCCGCGCTCGGTTACGGTTTACAGCATGCCTGGCCTTATCCGTTCGCCGTGGCGATTGGCGATGGCATCACCGCCACGCTGCCGCTGCTGTGGGCCTTTATGATCAGCGCGGCGTTTGCGCGTCCCGATGGCTTGTTTGTGGTGCATTTCCGCTGGCCGCAAGCGCGCGTGGCGCGTGCCATGCGCTATTACTCGCTATCGGTAGGGCTGATTGTGCCGCTGATCATGCTACTGATCGCCTTTGCCAATCTCGACGATCCGCAATTCTCCGGCACGCTGGGACGCGTGTGCTTCATCCTGATTTGTGGCGCGCTGAGTATCGTTACCGTTAGCCTGAAACGCGCCGGTATTCCGCTCTATCTGGATAAAGAGGGCAACGGTGATAACTTCGTAAACCGCATTTTGTGGAACCTGATGATCGCCCTGCCGCTGGTGGCTGCCCTCGCCTCCTGCATCGGTTATCTCGCCACCGCGCAGGCGCTGCTGGCGCGTCTGGAAACCTCGGTGGGCATCTGGTTCTTCCTGCTGGTGGTGTATCACATCATCCGCCGCTGGATGCTGATTCAGCGCCGCCGCATCGCCTTTGACCGTGCACGTCAGCGTCGTGCCGATATGCTGGCCAACCGCGCGCGCAGTGAAGAAGAGAAAGAGCAATCAACGCCAGCGAATGCCGACACCATCGAAATCGATGAGCCAAGCATTGATCTCGATGAGATCAGCGCACAGTCGCTGCGTCTGGTGCGTTCAATCCTGACGCTGATTGCGCTGGTTTCGGTGATTGTGCTGTGGTCAGAAATCCACTCGGCGTTTAGCTTCCTTGATAACATTCCGCTGTGGAATGCCAGCACTACCATTCAGGGCGTGGACAGCGTGCAGGCGATTACGCTGGGTGCGGTGTTGATTGCGATTCTGGTGCTGATCATCACCACGCAGCTGGTGCGTAACATGCCGGCGCTGCTGGAGCTGGCGCTGTTGCAGCATCTCAGTTTGGCGCCGGGCACCGGCTACGCCATTACCACTTTGACCAAGTATGCTTTGATGCTGATTGGCGGCTTGATTGGCTTCTCAATGATGGGCATTGAGTGGTCGAAGCTGCAGTGGCTGGTTGCGGCGTTGGGTCTGGGGTTGGGCTTCGGGATGCAGGAGATTTTCGCTAACTTTATCTCCGGCCTGATTATCCTGTTTGAGAAACCGATCCGTATTGGCGATACCGTGACCATTCGCGACCTGACGGGCAGCATCACGCGCATCAACACGCGTGCCACCACCATCACCGATTGGGACCGCAAAGAGATCATCGTGCCGAACAAGGCTTTCATCACTGAGCAGTTCGTGAACTGGTCGCTGTCGGATTCAGTGACGCGTGTGGTGCTGACGATTCCAGCGCCCGCCAGAGTCAACAGTGATGAAGTGACCAACATTCTTAAGCAGGCAGCCGATCGCTGCACCTACGTGCTCGATATGCCAGCGCCGGATGTGTTCCTTGTCGATCTGCAGCAAGGTATTCAGCTGTTTGAACTGCGCGTGCATGCAGCGGAGATGGGGCATCGCATGCCGCTGCGCCATGAACTGCATCAGCTGATTCTGCGCGGCTTTGAGGAGCATGGCATTGAGATGCCGTTCCCGCCGTTCCAGGTGCGCATGGAGACGTTAGGAAAGCAAAACCCCGCGACTAACGGTGCGCCCGCCAACAAGACCTTCAAATCTGGCGGATTATAGAAACAAAACGCCCGGCAGTTGCCGGGCGTTTTTTATTGCCGCTCAGAGTGCATCACTTCACAAACTCTTCGCCCTGCGCGATATCTTTCTTCAGCGTTTCCAGCATGCCGTTCAACGCCTGCTGTTCGAAGGCACTCAGCGTGCCCAGCGGACGGCGTTCAACGATGCCGTTTTTGCCCAGCAGCAGCGGCTGCGAGAAGAAGCGGGCATATTCACCATCGCCTTCCACATATGCGCACTCAACTACGTTGGCTTCGCCTTGCAGGGCGCGAATCAATGAAAGGCCAAAACGGGCCGCCGCTTGTCCCATCGACAGCGTCGCCGATCCGCCACCGGCTTTGGCTTCCACCACTTCGGTGCCCGCGTTCTGAATACGTTTGGTGAGATCAGCCACTTCCTGATCGCTGAAGCTCACGCCTTTCACCTGCGACAGCAGCGGCAGAATCGTTACGCCTGAATGTCCGCCCACCACCGGCACTTCAATCTCGTTAGGCTGCTTGCCTTTCAGCGTCGCGACAAAGGTATTGGCGCGAATGATATCGAGGGTGGAAACGCCAAACAGGCGATTCTTGTCATACACGCCGGCTTTTTTCAGCACTTCGGCCGCAATCGCCACCGTGGTATTCACCGGATTGGTGATGACGCCAATCAGCGCTTTTGGCGCGGTGCTGGCAACCTGTTCGATCAGGTTACGCACGATACCGGCGTTAACGTTAAACAGGTCGGCGCGATCCATGCCCGGCTTACGCGCCACACCCGCGGAAATCAGCACTACATCAGCACCATGCAGCGCAGGCGTAGCATCTTCACCGCTAAACCCTTCCACGGTGACTGCCGTTGGGATGTGACTGAGATCTACCGCCACACCGGGTGTTACCGGGGCGATATCGTAAAGTGAGAGAGCTGAGCCTGCGGGTAATTGCGTTTTGAGCAGCAGTGCGAGCGCCTGGCCAATACCACCAGCGGCACCGAGAACGGCAACTTTCATCCTGAACTCCTTATTAAGGTGGGGCAGAGATATGCCGAAAATCCATCAGGTTACGAGTTTAATCAACTTCTCAGGCGATAGCGACTAAACCTGTCGCGCACTAAACACTACGCCGCAATCGGCTCCCGAGACATCTCCACTTCAGAAGTCGCCTGAATGATTCATTCGCAGCCAGAAGACAATGGACGGCAATGATCATCGATATTGTTGTTACCACTTCAATAATATAACAACTTTGCAACCTTCGCTTTGCGCGTCCACCCGCGATTTTGGTGCAACATCATATTCTGTTATGATGCCCGCCCCGCAGGTCATTACCGCGATTCTCTTACCAGACTTATTGCATAAAAATTCATCTAAATGCATAATAATTTATCTGCCGTGGGCCTGTTGCCCTCTGCAACCCCTTTTTAATTGGTAGCTTATGCGAAACCCATCGAAACAAGACGACTTGATTAAGGCGTTTAAAGCCTTATTGAAGGAAGAGAAATTCAGCTCCCAGGGCGAAATCGTGCAGGCGCTGCAGGAAGACGGCTTCGAGAATATTAATCAGTCCAAAGTTTCTCGCATGCTGACCAAGTTTGGCGCGGTGCGCACGCGCAACGCCAAGATGGAGATGGTTTACTGCCTGCCTGCTGAACTCGGCGTGCCCACTACCACCAGCCCGCTGAAAAATCTGGTGCTGGATATCGATTACAACGATGCGTTAGTGGTGATTCACACCAGTCCGGGCGCGGCGCAGCTGATTGCGCGCCTGCTGGATTCGCTGGGCAAAGCGGAAGGCATTCTCGGCACTATTGCCGGTGATGACACCATCTTTATTACCCCCGCGCGCACCTTCTCGGTAAAACAGCTGTACGACGCGATCCTGGTTTTATTCGAACAAGAGCTATAAAACCCTGCTGCATACCGGCAGTTCCTCTGCCGGTAATCTTGCCCTTTGCGCTTCATTCGTAACCATTCTGTTACAAATCCCTTTGTAAATAATAAGTTATCCATATGCCTGTCGGTTCTTTTCAGCCGCTATCATTGGTACGACCTTTGTGCCCGTTTAACCTTATGCGCTATTTTACGCTGCTTCACACATTGTGCTCAGTGTCTTTCCCTTCTCTATCTGTATCAGCCAGCGAGATCAACCACGATCTTTCGCACTAAAAGATAATTTGATGTAGATCATTGTTTTTACGGTGAAATAACCACCTCTGGTTAAGATCCAGGCGTTTTTTATAACTTCAGGTTCTAAAAAAGTGCCATAAGGATAAAGAATTACAACCAAACATTATTAGCTCAGTATTAATTTCATGGGTTATTAGATCTATACTTGTTTTCGTGATGCAAATCACACGAAAGAAAAAGATAAAAATAGACGACGAGGAAAATATCATGAACGTTAAAACTACTATCGCGACTTTGAGTGTTCTCTCTGCCCTGTCATTTGGTGCTTATGCAGCAGATTCTATTAATGCCGAACAGGCAGCGAATCTGCAACCTGCGGGCACCATCAGCGTCAGCGGCGTGGGCGGTTCTCCAATGGATATCCGTCAGCAGTTAAACGATAAAGCCGACCAGCAAGGTGCGAAAGCCTATCGCGTGGTTGAGGCGAATACCGGTGACAGCTACCACGCAACCGCTGAGCTGTACAAATAAGTTATTGACTTAAAAGCAATGTGAACGGCGACCCGTTTGAGACGCTCTTGCGTCTCAGGTTGCCGGCCCCCATTTCAGGAGAGTGAATCATGAAAACCAAATTAGCTATCGCAGTACTGGGCCTGGCTTCTGTTCTTTCTTTTGGCGCGAGCGCCGCCAGCCTGGTTTCAAACCAACAAGCTGAACAGTTGCAATCTCTGAACCAAACCATCAGCGTGAGCGGTGTTGACGGCGACCAAACCAACGTTCGTCAGGAACTGTCACAGAAAGCCGATGCGCAGGGTGCCAGCCATTACCGCATCATCGAAAGCAACCGTGGCGATACTTTCCACGTAACTGCTGAACTGTACAAATAATCACTAATTGAACGTCCGGTGTCTTGATGGCGCCAGGCAATAGATCGACGACCCGCCCCCCTTTTCTGCCGCAGGTTGTTGATTAAACGAGGAGAAAATTATGAAAATCAAAACAACCATCGCAACTGCTACCCTGCTTTCCCTGTTCGCCTTTGGTGCTTCTGCAGCACAACTGGTCACCGAACAACAGGCGCAGAATCTGCAACCTACCGGCAGCACCATTTCAATCAGCGGAACCGGCGGTTCGCCAATGGATTATCGCGCCGAGCTTTCTCAGAAAGCGGATGAGCAAGGTGCCAGCGCTTACAAAGTGATTGAAGCGAAAACCGGCGACAGCTACCACGTGACAGCTGAGCTGTATAAGTAATTCCTCGTCAATTAAGACGAACCCTTTGGCCCCGCTCGCCGGGGCCCTTTTTACTTTATATTGAAGCGGAGCTGGCCTTCCAGCTCCTCTTCTGCTTCATCAAATAGCAGGATCAATGCGCCATACCGGCGTTTCTGCCCTTTCCCCAGATTTACAAATTCAATCTCCAGCGGCAACGGCAGTTGCTCACCGACAATCGCATCCCAAAGATCGTCAAGATCGTTGATGGCGAGATCGGCTAGCGCAAAACGATCGCTAAACTGTCGATAAAAATGGGCTTGATCGACAATCTCGTCGAAATCGAAACGCTCGGTTCTCATCATGACGCCCTCTTGGTTGTTGCGGCTAGCTGAGTCCGCCGAGGTGCAACGCTTTAACTTCCAGATACTCTTCCATCCCCAACACCGATCCTTCGCGTCCCAGTCCAGACTCTTTCACGCCGCCAAACGGTGCCAGCTCAGTGGATACCGCGCATTCGTTAATGCCGATCATGCCCGCTTCCAGCGCCGCTGAGACGCGGAACACCCGTTGCAGATTCTGCGTGTAGAAGTAAGCCGCCAGGCCAAATTCGGTGTTGTTGGCGCGCGCAATCACCTCGGCTTCATCGTCAAAGCGGAAGCAAGCCGCAACCGGACCAAACGTCTCTTCCTGCGCCAGCTTCATCTCTTCATGCGCTTCGCCAATCACCGTTGGTTGCCAGAAGTTGCCGCCAAGAGGATGACGTTCGCCGCCGACCAGCAATTTGCCGCCTTTACTCAATGCATCTTTGACGTGCTCCTCCACTTTCTCCAGCGCGGACGGCTCAATCAGCGGGCCAACGATCACGCCTTCTTCCACGCCATTTCCGACTTTTAGTTTGCCCACCGCATCGGCCAATTGATTAACGAAGCGATCGTAGACCGCGTTGTGCACATAGAAGCGGTTGACGCTGACGCACACCTGCCCGGCGTTGCGGAATTTGTTGGCAATCGCGCCATGCACCGCCGCATCAATATCGGCATCATCAAACACGATGTAAGGCGCGTTGCCGCCTAACTCCATCGAGACTTTTTTCATGGTTTCAGCCGCATTACGCATCAGCGTTTTGCCTACCGCGGTGGAACCAGTAAAGGAGATTTTGCGCACCGCCTTGCTGGCCATAATCGCGTCGCTGATGGCATGCGTATCGCCCGCCACCGCATTGAGTACGCCATCAGGCACACCGGCTTTCTGCGCCAGCGCCAGCAACGCGAAGGCGCTCAGCGGTGTGTTGTTAGCGGGTTTGATGATGCCGGTACAGCCTGCGGCCAATGCGGGGCCAAGTTTGCGCGTCAGCATCGCCATCGGGAAATTCCACGGCGTGATCGCCGCGACCACACCAATTGGTTCGCGCGTCGCCAGAATGCGCGAGCCTGGTTTAGCCGGCGGGATGATTTCACCGTTGGCGCGTTTCGCCTGCTCGGCAAACCACTGAATAAAGCTGGCGGCGTATTCCACTTCACCTTCGGCTTCTTTAAGCGGTTTACCCTGCTCGGCGGTCATCAACTGGCCGAGCCAGCTTTTGTTCTCAATGATCAGTTGATACCAGCGATAGAGGATTTCGGCACGCGCCTTGGCGGTTTTATCGCGCCAGGCGGGAAACGCACGCTGCGCGGCGGCAATCGCCTGTTCGGTTTCTTGCTGGCCGGCTTTCGCCACGTTAGCGATAACTTCGCCGGTGGCAGGATTGGTCACCTCAAAGGTGGCGCTGGCTTTATGCCACTGACCATCAGCGAAATAGCCGGTCTTGAAAAATTCGTGTTGTTGCAGGGAAGTGGACATCGGTTTTCTCCTGTCAGTTTGCGTCCTGTCAGGAAAGTATAGATGCCAATATCAGAGGTTTTTGTGTCAGCGTGGGATCTAAAAGGCCGCTGCAGGTTGCAGCGGCCAGTTTCAGATTTGTATTAAGGTGTTCTGATACTTATCCAGCATCAGCGCCAGCCGTTTCACCGGCTCGGTGACGTTATCAGGCGCAGCATAGTGCTGCAGCTTTTCCTGATACACATCCAGCTCCTTGAGCAGCCGCTCGAAGTAATAGCGCCGCTTATCATCGCTGGTCGCGGAGATAATGCGGTCGGCGGTGTAGCGCAGCTGGCGGTGATAGGCCGAGAGATCTGCATTCACCGGTACTTCAGCATTGCGCAGGCGTTGATGGCCGATAATCAGGGTCAGCGCGATCCGGTATTTATCGATATCGCCGGGGAACAGGTTGAGCAGCAAAAACAATTGCTGATACAGCGCCGGCAAGTGGTTTTCACGACGACGCGCCTGATTAGTGGTCAGGGCAGCAACTGCCGCATACATAAAGCGATTCAGCAGTTTACGTCCGGTACGCTCTTTGGATTTATCGCGAATCAGCAGAATCACCATCATCGCTACAAAGCAGCCAATCACCTGGCCCAGCACGTTATCGAGGAATACGTTGAACTCGAACTTCATCGGGTTATCCAGCACCAGCACGTTGATGGTACCAATCAACGCACCCAGCGTACCCAACTGACGACGCTGCACGAAGATGCCGCCGATAAAACCCAGCGCGCCGATGGCGATACACAACAGCAGCGCACTTTGCTGGGTCGCGGGCAGAATAAAGATGAAGTAGAGCGCGCCGAGCGGCACCGCAACCGTCATGCCGTAAAGAAAATCTTTCGCCATCATCAGCGGATTCGGCATACGCATCGCCAGCGCGGTAATCACCGCCAGCATCACCATGCAGCCGCTGCCTGATGTCCAGCCGGTATACAGCCAGAACAGCGATCCCAGCGCGGTGGCGACGAAGGTACGTATACCGTTGATCATCGCGTGATGGGTTTCCGCAGAGCGCACCTGAATCACTACCTCACGCTGCAGAATGCTCTCTTCCAACGTGGTGATGCGGCTATTACTTTTAATGCCGTTAATCAGCAGCAGATATTCAGTGGCCGCGCCGACCCAACTCGCCAGCGTCACCGGCACGGTTTTGCTGCTCACGCCAATCAGGCGACGCATCACCTTCATGCGCTTATGCACATCGTTGACGCTGTTGACCTCTTTTTCGATCAGCAAACGATAGTGCGGTGGAATGTATTCCGGACGCGAGTTTTGAATCAGGAAAGTTTCGGCGGCCTGCGTGATCAGCGTCAGCGATAAGGTGTTGAGCATTTGCAGGCGGCGGCTGGAGTTTTTCCAGCGTGAGGATTCCATCATCAGCTGGCCGCGCATGCCGTTGAGTGCCGTGGTGCGACGCACTAACGCGCTCCAGCCTTTATCCACTTCCTCTTTGTCTTCATGCGCGACGCACAGCTGCAGCAATTTGTAGTGCGCCACCAGCAGCGCGTCCACTTCCTGCTCAATCACTTTCTTGATCGAACGCGGCGAGAACAGCATGTCGGCGAGGATGGCACACAGAATACCGATGACGATTTCACTGCAGCGCTCAACCGCGTACTGCGGAGCCAGCGTTAAGCCGCCGCTGGCATCCGCCGTCACCACGATGATCAGCGCGGTGTAACCGGCAAGACCCAACGCATAGGAGTTTTCGACTTTGATCAGCGAAGAGAGCCACACGCACATGCCGGCCCACATACAGCACAGCAGCAGCATCACCACCGGCGCGCGCACCGTGGCAATCATGATGGTGAGCGCGGCGATACAGCCAATAAAAGTACCGATGATGCGCAGAATGCCGCGATAGCGCAGCGCGCCAGAATAGGGATCGCCCCCCGCAGCAAAGGCGGTACCACCGGCCACGATGCCGGCGGTCATTACCGCCCAACGCGGCGTTTCCAGATTGAAGTGAAAGCCAATCATCAACGCCGCAACCAGCGCGAAGGTGAGCTTCACCGGGAAACGCAAAAACTCAATCATATCGCCCTCGCTTAACCAAACTCACGCAGGCGATTGAACAACTGTGCCAGCGGCGAGACTTTGGTTTCGCGATCCTGCGCACCGGTGATCACCACCGTCGCCGTGGTTCCCGCCGGGAAGCGGTTGCCCGGTTGCTCGTCGAGACGAATACGCACCGGCACACGCTGCGCCAGACGCACCCACTCCAGATTCGAGTCGATGGTTGCCATGCCTTTGCTGTCGCTGGTGCTGCTGCTGTTGGTTACGCCCGCCGCGATACTGTCAACGGTGCCGCGCAGTACCGCGTTGCTCCCCAACGGCGTGATTTGCGCGCGGAAGCCCGGACGCACGCCATCCAGCTTGGTCTCTTCCATATAGGCCAGCACATAGAAGGAGTGCTGTTGCACCAGCGCCACGGCTACCGAGCCGCGCGTGATGAATTCGCCCTGATAGACATTGAGGTTGGTGACCCAGCCGTCAGATGGCGCTTTGATAGTGGTGCGATCGAGGTCGATCACCGCCAGGTCGCGCGTGGCCACAGACTTCGCCAGCTGATGCTCGCTGGTTTGCAGATCGTTGTTGGATTGCTCAATCGCTTCACGCGACATCGCGCTGGTCCCCAACTGATTGCGGCGACTGGCTTCACGGCGTTTTTCACTCACCAAAGCCTGGTAATATTCGACATCCGCCTGGGCTTCGTCCAGCGCTTTTTGGTAGCGCGGACGATCAACCACAAACAGCGTGTCGCCTTTTTTAACCAGCTGGTTGTCGTGCACCGGCACGTCAGTGATGATGCCGGTGACGTCAGGCGAGATCGCCACCACATCGGCAGAGAATTTGGCATCACGCGTCCACGGTGATTCGGTGTAGAACACCCAGGCGCGGAAGATGATCACGATGGCGATGACAACCAGCAGGAGTGTAATCGCGTATCGCGCGATTTTTCTTATTAGCGCTTTCACTTAAAAAACCTCAGACGAATAAACGGGATACAAGGTAAAACACGCAGCAATACAGCGCAGTGTTAAACAGTGCCGGATGCCAAACCAGATCGTAGATCCCGCTAGGCGTTAGCACGCGTTTCACCAGCCAGAACAGCGCCAGTGAAACCAGTAGTTCAATGAAGATGGGCGGAAAACTCAGCCCGAATACGACAAATACCGGAAGCACACTCATTTCGGATCCTTAGTTCGACCTTGCCGGATTGCACCGATACCTGCCCACGTGCCGTGTAGCACGTTGGGTTTACGATCAGGGGATGACGGATAAACTGATGGCAACATTCAGGCCGCGTTGAGCTAATCATAGCGTATCATCGGGCTAACACAGCCGTGTTCAGGTGCAGTGAAGAGACCCAGCGCGCGTATAGTAACGCGCTTGACTATACGTTTTCTACATATTGTGAGCTAAATCACTTTTTAGCCAGAGTAAACAATGGATCGACTTAAAAGCATGTCCATTTTCGCCAAAGTGGTTGAATTGGGTTCATTTACCGCCGCGGCGCGCCAGCTACAGCTTAGCGTTTCGTCTATCAGCCAGATTGTCGCCAAACTGGAAGATGAGTTACAGGTTAAATTGCTTAATCGCAGCACGCGCAGCATTGGCTTGACTGAGGCCGGAAAGATCTATTTTCAGGGCTGTCGCCGCATGCTGGCGGAAGCGTCGCAGGTACACGAGCAGCTGTACGCCTTTAACAACACGCCAATCGGTATTCTACGGATCGGCTGCTCATCGACGATGGCGCAGAATGTGTTATCAGCGATGACCAGCGAAATGTTACGCGAATATCCGGGTTTGGGCGTCAATCTGGTGACGGGCATTCCTGCCCCCGATTTGATCGCCAACGGGTTGGATTTGGTGGTGCGCGTGGGCGCGCTGCAGGATTCGAACTTGTTCTCGCGTCGGCTGGGTGCAATGCCGATGGTGGTGTGCGCGGCGAAGAGCTATCTGGCGCAGCATGGCACGCCGGAAAAACCCAGCGAGATCGATAATTTTTCGTGGCTGGAATATAGCGTGCGGCCGGATAACACTTTTGAACTGGTTGCGCCGGAAGGATTGGTTACCCGCCTTACGCCGCAGGGCCGTTTCGTGACCAACGATTCGCAGACGCTGATTCGCTGGCTGAAAGCAGGTTGCGGTATCGCCTATGTGCCGTTGATGTGGGTGATTGATGAGATCAATGCGGGGGAGATTGATATTCTGTTCCCGCAATATCACTCGGAGCCGCGCCCGGTCTATGCGCTCTATACCGAGAAAGACAAGCTGCCGCTAAAAGTGCAGGTGTGCATTGATTATCTGACCGAGTATTTCAGGCAGGTAGCGCAGCAGTATCAGCAGCATCGGAAAGGTTGAGGGCAGATGTTCAGGTCGCCATACATGGCGACCTGACAACGTTAGGCGGTACCACCTACGGTGATTTTATCCAGCTTCAGCGTTGGCTGACCCACGCCAACCGGTACGCTTTGTCCCTCTTTACCGCATACGCCGACGCCTTTATCCAGCGCCAGATCGTTGCCGACCATCGAGATCTGCTGCATCGCTTCGATGCCGGAGCCAATCAGCGTGGCGCCTTTTACGGGCGTCGTCACTTTGCCGTTCTCGATCAGATAAGCTTCTGAGGTGGAGAACACGAACTTGCCGGACGTGATATCAACCTGGCCGCCGCCGAAGTTTGGCGCGTAAATGCCGTACTCCACGCTTTCAATGATATCTTGCGGCGTCGATTTGCCTGCCAGCATGTAAGTATTGGTCATGCGCGGCATTGGCAGGTGCGCGTAAGATTCACGGCGACCATTGCCAGTTGGGTTGACGCCCATCAGGCGCGCATTCAGCTTGTCCTGCATGTAGCCTTTCAGCACGCCATTTTCGATCAGCATGTTGTACTGGCCCGGCACGCCCTCATCATCGACCGCCAGCGAACCGCGCAGACCTTCAATGGTGCCATCGTCAACCACGGTACACAGCTCTGAAGCCACCAGCTGGCCCATTTTGCCGCTGAATACCGATGTCGCACGACGGTTGAAGTCACCTTCCAGACCATGTCCAACTGCTTCGTGCAGCAGCACACCCGGCCAACCTGCGCCCAGCACCACCGGCAACATGCCAGCGGGTGCCGCCACGGCGGAGAGATTGACCAGCGCCATGCGCACCGCTTCGCGCGCCCAGGCATCGGCACGCACATCACCGCTCTCATCAGCGAGGAAGAATTCATAACCGGTACGCGCACCGCCGCCGCTTGAGCCACGTTCGCGTTTACCCTGATCTTCCACTTGCACGCTGATGGAAAGACGCACCAGCGGACGAATATCTGCGGCCAGCGTGCCGTCAGTTGCGGCGACCAGCACCTGTTCGTAAACACCGCTCAGACTGGCATTCACTTCCTGCACACGTGGATCGGCAGCACGCGCCACTTTATCAACACGGTGCAGCAGGGCAATTTTGTCTTCGCGCGTCAGGCTATCCAGCGGATTAACGGGCGCATACAGCGAACGGTTCAGCACCGCCGATAAGGTATGCGCTTTGCCGTTGCCTTGTTCACGCACGATGCTGCGCGCCGCTTCAGACGACTGACGCAGTGCATTCAGGGAAATCTGGTCAGCGTAGGCGAAACCGGTTTTCTCACCGCTCACGGCGCGGACGCCCACACCCTGATCGATATGGTAAGAACCATCTTTAATAATTTTGTCTTCCAGCACCCAGGATTCGTGGAAACTGGACTGGAAATAGAGATCGGCATAATCCAGACGACGTTCTGAAAGCTGCCCTAACAGGGAATAAAGGTCCTGCTGATTAATGCTGTTCGCAGTTAGCAACTGCTCACTTACCAGATTCAGAGTCATCGTTTCTCACTCATTATGTGCTCGGATAGTCATAGCCTGCGGCAATTACCCGACGGCGTCAAATTCACTTCTTCTCGTCTTCACGCGGTTTGCGCAGTACTTCATTGATTTCCGGCTTATCCAGCGGTCCGCTGATGTGGTAACGCAACAGTGAAATCTTATTCCACAGCGGTCCCAGCACTTTGCTGGCGGCGAAGACCGCAGCACCGACCACCGGATTGATGACGAATGCAGTGGCGACGCCAACCGACGCGGAGATTTCCGGGGCGACCACCGCTTCCATGTCGATCTGACGCTTCACCAAATCGATGTTGCCCTTCATGGCGATATCCGCTTCCAGGGCATCCACCAGCAGGTTATCGGTACGCATCACACCGTTTTCAATCCACGCGGTGCCGTTGATCGAATCGAAATAGAAACCGTCACTAAAGGTGTCGCTGAAATCGAAGCGCATCTTGCGTAGCAAGGCATCAAAGCTAAACAGGCGCAGTAACTGCCCGGCGCGACCGGTATTCACATCGGCGATCTGACCTTTGCCAAAGTGGGTTTTCAGCGTACCGCTTAGCGTATCTTCCGATGGCTGCCACGGCGCAGAACGCCAGTGCAGATCGTAATCGAGTTTAAACGGTGCATCGCGCAGCGGCGTATTCATGCCAAACCAGTTAGCCGCGTCATTGATGTTGTCGCCGCTCAGGCTGCCCTTTAGCGAAGTACGCTGATCGCCGGGTTTATTCACCCATTCACCCGTCACGTTCAATTTAGAGCTGCCAGAATCAATCGAGGCGTTAGTAAGTGCTAACGTATCGCCTTGTGGCTGAAGCTTCGCCTGCATATGGCCAAACTTCTGCCCGCGAATCCAGCACTCATCACAGTTGAGCTGCAACGCTGGCCAGCTGCTGAAGTTGATGTTGCTGCTGTTGCCGCCAAACGGCGATGATTTTCCATCGCTTTTCTCAGCCCATTCAGGATTGTAGTAAAGATAGCTCAGGTTGATCTGCCACGGAGAGCGCTGCGCCGTCTGCAAACTGCCACGTGCTTCACGGCTCTCCAGCTGCAAGTGGGTATTGCCGGCTGGCCCCTGCGTAACGGTAGCGTTAACGTCGTGCCATTGCTGACCACCAAGCGTCAGCGCCGGTGTGCGCAGAATAAAGTCGCCCGGCAGCGCCGCGCCGCCCACTTCCGGCTCGCCCTGAGCGTTACGCGCACTGCCCGCGCCAGCCATCATCCCCATCCAGGCTTCGCCATTCAGCGGCGGGAGATTCAGCTCCATGCCGCGCTTCTCGGGCAGCTTCGGTGTGCTTTTCGCATCATTCAGCCAGATCCCGCGATCAACGCGCAGCTGCGGCTCCAGAATCCAGCGGCTATTGAAACGATGGCGCTCGCGCACGCTGCCGCTCAAGGTAAAGCCTTTCAGATCGCCATCCGCGTTGATGGTAATCGGCATCGCTTCACCAGCCGCTTTATCCAGCGGTGCTGGTAAGTGACTGCTTACTGCTTTGCCCTCGCCTTGCAGTGCCACTTTGTAGGTTGCGCCGCCTTTATGCGGCAGCGTGATATCCACATTGCCCTGCCACGGTAAAGAACCGTCTAACTGACGCGTGATGGCATCCGGCAGCACCTTGAGTTTACCTGGCTGCCAATCGCCCAGCAGTTTGACGTTCACGCCAAAATCGTTGGGATTCTCTTTCGTGCTGAAACTCACGCCGGTTGGCTGTCCGAACCAGTTGGCCTGCAGCTCTTCACTCTCCAGATTGCCGTTATTGTAACGGAAGCGGCCGGTGAGATTGTTCAGCGTGGTATTTAACGGCTTGATATGCAGGCTGTTGTTGTTCAGCACCACATTGCCGCTGGCGTGCACCTGCTCGCCATCCAGTGGAATATCAAGATTCAACGTGCCGCGCACATTGCCGCCAATCTGTAGCTCCTGCAGCGCCGCGCCGAGCGTCGGTTTCAGCGGCGTTTGCTCGAAATAGTCAGCGATTTTTTTGCCTTCGCCGCTGATGTCACCATCAATGATCAACTTCTCTTTCAGGTAATCCGGGATCACCGCGCTGACATTACGCGCATCAACCTCGCCGAGCCTGGTTTTATCGGCTTTCATCCACAAACCGTTGTTGAGGAAGTCGAGATTGATGTCGAGGTTTTCCAGCGCAGGCCAGCCTGGCTGGAACTGGAAGGTGGCATTGCGCAGCGGAACCCAAACTTCAAACATGCCGTCATTGTGTTTGAACGGGAACAGCGAGGGATCGCCAGCAAACAGCAGCGTGGCGTTATCCACCTGCCCGCCTTTAATCGCGTCACTGAGATAGTGAGTAAGATCGTGGCCCATCAGCTGCTGCGGGAAATAACGCCACGCATCGCCAGCATCGGTAACGCGAATTCCGGCGAGAATATCGAGGCGCGGCGCGCTACCCAAATTCTGCTGGTAGCGGAAATCGCCTCGTGCCCACAGCGAACGGGCCTGCACATCCAGCTGATGTCCATCCAGCGTTAAGCCGTTAGCATCGCGTAGCCAGTTGAGCTGGCCAGTGATCTGTTTAATCTGCAGCGGAGCCTGGAACATATCGCCGTACGGTACTTCCGCCTGGCCCATCGCCACATCCAGCAAGCCGTTGTTTAAGCTACCGCTGGCGCTCCCGCTGAGATTGCTGATACCCGGCAGTAATTCCCACTGCTGCCAGGCGAGATCGCGCCATTTCACCTGCAAACGCGTTTGCTCAGGCTGCTGCAGCGGAATATCCAGCGCCAGCGCATCAATGTGGCCGCGCGGCTGCAGCGCACGCCAGTTATCCAGCAAGGTTGGAGAAAGCGGTGCAAACAGCGGAACGATGGGCGCCAGACGTTCTAAATCCAGCTGCGTGGCACGCACGCGCATCTCCGGCGCACTGTTGGCGCCGAGCATCTGCTTATCTTCCGGCTTCCACAGCAGGGAAAAATGTCCTGGCGCCCATGCGATGCCATCCGTTCTCAAGCGGGTTTGCGGTACCGAAAGGCTCCAGCCATTCTGGTAGCGCGACAAGTGCGCGGTTAAGCCATCAACCTCTAATTGATGATCGCCCTGCTCGCCGCGCCAGCGCGCGCCACCTTTGCTCAACAGCAAATCACCGGCGTAGAGATCGCCATCGCGCAAATTCGCCCACGCGGCCAGACTGAAGCGCGCGCTTTCAAGGCTGGTGTTATCACGCAGCCACGGACCAATCCACGGTCGCACATCCACATCATCGGCCTGCATCCAGATGCGGCCATCGCTGAGTAAACCGTTGCTGTCGTTGAGATCGAGCCTCACCTGCACCACGCCATGCTGGCCGGTAAAACTGGAGAGGCTCACTTCGCCCTCGGCGCGGTGACGGGTATTTTCGTTCAGCCAGGTAAGGCGTGGAATCGCCAGTTCAGCATGCTGGCCGGACGGCGTCAGAAAACGGATGCTGCTGTCGCGCAGATCGAAGTGATCGAACTGACGCAAAAACAGATCGTTAATTTGCGCCGGTTTGAAGCTGTTCTTCTGTTCGTCACTGGTGAACAGCGGGTGATTGGTTTCGAGATGCAGCTGCCAGAAGGTGAGATCGCGGAATTGCCAGCGCCAGTGCAGCAGCGATTGCCACACGTTGAGCGCCAGATTGACGCGGCCGATGGTCAATTGCCCATCTTCCTGCATCGCGACGTTGAGATTGCGCATCTGCAGCGTCGGGCCAAAATTCTCCCATTTGCCCTGCAGTTCGCTGGCCGTCACCGTGACGCCGCTGACGCGTGAGATCGTCTGCAGAATATCGCTGCGATAACTGTTGAGGTGCGGCATCACGAGGCGCAACCCGCTGACCAGCAGCGCCACAATTACGATGATTGCGGCGAGCAGCAGTAACAAAATCCTCGGCAACCGCCTCACACACCTCTCCTTGCTGTCCGTTGGCTTGCGGAACTCAACCTCAATATCACATCATGACGACATCAAACTGCTCTTGGGTATAGAGCGGTTCAACATGAACTTTGACCTGTTTACCGACGAAGATCTCCACTTCCGCCAGCGCGTGTGACTCTTCGCCCTTTAACGCGTCGCCGACCGCCGGGGAAACGTACACCAGGAAACGGTCGGAATCGTAGGCGTGATGCACGCGCACAATTTCACGCATGATCTCATAGCAGACGGTTTCCACCGTTTTCAAGGTGCCGCGCCCTTTACACACCGGGCAATCGGCGCACAGCACATGTTCAATACTTTCACGCGTGCGTTTACGCGTCATCTCCACCAAACCGAGCGCCGAGAAACCATTGATGCCGGTTTTCACCCGATCTTTGCTCAGCGCGCTCTCCAGCGAATGCAGCACACGGCGGCGATGCTCGTCGTTACTCATGTCGATGAAATCGATAATGATGATGCCGCCGAGGTTGCGCAGTCGCAGCTGACGCGCGATCGCTTGCGTCGCTTCAATGTTGGTGTTGAAGATGGTCTCGTCGAGATTGCGGTGTCCGACAAACGCGCCGGTGTTGATATCCACCGTGGTCATGGCTTCGGTTTGATCGATAATCAGATAGCCGCCGGATTTTAGCTCGACCTTACGCTCCAGCGAACGCTGGATTTCGTTCTCAACGTCAAACAGATCAAAAATCGGCTGTTTGCCGCTGTAAAGCTCCAGCTTGCTGGCCATTTCCGGAATATATTCGCTGGTAAATTCCACCAGCAAATCGCAGGTCAAACGTGAGTCCACGCGAATGCGATCCAGCGCGGCACCGGCGAAATCACGCAGCACGCGCTGCGCTAACGCCAGCTCACCGTAGAGCAGGCAGCGCGTCTGATTACGCTTTTTACGCTCGCTGACTTTGGTCCACAAACGTTTCAGGAAAGCGGCATCCTGCGACAACTCTTCTGAACCAATGCCTTCCGCAGCGGTACGAATAATAAAGCCGCCGAGATCGTCACAGTGCGCTGCAACCACCGTTTTCAGTCGTTCACGCTCGGCCTCGCTCTCAATACGCTGCGAGACGCCGACGTGTGACGCGCCAGGCATAAACACCAGATAGCGCGAAGGCAAAGTAATGTCGGTGGTGAGGCGCGCACCTTTGGTGCCCAGCGGATCTTTCACCACCTGCACCATCAGATCCTGGCCGGGACGCACCAGCTCGCCAATGTCGCGCACCACAAAATTTTTCTTCTCATCACCCGCCACGCATTCGGTGTGCGGCATGATGTCGGAAGCGTGCAGAAAGGCGGCTTTTTCCATGCCGATATCGACAAAGGCCGCTTGCATGCCAGGTAAGACGCGACTGACGCGTCCTTTATAGATGTTGCCCACGATGCCACGTCGTGCTTCACGCTCAATGTGGATTTCCTGCAGAATGCCGCCATCAATGTAGGCAACACGGGTTTCCGAAGGTGTCACATTTACCAGCAGTTCAGCCGTCATCTTGTCCCCTTAACGCCCGCAGTGACTGAAAATGACTCAGCAGCTCACCGGTCTCAACCAGCGGCAATCCCACCACGGCGTGATAACTTCCATTAATCTTGCGGACAAAATTGCCGCCAAGGCCCTGAATTCCGTACGCGCCGGCTTTATCCATCGGCTCGCCACTGGCAATATAGTGCGAAATTTCCTCCGCCGTCATCGTGCGGAAGGTCACGTCCGTGGTCACCAGACAATCCAGCTCACGCTGCGTATCGGCCAGCGCCACCGCGGTCATCACCTGATGAGTTTGTCCCGACAGCTTGCTCAGCATCGCGGCGGCGTGCGCGGCATCCTGCGGTTTTTCCAGTACTTCACCGTTCAGCACCACGATGGTATCAGCACCCAGCACCGGCAGATCCTGCGGTGCCACCGCGACGCCCGCGCGCGCCTTATCTGAGGCCAGACGACGCACGTAAGCTTCAGCCGCTTCTTCTGGCTTACGCTGCTCTTCTACGTGGGTAATCAGGCGTTCAAATTGCAGACCAAGCTGCGTTAACAGCTCACGTCGACGCGGTGAACCGGATGCGAGGTACAGGCTTATCATAGTATTCCTTACTGAACAGCGAATTGACGGCGAATCTTTCTCATCAATAAGAATAGCCAGGGCCACAGGACGCCGTCGACCACGCTACTCCAGAAGATTTCCGGACGGAAAGAAACGTTGATCACCAGGAATTCTGCCCAGAAAACAATCACATCCACCGCAAGGGACAGCACCATAACCATTAATGCCTGCTGCCACAACGCTAAGTTTCGGAATAACTGAAATTTAAAGGCCACCAGATACGCGATGATGCTAAAGGCTAATGCGCGCACGCCAAGTGTTGAACCGGCCACCAGATCCATGATCGCACCGAGACAAAAACCGGTGCCGACATTCACCCGATGCGGCAGCGCCAGCACCCAGTAAATGAGGATCAGTAATAGCCATGAAGGCCGGAACATATAGATCTGTTCCGGCCACGGCATGATTTGCAGGATAAGGGCAATCAGAAAGGACAGCCAGATAACCCATCGGCCCTGGCTGCGATATCGACTCAAGGCTGGCCTCCGCGTGTGTTCGCAGAATTCCCTTGCGAACGACTGCCATTAGCGGGTTGCGGTGGCCCCATTTGCTGCGACGACTGCAAGGTATCCGGTGCCGGAGGGCCCATTTCGCCTGCTGGCGGCAGAACCTGCGGCATCATCTGCATTAAACGTTCGTTGGCCACGCGATGCACTTCGTCCGGTGCCATTGGTGCCACGCCGTTGCGATCCGCGCCCCACAGCAGTAACAGATAGCGCAAACGCTGCAAGCCAGCTGCTGGACGCGCCTGAATCACCGTGTAAGCACGCTGTGTATCGACTTTCACCGAGGAGACAACGCCAACCGGATAACCTTCCGGGAAGCGGCCGCCCAGGCCAGACGTGACCAGCACATCGCCGACGCGAATATCGGTGTTGCCCGGCAGATGCTCCAGCTGCAGATCTTCGCTGCAGCCATTACCGGCAGCAATCACGCGAATATCGTTACGCAACACCTGAATCGGCAATGCATGCGAGGCATCGCAAATCAGTAATACGCGACTGGTCACCTGACCGACCGCGACCACCTGACCGACCACACCTTTATCACTGATCACCGGCTGGCCTTCGTAAACACCGTTTACGCTGCCTTTGTCGATAACCACCTGATCGGTATAAGGATCGGTGCCGGTGGAGATCACCTGCGTCACCATCTTATGCTCATCCTGGCGCAGCGGCGAGCCAAGCAGTTCGCGCAGACGCGCGTTTTCCTGCTTATATTGCCCCAGCATCAGCAAGTCACTGTTTTTCAGGAAGAGCTCACGGCGCAGTGCTTTATTTTCCAGCTCCAATTGCTGACGGGACGCCAGCGTTTCGGAAACGCCATCAAGAAGTTGTCTTGGCCCGTTGGCCAAAAAATAAAATGGACTGACCGACGTGTCCAGGTAGTTGCGGATCTGGGAAAAGGAGCTCACGCGGCTATCGGCGATAATAATCGCGATAGCCACAATGACTGCCAGAAAGAGGCGCAACTGCAGGGAAGGTCCCCTGCTAAAAATCGGCTTCATAAATTCTGCGTGTTCCTCGACATCAGGGAAGAAGCGTTAGCCTAATAGCCAACGCCTCCAGAGCTGGACGCATCTCGCCGTCGTGCGTTGCAGCAGCAGCGTCAGCATAGGCGCTATTCCCTGCGCAATTTGACCAGGGCCTCAGCCGTTGAGGAATTACTCCTCGCTGAACAAATCGCCGCCATGCATGTCGATCATTTCCAGCGCTTTACCACCGCCGCGTGCTACGCAGGTCAGCGGATCTTCTGCCACGACCACCGGAATACCGGTCTCTTCCATCAGCAGGCGATCGAGGTTACGCAGCAATGCGCCACCGCCGGTCAGCACCATACCGCGCTCGGAGATGTCAGAGGCCAGCTCTGGCGGGCACTGTTCCAGTGCAACCATCACCGCGCTCACGATGCCGGTCAGCGGTTCCTGCAGCGCTTCAAGAATCTCGTTCGAGTTCAGGGTAAAGCCACGTGGCACACCTTCTGCCAGGTTACGGCCGCGAACTTCAATCTCGTGTACTTCATCGCCCGGATAAGCAGAACCGATACCATGCTTGATACGCTCTGCAGTCGCTTCACCAATCAGTGAACCGTAGTTGCGGCGAACATAATTAATGATAGCTTCATCGAAGCGGTCACCACCAATACGCACAGAAGAGGAGTAAACCACGCCGTTCAGCGAGATCACTGCTACTTCAGTGGTACCACCACCGATATCCACCACCATAGAACCGGTTGCTTCAGAAACCGGCAGACCTGCACCAATCGCCGCAGCCATTGGCTCTTCAATCAGGAACACTTCGCGTGCGCCTGCACCCTGTGCAGATTCACGGATGGCGCGACGCTCAACCTGGGTCGCACCCACCGGTACGCAGACCAGCACACGCGGGCTTGGACGCATAAAGCTATTGCTATGCACTTGCTTAATGAAGTGCTGCAGCATTTTTTCGGTAACGAAGAAGTCGGCGATCACGCCATCTTTCATAGGACGGATAGCAGCGATGTTGCCCGGCGTACGGCCCAGCATCTGCTTAGCATCATGACCGACAGCCGCTACGCTCTTTGGGGAGCCGGCACGATCCTGACGAATGGCAACCACAGAAGGCTCGTTTAACACGATGCCTTGTCCTTTCACGTAAATCAGGGTATTCGCGGTACCCAGGTCAATGGACAAGTCATTGGAAAACATGCCACGAAATTTTTTAAACATACTAAGGGATAATCCTGCAAGCTGGGGGCGGAAAATAAAATCCGCCTACTTTACCAACCACGCGAAGCCGCTACAAGGCGCAAAAACGTTCGGCTTCGGTGAAAAAATACGCTGAATACTTTTTTGGCCTGATCGTAGGGTCTTTTGCCGCAGTTAAATGGCGTTAATACGCCGTTTTAACCTAAATTGCCCCGGCGCTAGCCGGCGAATTTCGACATAAAATCTAACATTTCCAGCCGCCAGCATCGCGCGCTCCGGCACTAATAAGCGATAAAAACAGCCATCAGCCTGCACTTCGCGCGCTGAAGGTCTAAATTCGATAACGTTGCGAGTGTTTCTTTACATTACTGTTGACCGGCAACGAAGGCGCAAAGAAATCGCCCTGCCCGCCCGAAACACCTAATCCCGACAGCGTTTGCCACTCCGCGCGTGTTCGCACACCCGCGGCGAAAACTTGAGTTGGCGATGACTTACACACTTCCAGCAAGCTCTGCACAAACAGCTGGTTCTCGGTGCGTCGTTCAATATTGCGTACCAAACCCGGCGCAAGTTTAATCACTTCTATCGGGAATTGTTTGATATAAGCGCTGCTCACCACCGTCAAACCGGCCTGATCCACCGCAATGCGACAGCCAAATGCGGTTAACATGTGAAAAACCGGCACTAAACGGCTGATGTGTTGACAAACGTCGGCCTCAGCAAGTTCAAATAAAAAACGTTTTCTTTGCGATTTGCTGCACTGCAGCAGCAGTTTTTGCAGCCAGCGCTGAAAAGGCCGCTGCAACAGCGAATCAATATTCACGGGAAGTGCCAGAGTTTCATCCGGCCACACTTCCGAAAGCGCCGCGATGCGCGTCACCAGTTGACGATCCCAGCTGTCAGTCATACCCAGCTGCAATACCAGCGGCATAAACTCAGCCGACACCACTTCTTTGTCGCCATCAAACACACGCGTCAGTAATTCACGATGATGGACTTTTCCATCCAGCAACACCGCCGGCTTTTGGTAAAGTCGCGGACCACCACGATTGAGCGTGTTCTCCAGCAAGGTCCGCCAGCGCACACTGCCGCGCCCCATATCCAGCGTATTGCCTTCGCCAACCGACCAGCTATTACCGCCCTGCAATGCCGCACGCCGCGTAGCCATCTCCACATTTTCCATCACCTGCGACACGCTCTGACCGCTGCGCCACGCGCTGATGCCGATGTGGATCAAATCATCACGATCGACCATGCGCATTGGCGGCAGTGAATCGACGGCATTAATCAGTTGATCGGCAATGCTGTTGGCTTCTTTTAAAGTGCGATGCGGCAGCAAGACGGCGAAATCACTGCGGAAATATCGCGCCAGCAGCGCGCCCGGATAGCGCAGCACAAAGGTCGATAGCATATTAATCAAATCAAACAGATACTCTTCCACCAGCGTTGGGCCGAGGGTTTCGTGCAGCATATCAAGGTCCGGCAGACGCACCATCATCACCACACCGTGCGTGCCGACATCTTCCTGATCTTCCAGCAATGTCGCCAATTGGTTATCAAAGAACAAACGATTGTTTAGGCCGGTACGCGGATCCTGCGCCGCAAATGTGCGAATTAAGGTGTCGATGCGTAAACGCTGCTCGCCCGCCTCCTGCAAATCGCCCAGCAGCGCATCGATGGCGCGACTGGCTTTCGGCGGCCATTCCGCGACATGGTCCTCCTGCGAACGACGTTCACCGGCCAGAATGCGATCGGCGCGCGCTTCTAATTGCTCCATATCCTGCCAGCGCCGCTTGAGCCAGCGGTTGGTCATGACCAGCAGCACGCACATAATGGCGACGACCGTAAACAGGACCACCAGCGTATAAGTGCCGGTAAAGGAGCGAAACAGCGTTTTGGCCGGATCCAGCACCACCACGCGCAGTTCGAGGCCCGGCGAATGCGTCAGGGGCAAATCGAACTGCACAAAGCGATTAGGCTCATCTTCTAACATCGGATTTTCATGGCGGGCTAAACTGAACACTAACGTATCGCCGTTCAGCAGTTGCACCTGTTCGGCATTGACCACCGGCATCATGCGCGTCAGCCACTGCGTGATTTCCTGCGGCGATTGTGAAGCCAGTGCTTTATCCACTTCAGTCGCCAGCGTTTGCATCCGCGTTTCCACGCGCTGCTGCGATAGCCAGATAAAACTAAAAGCGCAGCCCACCAGCATCAATATCATCGCTAGTAAACTTAATAAGGTAATAAACGCAGAAAATTTAGTTGTTAATCGCATCCCTGTGCCTGCATCACTGCGGTTATGAACGGTGTTAATCCGTCGGCGCCACGCTTACCCCTGGCGCAAACCTGAGCAAAATAGCACAAATCAAGGTGTGATTCAGCGCCAGACTGGCATCAAAATCGCACATAACACAGCATGATAAGCGCTACGGCGCGAGTATAGCGTTAAACCGTGATGGCCTGACTTTGCTATGGGCTTTTTCGTCCTATTCTCAAAGAGGGCGATGCGCCAGGAAATTTCACATTTTTCCCCGCAAGTTCGCGCCTGACGCTGAAGTTGAGCATGCTGGTTATAACTTACTATTCACAGGAGAACGTCATGAACCTGAAGCACTTGCTCACAGAAGCCGACGTCACGCCAGAAAGCGTCTTTAATATGCGCCGCCGTCAGGTGCTGAAAGCGTTGGGATTAGGCGCAGCAGCAGCCAGTTTACCCGGCACCGCGCAAGCCGATGTGCTGAGTTGGTTTAAAGGCAATGATCGTCCGCCCGCGCCCGCTGGCCGTGATTTAGATTTTACTAAACCGGCTGAATGGCAAGCCGATTTGCCGCTCACGCCGTTTGATAAGGTGTCAGGTTATAACAACTTCTATGAATTTGGCCTTGATAAAGCCGATCCTGCTGCCAACGCTGGCACGCTGAAAACCGATCCGTGGAAGCTGCGTATCGAAGGCGAAGTTGCCAAACCTATCACGCTGGATATGGATGACATCTTCAAGCGTTTCGCCATGGAACAGCGCATCTACCGCATGCGCTGTGTCGAAGCCTGGTCGATGGTGATTCCGTGGGTCGGTTTTGAACTCAACAAGCTGCTCAAACTGGCTGAACCCACCAGCAATGCGCGCTTTGTGGCGTTTGAAACGCTGTACGCACCTGACCAAATGCCGGGTCAGAAAGATCGCTTTATCGGCGGCGGGCTGGATTATCCCTATGTGGAAGGCTTGCGTCTTGATGAAGCGATGCATCCGCTGACGCTGCTGAGTACCGGCGTGTATGGCAAAGCGCTGCCGCCGCAGAATGGCGCACCGATTCGCCTGACGGTGCCGTGGAAATATGGCTTCAAAGGGATTAAATCGATTGTGAAGATTACGCTGACGCACGATCGCCCGCCAACGACCTGGAGCCAGATCGCCGCCAATGAGTATGGTTTCTACGCCAATGTGAACCCGCATGTGAATCATCCGCGCTGGTCGCAGGCAACCGAGCGCTTTATCGGCGCGGGCGGCATTCTGAAGGTTGATCGCCAACCTACGCTGCTGTTCAACGGCTACGCGAAAGAGGTGGCGTCGCTGTATCGCGGCCTGGATTTACGGGAGAACTATTGAGTGCGCCTCTCTTTACGTCACATCACCGCGTTAAAAGTCGTGCTGCATCTGGCGGCTTTTCTGCCGTTTGTGTATCTGTTTATGGCAGCGAGTCAGGGCTGGCTGAGCGCTGATCCGGCGAAAGATATCCAGCATTTTACCGGCAGAATGGCGCTTAAGTTGCTGCTCGCCACGCTGCTGGTCAGCCCACTGACACGCTACCTGAAACAGCCGCTGCTGATTCGCACTCGCCGCCTGCTTGGCGTGTGGTGTTTCGCCTGGGCCAGTTTGCACCTTACCAGCTACTACCTGCTGGAACTTGGCTACGATCATCTGCGTTTACTCGGCAGCGAGCTGGTTTCGCGTCCTTATTTGTTACTGGGGATGATCAGCTGGATTATTCTCTTCGCCCTCGCCATCACCTCATTCCAGCGCATGCAGCGCAAACTGGGGCGTCGCTGGCAAACGCTGCATAACGGCGTCTATCTGGTCGCGATCCTCGTGCCGATTCACTATATCTGGTCAGTGAAAGTGCTCTCCCCGCAGCCGGTGATCTACGCCGTGCTGGCCATTGCGCTGTTAGCGTGGCGTTACAATAAGTTGCGTAAACTTCTTCCCAGATAATCCCCGCACGGTTGTGTTCCTCCCGCGAGATCTGTTAAAAAGTGTGGCCTTCGGGCCGCATTCGATCAACTTCGCAGATAAGACCAGTATTTTGCTGCGAATGTCGACGAAACGGATATAATGCCCGGCTTTATTGCAAGCGAAGTCTGGTTTTTCATCCACAAGGGTGACAAACGCAAGATGTCGCGGTATTTTACGCGATGCCTTACTGATTGCAGGAGATAGCAGCAAGATGGCGCACAAATTTCACATACTGCTTTTGAACGGTCCCAACCTGAATCTATTGGGAACGCGCGAGCCTGATAAGTATGGTCACACCACGCTGGCGCAAATCGTCGGCGATCTGACGCAACAGGCCGATCAGCACCATGTGAAATTGAGTCATTTGCAATCGAACGCAGAGTTTCAGTTGATTGACCGTATTCACGAAGCTCGCGGCAACGTGGATTACATCATCATCAATCCTGCTGCGTTCACGCATACCAGCGTTGCACTGCGTGATGCCCTGTTGGCGGTTAGCATTCCTTTTATTGAGGTGCATCTCTCGAACGTACATGCACGCGAACCGTTCCGACATCACTCCTATCTTTCCGATGTATCTGCCGGCGTCATCTGTGGACTTGGCGCTGATGGATACGCATGGGCTTTACAAACGGCAGTAAAACGCCTGTCACATTCCAATTAAACAGAGTACGGAACCACACTCATGGATATTCGTAAAATTAAGAAACTGATCGAACTGGTTGAAGAGTCTGGCATCTCCGAGCTGGAAATCTCCGAGGGCGAAGAGTCCGTTCGTATCAGCCGTTCACCTGCAAATGCCGGCTACCCAATGATGCAGCAGGCTTATGCTGCGCCAATGATGCAGCAGCAGCCTGCGCTGTCTACCGCGGTGGCGCCTGCCGCACCGGTTGCAGCAGAAGCCGCTAAACCAGAAATCAGTGGCCACATCGTGCGTTCACCAATGGTCGGCACTTTCTATCGCACGCCAAGCCCGGACGCGAAAGCTTTCGTTGAAGTTGGTCAGAAAGTGAATGCCGGCGACACCCTGTGCATCGTTGAAGCGATGAAAATGATGAACCAGATCGAAGCCGACAAATCCGGCGTTGTGAAGGCGATTCTGGTCGAAAGCGGCCAACCGGTTGAATTTGACGAGCCGCTGGTCATCATCGAATAACGAGGCGAAGCATGCTGGATAAAATTGTCATTGCTAACCGTGGTGAGATCGCGCTGCGCATTCTGCGTGCCTGCAAAGAGCTGGGCATTAAGACTGTTGCCGTGCACTCCACCGCGGACCGTGACCTGAAGCACGTGCTGCTGGCAGACGAGACCGTCTGCATCGGCCCGCCACCTTCAGTCAAAAGCTACCTGAACATCCCGGCACTGATCTCCGCCGCTGAAATTACTGGCGCGGTCGCGATCCACCCGGGTTACGGCTTCCTCTCTGAGAACGCCGATTTCGCCGAGCAGGTTGAGCGTTCAGGCTTTATCTTCATTGGCCCGAAAGCCGACACCATTCGCCTGATGGGCGATAAAGTGTCTGCCATCACCGCCATGAAGAAAGCGGGCGTGCCCACCGTGCCAGGTTCTGATGGCTCGCTGACCGACGACATGGAAAAAAACCGTGCTTTCGCTAAGCGCATCGGTTATCCGGTGATCATCAAAGCCTCCGGCGGCGGCGGCGGTCGCGGTATGCGCGTAGTGCGCAGCGACAAGGATCTTGAGCAATCCATCAACATGACGAAAGCGGAAGCCAAAGCGGCTTTCAACAACGACATGGTTTACATGGAGAAGTACCTCGAGAATCCACGCCACATCGAAATTCAGGTGCTGGCCGATGGCCAGGGTAACGCGATTTATCTGGCGGAACGTGACTGCTCAATGCAGCGTCGTCACCAGAAAGTCGTCGAAGAAGCACCAGCGCCAGGCATCACGCCGGAACTGCGTCGCTACATCGGCGAGCGCTGCTCTAAAGCCTGTATCGATATCGGCTATCGCGGTGCGGGTACCTTCGAGTTCCTGTACGAAAACGGTGAGTTCTACTTCATCGAGATGAACACCCGTATTCAGGTGGAGCATCCGGTGACCGAGATGATCACCGGCGTCGATCTGATCAAAGAGCAGCTGCGTATTGCTGCTGGTCAGCCGCTGTCGATCAAACAGGAAGACGTGGTGATTCGCGGTCATGCGGTTGAATGCCGTATCAACGCCGAAGATCCCAACACCTTCCTGCCAAGCCCAGGCAAGATCACCCGTTTCCACGCGCCGGGCGGCTTTGGTGTACGTTGGGAATCGCATATCTATGCCGGTTACAGCGTGCCACCGTACTACGATTCCATGATTGGTAAGCTGATTACCTACGGTGAAAACCGTGACGTGGCAATCTCGCGCATGAAGAATGCGCTGGCGGAACTGATCATCGACGGCATCAAGACCAACATTGAGCTGCAGATGAAAATCATGTCCGACGAAAACTTCCAGCAGGGTGGCACCAACATCCACTATCTGGAGAAAAAACTCGGCCTGCAAGAGAAGTAATTGCAGCGCAGAGCAAAGCAGAGGCCGGTTAACTCCGGCCTTTTTCATTTTTGTCGCCTTTGAGGTTACATAATGGATTGGCGTTTTTTACAAGCGAACAAAGAGGCGCGCTGGTCACTGTATCTGACGCTGGCCTACCTTGCCGTTTGGGGACTTTCTGCCTGGCTGGGCGGCAATGAGATCGGCGTCTTTGGCTTACCAAGGTGGTTCGAGCTTTCGTGTTTGTTCGCCCCGCTGCTGTTTATTGTGTTGTGCTGGCTGATGGTGCGCGTGCTGTTCCGCGACATGTCGCTGGAGGATAACGATGGACTCTGAAATCATTCTTCCGCTGTTGGCCTATCTGGTGCTGATCGCCGCGCTGTCGGTGTTTGCCATGCGCAAGCAGCGTCAGGGCAACTTCCTGAGCGAATACTTCCTCGGCAGCCGTTCGATGGGCGGCTTTGTGCTGGCCATGACCATCACCACCACATATATCAGCGCCAGCTCGTTCATTGGCGGCCCCGGCGCAGCCTATAAATATGGCCTTGGCTGGGTGCTGCTGGCGATGATTCAGGTGCCTGCCGTCTGGCTTTCGCTTGGCGTGTTAGGCAAGAAATTCGCCATTCTGGCGCGTCGCTACAACGCCGTGACGCTCAACGACATGTTGTATGGCCGCTACGGCAGCACGCTGCTGATTTGGCTCTCCAGCATCAGTTTGTTGGTGGCGTTTATCGGCGCAATGACCGTGCAGTTCATCGGCGGTGCGCGCCTGCTGGAAACAGCGGCCGGCATTCCTTATGACACCGGCCTGCTGATCTTCGGCGGCACCATCGCGCTCTACACCGCTTTCGGTGGCTTCCGCGCCAGCGTGCTGAACGATGCGATGCAAGGTTTGGTAATGCTGATCGGCACCTTCCTGCTGCTGTTCGCAGTGATTCACCACGCTGGCGGATTAGCCTCCGCAGTGACCAAACTGCATGATATCGATCCGCAGCTGACCTCACCGGAAGGCGTGGGCAATGTCATCAACCCAACCTTCCTCAGCTCGTTTGCCGTGCTGGTGTGTTTCGGGGTGATTGGTCTGCCCCACACCGCGGTGCGCTGTATTTCCTATAAAGACAGCAAAGCCATGCATCGTGGCATTGTACTCGGCACCATTGTAGTGGTGATCCTGATGCTTGGTATGCATCTGGCCGGCGCGCTGGGGCGCGTAATTTTGCCCGATCTCACCATCCCCGATCGCGTGATTCCTACGCTGATGATTACCGTGTTACCGCCCATGGCGGCGGGCGTATTTCTTGCGGCGCCGATGGCGGCCATTATGTCGACCATCAACGCGCAGTTGCTGCAATCCTCCGCTACGCTGATCAAAGATCTCTACCTGCGTATTGCCCCGCAGCACAGTGAAAATGAAGCGCGCCTGCGCATGTTGTCAGGCACCATCACTTTCGTACTCGGTGTGTTGCTATTGCTGGCAGCGTGGAATCCGCCCGATATGATTATCTGGCTGAATCTGCTGGCA
This sequence comes from Pantoea sp. DY-5, assembly GCF_019795955.1. NCBI lineage: Bacteria > Pseudomonadati > Pseudomonadota > Gammaproteobacteria > Enterobacterales > Erwiniaceae > Pantoea > Pantoea sp. DY-5. Next base: position 606,225 of record NZ_JAIMIE010000002.1, read on the forward strand.
TTTGGTGGCCTTGAAGCGGTCTTTCTGTGGCCGCTGGTGCTGGGTTTGTACTGGGAGCGCGCCAACTCCACCGGTGCGATCAGCGGCATGCTGGTCGGCGCGGGATGCTATACGCTGCTTGCCAGCCTGAATATTGAGTGGTGGGGCTTCCACCCGATCGTTCCGTCATTGACCTTAAGCCTGCTGGCCTTCCTGGTGGGTAATCTGTTTGGCCGCACGCCTGCAACGCATGCCGCGGCACTGGAATAAAGAGAAACGCTATGCCTTGGATTCAAATCAAAATTAACAGCACCGGCGAAAACGCCGAGACCCTGAGCGATGCGCTGATGGAGGTTGGCGCGGTGTCGGTCACTTTCCAGGACACGCACGACAATCCGGTGTACGAGCCGCTGCCGGGCGAAACGCTGCTGTGGGGCGATACCGATGTCATCGGCCTGTTCGACGCTGAAACCGAGATGAGCGATGTGGTGGCCGAGTTAAGCCAGCATCCGCTGCTGGGATCCGCGTTTCGCCATAAGATCGAGCAGATCGAAGATAAAGACTGGGAGCGCGAATGGATGGATAACTTCCACCCGATGCGTTTCGGTGAGCGCCTGTGGATCTGCCCAAGCTGGCGCGATGTGCCGGATCCAAATGCCGTCAATGTGATGCTGGATCCGGGCCTCGCCTTTGGTACCGGCACGCATCCTACCACATCGATGTGTTTGACCTGGCTTGATGGCCTGGATCTGCAGGGCAAAACGGTGATCGACTTTGGCTGTGGCTCCGGCATCCTCGCTATCGCTGCACTGAAATTGGGAGCGGCGCAGGCGATCGGCATTGATATCGATCCGCAGGCGATTCAGGCCAGCCGTGATAACGCCGAGCGTAATGGCGTCTCTGAGCGTCTGGCGCTCTATCTGCCCCACCAGCAGCCGGAAAACTTGCAGGCTGACGTGGTGGTCGCCAACATCCTCGCGGGTCCGCTGCGTGAGCTGGCACCGCTGATTAGCGTGCTGCCGAAAGCCGGCGGTCATCTTGGATTGTCCGGCGTGTTAGCGAGCCAGGCTGAAAGCGTGTGTGAAGCCTACGCCGAGCGTTTTGAGCTCGACGCGGTTGCAGAGAAAGAAGAGTGGTGCCGCATCACCGGCGTGCGCCGCTAACCTGCCCGCTTGCCAGTCGGGCTAACTGACTGGCAAGCCGTACTATTTTCTGAGACCCGTCTTAAAGCGCCAGCCCTTCTCAACCCTTGCCGTTTCTTTACATTTCAGTCATTACAATCCTGCTCCAGGCGATAGCGCTATCCCTGCTGGCAATGCCTTTAATGGCATTTCACTTCGATAAATCGCTGAAAGTAATGGATGATGAAAAAGAAACTTTCCTTACTCGCTCTGCTGACAAGCATGGCATCGTATGCGCACGCTCACAGCTCAAACTGGTCTTATGAAGCGCCGGATGAATGGGGCAATCTGCACGCCGATTATCACACCTGTAAAAGCGGTGTGAACCAGTCGCCTGTCGATATCCGCAAGGTGGTGAATGGACAATTGCCGCCGCTAACGTTGAGCTATCAAGCCAAACAAAAATCCATCATCAATAACGGTCACACCATCCAGATCAACGTCAAAGATGGCGATGCGCTCGCGCTGGATGGCGAAGCTTATACGCTGCGTCAGTTCCACTTCCATACGCCGAGCGAAAATCTGATTGATGGCAAACGCTTTCCGTTGGCCGCGCATTTCGTCCATGCCAGCGAAGAGGGACATCTGGCTGTGGTTGGCGTGATGTTTGAAGCCGGGGCAGAAAACCCTGCGCTGGCGGAGATCCTGCGTGAGCTGCCACCTGAAGTTAACAAAGAGGCGGCGCTGCAACAGCCACTTAATCTCAGCGCTTTGATTCCGGGTCAAAAGAACTACTATCGCTTCAGCGGCTCATTGACGACACCGCCTTGCACCGAAGGTGTGCGCTGGTTTGTGATGAAACAAACTGTTTCGGCATCGGCTGAACAGCTCAAAATGTTCACTACTCTTTTAGGCCAGCATGGCAACAGTCGTCCTGTACAGCCGCTTAATGGTCGTGTGATCGTCGAATGACCCAAGCCTTGTCTGGTTCTACCCTGTGAAGCTGCTTGCAGGGTAGTCATTTTCCCATCGCCACGTATTATTTGCGGCACGCCGCTTGCCGGTATTCTTATTACTGAGATTGAAAATGAAACCCTCCCTTTTACTTAGCTTAATGTTGGCTTACAGCATTAGCGCGCATGCTTCTTCCCCTTCCGCACCACACTGGAGCTATGAAGGCAGCGCTGGCCCAGAGCACTGGGCCGAACTTTCTGCTGATTTTCAAACCTGCCATAACGGCAAGTTTCAGTCGCCAATTGATATTCGCCATACCATAGATGGTCAACTGCCGCCCCTTAAGCTGGAGTTTCACGCCGCAGCAGAAAACCTGACCAACAACGTGCACACACTGCAAGTGAACGTGGATGATGAAGATGACTTTATGCTGGATGGCGAAACCTTCCGCCTTAAGCAATATCATTTCCATACGCCGAGTGAGAATCAAATCGACGGGCACTCTTATCCGCTCGAAGCACATTTCGTTCACGCAAACGCCGATGGGGAAATAGCGGTCATTGCCGTGATGTTCGAGGTTGGCAAAGAAAACACCGCTCTTAATCCGATTATTACCGCAATGCCTAAGCAGATAAATCATGAGGTGGTGGTGAAACAGCGTATCGATTTAGAACCCCTCTTCCCGGAGGATCGCCATTATTATCGTTTTAGTGGATCGCTGACTACTCCACCTTGCACCGAGGGTTTACGCTGGCTGATCATGAAGCATCCCGTCACGCTCTCCCAATCACAGTTGCACCATTTCCAACTGGCGCTGAAACACAGTAATAATCGTCCCCTGCAACCATTACATGGTCGACTGATTGTCGAATGATGAACTGGCAATCCCTACGCTAATAAATTAGTACAATTAATAATCACATTGCCGTCATTTCTATGGCTAATTACCGGAAGTGACGGTTTTTATGTTGTGATTTCGGTCATGTTTTGAGAAAAATTTTTGTACACAATTTCATCATATTTTTTTAATCGTATGAATTATAATGATTAATGCTTATCTTTGTGTCTGATAAGTTAATTTCCCTGCTCTCTCACGGCGAATTGTTCAAAGTTTGGCCTTTCATCTTCTTTAAAAAATGCGTAATATACGCCGCCTTGCGAACAGTTAGGGTCACTTCTTTTTCATGCGCATTGGACAACATCAGCTACGTAATCGACTCATTGCTGCGCCTATGGCCGGAGTATCCGATAAGCCATTTCGCACCCTGTGTTATGAGAACGGCGCCGGTATGACTGTCTCCGAGATGCTGTCGTCGAACCCGGAAGTTTGGGCCAGTGACAAATCCCGTTTGCGTATGGTGCATAGTGACGAGCCTGGTATCCGCGCCGTGCAAATTGCCGGTTGCGATCCTGATGAGATGGCTGCTGCCGCGCGCATTAATGTGGCGTCTGGCGCGCAAGTTATCGATATCAACATGGGCTGCCCGGCCAAAAAAGTGAATCGTAAGATGGCAGGTTCAGCGCTGCTGCAACATCCGCAACTGGTGGAGTCGATTCTCCGTGCGGTCGTCAATGCAGTGGATGTACCGGTTACGCTGAAGATTCGCACCGGCTGGGACAAAGAAAATCGTAATTGTGTAGAGATTGCCCAATTGGCTGAACGCTGTGGCATTCAGGCTCTCACCATTCATGGCCGCACGCGCGCCTGTTTGTTTGAGGGATTTGCTGAATACGACAGCATTCGGACAGTTAAGCAGAGCGTTTCCATTCCGATTATCGCGAATGGCGACATTACTGACCCGCATAAAGCCAGAGCGGTGCTCGACTATACCGGAGCCGATGCTCTTATGGTTGGCCGTGCCGCTCAGGGAAGACCGTGGATCTTCCGGGAAATCCAGCATTATCTGGACACAGGGGAGCTGCTGGCACCGAAGCCGCTGGCTGAAGTGAAGCAAATGCTGATTGGACATATACGGGAGCTGCACGACTTTTACGGTCAGCGCAAAGGATACCGTATTGCCCGAAAACACGTATCCTGGTATTTGCAGGAAAGTGCTCCTGATGACCAGTTTCGGCGCACATTCAACGCCATAGAGGATGCCAGCGAACAGCTGGAGGCGTTGGAGGCATACTTCGAAAATCTTGCGTAAACGAAATAAAGAGCTGAAAGAACTATGTTCGAACAACGCGTAAATTCTGACGTACTCACCGTTTCTACCGTTAACTCTCAGGATCAGGTGACCCAAAAGCCACTGCGTGATTCGGTTAAACAGTCACTGAAGAACTATTTTGCTCAACTGAACGGTCAGGATGTGAGTGATCTGTATGAGCTGGTATTGGCAGAAGTCGAGCAGCCTCTGTTGGACATGGTGATGCAGTACACCCGTGGCAACCAGACCCGTGCAGCTCTGATGATGGGTATCAACCGCGGTACCCTGCGTAAGAAGCTGAAAAAATACGGCATGAACTAATCTGTTCGTTGCTGCGATAACGCCAGCCTTGCGGCTGGCGTTTTTGTTTCTGCTGCCGGTAATTTCCTGAGGTTAAAAACGCATGAAACAATTGGCGCGATAATGGTAACGATAGTTGCAATTGCAGCAGTGATATCCTATCCCTCTTAGCAACGCATTTCCCCTCACTTTATTACGCGCTCACTTATCCTTTCATCACCCTTCAGCCCGCTTTCTCTGTGATCCTCAACCGCTTCGGCCGTAAGCGTGCAAACTCATACATCCACTCCTGAGCGTTAGCTCACACTGCTTCCATATAGTGAAACTTTTTGCACTATTTGTGATCGTGTCGTCTCGTCATGCTGCCTTTTGGTGCGCCATATTAGCCAGAATCTTCTGAGTGCTTCAGTTTATTAAAAGATCTTTCCAGAGAATTCAGGATTCTGCAAACCTGGCATCAGGTTTGCAGAGTTGTGGATGGCTAACCACCACAGACAGAAAACAGCGCACATTAAAGTGCGCGCAAACATAACAACACACGATATCGCCACACAGGATGCTTTATGAAAAAGATGATGCTTTCCACTCTGGTCGCTGCAGCCTCGCTGTTAGCTGTTGCTCAACAAGCGCACGCTGGCACCACGCTGGATGCCATTAAGAAGAAAGGTTTTATACAGTGCGGCATCAGTGACGGCCTGCCAGGCTTCTCTTATGCTGACTCTAACGGCAAATTCACCGGTATTGACGTGGATGTATGCCGTGCAGCCGCTGCCGCAGTATTTGGCGACGCAACTAAAGTGAAATACACCCCGCTGACCGCGAAAGAACGCTTCACCGCGCTGCAGTCTGGCGAAGTAGACATCTTATCTCGTAACACCACATGGACCTCATCACGCGATGGCGGCATGGGCTTCCTGTTTGCAGGCGTGAACTATTACGACGGTATCGGCTTCCTGACGCACCAGAAAGCCGGTCTGAAAAGTGCTAAAGAGTTGGATGGCGCCACCGTGTGTATCCAGGCCGGTACTGATACCGAGCTGAACGTGGCTGACTACTTCAAAACCCATAAAATGCAGTACACCCCAGTCACCTTCGACCGCTCTGACGAATCCGCTAAAGCGCTCGACAGCGGCCGTTGCGACACCCTCGCGTCTGACCAATCTCAGCTGTATGCGCTGCGTATCAAACTTGGCAAGCCAGACGAGTTCATTGTACTGCCAGAAGTGATCTCGAAAGAGCCGCTGGGGCCCGTGGTACGTCGCGGTGATGACGATTGGTTCACCATCGTCAAATGGTCGCTGTATGCCATGCTGAACGCGGAAGAGATGGGTATCAGCTCTAAAAATGTCGATGACATGGTAGCGAAACCGACTACGCCGGATATGGCACATCTGCTGGGCGCGGAAGGTGACTTCGGTAAAGACCTGAAGCTCGATAACAAGTGGGCTTACAACATCATCAAACAAGTGGGTAACTATCAGGAAGTGTTCGACCGTAACGTCGGTAAAGACAGCGCACTGAAAATTAAGCGCGGCCAGAATGCGCTGTGGAATGCGGGCGGCATCCAGTACGCTCCGCCAGTTCGTTAATTCCATTCTGCCAGTCGGGCACCGCATCCTGCGGTGCCCACGCGTAATCTTCACTGAGGTTTTAACATGTCGCAACGCCCAACCGTAAAAAGGGATTTTTCGTTCGGTAATCCTACGGTTCGCGCCTGGCTTTACCAGATCGTCGCGATTGTTGCCGTGCTTGCTGTGGTGGGATATTTAATCCACAACACCGTAATCAACCTGGCCAATCGTGGCATCACTTCCGGATTCGGGTTTCTGGATCGCAGTGCCGGCTTCGGCATCGTCCAGCACCTGATCGATTACACCGAAGGCGACACCTATGCGCGCGTGTTTATGGTGGGGTTGACCAATACCCTGCTGGTTTCCGCGCTCTGTATTGTTTTCGCTTCGATCCTTGGCTTTGCCGTGGGCCTGGCTCGCTTGTCTGAGAACTGGCTGCTGCGCAAGCTTTCAACCATTTATATCGAGACCTTCCGTAATATCCCGCCGCTGCTGCAGATCTTTTTCTGGTACTTCGCGGTACTGCGTAACCTGCCCGGCCCACGTCAGGCACTCAACGCTTTTGATTTGGCATTCGTCAGCAATCGCGGTTTGTATATTCCGTGGCCCGAGTACGCACCTGGCACATGGCCATTCCTGATCGCGCTGGCGTTAGCGGTGCTGGGTTGCATGGCGCTGTTCCGCTACAACCGTAAGCATCAGTTAAAAACCGGCCAACTGCGTCGCACCTGGCCGGCTGCGGTTGGGTTGCTGATTTTGCTGCCGCTGATTGCTCATACCTTGTTTGGCGTTGCCATGCATTGGGATGTGCCGGAACTACGTGGATTTAACTTCCGCGGCGGTTTCGTGATGATCCCTGAGCTCGCCGCGTTGACTCTCGCGCTGTCGGTTTATACCTCGTCGTTCATCGCCGAAGTGATTCGCTCCGGTATTCAGTCGGTACCACATGGTCAAAGTGAAGCTGCACGTTCGCTGGGTTTGCCTAATCCAGTGACCATGCGTCAGGTGATTATCCCGCAGGCAATGCGTGTGATTATCCCGCCACTGACCAGCCAGTACCTCAATATCGTGAAAAACTCATCGCTGGCGGCCGCGATCGGCTATCCAGACATGGTTTCGCTGTTTGCCGGTACCGTGCTGAACCAAACCGGTCAAGCGATTGAAACTATCGCGATTACCATGGCGGTTTACCTGATTATCAGCCTGATCATTTCACTGCTGATGAACCTCTACAATCGCAAAATTGCGCTGGTTGAGCGTTAAGAGAACGGGATCATTATGTCTGTTACTACACATGAAACACCGCCGATTCCGACCCATCCACTCAGCAAGGCTTGGCTCTGGGCACGCAAAAATCTGTTCTCCAGCTGGCTGAATACGCTGCTGACATTGTTCAGCATCTGGCTTATTTGGAACGTGATTCCTCCGGCACTGAATTGGCTGGTATTTCAGGCTAACTGGATTGGTGAGACGCGCGCAGACTGCACCAAAGAAGGCGCATGTTGGGTGTTTATCCATGCACGCTTTGGCCAGTTTATGTATGGCCTCTATCCGCATGAACTGCGCTGGCGCATCAATCTATCTCTGGTTATCGGCTTGCTCTCGATTATTCCGATGTTCATCAAATCAATGCCGCGTCGTGGTCGCTATATCGCCTGTTGGGCGGTGGTCTATCCGATTGTGGTTTGGTTCCTGATGTATGGCGGCTATTTCGGTTTAGAGCGCGTAGAGACTCGCCAGTGGGGCGGCCTGACATTGACGCTGATTATCGCTTCAGTGGGGATTGCCGGCGCGCTGCCGTTGGGGATTTTACTGGCGCTGGGACGCCGCTCAGAAATGCCGGTGGTGCGTACACTTTCGATCATCTTCATTGAGTTTTGGCGTGGTGTACCGCTGATCACCGTGCTGTTTATGTCGTCGGTGATGCTGCCGCTGTTTATGGCGGAAGGCACTACCATCGACAAACTGGTGCGTGCGTTGGTTGGCGTGATCTTGTTCCAGTCTGCGTATGTTGCGGAAGTGGTGCGCGGCGGTTTGCAGGCGCTACCGAAAGGCCAATATGAAGCCGCTGAATCGCTGTCGCTGGGCTACTGGAAAACCCAGATGCTGGTAATTTTACCGCAGGCGCTCAAGATGACCATTCCCGGTCTGGTGAATACCATCATTGCGCTGTTTAAAGATACCAGCCTGGTGATCATCATCGGCCTATTCGATCTCTTCAGTAGCGTGCAGCAAGCCACCGTCGACCCAACCTGGTTGGGGATGTCGACGGAAGGCTATGTGTTTGCTGCCATGGTTTACTGGATTTTCTGTTTTAGCATGTCGCGCTATAGCCAGTATCTGGAGAAGCGTTTTCACACCGGGCGTGCATCGCACTGAGGTTTAACATGACACAAACTATGACTAATGCGGCTGATGCCATGATGATTACACTCGAAAAAGTTAACAAATGGTACGGTCAGTTCCATGTACTGAAAGACATCAATTTAAAAGTAAAACCACGCGAACGTATCGTACTGTGCGGACCTTCCGGTTCGGGTAAATCGACCACTATTCGCTGCATCAATCACCTCGAAGAACATCAGCAAGGACGCATCGTGGTGGATGGTATCCATCTCAATCACGATGTGCGCAATATTGAACGTGTTCGTACCGAAGTCGGCATGGTTTTCCAGCATTTTAATCTTTTTCCGCATCTTACCGTCTTGCAAAACTGTACGCTGGCACCGATTTGGGTGCGCAAAATGCCGAAGAAAGAAGCGGAAGAGCTGGCCATGCATTACCTTCAGCGTGTACGTATTGCTGAGCATGCACATAAATTTCCTGGCCAGCTTTCGGGTGGTCAGCAGCAGCGCGTAGCGATCGCTCGCTCACTCTGTATGAAGCCGAAAATTATGCTGTTTGATGAGCCCACTTCAGCGCTCGATCCTGAGATGGTCAAAGAAGTGCTCGATACGATGATTGGCTTGGCAGAAGATGGCATGACCATGTTGTGTGTTACCCATGAGATGGGATTTGCGCGTACCGTGGCGGACCGCGTGATCTTTATGGATCGCGGTGAAATTGTCGAAGAAGCGCCTCCTCAGGAGTTCTTCGCCAACCCGAAATCAGAACGTACGCGTGCGTTTCTTTCGCAGGTTATTCACTGATATTCAGCGAGTTAAATTAAGAAGCGCCTCTGCTGAAAAGCAGGGGCTTTTTTATAACTACAATTTGAATCGGGGCGTTTTTGGGTGGCATTGAAGCTTTTATCGCATACAAAAAAGCCCTGAACTTTCGTTCAGGGCTTCTGTGTTTGATGCCTGGCAGTTCCCTACTCTCGCATGGGGAGACCCCACACTACCATCGGCGCTACGGCGTTTCACTTCTGAGTTCGGCATGGGGTCAGGTGGGACCACCGCGCTAAAGCCGCCAGGCAAATT
>NZ_JAIMIE010000021.1:0-743 GCF_019795955.1 Pantoea sp. DY-5
TAGGTAGCTTAACCTTCGGGAGGGCGCTTACCACTTTGTGATTCATGACTGGGGTGAAGTCGTAACAAGGTAACCGTAGGGGAACCTGCGGTTGGATCACCTCCTTACCTGAAGATACCTTCCCGCGCAGTGCTCACACAGATTGTCTGATAAAAAGTAACGAGCAGAAAAAACCTCTACAGGCTTGTAGCTCAGGTGGTTAGAGCGCACCCCTGATAAGGGTGAGGTCGGTGGTTCAAGTCCACTCAGGCCTACCAAATTTCTCCTCATGCTGCGTTAAAGCGCCGCCCGTATATGAACTATACGTCGCGACACTTTGTCTTGCCTGAGACGAAATTAGCATTCTTCGTGAGAAAAATGTGACTCCTGGTGAGTGGTAGTAGTGGTCTCTGCAGTAACTGTATGGGGCTATAGCTCAGCTGGGAGAGCGCCTGCCTTGCACGCAGGAGGTCAGCGGTTCGATCCCGCTTAGCTCCACCATTACAGTGACTCAAAACAATACTTCAGAGCGTGCCGGAAACGGTGTGCTGCGAAGTATTATGCTCTTTAACAATCCGGAACAAGCTGAAAATTGAAACGACGTATCGTCTTCATTCTCCGTAATAAGAATGAAGCGGCGATATGTTCGAGTCTCTCAATGCCTACAGTCCCAAGCGTTGCAAAACGCCTGTGGGTTGTGAGGTTAAGCGACTAAGCGTACACGGTGGATGCCCTGGCAGTCAGAGGCGATGAAGGACGTGCTA
>NZ_JAIMIE010000022.1:0-625 GCF_019795955.1 Pantoea sp. DY-5
CCGCTGTTTCGCCGCACGCCTCCTGCCCTAAAGCAAATTCATCCGCCCGTCATTGAGCCGTCACGGCGCTGTCATCTGACATGCGCAATGTAATCGCCATCCCGCAGTGAACTTCGCTGCACTCCTCGACCAGATGAGGTATTGAGCACGATGGGGATATCCAGACATCCGACCACTGTTAATCAGGCCGTTGCCGTCCAACAGGATCAGCCGCTGCAGGCGCCCGATAACAACAAACCAACGCACATGATTCTGACGTGGTGAAAACCTATGTTGAACCTGGTCCTGGTGTGGGCATTCGGCCGATCAGGCGTGTGATATTCAAGAAGGTGCAGACCGGGTAAAAATCGAGACGCATCATCTGTTCGATGCCAATACGGTGCGGCTCGGCCTGAAGCGCGGTGAGTTGCAGCTTAATGACGTCTGGCAACGCTCCGAACGCTGTAATGCCAACCTTTCGCTGGAGGAGAACAAACGTCAGGTGCTCTCCGAAGAGATAGAAAACGAACCGGCTATCGACTTCCAGATTTAATGTTTATTCCGGTCGCTATTCATGGCGACCTTTTCCCGCACAGCATAAAATTTCTTTTCCCATCGCAAAACAGACACCGACACAAATTTCATT
>NZ_JAIMIE010000023.1:0-614 GCF_019795955.1 Pantoea sp. DY-5
AACCTGGTGCGGGCTCTGACACATCTGCTGCGTCACGGGCCATCCTCGCCCAGCCCTTTCAACCACACGCATGGAAGCATCAAAGCAGGCCGGAGACGTCCCGTCAGGCAGACGAGCGGAGTGAAGGTACCGCGATAGCGGTGCGGGGACCGCCGGACCAAAAGTGGCTCCGGCCAGCGCACTCACCGTTGGCTTAACTGACCTGCATTAGGGGAGGTATGGGCAGAAGCACCTGCGATGTGCGAATTAAGAAAAACTTCTGCACAGTGAAGTGTTCATAAATGCACTTTATCTCTTTATTTTATTTCATGCCGCTGGCTTTTAAGATTTCTTGCGAGTTTTGTGCATTTTAATTCCGTGTTAATATTTATTTAGCGGGTATTCATAAAAGCGAACGTGACGCTTTTTATTATTGTTTTTGAGCATCAGGAGTGATTTTTTACAGACTTTCATAAAGATTGAAGTTAAAAATAATTTATTAAAACTGCCGCTGTTTCGCCGCACGCCTCCTGCCCTAAAGCAAATTCATCCGCCCGTCATTGAGCCGTCACGGCGCTGTCATCTGACATGCGCAATGTAATCGCCATCCCGCAGTGAACTTCGCTGCACTCCTC
>NZ_JAIMIE010000024.1:0-565 GCF_019795955.1 Pantoea sp. DY-5
GAAGCTATTAACTTCACCGCCTTCCTCCCCGCTGAAAGTACTTTACAACCCGAAGGCCTTCTTCATACACGCGGCATGGCTGCATCAGGCTTGCGCCCATTGTGCAATATTCCCCACTGCTGCCTCCCGTAGGAGTCTGGACCGTGTCTCAGTTCCAGTGTGGCTGGTCATCCTCTCAGACCAGCTAGGGATCGTCGCCTAGGTGAGCCATTACCCCACCTACTAGCTAATCCCATCTGGGCACATCCGATGGTGTGAGGCCCGAAGGTCCCCCACTTTGGTCTTGCGACGTTATGCGGTATTAGCTACCGTTTCCAGTAGTTATCCCCCTCCATCGGGCAGTTTCCCAGACATTACTCACCCGTCCGCCACTCGTCACCCGAGAGCAAGCTCTCTGTGCTACCGTTCGACTTGCATGTGTTAGGCCTGCCGCCAGCGTTCAATCTGAGCCATGATCAAACTCTTCAATTTAAGTTTGATTTGCTGAAACAAGTTCAGCGGTGCTCATCTGTAAAACGTCATAATGAATTTCATTATGTGTTCACTCGTGAGGCTTTGATATTTT
>NZ_JAIMIE010000025.1:0-554 GCF_019795955.1 Pantoea sp. DY-5
TATCGACTTCCAGATTTAATGTTTATTCCGGTCGCTATTCATGGCGACCTTTTCCCGCACAGCATAAAATTTCTTTTCCCATCGCAAAACAGACACCGACACAAATTTCATTCGACGCCGCACCGTTTGGCGGAACTAAATTATCCGGGTTAGGTCGTGAAGGGTCGCGTTAAGGTATCGAAGAATATCGAGAACAGAAGGGGTTTGATATTGGCAGTCTTTAAAATAAACAATGTACGATAAATCGCGCCGCTTCGGATCTATTCTTGGCAATAAAAAGCCATCGCAATATCTGCGATGGCTTTTATTTAACCGTTTTTATCGATGGACTAATTCCTGTTAAACCAGCTCAGTTCTCACTCCTTGCTGCACCAGCAGTTCTGCATCGTCGTGGCTGTAGACGTTATATTTCACGCCAGCAATGGTCACAGTACCTTCCTGATGTTGCCATTCGCTGATATCGCTGCCTTCCGGCAGAATATCTTTGAGCTCAACCACATCACCTTCGTTACCTTTCACCATCAACTGGGTTTTACCGTCCTCGATAAACAGAC
>NZ_JAIMIE010000026.1:0-526 GCF_019795955.1 Pantoea sp. DY-5
CTTGATGGAAGATGCCCCCTTAGCTGTCGCCGCACAGTTAATTGATTTTGTTAATCAACATAATATGAGGTAGCGCCATGATCCTAATCGGAATGCTGGATTCACCTTACGTCAGACGGGTTGCTATCTACATGAAAATATTGGGTATGCAATTCGAACAACAGCCGCTTTCGGTATTCAGCGATTTTGATGCCTTAACGAAAATTAATCCAACCGTTAAAGTACCAACGCTTATCACAGATGATAATCAGGTGCTGATCGATTCAACATTAATCATTAATTACCTTGAGAAATATTTCGGTCATTCACCTGCACCCACATCAGCGTCCAGAGCGGAAGATCTGAGAGATTTGCATCTTACCGGATTCGCCCTGGCTGCCTGTGAAAAAGCGGTGCAGATTGTGTACGAACAGCGTCTCAGACCGGTAGAAAAACAGCATCAACCCTGGCTGAATCGGGTAACTCAACAACTTCATGGTGCCTTGCAGACGCTGGAGAACGGGCTGCGGGAAAGTCATCCTGACAT
>NZ_JAIMIE010000027.1:0-506 GCF_019795955.1 Pantoea sp. DY-5
TAGCACGTCCTTCATCGCCTCTGACTGCCAGGGCATCCACCGTGTACGCTTAGTCGCTTAACCTCACAACCCACAGGCGTTTTGCAACGCTTGGGACTGCAGGCATTGAGAGACTCGAACATATCGCAGCTTCATTCTTATTACGGAGAATGAAGACGATACGTCGTTTCAATTTTCAGCTTGTTCCGGATTGTTAAAGAGCAGTATCTCAAACATGACGGTTAAGTCAGTTTTGAGATACTTCGTGGAGACACCTTTCACCTGTCACCAAGCAAGTGGCGTCCCCTAGGGGATTCGAACCCCTGTTGCCGCCGTGAAAGGGCGGAGTCCTAACCGCTAGACGAAGGGGACACGATGTGTCACGACTTCGCAGCCGTCTTGCTCATTACTTTTTATCAGACAATCTGTGTGAGCACTTCGCGGGAAGGTATCTTCAGGTAAGGAGGTGATCCAACCGCAGGTTCCCCTACGGTTACCTTGTTACGACTTCACCCCAGTCATGAATC